>NZ_AMGM01000011.1 GCF_000298295.1 Cecembia lonarensis LW9
CCTTCTGCAGACAGGTTTTCGCTTCACCTGATGATCGGTCCCCGTCCGACTGGTCATCCGGGCGGGCTTCACTACCTAGTAAGTCTTCCCTGTATTTCTTTTCCAGTAGCTACTATGAGCTCTGCTGACTTCTTGGTACATAGAAACCGAGTCTATTCCAAGACCTCCCCAGAGCCTGTCCCGATTTTTTTATCGGGATAAGAGCATATTCCTTATTGCTACCCACAAACCTGGCCCAAAGCTCCCGCTTTGTCCTCTGCGGCATCTACCAAAAAGGGATTTTTGGTTACGGGCTTTACAATGATGTGCTTGCTTACCCTCCCTAATTGGCCTCCGTATGCCGTTTCCCGATGTTCGGGACAGGCCCTGTTCGTCAGTAAAGACACCGCAGTCTGGCTTACTTCCTACCCTACATCCTGGCCCCTCGCTAAAGACTTCCACAGGAAGTCTTCTTTACGCTCAGTCCTCTCGCGGCAACCAGCTTGCGACTTGCTAACAGGCTTCACCATCTTGTCCGCCAGTTGGCGGAGACTTTCACCCTCTGGAATAATTTGGTATCTTCGATACCATATGCCCATGCTGGGCACACACAGCAGCTATACGCAAGTAGGGGTTTCGTGCTTCGCAGGACAGGAAAGTGGTATATTTGAAGCTCAGTTCTTCGTAGGAAGTTCAGTGGTGAAAATCCCTGCCTGCGTATAGCTGAGAAACGTTAGGGCACATGCTAAAAACCCACCGCACAAATGGCACATTTGGTTTTTGCCGACACACAAGCCAAAGCTCAAAAAACCAAAAGAGCCATTTTTTGCCAACGCACGGAAAGACAGAACGACAATATTTCAAACACTTTTTATCTTGAAAAACGATATAATCAAAATATAAAACCTATTTTAGCAGCCTGACTCTTTGACGACATGAACAGAATAAAGGAAGTACTTGAAGAAAAAGGAATTAAACAAACTTGGTTGGCTGAACAGCTTGGCAAAAGCTACAACATGGTGAATGGTTATGTTCAAAACCGACAGCAACCGAGACTTGAAGTACTTTACGAGATAGCAAGGATTCTTGATGTTGAAGTCAAAGATTTACTAATAGAAATTAAGAAATAAAGGCACAATGGCTAATAACAATACACCGCTTGACCAACTAAAAGGCTTTTTAAACCAACTGTTCCAGTTTGACTCTCAGGATCTGGACTTTGGCGTGTACAAAATCCTTCACTACAAAAGAAAGGAAATCGCCAACTTCATTGACCAGCTATTGGTGGATAAGGTAAAGGAACAACTCCAAACACTATCCGCTGATGAATCCAAGCAGATCAAAGAACAAATTGCCGATCTCGAAAAGGACGACATCATCAAAGGTTGGTTGGAAGCTGAAGCGGATGAAAAGAAGACACTAGAGAAGTTTGGGAAGGATAAAATCAATCAGTACGCAGCACTCAAAGCAAAAGCCACAGAAGCCACCGTTTCAGTAGAAACCGAAAATCAGATTTACAACCACCTGACCTTGTTCTTCTCACGATACTATGACAAAGGAGACTTCATCAGCAAGCGCAGGTTTGGCAAGAACGAGAAATACATGGTTCCCTATAATGGCGAAGAAACCCACTTCCATTGGGCAAACCATGACCAGTATTACATCAAATCATCTGAGACGTTCAACCATTATGCATTTAAAGTACAAACTTTAGATGGTAATCTGGTAGTCAACTTCAAGCTGCACAATGCGCAGCTTGAGCAAGGTAACGTGAAGGCTGACGAACCTAACTTCTTCCTATTGGCAGACAAAGCCCCTGAAATCAAAGAAAAAGATGATAGTGAACTCAACTTCGTTTTAGCCAATAAGCAACCGGATGTAAGCGAAAAAGAAATTACCATCTACTTTGAATACCGACCTCTGGCAGATGATGAAAAGAAAAAGGTAAAAGGCAACAGCAAACAAGACAACCTGGATGAAATAGCCTTTGAGTATTTGAAGAAGGAACTTAGCACCAATCCGCTCTTTGCCAACCTTTGGAAAGAACAGGAAGGAAAGCCCCTACTACTCAAAAAACTACAACACTACACCCGTAAAAACAAGCACGATTTCTTCATCCATAAAAACCTAAAAAGCTTTCTGGAAAGAGAGCTGGATTACTACATCAAAAGTGAATTGGTCAATGTAGACGACCTCTATGTAACGGATTCTGACACCCACTTTGACCGACTCAAGCACAACCTGAAAACCATCAAGGTATTCAAGTCCATTGCCGATACCATTATCGCCTTTGTAAGCCAGATTGAAGATTTTCAGAAAAAGCTATGGGAGAAAAAGAAGTTTGTACTCAATACAGAGTGGGTCATTACCATTGACCGACTGGTGGAGTACATCGGAGAAGAAGCTGCCAAACCTATTCTCGAAGAAGTAATTAAAAACGAAAAGCAGGTAGCAGAGTGGAAGGAGTTGTTTGGGGAATATTCAAAATTTGAATCATCCAATGATTTTTTTGATTCTGAAAAAATTCATTTGAATAAGCTTCCAATTGATACAATACACTTTGATAAAGGGTTTAAAAATTCCCTTTTAAATGCAATATCAAAGAAAAATGATTTGGAAAATGTACTGGATGGACTTTTAATAAAGAGTGATAACTTTCAGGCTTTAAGTTCTGTTAGACCAAAATTTGAAGAATCAATATCTGCTACATATATCGACCCACCGTACAATACAGGTGATGATGGTTTTATATATAAAGATGCTTTCAAATCATCGACATGGGTAACTATGTTTCAACCACTTCTTGAATCAAATAAGGATCTATTGAATGATTTTGGGGCTCTTTTTATCAGTTGTGACGAACATGAAGAACTTGCACTAGGTCAGTTACTGAATAAAACTTTTGGGGAGAACAACAGAACAGAAAAGATTACATGGAATAAACGAATACCAAAGAATGACAAAGGAATTGGAAATATCCATGAATATATCTACTTGTATTGCAAAAGTAAGGAGCACAGGAAGGCAAATGATTTGTCTTTTGTGATGCGAAAGGATTCCCTCGAAGAAGTATATGAAATTGTTAAAAAAGCGAAATCTTCAGGTAAATCGATAAGGGAAGCTCAGTCAATTTTAAAGAAGTATTACAAAAAGCAAGGATTTGATCGGGGTATTACTCTCTACTGTGAACTAGATGAAAATTATGAAATTTGGGGTAAGATTAATATGTCATGGCCTAATGCAAAAACCCAAGGGCCGAGATATGAAGTCATAAATCCTGTCACTAAAAAACCTGCACCAGTACCTAATAAAGGATGGCGCTGGAAGGAAGATACTTTTAAAGCTGCAGAAAAGAACGGAAGTGAGTTCATCTTACCAGATGGATCTATGATGAAGGGCAGAATATGGTACGCAAATAATGAAAATACTCAACCTAGCTCAATAACATATTTGAGAGAAGTTGAATCCTTTCTTCTTCGATCAATTATTAGTCAAAAAAGTGATGGTGGCATTACACTCGAAAATTTAGTCTTGCAGGATAAAGTCGACTACCCGAAACCTGTAAAACTTATCGAGTTTCTTCTCTATTCAACTGGTGTAACAAATGGTTATTTCCTAGATTATTTCGCAGGTTCCGGAACTACCTTTCACGCAATTCAAAATTTGAATAATCAAGATAATGGAAATAGAAAATGCATTTTAATTGAGCAGGGCAATTATATATACACCGTTGTTATACCAAGAATCAAGAAAATTGCACATTCCCTAGAATGGAACGTAGGTAGTCCCGTTAAGCCCGTTGGTGGCGGAAATGGAATATTCTTCAAATACCAACGCTTAGAGCAGTATGAAGAAGCTTTAGAAAACATTGCCTTCAAAGCATCAGAAGATACTTTGCAGAAAGCCCTGGAATTTGATCAGTACATTCCCAAATACTTTTTGGAGTTTGAGACCAAGGGCAGCCAAACCCTAGTAAACACAGCCGCCATGCAAGACCCTTGGGATTACAAACTCAAAGTATGGGATGGCTTCACCTACGATACCGAGCAAGCCGTTGATTTGGTAGAAACCTTCAACTACCTTATTGGCCTGCACATGCAAAAGTGCATTACCAAAGAGATTAATGGCAAAAAGTATCAGTTTGTTTATGGGCATAATAATGCCAATAAAAGCATTCTGGTGGTATGGCGTTCGGTTAAGGATTGGTCTTTGGAAGAGTACAAAGCAGATGCAGCAGCACTTAAAGAAGCGTTCAAGGCATTCGCCTATGACCTGCTTTACATCAACGATCAGGCACATATAGAAGGCTACCAGCCCATTGAAGAAGTATTCAGAAACAAAATGCTATCGTAATGGCCTTTCGATCAGATCAACCGTACAATGATTTGCCATTGCTGCCTCCCGCTAAGGAAGCATGGGAAACCTTGGCTGTTTACAAGGTTTTGGCAGAAGCCCGTGCGGCCATGGCCGAGCTAAAAGGTAGAATGCCCATTATTCCCAATCCTTTGATGCTTATCAATACCTTGGTATTGCAGGAAGCAAAGGAATCATCCTCCATTGAGAATATTTTCACTTCCTCTGATAAACTCTACAAAGCATTTGCTTCGACTACCACTGAACCTGATTCACAAACCAAAGAAGTACTCCGTTACCGAACCGCCCTGTATGATGCATGGCAAAAACAACAGGAAAGCGGTATTGACCTGCCGCTTTTAGAAAACATCTACCGAAAGATTAAAGACAAAGAAGATGGTGTAAGGGATACCCCTGTGTATATCGGCAATCGCTTTCAGGTAGTTTACACACCACCATGTTGTCATGATGTACTCACTGAGAAGTTAAGTGATTGGCTAAACTTTGCCCAGGCCGATGATGGCATAGATCCACTGATCAAAATGGCCATGCTTCATTATCAATTTGAAGCCATTCACCCTTTTACTGATGGCAATGGCCGAACCGGCAGGGTTTTGAATGTCCTGTATCTGACCCAGGTGGGAATCATTGATCAACCCGTACTCTATTTATCACAATACATCAATGCGTTTAAATCAGATTATTACAGTCTCCTTCGTGGAGTAACCGAAAATGGCGAATGGGAAGCATGGCTCGTATATATGCTTACGGCAGTCAAAGCCACAGCCAAAGAAACCCTGAATTTGATTAATCAGATTCATGAACTGCTACAAGCAACGGTAGCAAAAGTAAAAACCGAAGCAGAAGACATCTACAGCCGAGAGTTGGTGGACATGCTTTTTGTTCAACCCTATTGTAAAATCAGTTTTTTAGTTGAAAGTGGCATTGCCTCCAGAAATACAGCAAGTAAATACTTGAATCGTTTGGTGGAATTGGGCATTCTCGAATTAGAAAAGATTGGAAATGAATCGCTTTACCTAAATAAGCAACTGTATAAACTACTGAGCAAATGATACTCATTGCACAAAATATTGATAAAACTATGCGCTTGACTTTTGCTATGCACAAACCTTGTGCACAGCGAAAGGCTATTGCACAAAAAGAAGCAAATCCTGTGCGTTCAATAAAAGCAATGCACAGTGCTTGTGCATTCAAGACACCAAATGCACAAAAACTTAGCGCCTCTGCGCCTTTGCGAGAAATAAAAAAGCTATGCAATTAGAAAAACAACTTGTACTATTCAGATACATCTTGCTCCAGTTGGGTTATGAAGCCTTTGAAGACCTGCGGGATGAATTTAACAACAAAGAGTCAGGCACTAGCTCTACCGGATATACCTTTTTTGCCAGTGCTTTAATGGCCAATTCGGAAAAACTGATTGAAGATCGGGCAATCCAACAATATGATGAAGCTATTCAAGGCTATGAAAAAAAGTTAAGGGAAAACCGAGCTGAGCCTTTCCTTACCTTTAAATATTACCAGTGGTTTTCATTGCTCTTCACAGAATATTTCTTTGATGTTTACAGCAACAATCCAACGGTTTTAATCAATTCGCTCAATCAGTATGCTCAGGATAGCCAGGACTTCAAGGATATAGAAGCCTACACGGAGAAGGATTTAAAAAAATTAGCTTATTGGATGGCAACAGGCAGTGGAAAAACCCTCCTGATGCATTGCAACTATTGGCAGATCACCAAATATTTTAAGGAATGGGAAAACATCATTCTCATTACGCCAAATGAAGGTCTGAGCCGACAGCATTACGAAAGCTGCTTGGAGAGTGGCATTCCTGCAAAACTTTACTCAGGAAGTGAAGAAAGCCTAAAAACCAAAGAAGGTGAAATCCTGATATTGGAAATCACCAAGTTGGTAAAGGAAAAGGAAGGTGAAGGCGTTAGTGTGGACGTTGACTATTTCTCAGAATCCAAGAACCTTGTTTTTATTGACGAAGGCCACAAAGGGCAAAAGTCAGAAGAACGTGCCTGGAAAAACCTAAGAGAACATTTAACCCGTGGCGATGGATCATTCACCTTTGAGTATTCAGCCACCTTTGGGCAGATCATCACCAACATTACTAAGGATTTACTTCAAGAATATGGCAAGTCCATCATTTTTGATTATTCCTATCGACATTTCTATACAGATGGCTATGGCAAAGACTTCAGCGTATTCAATTTAGATGCGAAGAACGAGTACAGCGAAGAACAGAATAAATTGCTACTAACTGCCAGTCTTCTGGGCTATTACGAACAGTTAGCCCTTTACGAGCAATACGAAAAGGATTTGCGTCAATACAACATTGAAAAGCCCTTGTGGGTATTTGTAGGTAGCAGGGTAATCAGTTCATCATCAAGCACCTTAACACAAGGCGACAAAGAAAGCATTTCAGATGTATCACGAATTGTCAAATTCTTTAAGTATGCCCTATCTTCTCCTACAGCACTGCAGTCGGATATAAATAAGATTCTAAAGGGCGACACAGGCTTACGTGATGCAGATGGGAATGATATTTTTAAAGGTCGTTTTGAGTATTTGAAAAAGGAAACACCCATTGCTGAATCTATTCTCACAAAAGTTTTCAATGGCATTGGCAATATTGAAGCCTATCAGGTCAAGCAAGCAGATGGAGAAATAGCACTTAAAACAAAAACATCTGATCAATATTTTGCAGTCATCAATATTGGTGATGTACCGAAGTATGCCAAGACATTGGAAGCCGATACAGATGGAGATTTGACTATCCAAGACGACAGCTTTACTAAATCATTGTTTCAGGCTATTTCAGAAACTGACTCCACCATCAATATTCTGATTGGTTCCAAGAAGTTCATTGAAGGCTGGAACTCTTGGCGTGTTTCCAGTATGGGATTAATGAATATGGGTAAAAGTGAAGGCGCTCAAATCATTCAGCTATTTGGCCGTGGGGTTCGTCTGAAAGGAAAGAACCTTTCGCTAAAGCGTGAAGAAGCCAATGCACCCTACCATGTAAGAGCCTTGCAGACCATTTCCATTATGGGCTTAAATGCATCCTACATGAACCGATTCTTAACTGAAATTGAAAAAGAAGTTCCGGATTACACCAACTATTCCATTGAAATTAAGCTCAACCACGAAGAGCAATGGAATGGCCAGATAATGACCTTCCGCAAGCAAAACGATAAATCTTTCAAGGATGAAATCATGGAATTGGAGTACAATGCCGATGTTGCAAAGCGTGTAACAATTGATCTGCGTAACAAGATAAGCATTGCTTCAGGTGGATTCAATAGCCAGTTTGCAGAAGATGCCGCAGAGTACAATGAAAACTTTCTAAAAGGTTTCAGGGGCTTCATCGATTTCAATGCCCTTACTATGGAAGCCAATAGGTATAAACTTTTGAAGGGCTACCAAAACTTAATTATAAATAGTGAAATATTCTCCCGATTGATCGAAGAAGGGAACTTCAACCTTTTCAGTCACAAAGGTCAGTTCGAGATCAATGAAGCTATTTCAGGAAAGGTACAAGCAGTCGCAGTAAGTTTGGTTAAAGACTACATCAATAAGTTTTATGCTGACAAGGAAAAGGCATTCCTTTCAAAATACTTAACCTACGATATGCTGGATCATGCTTCCAATTCAGCCATGTTCCCTGCATCGCATACCATGATTGTGAAAGTGCCCAAAAAGCACGACACATTTATTTCAGAGTTAGAATCAAGAATAAAGGAGATATATGAAAAGGACGACAAAACACTCCCTTCTATTCATTTTGACAAGCACCTATACTCACCAATAGCTTCCTACGAAGATGGTAACAAATTCAAAGAAATAAAGACGGTTCCAGTACGGCTTAATAAAGGCGAAAGAGATTTTATCAATCACCTTCGAGAATATGCCAGGGAGTCAAAGCAATTTGAAGGTAAAAAGCTTTTTGTCCTCAGAAACTTAACTGTAAAGGGTATTGGCTTTTTCATGGAAAGCTCCTCCTTTTACCCAGATTTTATCCTTTGGGTAGTTGATGGTTCCAAGCAGTATATCTACTTCCTTGACCCAAAAGGGATTTTATTAGGAGAAACACACTTCAACAATCCAAAAGTACTTTGGTGTAAAGCCGATGCTTCCACATTGGAAGCAAAAATTCAATCAGATTTAAATAAGGATAAGAAAGAAATTGAAGTGCATATATCAGCCTTCATCTTGTCAGTTACGTCTTTTGCCAAAGTACAAAAGGTTTGGAGTGATGGGAATGTTACAAGGAATGAATTTGCTGAAAATAAAGTGCTCTTTATTGAGAACAATAAGGAGTACTTGGGAAAGATATTTGAGAATTTGAATTTATAAATCAAACTGATGCCACCAAGATTAAGACAAATAACGATTGAAGGTTTCCGATCTGTAAATGACCAGATAGTTATAAACTTTCCTGTCAATCAGCCAGTGGTTTTAATTGGTGAGAACAATTCGGGAAAATCCAATATTATTAGAGCAATAGAACTCATGTTTGGGGAGTTCCATCCAAAATATAAAAAACTAGAAGATTACGACCATTACAATCGAGATACAAATAACCAAGTCGTCATTGAAACAAGTATTTCAGGCTTTAATGGACGTTTGGGCAGGTCTTCTGAATTTTCTTGTGGTGGCTTTAATTTTCGAGCACAAAAAGGAAGTGAAAACCACTTTGCAGCTTATCAAGCAGAAAATGGTGCTGAAAACATTTATGTAAGTACTGCCCTTAGAGAAGAATTACTTTGTGTAGTGGTTAATTCTGAGCAAAATCTAAATTATCAGCTAAGCTACTCTACCAAGTTTACACTATTATCAAAAGTTACTAAAGCATTTCATGATAGACTCACCGAAGATGAAGAAAGGGTAGATCGTCTAAAAGGCTTCTTTGAAAATATAAAAGCAACATTTCTTGAAGTTGATGAATTCAACTCATTTAATACCAATATGTCATCAATAGCTGATAGCATATTGTTTAATATGACACATGCATTAGCATTTGATTTTTCAGCTTATGACCCAAGTAACTATTTCAAAACTTTAAGGGTGCATCCTACTGAAAATGGGGAAACGAGAGCATACGAAGAACTCGGCACAGGACAACAGCAAATACTGGCACTTTCTTTTGCCCACGCTTATGCCAAATCATTTTTAGGTCAAGGATTAATTTTCATTTTAGACGAACCTGAAGCTCATTTGCATCCTTTGGCTCAAAAATGGTTGGCAAAAAAGATGTTTCAAATGGCAGAAGATGGCTTGCAAATCGTTTTAACTACACATAGTCCTTATTTTGTTGATTTAAAATACATCCAAGGAATTAACCTAATTCGAAAAGAAAAAAATCAAACTTTTGCAATTAGCAATGAAGCTTCCTCGCTTTTTAATCATTGTCTGGCAACTGGTGCAAATCCATCAAAAACAAAGGAAGAAACTGTAGTTCCGTTTTATTCAAATCAGGCTACTGCACATGTTTTATCTGGATTTTTCGCGAATAAAATCATACTAGTTGAAGGACTTACTGAAGAACTGTCACTTCCTATTTATTTTGAACGCCTTGGCTTAGACCCAACAGAACATGGTATTGAAATAATTGGAGTAAGTGGTAAAGGTAATTTGGCGAAATGGTGGAGACTCTTCACTCTATATCAAATTCCAACATTCATCTGTTTCGATAACGACACTCGTTCCGGAGATGACAGAAATGGTAATCTGAGAAAAGACGCTTTAAAAGCTATAGGAATAAGAGATGAAGAATTAGAAGGGATTTTGGGAATTGAAAATTGGGCAATTTCTGAAAGGTTCTGTGTTTTCGGAGTTGATTTTGAAACTACAATGCGATCAACATTTACGGATTATGCTGTAATCGAAGAAGGTAAAAGAGAACAACTGGGAAGCAGTTCTAAACATATAGTCGCAAGAGAAACGGCAAGACAAATCAACCTAGAAGAAGAAAGCGAAGGAAGAGAAAGAATGCTTGAATTGATTGAAAAAATAAGAAACTTGACCTTATAATAATGCCAACCCTAAACAGCCACACACATTGCCAAGCCGCACAAGCCAACGCTCAAACCAAAGCTTGGCAAAGAGTGTGTCTGTCCCAACGCACCCCAAAACCGACCGAAAAACCAACGGAAGAAGAAGCACGATGCCCTAACAGCGTGTGAAGTGGTAAATCGAAGGTCTGTGCTTTTAAGAAACTTTGTGCAAAACGGACAGGAAAGCGCTTCTAATCCGCTACTGCACATACACGCAAACCGTTGTGGTGCATGACAAAACGATCTCCTATTTAAAATATTCGTATCTTTAAGAAAGATTAAAAAACATGGAAACAATTAGAATTGATATATTGAATCCTAAAGCCAAAGCCCTTTTGAAAGACTTGGCAAATTTGGATTTGATAAGGATTAGGAAAGAGGATTCTGAGAATGCTTTTTCTGAGGTATTAAAAAAATTCAGGAGTAAGTCAGATGAAGCCCCAAGTTTAGAAGATATTACTAAAGAGGTTGAAGCAGTCCGCAAAGCCCGGTATGAAAAATAGAAGGGTAATTCTAGATACTAATCTTTGGATACGTTTTTTGATCTCCCAAAGACAAAAGGAATTGGATGTCCTTCTTGAATCTGGAGCAGCAACCCTGATATTTTCCCAAGAATTGCTTGAAGAGTTTTTAGAGGTTTCTGAAAGGCCCAAATTCAAAAGATTTTTTAAAAAATCAGATATCAAAATGCTATTGACCCAAATTGAAACTTTTGGGGAATTAATAAAGGTGGAATAAAAAATCACTGCCTGCCCCGCCTTAGCGGGGACACCACAACATCACCTTGGATACATGCCTTTGTCGGCAGAAAGGCTGAATCCCGTGAGCTATCAGGCTGCAACAACCGAACCTGAAAAGAAAATAGACTAACAAAAATGACAATGTAGGACAAAAAAGAAGACCGGACCACTAACCCGGGTTTTGGGTCAAGCGGGGTAATGTACAAACTTGGAGCTTTCTGCTTCTATTAAAGTGTAGTTCTGTTTGATCAGACGCGGCGGATGCTCCGAGACTGTTACCAGAAGCATAAATAACCATGCTAAAATGAACGAACACTTAAAAAATGATTTAATAGCGCTTGACAATTTACTTGAAAAAGTCAAAGAGCAAGGACTTGAATATTTGAACAATATTTCGGAAAGACGAACATCCACTAAAAACATAACAAGTGGAATACTGACTTTATCTGTAAACGGCTTAGGGACAGCAGAAACGCTTAAACAATTTAATAGTAGATTTGATCAGATAATTGTATCTAGTTCAGGACCTCGCTTTTGGGGCTTTGTTACTGGTGGTTCTACACCTGCTTCAATTGTTGGTGACTGGCTAACGACAATTTATGACCAAAATACTTTTGCAACACAAGGACAAGGGGATATTTCTGCATCAATAGAATTAGAAACTATACAATTACTGCTTGACCTTTTTGAATTACCCAATGACTTTTTGGGTGGATTTGTTACGGGTGCAACTATGTCCAACTTTACTTGTCTAGCAGTTGCAAGGCAATGGATAGGAAAAGAAATAGGCAAAGATTTTGCAAAGGAAGGTGTTTCTGAAAATATAAATATTTTAACTGCGATTCCACATTCTTCTGTTGTAAAGTCACTTTCACTATTAGGAGTTGGCAGTAATAATATAATAAAAATTAAAGTATTAAATGACAATAGAGAAGCAATAGACATATCTGATTTAGAGAAGAAGATTGATGAACTCCGTGGAGAACCATTTATACTTATTTCAAGTGGTGGAACAGTAAACACGGTTGATTTTGATGACTTTGTAGCAATAGCAAAACTTAAGGAGAAATATAATTTTTGGTGGCATATTGATGCCGCATTTGGGGGATTTGCTGTGTGTTCCAAAGCTCATAAGTACCTTGTTGAAGGCTGGGAAAATGCGGACAGCATAACAATTGACTGTCATAAATGGCTAAACGTTCCTTATGAAAATGCTGTATTTTTCGTAAAAGAAAAACACAAGCATTTACAAGTTGAAACCTTCCAAAATTCAAATGCACCTTATTTAGGAAATCCACTTGAAAATTTTAGCTATTTAAATTTTTTACCTGAAAATTCAAGACGGTTAAAAGCATTACCTGTTTGGTTTTCCCTTCTGGCTTATGGAAGAAAGGGGTATCAAGATATTGTAGAAAATTGTATTTTGTTAGCTAATCAATTTGGAGAATTTATCAATAACAGCAACTACTTTGAGCTTTTAGCTCCAATAAGATTAAACACTGTTTGTTTTACATTGGCAGGTAAAGAAAATCAACAAAAAGTAATTACTTTTTTAACATTGCTTAACGACACAGGGAAAGTGTTTATGACACCAACTATTTACAATGGAAAAAATGGAATTAGGGCTGCATTTGTAAATTGGAGAACAACTGAAAATGACATAGAAATAGTAACTAAATTAATGACAGAAATAATTAATAAAATAATGCAGCAGGTGATTGAGTAGACGGCCAAGCCAAATTACGCTGACGAGGTGCGCACACGCGGTAGCACACACGATCTAATAATTTACCCCAAGACAGGACAACTTATACCATAACCCACCAGCAAAATTCAAAACCCAAATCCTTCCCAAAAAAAAAGCCCTGATAGGTCTTATATCTACCAGGGCATTTTATTTCGATCAAATGGTATATATGCTGTAGAAGGGAAATTTACTTCTCCACCTTCACTGCTGCCATATCCCTAACTGCTGCAGCTATCCCCTCAGGATCAAAACCACATTCTCTGTGCAGCTCCAATTGATCCCCATGCTCAATGATCGCATCAGGAATACCCAGACGCTTCACTTGGGCGGTATAACCCTGATCAACCATCCATTCCAGAACAGCCGAACCAAAGCCTCCCATCAGACAACCGTCTTCCACTGTAATCACTTTCTTGAACTTACCGAAAACTTCATGCAACAAATCCTCATCCAAAGGCTTCACAAACCGCATGTCATAATGCGCAGGATTGAGCCCATCGTTAGCCAACTGTTCACAGGCAGTCACGGCATAGTTACCGATATGACCTATGGAAAGGATGGCGATCTCTTCACCTTCTTTTACAATCCTTCCTTGTCCTATAGGGATCTTACGCATAGGAGTTCTCCACTCTGGCATAACGCCCTGACCCCTTGGGTATCTAATGGAGAAAGGTCCATTGAACTGTGTCGCTGTATACATCAGGTTCCTCAGCTCCTCTTCATTCATAGGAGCGGAAACCACCATATTGGGGATGCATCGGAAATAAGCAATATCATAGGCGCCATGGTGCGTAGGACCATCAGCTCCTGCAAACCCGGCCCTGTCCAAGCAAAATACTACCTGAAGGTTTTGAAGGGCTACATCATGTATTACCTGATCATAAGCCCTCTGCATAAAGGAACTATAGATATTACAAAAGGGAATCATGCCCTGGGTGGCCAAACCTGCAGAGAATGTGACAGCATGTTGTTCGGCAATACCCACGTCAAATGCCCTATCCGGCATTTCCTTCATCATAATGTTCAAGGAAGATCCCGATGGCATGGCGGGCGTAATACCCATGATTTTCTCATTCTCTTTTGCCAGTTCCACCAAGGTATGACCAAAAACATCCTGGTATTTAGGTGCTTGCGGCGCACTTGGGGTCTTTTTATAAATCTCACCGGTTACTTTATCAAATAAGCCCGGTGCATGCCAAGTAGTTTTGTTACCGTTTTCGGCTGGAGCATAGCCCTTACCTTTAACGGTCACACAGTGAAGAATTTTTGGACCAGGAATATCCCTCAGATCCGCAAGGATTTCCACTAAGTGATTTACATCGTGTCCATCTACAGGACCAAAATACCTCAGGTTGAGGGATTCAAACAAATTGCTTTGCTTCAACACAGCTGACTTGATGGCGCCTTCCACTTTGGAAATTACCTCCTGCGCAGATGTGCCAAACTTGCTGAATTTACCCAGCAGGTTCCAAACCTCGTCCTTTACCTTATTATAGGTATGAGAGGTAGTTATATCAGTCAAATAGTCCTTTAATGCCCCTACATTGGGGTCGATGGACATACAATTGTCATTGAGAATAATAAGCAAGTTGGTATCTGAAACCCCGGCATGGTTCATGGCTTCAAAAGCCATTCCTCCGGTCATGGACCCATCACCTATGACAGCCACATGTTGCTTGCGCTGATCGCCTTTGTATTTGGAAGCCATGGCCATTCCTAACGCTGCCGAAATAGAAGTACTGGAATGCCCAACTCCAAAAGTATCATATTCGCTTTCTTTTCTCTTCGGAAAACCGGATAAGCCCCCATATATCCGGTTGGTGTGGAATCTTTCTTTTCTGCCTGTCAGGATTTTATGCCCGTAAGCCTGATGCCCTACATCCCAAACCAATTGGTCATCAGGGGTATTCAACACATAATGCAGCGCAACAGTAAGTTCTACTACGCCCAGGCTGGCGCCAAAGTGGCCTCCATATACAGAAACATTATCAACAATGAACTGACGGAGTTCATCACAGATTTGTACCAGCTGGTCTTTTGAAAATTTTTTCAGATCTTCCGGGCAGTCGATCTGAGCGAGTAATTTACCGGGTTTGATTACCATTTGCGATAAGTTTCTTTATAAAAGTAATTAACAGCTAAGTTTCCTGAATGTTTTTCAAAAATCCAACTTTTACGTAAACAATAACTTCAGCACGTCTTTTTGACTTTCAGGTACGTTAATTACCTTAATTTAAATATCTTTGGGTTTGAATCTGCAGCAAATTTAACATAAAAAAATTCTTTCCGGTGAGTTTTGAGATCAAATTGCCATTATTTGAAGGTCCTTTCGATCTGATGCTCTTTTTCATAGAAAGAGATGAGCTGGATATTTATGATATCCCCATTTCCAAAATCACCCAGGATTTCCTTGATTACATCCATCAGTTGGAGAAAATGGAGATCGAAGTAGCCAGTGAATTTATCCTCTTTGCGGCTACTTTGATGAAGATCAAATCCAAAATGCTTATTCCAAGGCCTGATCTTGATGAAAATGGGGAAGAAATAGACCCCAGAGAGGAACTGATAAGACATTTACTTGAATACAAAAAATACAAATCGGTTATTGCTGATTTGGCAAATATGGAAGCTGTAAGACTTTCCAAGGAAAAACGTGGAAATTTAGCGGCAGAACTTAAGGAACTTTCCAAAGCGGATAATGTGGAAGCAGAAATACAGGACATAGAACTTTACAAATTGCTGAAAGTTTTCCAAAAGGTCATGTCCAAATATTCTGCAAGAACAGATGAAACCAAACACACAGTAATTCAGTATCCCTATACCATAGAACAACAAAAAGATTTTGTGCTTCAGAAAATCAGCTTCAAGGACCGTATCCCTTTTTCCGATTTTATCAGTTATAAGCCAGATAAGATTTTCGTGATCTATACATTTCTGGCAATTTTGGAACTTCTACAGCTCTCTATGGTTACCATTACCATTGGCGATGGATTCAATAATTTTTGGGTAGAAAAAACAGAACCCGTGCCAACCACCTAAAATTATGAAATTAGATAATAAGAAGATTTTTGCCACCCTTAATCCCAATAAGGTATGGGTTCCAATATTAATTGGTGTAGGCATTGTTTTCTTGATGTTTTACCTGGATCCAAACGTCAATGCCAAAACCTTGAGAGGTATCTTTGATGCTTCTGCCTGGGGGATTGTGCTAGCTATTTTTGTCATTCTGTGTCGTGACGTGGGCTATATATACCGAATCAGGGAAATTACCGACCGTCAACTCACTTGGATGCGGGCGCTGTATGTGATCATTCTTTGGGAATTTGCCTCTGCTGTAACGCCATCCATCGTAGGTGGTACTGCGGTGGCGGTATTTATTTTGAATAAGGAGGGGATAAAATTAGGAAAGGCCATTGCTTATGTGATGGTTACCGCCATTTTGGATAACCTGTTCTTTGTGATTGGGGCACCCATCATCCTGTTTTTTGCACAAGGAAATATTTTTCCGGAAAGCAGGCTGATGGAAATGAGGCTTGGAAGAAGTTTAGAAGTTTTATTCTGGACCAGTTATGGACTCTATGCATTTTATTCATTGGTCATGGCTGCCGCCTTGTTTTTCCGTCCCAGGGTATTCAAATGGGTCTTGCTTAAAATTTATTCCATCAAATGGCTCCGAAAGTGGAAACATGCTGCCAATGAATATGGCAACCAAATTATTGAGGCTTCCAAAGAACTCGTGGGGAAAAATTACAAATATTGGCTGCCCATTATTGCCGCTACGATATTCATCTGGAGTTCGCGTTATTTGATGTTAAATGCCTTGATAGGTTCTTACCAAGGACTGAGTGTTTTTGAGCATGTCATTATATTTGCCAGACAGGTTATCATGTGGATTGTCATGATGATATCTCCGACTCCAGGAAGTAGTGGTACAGCTGAATTTTTCTTTGCCCAATTCTTCTCCCAATTCCTACATGGCTACACTTTCGTTACCAGCATCTTGTGGAGGTTGCTTTCTTATTATCCTTACCTTTTACTGGGAGCCATATTCCTTCCCCGATGGATTAAACAAGTTTTTTTCAAAAAGAAAGAACAGAAAAAAAAGTAAACACTATTCTGTATTTTTAGACTATGATGCAACGTCTTACTCAAGAGGAATTGGCCAGTTTACTTCAAGCCAAAATTGAAGGCATACAGAGCAGTACACCGCTTACAGATGTAGTAATAGATTCCCGGAATATCCTGCAACCTGAGCAAAGTCTGTTTGTTGCTTTGAAAGGTGCAAAATTCGACGGCCATAATTTTGTGCGCGAAGTATTTGATAAAGGTATCCGAACATTTCTTGTTCAGGAAGATTTCAGTCCAACAGCCTCTATATCAAAAAAGGCCTGCTTTCTAAAAGTAAATAAACCGCTTCAAGCACTCCAAAAGTTAGCTTCGCATCAAAGAAGTCTTTTTAAGGGACCAGTAGTAGCAATCACCGGAAGCAATGGGAAAACTATAGTCAAAGAATGGCTCGGGCAGGTTTTGTCCCAAAAATTTTCTGTTGCCAAAAGCCCTAAAAGTTATAATTCTCAGGTCGGGGTTCCTTTATCTATTTTTGGAATGGACCCCATGCATCAGGTAGCTGTCTTAGAGGCAGGAATTTCTACCACCAATGAAATGGATGCCCTTGAAAACATGATGAAGCCAAACTTGGGTATTTTCACCAATATAGGCACTGCCCATGAAGAAGGCTTTGTGTCTAAAAATCAAAAATTGGAGGAAAAGGCCAGGTTATTTCAAAACTGTGAATATATCATTTTCAGAAAAGAGCATGCGATGATCACCGAGTACCTTGAAAAGAGGTTCCCAAAGAAAAAATTGATCATTTGGTCTGATGGCGTAGGAGCAGATTACACCCTGACAGTAAAAAAAGAGCTGTCTAAGTCAAAGATCCTCTTGATGCGGCCGGATTTAAGTCTTTGTACCTTTATGGTGCCTTTTTCAGATGAAGCTTCTCTTGAAAATATCCGTCATGTCATTGTGGCCGCGTTGACCTTAGGCCTGGATACAAAAACCATACAGGAAGGTTTGAATCACCTAAAGGCAATTGATATGCGCCTCACTTTGAAGCCGGGCACCAATCAAAGCTTGATCATTGATGATACTTACAACAATGATCTGGCGGGCTTAAGGTTGGCCCTGGAGTTTATGAATGCCCAAAGGCCTAAAAAAAGAAAAATACTGATCATATCCGATCTGCTACAAGTGGGCAACACAGATCAAGTATATGAAGAAGTTGCCCTATTGTTGACCTTTTATAAAATTGATTATCTATTGGGTGTGGGCAAGGATATCAGCTGTCTTAAAGAGAAATTGATGATTCCCATGCGCTTTTTTCAGGACACGGAGCATTTGCTGGAAAGCTTGCATGATGAGTTCTTTGACAATGACATTATTCTGGTAACCGGAGCCAGAAAATTTGGCTTCGAGGCAGTTGTCAACCGCCTTCAGCAACGTATTCATGGCACCAGCCTAGAGATCAACCTCAATGCCCTGACGCATAATTACAACTTTTATAAAACCAAGCTCGATGCAAAGACCAAAGTAATGGTCATGGTAAAAGCTTTTGCCTATGGCGGTGGGGCAGATGAAATTGCCAACCACTTACAGCAACTCAAGGCCGACTATTTGGCGGTTGCCTATACGGATGAAGGCCTGGCCCTGAGATCGGAAGGAATCCGCCTACCCATTATGGTTCTCAACCCTGTGCAGGAATCCTTTCCCCATCTCCTGCAGCATGATTTAGAACCTGTGGTGTATAGCTTACAATTTTTCAAAGAATTGGCTATTTTTTGTAAAGGGCAAGATAAAAGGATGAAGATACACCTGGACCTGGACACAGGGATGCACCGATTAGGATTTGAGGAACAGGATATGTCTCAATTGCTGTCCATGGTCCAAGAAAATCCTCAACTTGAAATTGCCAGTCTTTATACCCATTTGGCTGCAGCAGATGAGTCCAGGCATGAGGATTTCACAAGGTCACAACTTCAAACTTTTACCGACATGTGTGAGCGCATCATGGCAAAGCTGAATTATAGACCCCTTCGCCATGCATTGAATTCTGCCGGTATAGCAGCCTATTCTGAATTCCAATTGGATATGGTGCGTCTTGGGATTGGATTGTATGGAGTGGAAGTCACAGGGCTTTATGACCAACATTTGCGTGTTATCAGCACCCTTAAGACAACCGTTTCACAAGTGAAAAAACTTAAAAAAGGGGATTCAGTCGGCTACAGCCGAAAAGGAATAATGGAAAAAGACGGACAGATAGCTACTATAGCCATTGGTTATGCTGATGGCTATGACCGACGCTTCAGCAATGGTAAGGGATTTGTACTGATCCATGGAAAAAGGGCCCCTGTTATCGGAAATGTCTGCATGGATATGGCGATGATAGATGTAACAGACATGGAGGTTAGAGAGGGAGATGAAGTAATAATTTATGGCCCGGGCATTTCACTCAAAGAATTGGCAGAAAATATAGGAACCATCCCTTATGAGCTCCTGACCAATATCAGCAGTAGAGTCAAAAGGGTTTATTATTTGGACTGATCAAATAGACCCGGTAAGAAGTGTGGTTTTCATCAACATGCTTATCTTTGTCGGAAACATTTATTTGAGATAGAGAATATGCTACTTGTCAATACCATCAGGGATAACTTTGAAACCGTATTGGAGGGTTTACAGAAACGTAACTTTCCCCATGCAGAGGCGGTACTTCACCAAGTTTTGGAAATTGATAAAAACCGGAGAGATACCCAAGCCCAAAGAGATGGCCTGCAAGCAGAATCCAATAGCATCTCCAAGGAGATAGGGATGCTGATGAGGGATGGGAAAAAAGAACAAGCTGAAAAAATCAAAACGAGAACAACTGAAATAAAAGAGCAGATCAAGACCTTGGAAGAGGCCTACAGCACTTATGAGGAAGACTTAAAGCAGCTTTTATATTCCATCCCAAATGTCCCACATTACTCAGTGCCTAAAGGGAAATCAGCGGAAGACAATGAAGTAGTATTGAGTCATGGAACCATACCCGAGCTCCCTGATGACAAACTGCCGCATTGGGAGTTGATCAAAAAATACGACATCATTGACTTTGAACTGGGTGTAAAAATAACGGGTGCAGGATTCCCTGTTTATAAGGGCAGAGGTGCAAGGTTGCAACGGGCTTTGGTCAACTTCTTCCTGGACGAGGCCATCAAAGCAGGATACACAGAGGTACAACCACCTATCTTGGTTAACGAAGATTCTGGCTATGGAACCGGACAACTTCCCGACAAAGAGGGACAAATGTATGAAGCTACGGCTGATAAATTGTATTTAATCCCAACAGCAGAAGTCCCCATTACCAATATGTACAGGGATGTAATTTTAAATGAGTTGGAGTTTCCTATTAAAAATGTAGGATATACACCCTGTTTCAGAAGAGAAGCTGGTAGCTGGGGTGCCCATGTACGTGGTTTGAACCGTCTGCATCAATTCGACAAAGTAGAAATTGTGCAGATAGCCCATCCTGAAAATTCTTACGATGCGTTGGAGGAAATGAGCGCCTATATTCAGGGTCTTCTCCAAAAATTAGAATTGCCTTATAGGGTATTAAGGTTATGTGGTGGGGATATGGGATTTACTTCTGCATTGACCTACGACATGGAGGTATTTTCAGCTGCACAGGAAAGATGGTTGGAAGTAAGTTCTGTGAGTAATTTTGAATCTTATCAGGCCAATAGACTAAAATTGAGATACAGGGAAGAGGACAAAAAAACACAATTGGCTCATACGCTAAATGGAAGTGCGTTGGCTTTGCCAAGAATTGTAGCTGCCATTTTAGAGAACAATCAGACCGAAGAGGGCATAAAAATGCCGAAAGTATTGATTCCTTATTTAGGCTTTGATGTGATTTAACCCGGATTATGCATTAGAGTTCGTTGTGAGAGCTCAAAACACAAAAGAATCAAGCATTTGGCGAATGAAGCACAATCATCTCTTTGGTGAGTGAGCTAAATGCAGTGAAACGATTGATTATGTCCGCCGCGGCGGATGAGCTCGTAATAACGTGTGGCCGTGGCGTAGAAATTCTAATGCATATTTCAGGTTTAAGGTAGGGCTTGCTGAAAAAGCCTCAGGTATGCCAGCTTCAAAGCGGGCGAGTGAAGATGTATGCTTATACTTCGAATGAGCCCAATGAAGAAGATGGTATGCCTGAGGCTAGCCTGAAAATTTCGAATTTTGAAATTTTCAGGTGCACGCAAATCAAACTGGATCATTGAATAAGTTTGCACCTGCTTAAAAAGACAACGCTTAATAAATGGGGTATTCATCAAAATTTAAAGAAATTATTCTCCAATTGGCGTTTTTCAGCATGCCCTAAGGTACTGCTTATAAAAAAAGAGGCTGTCTCATAAATTAGGACAGCCTCTTTTTTATTCGGGAAGATATCTGAATCAAATTTCAAATGACCAAATCTCAGGGCCTTCATTTGACTAATGATACAACCTCTTTTATTCCCGAAAATGTCCAGAAATGATGATCCTATTGGGTTTTGAAAAAATCACTTCCTGTAAAGTTTCCACAGCAAAATTATCTATCAAACCCGTTACGTCATGTATGATCACAATTCCTCTGGTTTTTGAAGAATAAAATGGGTTTTCTGTAACCGACTGAAAGCTGACTTGCTTAACATCGCCTCTTAAATACTCCACAACTATTTTTTTTATCTTACCCTTCTCCCCTTCTTTTATCTCATGTATCAAAAACCTTTCACTCCTTTGGGTTTCATAGGCATTTGTCAGTGCAGGCTTATTAATATCGGCCTGAATAAAGAAATCTAATTCCTTTAATATCTCCTCAAGGTCGGGAGTACTGTTACTATTCTCCGTCTCCCCATTTACATTTACCGTTTTTACAAGGTTTTTACCAACCAATTTCTCCGCATGAACTTCAATGTACTCCTTGATCGGAAAATAACCGGGCTCCTCGCCTTTAACCCCTGAATTTTCGGAACAGCTCCAAAATACAGCTAATACTAAGACTTGAAATAGGTAAAATTTAACTTTCATGGTGCATAAGGGCTACTATAGTATAGATTAACAGAAAATAAGCCGGTTTACTAGGAAAACCGGCTCCAAATATATCACTTCAAAAGAATTTCTCCAGTCATTTCTTTGGGTATTTCTACACCCATCAACTTCAGGATAGTTGGAGCAAGGTCTCCTAATTTACCATCCTTCACATGAAGTCTGTCCTGCTTATCTACCATTATAAAGGGAACAAGGTTAGTCGTGTGTGCGGTATTCGGACTGCCATCTTCATTGATCATCACATCACTGTTACCATGATCTGCAATGACGATGGTCGTATATTCATTGGCGAGCGCTTGCTCAATCACTTCTTTTGCGCAGGCATCTACTGCTTCACAAGCTTTTACAGCTGCTTCAAAAACACCCGTATGCCCTACCATATCCGCATTTGCGAAATTCAAACAAATGAAATCAACTTCCCTTTTTCTAAGCTCAGGACCTATTTTATTGGAAATTTCATGGGCACTCATTTCCGGTTTAAGGTCATAAGTGGCCACTTTTGGTGATGGACACAAAATCCTGCTTTCTCCATCAAAGACTTTTTCTCTTCCTCCTGAAAAAAAGAAAGTAACATGGGGATATTTTTCAGTTTCAGCGATTCTGATCTGCTTTTTGCCGTTCGCAGCCAATACCTCTCCCAAGGTATTGCCCAAGTTGTCTTTCTCAAAAAGTACTTTCACATCACGAA
Organism: Cecembia lonarensis LW9; assembly: GCF_000298295.1. GTDB lineage: Bacteria > Bacteroidota > Bacteroidia > Cytophagales > Cyclobacteriaceae > Cecembia > Cecembia lonarensis. The sequence continues at coordinate 22,713 of NZ_AMGM01000011.1, forward strand.
ACGTCTCATCATAATTGGTGAAAGTGATGTAATGCAGTGGTAACTTCTTCATGTTGAAATCTTCAAAGTCCTGTTGAGTAAGCACTTGAGTGATCTCTCTACCACGATCTGTCCTGAAATTAAAATTGATCACCACATCGCCTTCCTCAATTACAGCGAGTGGCTTATTTTCTCCATTCGCTTGAATGATTGGACGAATAAATTCATCTGTGACACCATTGGAGTAGGACTTTAATACTGAGGCAATGATATCCTTAGAGCGCTCTCCCTCTCCCAAAACCAATGCATCGTAGGCAAGCTTGACACGCTCCCACCTTTTGTCCCTATCCATCGAATAGTATCTTCCCACAACAGATGCCAGCGTACCAACTGAATGTTGCAAATGCTCCCTCAACTCGTTCAGAAAATGAACTCCACTTTTGGGATCAGTATCCCTACCATCTGTGAAAGCATGAATAAAAGCTTGTTCCAGACCATTTGCTTTTGCGGCATCACAAAGGCCCTTTAGGTGGTTGATGTGAGCATGGACTCCACCATCGGAGACCAACCCAATAAAATGGACTTTCTTGCGATTAGACTTGGCATATGCAAAAGCCTCCTTAAGCACAGGATGTTCGTTCAGTTCCCCATCAACAATGGCCTTGTTAATCTTAACCAAGTCCTGATAAACCACCCTACCGGCACCAATATTCATATGACCCACTTCAGAATTGCCCATTTGTCCTTCCGGCAAGCCTACTGCCAAGCCTGAGGCATCCAGTTTGGCATGAGGATATTTTTGATATAAACTATCGATAAATGGTGTTTTGGCCTTGTCAATCGCAGAGACATTCGGATTGGTGGCTAGACCCCATCCATCCAAAATCATTAATAAAACTTTCTTTTCCATGTGTTTCTTTATTGGATGATCGTACATCCCTTTGTTAAAACCAATTGTAAAAATGAGGATTCTTTATTTAGTCCACAAAAATCACTCAATGAAATTTTAAAATACATAAATAGAAGGAAAAATACCTTCTGTAAAGACTGAGTAAAGGATTTTGGCTTAATATTTGTTTGGTAAGTTGCCAATGAAATTAATGATTTATTTAGGCATTCTTCTTTCCGTCATTATTACGGTTGCTCAGGGCAAAACCAATACCAGTCATTCTGCAGATTGGAAAGAGGAACTTTTACATGTTTTTCAGTCGGGATCAAGTAGGGATTTGGCCAGGTACTTCGACCAAGGAATTACCATAAATATTAATGGCAATCAAGGTGATTATTCTAAAAATCAGGCTGAACTGGTCATGAGAGACTTCTTCAGGAAATTTCCGCCTGTTGACTTCCAATTGCTTCACGAAGGGAACAATCAGGAACAAATGATTTATTACATAGGCATTTACAAATCGGAAGATGTTGCTTTTCGGGTATTTATTCGGGGCAAAAAGGATAATGGCCAGGTAAAATTTTACAGCATTGATATTGTAAAGTCTTAAATCCGTCTTTTTTACTATTTTTGGGTCGTGAATAGACCTAGCTACCTCAATCAGGAGAAAATCCATCTTTTTATTCAACAGGCCCTTCAGGAGGATGTGGGAGAAGGAGACCATTCAACACTAGGTGCCATTCCAAAATCCAAAAAAGGGAAAGCCAAACTTATAATCAAGGAAGCAGGAGTCATTGCTGGACTTGAGCTGGCCCAGATGATCTTTAAACAATATGATGCTTCACTTGAAGTAGAGCTGCTACTCAAGGATGGTCAGGAAGTAAAACCAGACGATATTGGCCTAACGGTCAAAGGATCTGCGGCATCCATCCTGACCACAGAAAGATTGATATTGAATTGCATGCAACGCATGAGCGGAATCGCTACTAAAACGCATCAATTGAACCAGCTCATCAAGCATACCAAAGCTAAATTGATGGACACGAGAAAAACCACGCCCAATTTTAGGCTGATGGAAAAATGGGCAGTTTGGATTGGTGGGGGAATAAACCACCGTTTTGCACTCTACGATATGGTTATGCTTAAAGATAACCACATAGATTTTGCTGGGGGCATTCCTCAGGCTATTAGGCAAACAAAAGAATACCTTAAAACCAAAGGACTGGATTTGAAAATAGAAGTCGAAACCAGAACACTGGATGAGGTAGAGCAGGTTTTGGAAGTAGGTGGTATTGATTACATCATGCTGGACAACATGGACTATGCCACCATGAAAAAAGCCGTAGACATGGTTTCGGGAAGATATCCTCTTGAAGCTTCCGGTGGGATTACAGAAGAAAACCTAAAATATGTAGCGGAATGCGGCGTAGATTATATATCTGTCGGCGCGCTTACCCACCAGGTAAAAAGCCTAGACATCAGTCTAAAAGCGTATTAGAAGCCAACAATGCTTCCAATAATCTGATAATTGATCAAAAAAAATAGCTGTTGCTTTTTGGCAACAGCTATTTTTTTAAAATCATCAGGCTCAATCTTTAGGAGCAAAATCTGGATAAGCCTGCATCCCGTGCTCATTGATATCCAAGCCTTCCAATTCTTCTTTTTCATCTACCCGGATACCAATGCTCCTTTTGAGAGAGAAAAACATGATCCAACTCGTCAGGAAACAGAAAGCTCCAACTACACCAATTCCGATCAACTGGGAAAGAACCTGTTGAAAACCGGCCAAATCTCCAAAAAGACCTACTGCTAAAGTGCCCCATATACCTCCTATCAAATGAACTGATATGGCACCGACCGGGTCATCAATCTTGATCTTATCAAAAAATACCACACCCAACACTACCAAGACACCACCAATAAAACCAATGATGGCTGCCTCCCCTACGCCCATCAGGTCCGCACCTGCTGTGATTCCTACCAATCCAGCCAAAATCCCATTCAATACCATGGTGATATCATAACTTTTGAACTTAATATAAGATGTAAAAAGTGCACCAAAAGCTCCCGACGCACCTGCAATCGCCGTAGTTACAAATACAAGGGAAACCTCTCCTGGATCTGCGCTCAACACTGAGCCTCCATTGAAGCCAAACCAGCCAAACCATAACAGGAAGACACCTATGGTAGCCAAAGGAATACTATGACCGGGAATAGCCCGCATTCCGGATTCTGTATATTTTCCCAACCTAGGACCTAAAAGAAAAGCACCAACCAATGCGCCCCATCCTCCTACAGAATGGACTATGGTAGAGCCTGCAAAATCATAAAAAGGTGTGCTTAAGGTGTCCAAAAATCCGCCACCCCACTTCCACATTCCCACAATTGGATAGCAAATACCTACGTATAGAATAGAGAAGAAAAGAAAGGGACCCAATTTGATCCGTTCAGCAACAGCTCCGGAAACAATGGTAGCTGCTGTCGCTGCAAACATTGCCTGAAAAATAAAATCCGTAAAAAAGGTATAGCCTTCGTTATATGTACTGGTATTCCATGCTTCTGGAAGTGAAATACCAATGCCTCCGAGTCCAATAAAACCTCCTTCAAAAGCATCCCCCGGATACATCAGGTTGAAGCCAATAAAGGCATAAGTCAAAAGCCCAATCGCAGGTATGAGCGTATTTTTAAATAAAATGTTAACCGTATTTTTGGCCCTGGTAAGCCCTGCTTCCAAACTTGCGAAGCCTAGGTGCATGACAAAAACCAACAAAGTGGCCACCATCACCCAAAGGTTATTGATAGTAAATAATTCTTGATTCATAGGTTTGTTAGATTTGAGATTTTTAAGAAACTGATTCTTTTCTCACGGAATTTCACCGTGATTTCCTTTCGCCTGCATGCGTATATTATAATGCGGTCTCTCCCGTATCATTGTTTCTGATACGGTAAGCACTCAGGGCTTCATATACAAATATTTTCCCATCACCAACCTCCCCGGTTCGACCCTTATTGAGAATGCATTGTATAATTTCTTCTACATGTTCATCCGCTGTCACAATTTCAATTTTTGTCCTGGGAATGTAAGCTGGCTCATAGGCTACACCCCTGTAGGTCTGCACTTTGGGATGCTCCATCCCCATTCCTTTTACTTCATAAAAGGTGAAGAACTTAACTCCAAGCCCAGCGATACATTGATGTATCTCCTCAAATTTTGATGTTCTAATAATAGCTTCTATTTTTTTCATTTTAGATAATTTTTGAAAGGGTTTAATAGGAATTCAACGCTAATCTAAAATAAATATTAAAAAAAAGTAAATTTTGGTTTTTATTTTAGCCTTATTTTTGATTTTTTATGCATAATTACAATTTTTAGGCTTATTAAAGAACCTTTTTTTTACAATCTTTAAACCTATATTGATTTATAGGCTTATTTAAAAACCTATAAGTATAAAACTTCACCTGGCATAAGATAATTCTACTTTAGTTTTTCTTAAAGAAGGAAAAACCTAATTTTGAGGTTTATTTGATGATTTGAAAATATGCACAGTAAACCTACACTTTTGGTCTTGGCAGCCGGGATGGGCAGCCGTTATGGAGGAAACAAACAAATTGACGGATTCGGACCTCATGGAGAAACCATTTTAGAATACTCTATCTATGATGCCATCAGAGCTGGCTTCGGTAAAGTGGTCTTAATTGTGAGAGAGGAAATCCTTCAGACAGCAAAAGATCTCTTAGTCCCAAAATTAGAAGGCAAAATCGAATTGGATTTTGTGCTTCAATCCTTGAATAGTTTTGTGCCTGAAGCTTACAGAAATCCGGAAAGGGTCAAGCCTTTTGGCACAGCACATGCAGTACTTTGTGCTAAAGATGCCATTGCAGAGCCTTTTGCCGTCATTAATGCCGACGATTTTTATGGTAAGGAATCCTTTGACATTCTGGGCAAGTTTCTTTCTACCGGCGTTCAACCTCACTTGCATGCTATGGTAGGCTATGCCATTGAAAATGTCCTTTCTGAGCATGGCACAGTTAGCCGTGGCGTCTGTACCATGAATGCAGCAAATCAGCTCATTGGGATGGTGGAAAGAACTTCTATTGCAAGAATTGAAGATAAAATCATCTCAAAAGGTGAAGGAGAAGAATTGGAAATCCAGGAAGGAACACCTGTATCGATGAACTTCTGGGGCTTCCACCAGTCTGTTTTCAGTGATATTGAAAAAATGTGGGAGGAATTTCTGCCCGCCAACAAAGAGAATCGCAAATCCGAATTCTTTATCCCCACAGTGGCCAATAACCTGATAAAATCAGGAAAAGCAGCCTTCGAAATTCTGGAAGGTGGTAAAACATGGTTCGGTGTAACCTACACGGAAGACAAACCTGTGGTCATTGAATCCCTCAAAAAAATGCATGAGGATGGGGAGTATCCCGAAAATCTTTGGGCGTAAGTGAACAAATTAAAATGCCGGATTTCAAATAGAAGAAATCCGGCATTTTCAATTACTGCAAAGCTATAATTTCCATCAAAGCAGCATAAGCTTCCTCTCCTGGTCTTGGCGCATTAGGGCTCACCAGTTTATTATCTTTTCCGATTATCAAATACCTGGGAATTCCCCATACTTTGAAGTACCTCATGATATCTGCCTCAAAACCCTTACCGGCAAAAAGATGTACACCTCTCATAGGGTTTTTATCAAGGTAATTTTTCCAAGGATCCTGTTTTTCGTCTACTGAAATGTACATCAAGACGATATCTTCATGCTTTCTCAATTTCTTTTCAAAGTCCGGGGTTTTGGTTTTAAAAGTATTGATGCAGGGTCCGCACCAACTTGCCCAAAGGTCCAGATAGATTACTTTGTCTTTAAACTCGGAAAGAACACGCTGATTTCCTTCCAAATCCAGAAAAGCGAAATTCTCAACCAAGGCACCTTCTCTTAACTTTTCCAAAGAAGCCAAGGTCACATTCAAATTTTCATTAAAACGGGATTCTGGATAGTCTTTTCTGTAACCCTCAGTCATGGCAAAAAGTGCATCATACGTTTCATTGAGCATGGCCATTTCATTGATAATATAGGCTGCTTGGTACAATGCTTTGATAGGTTCTTCTTCTGCGTAGATGTATGTCATCACCTGGGTATTTGGCATACCAAAAGGAATGTTCAGGGCTGAATAAATGCCCATGATGATTGCACGTGAATTATCCTCCGTCAGTACTTCGATATTTTTATCATATCCCATTTCAAGTATAAAAGTTCTGAAAAAATCCGTTCTCTCCTCAACATCCAGCGCCTCAGCCCTATCGAGGTATAATTCCCCTAACTGAATAACCATGGTTTGGGTGAACTGGGTTCCTTGTCGCTGCTCTTCCAGAGATAATCGGTTCCTAAAAGCATCCAGTATCCCGATAAAATCCTTTTCTACATCTTGGCAAAAACTGATGAAAACCTGCTGCTCCGGTATTTCTTCTGTATCATAAATCACTTCAGACACACGCCCATAAAGTTCTTCCTGTATCAATCTTTGCATCTCGCTCATGTAATCTGCAAAAGCCTGCGATGGAGCCTGAGCGAAGATTGGATAAGCCAAAAGACTAAGCAGGAGGGAAAAAAAGATCTTTTTCATAAAATTTATTGCTTTTATTGCTCTTATTCTGACGAATTAACGGACGAATATAATAAGGAGATGTATAATTCTTATTAATTTTGAGAAGCTTAATCACATAACAAACAAGACTGAATCATGAAAAAGTTATTTTTCTCTTCCTCTTCCTATGGTTCTGATATCGCTCTTTTTCTATTGAGGGTGGGTTCAGCCCTAATGATGATTACCCATGGTTGGGCTAAAATATCTGATTTCAGCGCCAGATTGTCCACTTTCAGAGACCCGATTGGATTGGGCCCGGCCTTGTCCTTACAGGCAACGATTTTCGCAGAGTTTTTCTGCGCCATTCTATTGGCCCTAGGGTTCATGACCAGACTTTCCCTCATTCCATTAATATTTACCATGAGTGTGGTAACCTTTATTGTCCATGCGGATGACCCTTTCTCTGGCAAAGAAAAAGCCTTATTATTTCTTTTGATCTTTGTCGTTCAATTCATCATGGGGCCTGGAAAATACTCCATGGACGCGCAAATAAGGAAGAGAAAAAGAGGTTATTAAGCTCCCGTCTTTAAAACACCGTCTTTGATGGAGAAAAAGGTACATTCTGAAGCTATATTCCGTAATATTGCTTTGGAACGTTCAGGTCTGGCATCGCTGATGAACAATTGCCCAAAGCGGTGATCTGCTACCAACTGCATCAATTTCTGGATCCGGTGATCGTCAAGTTTATCAAAAATATCGTCCAAAAGCAGAATTGGCTTCGTCCCTTTATGCTGTAAAAAAATTTGAAACTGTGCCAGCTTGAGTGCTATCAGGAAGGATTTTTGTTGACCCTGAGAGCCAAATTTTTTAAGGGGATAACCTTTGATTTCGAAAACGAAATCATCCTTATGGATCCCCTTGTTCGTTCTTTTGAGGATAAAATCCTTTTGCGCCATGGAAAAAAACTCCTGTTCAAAATTAACACCAAGACAATGGGTATCATAAGATATGCCAATGTCCTCTTGGTTTCCTGAAATTTCAGCATAAAATGTCCTTAGTAAAGGCTCATACTCTTTGATGAACTCGGCCCGCTTCAAAGCTATTTGTTTTGATAGGGCTATGATTTCCTTGTCATACACAGATATGTAATTTTTATCCCAACGCCCACGTTCGGAGAACTGCTTGATCAGTGCATTCCGCTGCTTTAGAAAATGTTGGTACCGAACCAAACTCTCCATGTAGCTTTTACTCAACTGGCAAAGCATATTGTCAAAAAACCGTCGCCTTTCCTCACTGCCATCTTTAATGAGCTGCGTATCATCTGGCGCAATCATCACCACAGGAAGCAGTCCTACATGGTCACTCATTTTTTCTACAGCTTTGCCGTTCTGCAACAATTGCTTTTTCTTCCCGGACTCAAAAATACATTTGATTTCAACTTCCTTACCTTCCAATTCAAAATCCCCGAAAATGGTAAAAAATTCTTTTTGATGCTGCACGTTGAGGTTATCCATCCCATTGATCGCGCTCTTGGTAAGGCAAAGATAATGTATGGCATCTAAGAGGTTGGTTTTTCCACTGCCATTGATCCCCACAAAACAGTTTATCTCTGGGGAAAACTGCACCTCAGCATGGTCATAATTTTTAAAATACTTCAGGCGGATATTTTTGAGGTACATCTTGCAGAAACTGTGGGGTTTTTGACTATTTTCGCGTTTGGCCTTAAAATTCAGCCCATTTGATTATATTTGAGGCCTAATTTAGCATATTTTATAAATAACGATATGGCAAAAAAGAGTACTCCAACCAAAGCTAAAGTTAAATATTCCAAAGAAACTTATGCATATTGGTATGAAAGCATGCTTTTGATGAGGCGCTTTGAAGAAAAAGCAGGCCAACTGTATGGACAACAAAAAATCAGAGGATTTTGTCACCTATATATTGGACAAGAGGCTTGTGCCTCCGGTGCAATCACTGCGCTGGAAAAAGATGACAAGTGGATCACTGCTTACAGAGACCATGCGCATCCACTAGGCCTTGGAACAGACCCAGGTGCAGTGATGGCAGAATTGTATGGTAAGGCCACTGGAACTACCAAAGGTAAAGGTGGTTCTATGCACATTTTTGACAAGGAAAGGAACTTCATGGGAGGTCATGGTATCGTTGGCGCGCAAGTTCCTATGGGACTGGGTATTGGCTTTGCCGAAAAATACAAAGGTACCAAAAACCTATGTATCTGCTATATGGGTGATGGAGCCGTCAGACAAGGGGCTGTACACGAAGCCCTAAACTTGGCCATGCTTTATAAGACTCCTGTCATTTTTGTCATCGAAAACAATGGCTATGCCATGGGTACTTCGGTCGCTAGGACTTCCAATGTAACAGAGCTTTATACCATTGGTGAGGCCTATGACATGCCTTCATTCCCGGTAGATGGCATGAATGTAGAAGAAGTACATGAAGCCGTAGCAGAAGCTGCAGAGCGTGCCAGAAAAGGTGATGGGCCAACACTTCTTGAATTCAGAACATACCGCTATAAAGGTCACTCCATGTCCGATCCGCAGAAATATAGGACCAGAGAAGAAGTGGAAGAATACAAGATGCGTGATCCTATTGAACAAGTGAAAAAAACCATTTTGGATAATAAAATCCTTACTGAGGATGAAATTTCTGAAATCGACGCAAGGGTTAAAAAGCAAGTGGCAGATGCAGTTCAGTTTGCCGAGGATTCACCTTGGCCAGATGGTCAGGACGCCTTTAAGGATGTATACATCCAAGAAGACTATCCTTTCGTGCTGGAATAATTAAAAGAAAATACAAAATCAGCCATGAATTTGAGTAAAAACATTCATGGCTGTTTTTTTATCTCTATTTGTGAATTAATTAAAAGCCTTATATTTGCGGGCGAAAAATTTAATAGAATGGCTAAGAAACAAACGAAAAAAGCTCCTGAAGTTGAGTATGAGCTTTTGGAAAAACCGGAAGAGATTGCAAGCAGACTGGAACGGGGCGAGGCCTTTGTCAAAAAGAATGCTAAAGTATTTGGAGGTGTTCTCATTGCCGGCATTTTGCTAATGGCAGGAGTGCTTTATTTCCAGATTGACAAGCAAAATAAAAATAAAAAAGGCCAAGCTGAAATGTTTCAGGCTGTCTATTACTTTGAGCAGGACAGCATTGATTTCGCGTTGAACGGCGATGGTTCAAATCCTGGTTTCCTAAAAATAATAGATCAGTATAAAGGAACAGAGGCAGCCAATCTTTCCCATTTTTACTTAGGTTCAATTTACCTTTCTGAGGGACAATTTCAGAAGGCAGTAGATCACCTGAAAAAATTCTCCGCCAATGATTATTTTGTGCAAGCAAGAGCTTTTGCCCTATTGGGAGATGCTTATCTGGAACTGGGAAACACCAAAGACGCTATTGCTGCTTATAAAAAAGCAGTCGATCATAAAGAAAACAAACATTTCGCGCCCAGGTATCTGAACAAATTGGCCATTGCTTATGAAGAAGCAGGAGACATTGCCAATGCCATTAAAACCTATCAGATCATAGAAGACAAATACTTCGAGTCTTTTGAATTTACCAACGCACGAAAGCACAGAGCTCGCTTGGAAGGCCTTGCCTCTAAGTAATGCTTTGTCACTTGCAAGCATTCTTATAGAAGTAAGGCCGTGAATGGCCTTACTTTTTTTATTTGTTACCCTAACCACTCAAATTATGGCAACATCATTAAAAAGTCTGAGCCAATACTCAGACAAAAACATCTTGGATATTTCTAATAAGAAATTTGGCATTGTGGTATCTGAATGGAACGATCAGGTTACCGAATCCCTTTTTTCCGGAGCTTTGGACACATTATTGAAGCATGGTGCCAAAAAAGATAACATTTTCAGGAAAAATGTCCCTGGATCATTTGAGCTGACCCTTGGTGCCCAGTGGTTGGCAGAAATAGAGGAAATTGATGCGGTCATCTGTTTGGGCTGTGTCATACAAGGAGAAACTAGACACTTTGATTTTATCTGTGATGCGGTGGCGAATGGCATCACTCAAGTAGGACTCAAATATAACAAACCTGTCATCTTTGGTGTTTTGACGCCAAATACCATGCAACAAGCCTTAGACAGGGCTGGAGGCAAACATGGTAATAAAGGCGATGAAGCAGCCATTACTGCTGTGAAAATGCTTGGATTCTAGTCCTTCCACAACTCAAACCTTAAACCAAAGTCCATTATGAAAATAATGAAGTTCGGGGGTACCTCAGTAGGAAAACCCGAAAGAATGCACCAAGTAAAAGATTTAATTACCCGTGACAACGAAAGAAAAATTGTAGTTCTATCCGCGCTATCAGGAACCACCAATGCTTTGGTATCCATAGGAGATGCTTTGGCTACTGCCAATAAAACACTGGCCAAAGAGCGTATTGATGCACTACATCAACATTATCTGGAATTTTATAAATCCCTTTTAAAAACAGAAGCTGGTAGATCAAAAGCTGAAAAAATCATCAAAGAACATTTTGAATTTTTAAACATCATCCTCAAAATTTCTTTTAATGAAGCCATTAACAGGGATATTTTAGCCCAAGGCGAATTACTTTCTACCAAGCTTTTTTACACTTTATTACAGGAATTGGACATTCCGGCAGTATTCCTTCCTGCATTGGATTTCATGAGTATCGATGAAAATGCAGAACCCGAATTGAAAAAGATCTCAGAAAGACTGAAAGTTATCCTGGCCAATTTTTCAGAAGACAGGATTTTTGTGACACAAGGTTATATCTGCAAAAATCACCGAAACGAAGTAGACAACCTAAAAAGAGGAGGTTCAGATTACTCGGCCTCTTTAATTGGGGCAGCGCTGAGTGCAGATGTAGTAGAAATTTGGACGGATATAGATGGCATGCACAACAATGACCCAAGAGTAGTAAACAAAACAAGGCCAATCGCCCAACTTTCGTTTGATGAAGCAGCAGAGCTGGCCTATTTTGGGGCTAAAATTCTGCACCCTGCTTCTATCTGGCCAGCACAGCAATACAATATACCGGTTAAATTACTCAATACCATGGAGCCTGATGCAGCAGGAACTACCATAACCAAGAAAGAGTTGGGGACTGGAGTTAAGGCCTTGGCAGCCAAAGATGGTATCACTGCAATTAAAATTAAGTCCAGCAGAATGCTATTGGCCTATGGTTTTCTGAGAAAAGTTTTTGAAGTCTTTGAAAAATATAAGACCTCTATAGATATGATTACCACCTCAGAGGTAGCCGTCTCTGTAACCATTGATGACCTAAGCCATTTGGACGATATCGTTAAAGAACTGGAAGCCTATGGATTGGTTGAAGTTGATAAAAACCAAACCATCATATCCATTGTAGGCAACCTGATTGCAGAGTCTAAAGGCACTATGGCCAAAATTATGAATAGCCTGGAAGCAATCCCGATACGAATGGTTTCATATGGAGGTAGTAGACATAATGTTTCTATTCTGGTGGAAGCCAAATATAAAAATGATTCATTACAAGCCTTGAATGAAGGGCTTTTTGAGTGGTAAAAAAAACAGGGCCTTTGAAATTTCAAAGGCCCTGTTTTTTTATGCAGTCTTGAGTAACCTCAATTCTCCTTTTCGTTTGACAATTCTCAGTTCAAAAAACTGATTGATAAAAGCCTTGCATTGATTTTCAGACCATTCTGCCCTGGAATCCGAATCAAATAACAAAGTCATGCGCAACATATTCTTCACATAAGGTTCATAATTGCCCATCTCCCTTAGCCAATGGGACAATTGCATGTACCAGTCTTCTTTAAACTTATCCACATGACTCCGTCCATCAAATAGAAGCTCTAACTGGTTATTGCCATTTTTATACCGATATACCCCACACAACTGCCTATAAATCATACGTAATCTCTCTTTGGGATATTCATGGCTATCCAGGATTTTTTCAAAAGTCTCATCCATTAACATCAGTGGATTATATAATAAGGTATATGACTTTTTCAATTCAAAAACCATCAACTCCAGCATCTCCTCTTCCATCACTGTCTGTGCCTGGCGCAGGATATAGTTTTTGTCCAATGGAAATAATTTCTGAATCATAGCGCATGAAATATGTTGCAAATTACTCTTTTCTTCTCTGTTTCTAAAAATTTTCTTCTCAAATCATCTCCTGAATGGCCATTTGGACCAGGTCAGGCTCAAAGCCCCTCCCAATAAGGTATTGCTGCAATTTGTACTTCTTTTTGATAAGTACTGTTTCTTTTAATGTCTCCCACTTTTTGGAAGCCAGGCGCAATAGTACCTCCCAATATTCATCCTGGTCAATTTCCTTCATACCTGCTTTGATACAATTAGGGCTAACTTTTTTCATTTTCAACTCCATCAGTATCTTATTCCTCCCCCATTTCTTAAGGCCAAATTTGCCCCTAACAAAAGCACAGGCAAACCTTTCCTCGTTGAGAAAGCCTTCTGTGATCAAAGTAGCAATCAAATCTTCCCCCTCGGCCCCAAAAATACCCCGCTCGGCTAATTTTGTCCTCACTTCCTCCTGGCATCGCTCCTGATAAGCACAATATGCCGCAATTTTGACCTTGGCTTCTGCCAAGGACCAAGGCTTTTTGGTATGTTCGGCACCATAATCTTTTCGTGCGTAGGACATTTTATGTATTTTTGACCACAAAGTAACCGCTATGGTTATTTTTTTCAAATACATTCATCAAACCTTTAAACAACATGCGCAAAAAAATTGTAGCCGGAAACTGGAAAATGAACCTGAATTTTGAGGATGGTCAAAAACTTACCTCAGAAATTGTCAATATGCTGAAGGACGAAAACGATAAAGATGTAACCGTAGTCCTTAACCCTCCATTTGTCCACCTTTACCCTGTCAAAAAACTGATTGGCAATACGCCAAACCTTTTTCTAGGAGCTCAAAACTGCTCTGATAAAGGATCAGGAGCTTTTACCGGGGAAGTTTCTGCTAGCATGTTGGCTTCCTTCGGTGCTGATTACGTCATCCTAGGGCACAGCGAAAGAAGAGAGTATTTTGGAGAATCCAACGAATTGCTGACAACCAAAACCAGGCAAGCCTTGGAAAATGGATTGACCCCAATATTTTGTTGCGGAGAACCCTTGGAAATCAGAGAAGCTGGTACACATGAAGCATATGTCAAAAACCAATTGACTGAGAGTCTATTTGGGTTTTCCGATGAAGAAATTTCAAAAATTGTCATAGCTTATGAACCTATTTGGGCGATCGGGACTGGCAAGACTGCTTCTTCTGATCAGGCTCAGGATATGCATGCAGCATTAAGGGCTCACTTTGCTTCCAAATATGGACAAATTATAGCGGATAACCTTTCTATCCTTTATGGTGGTAGCTGTAATCCCGGTAATGCGAAAGATATCTTTTCCAAAGCCGATGTGGACGGTGGACTGATAGGAGGGGCTTCACTCAAATCCAGAGACTTTGTAGATATCATTAAGTCGTTCTAAGTTTCAGGAACCAGTGCTATGCAATACTTAGAATTTAAAGTAAGCTGCTCAGAAGTTTTCAGGGAAATCCTTATAGCTGAATTGGCAGAAGTAGGTTTTGATTCATTTTTGGAAACAGATGAAGGCTTTGATGCTTATATCCAAGAAAACACCTTCGTGAGGGCTGACTTCGAAGAGGTAATTCAAAGGTACCAGAACCAGGCCAACATCAAGGTGAAGGAGGGGAAAATGGAAAAGGTAAACTGGAATGAGGAATGGGAAAAACATTATGATCCCATCATGGTAGATAACCAAGTCTATGTTAGGGCTTCTTTCCATGAGGCAAAATCAGATTTCCCTTATGAAATTCTGATCAATCCAAAAATGTCCTTTGGCACAGGTCACCATGCCACTACCTATCTGATGATTTCCCATCAACTGGAAATAGACCATACCAATAAAAGGGTTTTAGATATCGGAGCAGGCACTGGTATTCTGGCGATTATGGCCAAGAAATTGGGGGCATTTTCAGTGGAAGCATTTGATATTGATGAATGGTGTGTGGATAATGGGAATGAAAATTTTGACCTCAATGGAATGACAGCGGTTAGAATGGGCAAGGGAACCATAAGAGAAGTTAATCCACAAGGGAGTTTTGATATTGTACTGGCCAATATCAATAAAAATGTTCTTCTAGATGAAATGGAAGTATACAGCTCCCTTCTAAAATCCAATGCTTACTTGCTCTTAAGCGGCTTTTATGAGCATGATGCTGCCGATATTGAACAACGGGCCAATGGTTTTGGCCTTAAACTTATACAAACTAAAGTTAAGGAAAACTGGGCAGCTATGTCCTTTCAGAAACCATGACAGAACTGATTATCTATGCAATCATCTTTCTATTGCTGATTGCACATACGCTCATGGCAGCCAAAATGTATAAGAAAATTCACGAAAATAAAACCTTGAGTTTACAGGAAAGAAATGACTGGAAACTCAAGGCGCTTATTTTTCCAGGTTATTTCTGGTTCAAATACAAAGAAGGACTAAAATGATACCTTTCCTATTTTTCAAAAACAATTCCCTCAGGATCAGCTCCTAAATTTTCTAGAAATTTGTAGATATCCTTGACCATTTGATCCGGCCCACAAACATAAAAGGCTTGTGAAAAGTCATTGATGTGTTTTTTAAGGAACTCCATATTAATCATGCCATGCTCATGACCCTCTAAGTTTTCTTTCTCCAAAACTGAAATGAAATCCTCATCTAAAATATCAAAAAAATAGGGTTCCATGATAACATCTTTCCGAGTCTTATTCGCAAAAATCAACTTGTTACCTTCAATTTCACCTTTTTTAACCAAGTCTTTAAAAATTGGAATAAAAGGGGTTATTCCAGCTCCCCCGGCAATAAAAACCCCCTTTCCTTTATATTGAATGGCACCCCACGGGTCATCAATCAATAAACTATCACCAATTACCAAGTTATCAATATGGTTGGTTACCCCATCATGATCTCTGTAGGACTTGATGACAAACTCCAAAAAATCATCCTCAGGCAAAGAGGTAAAGGTAAAAGGGCGCTTTTCATTCTCCCACTTCTCTTGTTTGATAGCCACTTCGGTGGCTTGACCAGGAGAAAAATTGTAGTTTTTGGGCTTCTCGGTAATGATCCTTTTTACATCATGGGTCAAAGAAAACAGGTCATTTATTTTTACTTCATACATTATCAATAATACATTTGGTTATATAAATACATACGTAAGACAGAGAATATGTTTAGTTTTCTGTCAAATGCATGAATGATATCAACATTATTTTTATTGTATGAAGGGGTCAATTCACCTCTTGCTCTTTTGTAGGCTCCACATCCTCCAAGCCTTCATTGGATGTAAATGGATTGGACTTTCTGATCAGGCCAGCTGGAAGTTCTCCCTCTGTTGAAGCCACTGTGACACAGACGGCGGCATCACCCGTTACATTGACTACAGTCCTGAACATATCCAAGATTCTATCAGGGGCAATGATTAGGGCTACACCCGCACCAGGTACTCCGATAGCTTCCAATACAATTATCAACATGATCAAGCCAGCCCCGGGAACCCCTGCCGAACCAATTGCAGCCAAGGTAGCGGTCAATACGATGGTCAACTGCTGAGATATCGTCAGATCCATACCCAATGCCTGCGCAATAAACACGGCAGCCACTGCCTGATACAAACTCGTACCATTCATATTTATTGTGGCACCCAAGGGCAGCACAAAACTGGAAACCTCCTCAGAGACGCCGATTTCCTCCTCTACCAATTTCATGGTCACCGGAAGGGTAGCTGAACTGGAAGAAGTAGAAAAACCCAATAACATCGCCGGTCTCAATGACTTTATAAAATCCCGGAATGAAATTTTAGTGAAGGATTTCAACATGAGGGCATATACACCTACTATTACCAAAATCAAACCACCTAAGACAACCAAGGTATATTTCAGTAAGGCAAGCAGTAGCTCTACTGCTGATTCTGGATTATCTCCGGCTATTTCCACAATTAAGGAGGCCATCAGGGCAAAAACACCATAGGGAGCAATCAACATGATATACTCCACTATTTTGATGATTACATCATTGAGCGCATCAAAAAAGGCTATAAAGGTCTTGGCTTTTGCCTTTTCAATCTGCAGTAGGGCAATACCTGCAATGATGGCAAAGAATACCACTTGCAGCATGCTTCCATTATCCGCAGCAGCAGCAAAAAGATTTTCTGGAACAATATCTACTAAGGGCTGTAATGGACCCTGATCCCTAATATCCGCTGCTTTGGTCGCCTTTGATCCTGCCTGATCGTCAAACTGGGTCATCAATTTATCCCGGGTATCTTGCGGCAACTGCTCCCCTGGCTCGAAAAAATTTACCAATAACAAACCTATACTTATGGCAATGACGGTTGTCAATAGATACGCCAATATAGTTTTACCCCCAATTCTTGAGAGTTTGGATATATCCCCCAGATTAGCTACCCCAACAATTAGTGATGCAAGCACTAAGGGCACAGCGATCATTTTCAAGGCATTGATAAAAATCGTACCTGCTGGTTTGATATACTTTACTGTAAAGTCTGGCGAAAACCCAAATTGAATCACGACCAAACCAAATATCAAGCCGAGGACCAAACCAATAATGATTTGGGTGTGTAAAGGTATCTTTTTAAGCATGTTGTATAATTTTTATATCAATAACTTATTTGTACGGCCAATCAATAAGTAGTCAGCCAAAACCAAGGCTGCCATGGCTTCTACTATAGGAACTGCTCTGGGTACTACGCAGGGGTCATGCCTGCCTTTCCCGGATACCGTTACCGCTTCTCCGGCCTCATTCACTGAATCCTGATCCTGCATAATGGTAGCTACAGGTTTGAAGGCCACATTAAAATAAATGTCTTCTCCATTCGAGATACCTCCCTGGATTCCTCCTGAATAATTAGTCTTAGTCCTCACCTTGTCTCCATCCTGATAGAAGGCATCATTATGCTGCGATCCCCTCATGGTGACCCCTTTAAATCCGCTACCATATTCAAAGCCCTTCACCGCATTGATGCTCAGCATGGCTTTTCCCAACTCTGCATGCAATCTGTCAAAAACGGGTTCTCCAAGTCCTGCAGGAACACCTTTGGCCACGCAAGTGATCACACCTCCAACGGTATCCCTACTCTTTCTTACTTCATCAATGTAGGAAATCATTTGCTCCGCCATGGCGGGATCAGGACAGCGCACTATATTGTCTTCTGCCTGTGACAATCCCATTTCCTGATATGGCTTATCAAGTTTTAATTCTCCAACTTGAGAAACATAGGCGTGAACAGTGATTCCAAAATGCTGCAATAACATTTTGGCAACAGCTCCTCCAGCAACTCTGGCAGCCGTCTCCCTTGCACTGCTTCTTCCTCCACCTCTGTAATCACGAATGCCGTATTTTTCAAAGTAAGTGAAATCAGCGTGTGAAGGTCTGAATTTATCCGATATGTGGCTATAATCTTTACTTTTTTGGTCGGTATTCATGATAACCATACCAATGGGAGTTCCTGTGCTCTTACCCTCAAATACACCAGACAAGATCTTGATCTCATCCTCTTCTTTCCTTTGGGTAGTAATTTTTGATTGTCCAGGCTTTCTTCTTTGCATTTCGCTTTGAATAAACCCTTCATCAATAGCCAACCCGGCTGGACAGCCCTCTATCGTAACACCCAAGCCCAACCCATGGGATTCTCCGAAGGTGGTGATTTTAAATATTTTTCCGAAAGTATTACCCATTTCCTCTTCTGATAATCAGTATGGCCAACAAAACCAATGAGCCGACCAATAATAAATTGATAAATAGCGAAAAATAGTATTTATATCGCTGGTATGAAAGTTTATTGTTCTCTACTTCGATCAAATCGTATATGCCGCCCAACCTCTGCTTAGAAATAGCCTGGTTCACCTTGGATTCTCCTGTAACGCGGATGACTGCATTCGGTTTCAAGGTATCGTACTTGGCCAATACAGGGTTGAAATAAATCCATTCAAAATGATCGGCCAGCTTAACCTCTCCCGGTTCATTGATCGTAAGGTAATAGTTGAATTCTTTAACACCTCGGATTTTACCCATTCCCCGATTGATCTGCTGTCGGACATTAGGGTCAAAGGTGTTCAGCTTTTGGATCTGTCTCGTTCTGGGAGCAGATATGGAATTGATGTTGCCTTCTCCACTAATGCCGAAGTTATATGTAAAACCCTCTCCGGTCTCAACCTCAAAAGTACTGATGTTTTCTCTTAGCTGGTACACCCCCACACTGACTTCATTCCGCAAAGGATGCTGCGGTAAAGGCTTTACATTTACCGATTTTGCCGATGAATAGAAAGTCTTGAAATCCTCTAACCTGTTGCTCCCAAAAAATGTGGGGTTTCTGGCTACCCTGTATTTTATCATTTCCCAAGCAATCGGTGGAATAACAATTTCCCCATCAGAAAAAGGGAAAAAAGTAGCTTCATAGACCTTATACTTAATCCAGTTTTTCCCATTTAGAGTGATTCTTTCAGGTTGAATATTAGTAATATTGAAGTTTTCTTCCCATGCATTGGAGGGCTTCATTTTTTTCAATATTTCATCCAACTGTCGGCCAGGTTCATAAAATTGAAAGGGAGCCTGATTGGTTTCTGACATGTAAAACGCCAGGCTTACATTGAACCCTTCCCCAACAAATACTTCTGATTTATCTACCGAGGAAGCAAAAAAGGCATCATCCTCTATTTCTATGAATTCCGGTTCCTCACGGGTTCTGCTGCCAAACAAATCATCAAAAGGATCAAACACACCCGGCCTCTGACTGGTTCTCGGCTCTAATACCGTAATTTTTTTACCGGGAGAACTATATGATGAACCATTGATTTTTACGGAGAATGGCTCTAATGAAAACTCTCCCCTTCTGTTTGGCTTATAATATTGTATGACACTGTTCGTACTGGTTACTTGACCATTGATGATGTTCATAGAAGAAGATTGAGAAATGCCTTGTTTCTGAAAACCTAAAATATCGGGAAACTCATCATAAGACTTAATCCGGTCATTGGAAATGGTGACTTTTATGCTGAAAGTTTCATTAAGGCCTATTTCATCAGGTCCAAGTTCTATGTTCACTTCCTGAGCCATAAGGGAGGAAGAAATAATTGCCAAAAAAGATACCAAGAAAAGGGTGACTTTCGTTTTAAACATACTGTGATCTGATCTTAATGACCGCAAATTAACTTTATATTTTAAACGCAACAAACCTTTGATAGTATCGTATTCAAGGATGTAGTTGTTTTACATTAAACCAGTAAAATTCTTTGAGATATGTTAGAGTACGTAAAAACAGTTTTGATGAAGGTAAGCTTTGATGGAAGGCTCTTCGAAAAAGAATTGAGGAAGGCCTTGAATTTGTTGCTTCCAGCAGAAATTCAAGAATTCAAAGAATGGTGTTATCGCAAGTTCTCCAACAACTATGAACCGGTACTGAACAAGTACTTCATAAGTTTAGCAGGTTAAACCTTAGCCCCAATATTGGGGCTTTTTTGCTCAAGACAAAATGGGATGCCTTTCAAATTTTTGATACCTATCAAATAAATACCTGTAAGTAACCATCCTCCTACTTTGTTTACCACCCAGATTTTTAGAAATATTTAAGATTTTTGGATTAAAGTCACCCTGCCAGTACAATTCTAATTTCTTGTAATGTCTGGTTTTTTTGATTTCTTTTTCTGCTTCGACAATCAGGTAATAATCCAAACCCTTCCCCTGAAATTCAGGTACTATGCCAAAAACAATCCCTACAAAATTCCGGTTTTTCCCAAAGGTCTTGAAAAATAAAAACTTTAATTTTTCCCAGAGTCCAAACTTCCCATTCAGGTGTTTGATGACCTGATTGATGTCTGGTAAATTAATCCACATCACTATTGGCTCACCCTTGTGATAAGCAAACCAAATCAATTTTTCATCCAAAATCGGTTTCATGCTTTCCAAAAGCTTCAACGCATGTTGATGACTGATTTCTTTGTTGCCTTCATGCTTAGCCCAAGCCTTATTGTAAACTGTACTTAAGTCTTTGGCAAAATCGACCAGTTTATTCTTTTTGAGATACTTTACTGTAAAATCAGGGTCATAGAAGTACTTGGCATGACTTTCATAAAATTTCGCCGAAAGTTGGTTTTGTTCACTGGCCACTTCAAGAGCCCAACAAATCTGGTTGTAAAAAACCTGAAATCCATACCCTTCAAAAAGGCTTTGATAATAGGGTGGGTTGTAATTCATGTTATAAATGGGCTCATGAAAACCATCAACCAAAAGTCCCCACCACTTGTCTCTATCTCCAAAATTAATCGGTCCATCCATGGCCTTCATGCCTTTTTCTGCCAACCAAATTTTAGCCTTTTCAAATAGCAGATCCGCTGCTTTTTGGTCATTGATGCAATCAAAAAAACCTATTCCTCCAACTGGAAAAGTATCGCCTTTATTTTTGTACCTTTTGTTAACAAAGGCAGCAATCCTTCCAATGGATTCACCCTTTTCGTTTTGTAGGAACCAACGTACGGCTTCTCCATGTTGGAGATGTTTGTTCTTGGACTTATCAAACACCTCAAGCACATCTTTGTTTAATGGCTTAATCCAATTGGGATTTTCGCAGTTCATGGCATCATGAACTTTCAAAAACTCCAACTCCAATGCTGGGGAATTGACTTCGATAAACTTCATAAGTGTAGGTTTAGGTCAAATTTAAGAAGAAGTATTCATGATTTTGAAATTGTATTGTTATAAAAAATATTCCCCTTAAACCAATGAAAACAAGAAACTTAATTTGTATCAATCTGAAAAGGGAACTTCTGACACTTGAAAGGAATGTTCAAAATTATTTTTTTACCAAAAAATCAATATTTCTTTTCAAACCATCGAATTTAGCCCGCTTCAGAGGTGAATTCTTAAATACTTTTTGAAAGGTCTCTAGGGTTATCTCTTCCCAGTCTTTCCGGGTAAATGCTGCCAGGTCGGGATGAGGCAAAAACCTTTGTTCTTGATGAGGTTTAGAAAATCTGTTCCAAGGGCAGACGTCTTGACAGATGTCACAACCAAAAACCCAATTTTCAAATTTCCCCTTAACCTCTTGAGGTATTTCTTCTTTCAGCTCAATGGTAAAATAGGATATGCACTTGGATCCATCAACAACCCCTGCTTGGACAATGGCATCCGTAGGACAAGCATCTATACATCTTGTGCAAGTGCCACAGTAATCTTTAACCATTGGCGGGTCCGGACTTACTTCCAAGTCTATAATCAGTTCAGCTAAAAAGAAAAAACTGCCCATGGTACGGTTCAACAAAAGGCTGTTTTTCCCCTGCCAGCCTAAACCGGCCTTCTGCGCCCATTGTCGCTCCATGACTGGAGCAGAGTCCACAAAAGCCCTACCATCTATTTCTCCTATTTCTTCCCGCAGGTGCTGAAGAAAGGTTTTAAGCTTATCTTTTATTACAAAATGGTAATCTTCACCATAAGCGTATTTTGCCAACTTGAGATCTTCTGGACCCGAAGGTATTTCTTTTACAGGAAAGTGGTTATAAATCAGACTTACTACAGTTTTGGCTCCATCGACCAGTAACCTTGGATCTAGCCTTTTATCAAAATGATTGGCCAGATAGCCCATCTTGCCATGGTAATTTTGATTTAACCAGGCTTCCAGCTTTGGGGCTTCTTCTTCCAAGAAATCTGCTTTGGCAATACCACAAAAATCAAATCCCAAGCTTTTGGCCTGGGTTTTAATAATGTTTGCATATTTATCTGCCTTTTCCGTATTCATGGAATCATTCAAATAAAGTCCCTGTACTGCCTCCGAAATTAGGTTTGATATTCAAATGCTTAAAAGCAAGTTCTGTAGCCATTCTCCCTCTGGAAGTTCTTTTGAGGTATCCCTCCTGAATAAGAAAAGGCTCATAAACTTCTTCTATGGTCTCTGCCTCTTCTCCGCAAGCTGTTGCGATGGTTCCAAGGCCTACAGGCCCACCCTTAAACTTATCAATGATGGTAAGCAGAATCCTATTATCCATTTCATCCAAACCATTTTCATCTACATCCAAAGCATTCAAGGCCATTTTTGAAATCTCCAAATTGATCCTGCCATCTCCTTTGATCTCCGCAAAATCTCGGGTCCGCCTCAACAACATATTGGCAATCCTGGGTGTACCCCTGCTCCTTCTTGCAATTTCAAAGGCAGCTACTTCGTCAATTGGGGTTTGCAAAATATGGGCCGAACGACTGACAATATCTGTCAGCAATTTAGCATCATAATACTCTAAGCGGGAGTTAATACCAAAACGTGCCCTTAGCGGTGAAGTCAACAAACCAGAACGGGTGGTTGCACCAATCAAGGTAAAAGGGTTGAGGGAAATCTGTACAGACCTGGCATTGGGACCTGAGTCCAACATGATGTCAATACGAAAATCTTCCATTGCTGAATATAGATATTCCTCAACTATAGGATTTAGCCGGTGGATTTCATCAATGAACAAGACATCACCCTCCTCCAAATTGGTCAGTAATCCAGCCAAATCTGATGGTTTATCCAAAACTGGCCCAGAAGTGATTTTTATACCTGCTTCCAGTTCATTGGCAATGATATGGCTCAAGGTGGTCTTACCCAAACCCGGAGGCCCATGCAAAAGCACATGGTCCAAAGGCTCATTTCTCCTTTTAGCAGCAAGCACGAAAATTTTTAAGTTCTCTACAATTTTGAATTGACCAGTAAAATCATCAAAACTCAAAGGTCGCAGGGCCTTTTCAATTTCTCTATCCGAGGAATTTAACTTTCCTTTGTCACCACTCAAATAATCTTCTCTCATAGCTTCTGCTTCAGCAAATACAAAGATATAAATTTAGCCCAAGGCGTAAAGCTCAAAGACAGAAAGGAAATATTTTATGCAACCTTGTTGCATATTTTGTTTCCTGGGAACTTTATTTGGAAAATAACCATTAACTTGCGAGAAAATTACGAGGATACATGGGAGGCAACGCCAAAAAAAACATAATTTATTCCATCGTTCTGCTTTTAATGGTGGCTATTGTCTATTTATACAGACAAAGTACTACCGCCCCACTTCTTGAAACAGAAACCGTTGATTCAGGCAGAATAGTTTTATCCGGAAATACTATGGGTACCAGCTACCGCATAGTTTACCTGGATGAGCTGGGAAGAAACTTTCAAAAAAGTGTTGATTCTTTATTGCTCGTTTTCAACGAGTCCTTATCTACATACATTCCTGATTCAGAAATCAGCAGATTCAATCAAGGTGATTCTTTGGTCTATGAATCTCCATTTTTTCATCCTGTGCTCCAATCAAGTAGAGAAATCTTTAATTTGACTGGAGGAGCATTTGATCCTACAGTTGGGCCCTTGGTCAATTTATGGGGCTTTGGCCCGGAAGGACCTCAAGCCAAGGACAGTGCCAGGATTGCACAGCTTTTACCATTGGTAGACTTTAATAACGTCATTTTTGATGAAAAGCAAGTTAAA
Organism: Cecembia lonarensis LW9; assembly: GCF_000298295.1. GTDB lineage: Bacteria > Bacteroidota > Bacteroidia > Cytophagales > Cyclobacteriaceae > Cecembia > Cecembia lonarensis. The sequence continues at coordinate 46,694 of NZ_AMGM01000011.1, forward strand.
AAAACCAAAGCAGGGGTTTATTTGGACTTCAGCGCTAATGCTAAAGGGTATGGGGTGGATGTGCTTGCTGAATTCTTGCTGAAAAAAGGCATAGCAAATCTTCTTGTAGAAATCGGTGGTGAACTTGTCGCAAGAGGAGTCAATGATAAAGGGGAGTTGTGGAAAGTTGGTGTAAGCCGACCTGAAGAGGAGGGAAGAGCAGAAGATCTGTTCAGTGTGATTGCCCTAAATGACAAAGCGATGGCTACCTCTGGAAACTACCGTAATTATTATGAGGAAGGTGGTATGAAAATTTCGCATACCATTGATCCTACAACCGGTAGGCCTGTAAGGCATGGCTTACTCAGTGCTACTGTTATAGCGGATGATTGTATGACAGCAGATGCACTGGCCACTGCTCTAATGGTTATGGGGACAGAAAAAGCCATAGAACTGCAAGAAAAGCATGGAGGCTTTGAAATATTTTTAATATACAATGACGGAGCAGGAAATCTGAGATCTTTCGTAAGTGAAGGACTCAAAGCCTACCTATCCTTTATCAACGAATAATGATACAAAAGCGCAGCTAAGAGATGTTATTAAATTTTACCCTTTTGTTTGCCACTGCGATGCTAGCAGGCGGTTTGGCCTATTTTATTCCAAGTTGGGAAGAAAGATACTTCAAGTTGGTTCTCGTTTTTGCAGGGTCTTACTTGTTTGCCATCACTGTATTGCATATCCTCCCTGAGTTGTTTGTTGACTCAGCAAATGCACCAAGGATGGGACTTTATATCCTGGTTGGTTTTTTTCTTCAGCAAATACTTGCCCTTTTCTCAACCGGCGTTGAACATGGACATATACATCATCCCAGTCATCAACATGCTGCTAATGCCGGTGTATGGACCATTATGATTGGATTATTCATGCATGCTTTCCTAGAGGGTACTCTGTTGGGTAATGATGGAGCCTTATCCGCGCACTTACACGATCATGCAGGTCACGACCATCACCACCATCATCACCATCATCATAGCAACCATAACTTACTTTTCGGAATACTCCTGCACAAAGGCCCAGAAGCATTTGCCTTGGTAGCAGTACTTATGAGCTCTTTAAAGAAAAGATGGATTTTTATCCTTTTGACCATTTTTGCCCTTGCTTCCCCAATGGGTATGTTATTAAGCAACTACCTTTATGAAAGCCGCGTCCTAGGAGGAGAGACACTGAATATATTTTATGGTATCGTCGCCGGCAGTTTCCTCCATATTTCTACTACCATATTCTTTGAAAGTAGTCCAGATCACCGTTTCTATTTGAATAAAGTTATCGTCAGTATGATCGCATTTGCCTTAGCTATTTCTCTGGAGATGCTACTGTAGGTTTTTCACGGGCCGTTTTGGAAAAAAGCGCAATTTTATTTTGTTTTAGCATTGAATTAAAGAAAGCCAATCTCTTTTTGCTAATATAATATACTTTCGCTAATTTTATATACAAAACCCAAATCTGCCTATATGGAAAAGCCTATATGCCCAAAATGCGAACATTCAAAAATTGTTAAAAGTGGGATAGTAGGCGGTAGACAACGGTTTAAATGTAAGAAATGCAGTTATCATTTCACGGTTAATAAACTGGGGAAATCCATCGATAAGTATTACGTTGTAAAAGCCTTACAACTTTATGTGGAGGGTATTTCATACAGGGAAATCGAAAGAATATTGGGTGTGAGCCATGTTTCCGTCATGAACTGGGTCAAACAATACAAAATTAAAGCCCCTGAAAATTACGATTACCGTCCTACCTATAAGGTATTGAACCACACTGAATTGGTCAAATACATGGCACAGAAGGAAAATTTGACGGATACCGGAATGCTGATCACTGAGTTGGGCGATAAATTCATGATCATCAAATGGGAAAGATTCAGAAACCGATAATCCAAATAAAATTTTTTAACTATAATTAATTAACAATTATCTACCCTTATTTTTTCATTCTACCATCAAGTTCTCAAATTAGATTCCACTTGTTGTTCGGGCCCGACTGCAAAAGTCAAAAACAACAAACCCAAAAACCATGAAATCTAAATTGAAGAGGCTAGGTAGTCTTCTAATTTTATTTTGTCTGCAGTTCCCCCTATTTGGTCAGGATACCCTAGCCAATTACAGGGCTGCCAAGGATGAGATGTTTGTAGATCACTCTTACAAGCCTCTTACACTCAAACTTTCTGATGATGGCGGGAAATACATCCGGTTTCTGGTATGGAACCAGTTATGGGTGCGCGCCACCGAAAACAACCCGGGCACCTTAGGTGTGGACGGCCAACCCAGTAACAATTCCTTTGACATTGGAATCAGGCGTGCAAGGTTTTTAGCTTATGCACAGATCTCTCCACGCTTTATGGTGCTCACCCACTGGGGCATCAATAATCAGACCTTTACCAATGGAGGTGTTCCCGGTGGCGGATTGACCGGAAACCCAGGAGGTATTCCAGTCACTGTAAACCCCGAAACAGGTATGGGCACTGCCAATGGCATGTCAGCTAAAAAACCGCAATTGTTTTTCCATGACATTTGGACAGAGTTTAAAGTTTTGGAAGAACTTTACATAGGAACAGGTTTGCATTACTGGAATGGCGTTTCCAGAATGACAAGCCATAGTACTTTGAACTTTATGGCCATAGATGCACCTATTTTCAACTGGCCTTTGATTGAACTTACTGATCAATTCGCAAGACAATTTGGAATCTATGCCAAAGGCCAGGTAAAAAAATGGGATTACAGGTTGGCTCTAAACAAGCCTTTTTCGGTGGGTGCCGGCGGCCGTTTTGACGAAAGCAGACAAGTCCCCATTGCAGCCAATATTGTCAATGACAATTGGGCCACTCAGGGTTACATCGCTTATCAATTCCTTGAAACAGAAAACAATAAGCTTCCCTTCTTTGTGGGATCTTACTTAGGTACAAAGAAAGTCTTTAATATTGGCGGAGGCTGGCACCATCATGCCAATGCCACCATGTCAAAAAGTGCGGATGGCATGTCCAATTACCATGACATCCGTCTGTTTGGTTTAGACGCCTTCTTAGACATTCCTTTAAACCCTGTATCAGGCTCTGCCTTAACCTCCTACGCTGTATTTTATAATTATGATTTTGGACCAAATTACATGCGTAATGTGGGCATCATGAACATAGGCTTTGGAGCAGGTTCTACCCAAAACGGACCTGGTAATGCACAACCTACCATTGGCACGGGTAATATTTTCTATTCCCAGACAGGTTATCTTTTGCCTAAAAGTGTACTGGAAGACCATGGTAGATTACAGCCCTTCGGTGCCCTGACCTACAAAAACTTTGAAGTATTTGATACCAGTTCCTGGCAATATGACCTGGGATTCAATTACTACATGAATGGCCACCAAGCCAAAATTACCCTTCAGTACAGCAACCGCCCCTTGTTTGAAAACTATCAGAGAAGTGGTTCTGCGGGAGAGCTGATCATTCAAACACATATCTTCTTGTAAACATGTCAAACCCAAAATACTATGTCTGAACACAAATTAAAAATGAAAGCTTACTGGAAAAAGAACCTGAAAACACTTCTTTTCCTACTTGCGATATGGTTTCTGGTTTCCTTTGGATTCGGGATCATTTTGGTTGAGCCTTTAAATGCCATTCAATTCGGGGGCTTTAAATTAGGCTTTTGGTTTGCCCAGCAGGGTTCCATTTACACCTTTGTCGTACTCATATTTGTCTATGTGTACCGCATGAACCAATTGGATAAAGAATTTGACGTCAACGAAGAATAACCAATAACCTAACATTTAACATGGATATCTTAACCTGGACATACATACTCGTGGGCGCATCTTTTGCGCTCTACATCGGAATCGCCATTTATACTAGAGCGGGATCCACCAAAGAATTTTATACCGCCGGCGGAGGAGTTTCCCCTCTCGCCAATGGTATGGCCACCGCTGCTGACTGGATGTCTGCTGCCTCGTTTATCTCCATGGCGGGGATCATCGCATTTGCTGGTTATGACGGCTCGGTTTACCTGATGGGCTGGACCGGAGGCTATGTACTTTTAGCCTTGCTTCTAGCTCCTTACTTGAGAAAATTTGGAAAATTTACTGTTCCAGATTTTGTCGGGGACAGGTATTATTCCAATAAGGCACGTGTGGTAGCAGTCATCTGTGCCTTGTTTATTTCCTTTACTTATGTAGCCGGTCAGATGCGGGGGGTAGGTATTGTTTTTTCAAGGTACTTGGAAGTAGACATCAATACTGGAGTGATCATTGGTATGTGTATTGTGTTTTTCTACGCTGTTCTAGGCGGTATGAAAGGCATCACTTATACCCAAGTGGCCCAGTATTGTGTATTGATTTTTGCATACATGGTACCGGCCATCTTTATTTCCATGCAGTTAACTGGTAACCCAATTCCTCAATTAGGTCTGGGTGATACCGTAGCCGATGGAACTCCCCTTTTACAAAAATTGGATGGAGTCCTCACCGATTTGGGCTTTGCAGAATATACCTCTGGAAGAAAGGGCATGGGAGATATATTTGCCATTACCTTGGCCTTGATGGTGGGCACAGCAGGTTTACCACATGTGATCGTTAGATTCTTTACCGTACCAAGGGTAAAAGATGCCCGTCTTTCTGCCGGATACGCACTGGTTTTTATTGCCATATTATATACCACCGCACCAGCAGTAGCAGCCTTTGGAATTTACAATGCCATTGATACCGTAGCGGGACAACCTGTGAATGACCTTCCTGAATGGGTGGGTAATTGGCAAAAAACTAACCTGATCAATATCGAGGATAAAAACGGAGACGGCATTGTCCAATATACTCCTGTAGCGGCCACCAATGAAATGAACATTGACCGCGATATCATGGTGCTAGCCAGTCCGGAAATCGCCAAATTACCCAATTGGGTGATAGGACTTGTAGCTGCGGGCGGTATGGCGGCAGCACTTTCTACTGCTGCAGGTTTGTTGCTGGTAATATCTACCTCTGTTTCCCGCGACCTATTCAGAACATTCAAGCCAGATATGACTGAAAAAAGAGAGCTTTTAATTGCACGAATTTCGGCAGCAGGTGCTGTGGGATTAGCAGGTTACTTTGGCGTTAACCCTCCCGGTTTTGTGGCTGAAGTAGTAGCCTTTGCCTTTGGATTGGCTGCAGCTTCTTTCTTCCCGGTCATCATCATGGGGATTTTCTCAAGCAGAATCAATAAGGAAGGCGCTATTGCGGGTATGATATCCGGTCTTACCTTTACCATTTTGTACATCACTTATTTCAAGTTCATCAATCCGGAAATCAATAATGCCGATCATTGGTGGTTTGGCATATCGCCAGAAGGAATAGGCTCTATTGGTATGTTAGTAAATTTTGTAGTATGCTACGCTGTATCCAAAGCCACCCCTGCCCCACCACAGGACGTCCAAGATATGATTCAAGAGATCCGTATCCCAAGAGGTGCCGGAAAAGCCCATGCACATTAAATAAAGGTTGATTGAGTGATAAAAGGGGGCCTGACAGGAGAAATGTCAGGGCTCCCTTTTTTCCATTACACAAAAGCTGTAATTTATAATTTCATTAAAGGTCCAATGAAAGCCAAAGCAAAAAGCCAATACTTGTGGGGGTTGTTTTTATTAGGGTTATGTCTTTTGAATTACCCTTTGCTGTCTGTTTATAATATTCAGGAAAAGTGGTCGGGCATTCCTGTTCTGTACTTCTGGGTTTTCTTCTTCTGGCTTTTGATTATCATACTGACTTATTGGATTATCAAGAAAACCGATTCTTCAAAAAATGCTCAGTAAAGGTTTGATCATAGCGTTCACCTTTGGCTACTTGGCCCTGTTATTTGCCATAGCCTTCTTTTCGGAACAATCCGCAAAGAAAGGAAAAAGCTATGCTTCCAACCCCTATATCTACGCACTCTCATTGGCCGTCTATTGCACGGCCTGGACTTATTATGGCTCTGTCGGGAGGGCTGCCACAAATGGGCTTGAATTTCTAACCATTTACATTGGTCCGAGCTTAGTAGCACCCCTATGGTGGATCATCATGCGGAAAATTATCCGCATCAGTAAAGTTCAGGGCATTTCATCCATTGCTGATTTTATTTCAAGTCGATATGGCAAAAATATTACCTTGGGCGGTGTAGTGACTTTGTTCTGCTTTTTGGGCATCCTTCCATACATCTCTATTCAAATCAAAGCGGTTGCCACTTCCTTTGATATCCTCCAATATGCAGAAAGCCCAGTACAAGCATTGAATATTCCTTTTTATCAGGATACCGCATTTTACCTCGCTATTGGTTTGGCCTTTTTTACAGTCCTCTTCGGGACCAGAGATGCTGAAGCCACTGCCCAACATGAAGGCATGGTCATGGCTGTGGCCTTTGAATCTTTATTCAAATTATTGGCATTTATAGCCGTAGGTGTTTTCGTTACCTATTTCGTGTATGATGGTTTCAAAGATATTTTCGAACAAGCCAGTTTGAGAAATTTAGACCATCTCTTTGTGCTGCAGGGTGATCAGGGGCCAACAGAGTGGTTTTGGATGAGTGTCCTTTCCATGATGGCCGTTTTATTTCTACCCAGACAATTCCAAATGGCTGTTGTGGAAAACAGCAACGAAAAACATTTGGACAAGGCCATGTGGCTTTTCCCACTTTACCTTTTACTGATCAATATTTTTGTGATTCCAATCGCCTTGGGCGGCCTGGTCCATTTTTCTGATGGCAATGTTGATGCGGATACTTTTGTTCTCGCACTGCCCATTGCCTATGAAAAAAACTGGTTAACACTTTTGGTATATCTGGGTGGCTTCTCGGCTGCAACCAGTATGATCATTGTATCTACCATTGCACTCAGCAATATGATCAGCAATAACCTGATTATCCCCATCTTGTTGGTGAATGAAAAACTTAAAAGCAAATTCCAGAATGAACTGGGAGGAAGGGTTATTTGGATCAGGAGGGCAAGCATATTCGTGATCATCCTATTGGCTTATGTCTATTATAAGGAAGTATCAGGACAGTTTTCCCTGGTTTCAATTGGGCTGATTTCTTTTGTGGCCATTGCACAATTTACCCCCTCTATAATAGGCGGAATTTTTTGGAAAACTGGCTCAAGGTTAGGGGCACTATGGGGAATTATTGCCGGTTTTGGCATATGGTTTTATACTTTGGTGGTACCTACCATCATCACCGCAGGTTACCTTCCCGAAAGTTTGATGACAGAGGGCCTGTTTGGCATCTCCGCTATAAAACCTTATAGCCTTTTGGGTATGGAAGGCATGAGCTATGTCACCCATAGTCTTTATTTCAGCCTCTCCATTAATATTCTACTTTATGTGATCATCTCACTCTTTTCGGAGCAATCCTCAAAAGAACATAACCAAGCCTTGGTCTTTGTGGATATATTCAAATACAGCACCACCCTGGACAGCTCGATCGTTTGGAAAGGACAGGCTTACTTACCTGACCTGAGAGCCCTGCTGAAGAATTTTCTTGGTGAGGAAAAAACCAGTTTAGCTTTTGCCCAATATGCTGATAAATCCGGTAAAGCACTGGACAAAATACGTTTCGCTGACCCTGAATTAGTAAATTATTGTGAAAGAATTCTTTCCGGGATTATTGGCTCTGCATCTGCCAGGATCATGGTCGGATCCGTGGTCAAAGAGGAAGAAATCAGTATGGAAGAAGTTTTGGGTATCTTGAGAGAAACCCAAGAATTAAAGTCCCTCAACTTGCAATTGAAACAAAAAAGCAAGGAGCTAAAAAAAGCCTCTGACAAACTCCAGGAGATGAATGAAACCCTACGTCTGAATGATATGCTTAAAGATGATTTCATTTCTACTGTGACGCATGAAATGAAAACGCCCATTACTTCCATCAGGGCCTTTTCGGAGATTTTGCTGGATGAGGACCTTCCAGATGCAGACAAGAAAAAATTTCTCCATATTATCATAGAGGAAACAAACCGGATGACCCGTTTAATTGATCAGGTTCTGGATTTGGAACGCTTTGATTCAGGCAGACAGAAACTCAGCATGGATAGAGCAGATGCGAAAATTTTGATTCTACAGGCTGCAGAAAGTATGCTGCAGGTATTCAAGGAAAAGGGGCTGAAATTTGATATCCAACTTGATTTCGAAGACCTGGAAATCAGCATGGATGAGGACCGGATCAAACAGGTGATCCTCAACCTGCTCTCTAATGCTTCCAAATTTGCCAAGACCAAGGTGGTCTTAGAGGCAAAATATGAAAAAGAAAATCAATTACTTATACGGGTATTGGACGATGGGAAGGGAGTACCAAAGGAAGAAATCCCTTATATATTCGACAAATTCTTTCAGGCTAAAAACCAAACCAGTAAAAAGCCCATAGGCAGTGGCCTTGGATTGGCCATTTCCAAAAAAATTGTAGAGTACCACGGTGGCAGTATTCATGTCTTTAGAAAGGCAGGGATGACTTGCTTTGAATTTACCTTGCCTGTGCAGGAAGAGCTCAAGAAAAAATCCAAACTATCCAATCAGTATGAATAAAATCTTAATTGTAGACGATGAACCCAATATACTGCTATCGCTGGAGTTTCTGTTCAAAAAAGAAGGATATAAAGTCTTCATTGCGAGAGATGGGGAAGAAGCTTTGGGAATCATTGAAGAAATGGATCCAGAATTGGTGATTTTGGATGTTATGATGCCCAAGGTGGATGGGTATGAAGTTTGCCGTCACCTGAAAAGTAGGCATTTGGCTACCAAAGTGATATTCCTGACAGCCAAAAGCAAACAACAGGAGGTGCAAAAAGGACTCAACCTAGGCGCTGATCTTTATCTGACTAAACCTTTTTCCACCAAAGATCTTGTCCAAAAAGTTAAAATTTTAATGAATTAAATCAATTTACAATAACCTAATAAACAATAGCATTATGAGCGATAGGATACATACCCTTAGTGGGTACTTCTACGAATACCAGAAATCAGTAGCCGAACCTGAAAATTTCTGGGCACGTATTGCAGATTCCTTTCATTGGAAAAAAAGATGGGACAAGGTTCTCAAATGGGATTTTAAAGGCCCCAATGTGCAATGGTTTGTCAATGGCAAGCTAAACATTACAGAGAATATTTTCGAAAAAAATCTTTTTGCTTACGGAGATAGAGTGGCCCTAATCTGGGAGCCCAATGATCCCAATGAAGAAAGTAAAAAAATCACCTATAAAGAGCTATACCATCAGGTTTGCCAATTTTCCAATGCCTTAAAATCAAAAGGCATTGTCAAAGGAGACCGGGTCATCATCTACATGCCCATGATTCCAGAGGCTGCAGTAGCCATGTTGGCCTGTGCCAGAATAGGAGCCATTCACTCTGTGGTATTTGCGGGCTTCAGCTCTACAGCACTTGCTGACAGAATCAATGACTGCGAAGCCAAGGCCATACTGACATCCGATGGGAACTTCCGAGGTAACAAAAAAATCGCTGTCAAAGCAGTGGTTGACGAGGCCCTTGAGAAATCTTCTGTAGAAACAGTTATTGTATGCCAAAGAACAGGTCAGGATATAGAAATGAAATCAGGCAGGGATTATTGGTGGCATGAAGTACTGGAAGGCCAAGAAGATCATAACGTCGCTGAGGAAATGGACAGCGAAGACCCCTTATTTATCCTTTATACCTCTGGATCTACAGGTCAGCCCAAAGGTGTGGTTCATACCACTGCCGGTTATATGGTCTACACCAAATATAGCTTTGAAAATGTGTTCCAGTATGCCCCAGGAGATGTTTATTGGTGTACTGCTGATATTGGCTGGATCACCGGTCACTCTTACATTGTCTATGGCCCATTGCTGGCCGGGGCAACCACAGTGATGTTTGAGGGTGTGCCAACTTATCCTGATGCAGGTAGGTTCTGGCAAGTAGTGGAAAAACATCAGGTCAACCAATTCTACACTGCCCCTACGGCTATCAGAGCCTTACAGGCTTATGGCACTGAGCCCATAGAAAAGTATAACCTGGATTCTCTCAAGGTATTGGGCTCCGTAGGAGAGCCGATTAATGAAGAAGCCTGGAGATGGTATTACACGCACATTGGCCAATCCAGGTGCCCTATCGTGGATACCTGGTGGCAAACTGAGACTGGAGGCATTTTAGTTTCCCCTATAGCGGGCATTACCCCCACTAAACCCGCTTTTGCTACCTTACCGCTTCCTGGCATACAGTTGTGCATTGTGGATCCTGAAGGGAATGAGTTGACCGGCAACTCTGTAGAAGGAAACCTTTGTGTCAGATTCCCTTGGCCTTCCATGATCAGGACCACATGGGGAGACCATGAAAGGTGTAAGCAAACCTACTTCTCCACTTACAAGGGGATGTACTTTACAGGAGATGGGGTGAAGCGTGACCATGACGGTTATTACAGAATTCTAGGCCGTGTGGATGATGTGATCAACGTCTCCGGACACCGCATGGGCACCGCAGAAGTAGAAAATGCGATCAACGAACACCCATTGGTGATAGAATCTGCAGTGGTGGGATACCCACATGACATCAAAGGCCAGGGCATCTATGCTTATGTGATTTGCGACATGACCCATAGAACCGAAGAAAACCTGGTCAATGAAATCAAGGATACCGTATCCAAAATCATTGGCCCGATAGCGAAGCCGGATAAAATCCAAATTGTGCAGGGACTTCCAAAAACCAGGTCCGGGAAAATCATGAGGAGAATCCTAAGGAAAGTAGCAGAAGGCGTCACCGATAATATGGGAGATACCTCCACGCTGTTAGATCCTGAAGTGGTCAATCAGATCATTGAGGGTCGAAAATAAAATCAGAATCATGGAATCCAAACCAGGAGGGGAAATCCCCCACCTGGTCTCCTTCTATTTAAAATGCATCTATTATGGCCAACGTGATTGTCAATAGGGTCAAGGAATTCCTCAAACGTTTCCCCCCATTTAGTTTCCTGAATGATGATGCACTGACTTTGGTAGCAGAACAGGTAGAAGTCCGTTTTATTGCCAAGGATGAATTTTTATTTTTGCAAGGTGATCCAGCCCAAAAGTTCTTTTTTGTCTTGAAAGAAGGCACTGTCCATTTGACAGAAAAAGAAAAAGAAGAGGTTCAGGTGATGGAAGTTTGTGATGAAGGAGATGTTTTTGGAGTCTTGGCATTATTGGGCAGGCGGCCTTACATTCTCAATGCACAGGCCAAAGAAGACAGCCTTATCTATGCCATCCCTGTTGCCGCTTTTGAAAAAATCCTCCAAGAAAACAGTCGCGTCGCCTTGTATTTTGCAGCTGGGTTTGCCTCAGGGCAGGTAGTGGTACGGACAGACCTTTCCCAATCTCAAAAAGCAAGAACCACCTTTAAAGAAGTCTCCAAAGATGCTGGACTTTTGATTTTTACAGGGCAATCCGACCTGAATTACTCTTCACAGGTGCTTACCTGCGCCCAAGGGACAAGCATTCAAGAGGCGGTAGTAGCTATGGCCGAAAAAGGGGTAGGATCCATCGTCATCACCAACCTCAAACAACACCCGATAGGTATTTTGACCGATAAAGACCTGAGAAATCGGTTAATCGCCAAAAACAAAAATTACGATACCCCCATCGATGAGCTGATGACTTCACCGGTCATCACCAAAAAGAAAGATGCTGCTTTTTCAGATCTTTATCTTACCATGATCAAAAACAGGTTACATCACTTGATTTTCACAGAAGATGGCAGCCCGGATAGTCCAGTGACCGGTATTCTTTCTGACCATGATATCCTGCTTTCTCAAGGCAATAGCCCTGCAGTTCTGATCAATGCCCTACTTAATACCTGGGACCTGTCAGAAATGGCAAAAATAAGGGAAAGGGCTGAGCACCTTTTAAGGTATTACCTTGAAAATGAAGTCTCCATGGATTTTGTAGCCAATATCATCTCCGAAATCAATGATACCATCATCAGAAGGGCTGTCCAAATGGCCTGTAAAAAACATGAGGCAGCCCATCCTGAAGCATCAAAAGTAAAATTCTGCTTCATGTCCCTGGGAAGTGAAGGCAGAGAAGAGCAATTGCTGAGAACTGACCTAGACAACGCCATTGTCTTTGAAGATGTACCCAAAGAAAAACTGGAATCCACCCAGGCCTATATGCTACTGATAGCATCAGATGTTATAGAAACCCTTTTGGCCTGTGGCTTTGAAGCTTGTCCCGCAGAAATCATGGCCAATAATCCTAAATGGTGTCAACCGCTCTCTTCTTGGAAGGAACTGTTTTCAGATTGGATTCATAGCCCCAACCAAGAAGCCCTAATGAATGCCACCATCTTTTTTGATTTCAGACCCATCATAGGCCATAAGGTATTGGCAGAAGAGCTTTCGGAGCATATCTACAATGAGATTGCAGGAAAATCTATTTTCCTAAACTTTCTGGCCAAGAATGCCCTTTTAAACCCTCCACCCCTAGGATTTTTCAGAAATTTCATTGTGGAGAAATCTGGAGAACAAAAGGACAAATTTGACATCAAACTGAGGGCCATGATGCCTTTGGCTGATATCGCGCGACTGTTAATTCTCAGTCATCGTCTGATAGGTATCAATAATACATTCAAACGTTTTGAAAAGCTGGCTGACATTGAACCCAACTACAGGGAATTAATGCTTGAAGCTGGCAAAGCCTATGAAATCCTCATGAGGATGCGGGCGACAGAAGGACTTCAGGAAGGCAATTCCGGCAGGTATATTCAGCCGGAGAAATTGGGCAAACTTCAAAGGCAGCTCCTGAAGAATGCATTTGCGCCCATAGATGAGTTACAAAAAATCATTCGAGTCAGGTTTCAGTTGGATTATTTCGGCAGTTGATATGGGTTTATTTGACTTTTTAAGGCCTAAGCAAATCCCTAAAGCGGCTTTTATAGCCGATTATGAGGCTCTTTTTGAAAAAAAAATCGCAGCAGTAAGACCTATTTCCCAATTGACATTTATCATATTAGATACGGAGACCACCGGTTTAGACCCAAAAAAGGATTATATCATTTCTTTTGGAGCGATTAAATTACAGCAATTCACCATTCCCATTTCCTCCTCAAAGGAATGGTACCTCAAAGTGCCTATTGCGAATGCTGAAGCCATTCAGGTACATGAAATCATACATACTCTTTCCCCCATGCGCTTGGAAGACTTTGCCCAACAGTTTTTGAAATATGTAGGTACTGACATTTTAGTGGGGCACCATGTGGGATTTGATTTGGCCATGCTGGAAAAGGCCCTGAGACCCTTTGGACTTAAAAAACTCCTTAACCCGGTACTTGACACCCAATATTTGGCCATGCGATTGGAAAAAGGCCCCCATTTTGACAGCAGCATGGGAAAACCGGGAGAATTTGCACTTGACAGCCTCTGTAAAAGATACGGCATTGAACTGGATGACAGGCACACGGCCGCAGGTGATGCCTTCCTTACCGCCCAATTGCTCATGAAACTCTTAAAACTGGCAGAAAAAAAAGGCATTAATGATTATGGTACCTTGATGCGTTAATTAGGGATTACATTTATTCTTGCCCCCCCTTAATAGAAACTTTGGATTTCCAACCAAAAACAAGCACTACAAAAAAGCACACGAAAGGCACCCAGAATGACGTTTCTATACTTCGGGTAAAATCTGACACCAAGCCTTGAATAGAAGTCAGTACCGCCCCGCCAAGAATGGCCATCACCAATCCTGAGCCCCCTAACTTGGTGTCTTTTCCAAGACCCTTAATGGACAAGCCGTAAATGGTTGGGAACATCAGGGACATGCAAGCGGAAATTAGAATCAAACTGATCACTCCTGGCATTCCTCCGGTGTAAATTACCGATAAGCATAACAGCATGGCCAAAGCAGCAAAGAAAACCAATAACTTACTGGGAACTAAATACCCCATCAAATAGGTGTTGACAAACCTGGTCACCATAAATAGAACAATGGCATACAGGTAATAAGTGGCCGCATCCGCTTCATTGATGCCCAATTCCTGCATCACATATCGGATCGTGAAAGACCAGACACCAATCTGAGCACCTACATAAAAAAACTGGGCAATTACTCCCGTTCTGTAGTTTGGATTGGCCAGTAAACGAAGAAAGCCTGTTTTAAGCTCCAGCTCTTTACCCGTATCCCTGCCATCCGGCATTTTTAAAAAGTAAATGACTAACCAAATGGCCAGCATCACAAATGCAATCCCCACATATGGCCCCATCACCGCTGATAATTCAGCCTTCTGAATCTCAAAAAGCGCATTGCTGTCCATTACAGCCCTTTCCTCCGCTGAAGCCTGATTGAGATGAGAAAGTATGAAAAACTTACTCAACAAGACCCCTGTAATGGAACCAATGGGGTTGAATGACTGGGCCAGATTAAGTCTTCTTACCGCTGAATTCAGAGGCCCTAATTCGAAAATGTATGGATTGGCCGTCGTTTCCAGCACCGATAAGCCCCCAGCAAAAACGAACAAGGCAAACAAAAAATGGCCATACACCATGCTGATGCTTGCCGGATAAAACAATAAGGCCCCCATAACAGCCAGCCCTAACCCGATCAGAATACCGGATTTATAAGAATACTTCTTGATCAAAATGGCCGAAGGTATGGCCAGACAAAAATAAGAGCCATAAAAAGCGATCTGTATCCAAGAAGTCTGAAAATCAGACATGCTCATGATTTTCTTAAAGGCTGCCAGAAGCGTATCCGTCATGTTATTAGCCAACCCCCATAAGAAAAACAGGGAGGTAATCAGAACAAATGCCAATTGGGGAGAAGGGACTCTTTTTTTCACGTTGGGTCATGGGTTAAAGACCAATAAATTAGCCCAAAATTTTTGATCTGTCAAAGTGCTTGTCAGATAAGTATTTTGCTTGCAAAAACAGGGAAATTAATCCGCAAAATTGTATCATATTGTTTACCTTTAAAAAAGTAGTCTTTAACAATGACAGAAGCATCAAATAAAACCAAAGGTATTGGCAGGTATTTGCTACCGCTTTTACTAATTGGCATTTGTTTTCACAATACCACATTTGCCCAGGAAGAAAAGGCCATCGAGGCCATGGAAAAAGCGGAATCTAGCGGTTTTTCGGGAGTTTTGCTCTTGGCAAAAGACGGAGAAATCATTTTTGAAAAGGCGGTAGGATACCGCTCCTTTGAAAAGGAAATCCCTCTAATGTCTACAGATGTCTTTGAAATGGCCTCTGTGTCCAAACAGTTTACAGCCATGATGATCATGATGTGTGCTGAAAGAGGCCTGCTGAGTTATAGTGACCTGATGGAAGAATATTTAGAGACGCCCTATTCCGGTATTACTATACGCCAACTGCTTACCCACACCAATGGACTTCCAGATTATCAAGAGGTGATGGACAAGCATTGGGATAAGAGTAAAGTGGCTGACAATGCAGCCATATTGGAATACCTCAGGATTTACCAACCACCCATGCTGGCCATACCTGGAGAGAAATATGAATACAGCAATACAGGCTATGTTTTTTTGGCCAGCATAGTGGAACAGGTAACGGGAAGGGACTTTATAGAATTGTCAAGAGAATGGATTTTTGAACCTTTGGGCATGACCGATACCGATATTCGTACCTTGGAAGAAAAAGCTGCTGTTGAAAATTTTGCTGCAGGACATTTATTGGATGAGGAGGGAAAATATATCAACGCCAACCGATTCCATGCCTCAGATTATACCGTCTGGTTGGGGAACAGAAAGGGGCCGGGAAGAATAAGCAGTACAGCTCATGATTTATTGCGCTGGGATCAGGCACTTTACACCGGCAAATTGGTAAACAGCAACACTTTGACCCAAGCTTTCATGCCCATGGTTTTGAATGATGGCAGTAAGTACAATTATGGATTCGGTTGGGATTTGGATTTAAATTCTCCATTTGGGCGTATCGTCTCCCACACTGGCGATAATCCGGGCTATCGAACCATCATCATCCGATTGATCGATCAGAACAAAACCTTGATCATGCTCAACAACAATGCCCATGAAAGCAAGGATGAATTGATCAATGAGGCCTTGGAAGCTTTAGGCAAATGGTGATTAACCCTTTGCTAAAATGCCCCCATCAATATTGAATGCAGCTCCTGTAATCCAAGAGGATTCCTCCGAGGCTAAAAATAAACAAAGCTTGGCGATGTCTTCCGGTTGTCCCAACCGCTGTAGCAGGGTGTTCTTTCCCGCATTTTCCACAGCCTTTGCAGGATCTGGGAAAGCTGCTGCAGAGGCATGGATCAAGGGAGTGTCCACAGGACCGGGACAAATGCTATTGATCCGGATGCTAGGCGCATATTCCACAGCTGCCTGCTTGGCCAAAGCCAATAATGCCGCTTTTGAGGCACAGTAAGCCGGATGGTTAGGAAAAGATTTATAGGCTGCGATGGAAACATTGATCACGACAGCAGCAGAGGGCCTTTTCAGCAACTCGGGAAGCGCAAACTTTAGCAGATAAAAGACAGCATCTACATTCACAGCAAATGTCTCCCGCCATAGCGATGGCTCCAAATCAGTAATGGCACCAAGCCCAAGCATCCCTGCATGACAGACTAACCCATCCAGTTTGCCAAAATGCTGAAAAGCCGCTTCAACTAAGGCTTGGTTGTGGGTTAATTCTGCCACATCCCCAGCTAAAAAAATGGCTTTGCCTCCCATAGTTTCAATTTCGGAAACCAATTCAATACCCCTTTCTACATTTCTACCGCTAAGTACCAATTCCGCTCCTTCTTTGGAAAATAGTAAGGCAGTGGCTTTTCCCATTCCACTGCTTGCACCGGTGATGATAAAGGTCTTTCCTTGTAGTTTATTTTGTTTTTCCATAAGAAGTTAAACCGAGAGATTGGCCAGATTGTAGTTGTAATATTTGTCTTTTTTAGAGCTATTCAAAATATACTCACTTTTAAAAAAGAAAAAAAGCGCATTAAATTCTGAAAATCATTAGATTTAAGCTTGAAGGATTTTTGGTTTCCAACCTATTAACCCAGCATACCAATGAAACCTACCAATACACAAAACCCAGAATATTACCACAAAGTGGTGGATTGCCAATACGCTTGTCCTGCCCACACACCCGTCCCGGAATACATTCGCCTGATAGCCGCTGAAAAATATACAGAGGCCTATATGGTCAATTGGGAGTCCAATGTCTTTCCCGGGGTTTTGGGAAGAACTTGTGACCGCCCATGCGAACCTGCCTGCCGGAGGGTGAGGGTAGAGGAAGAACCTGTGGCCATTTGTAGGCTCAAGCGGGTTGCGGCAGATAACAAGGGCGATGTTAAAAAACTGATGCCCCAAGGGCCTTTCACGCCCAATGGCAAAAAAATTGCCCTGATCGGAGGAGGACCTGCCTCATTAACCGTTGCTAGGGATCTTGCCCCTTTGGGTTACGAAATTCATCTTTTTGACGAGCAGATTGCCGGAGGGGGCATGATGAGGAGCCAAATTCCTTCTTTCAGACTCCCCGAAGAAGTACTTAATGAAGAAGTAAATTATATTCTGGACATGGGCATACACACCCAATTCCTCACTTATGTGAAAAGCCTGAGAGAGGTATTGTCCCAAAAATATGATGCTGTTTTTGTAGGTACGGGTGCCCCTAGAGGCCGGGACCTACCCAAATTACCAGGAAGAAAGGAAGGGGATAAATTCATCCATATTGGCATAGAGTGGCTGGCCAATGTAGCTTTTGAACATACCAAATCCATTGGAGAGAAAGTGCTTGTGCTCGGAGGAGGAAATACGGCCATGGACTGTTGCAGGACCTCCCGAAGATTAGGTGGAAAAGATGTCAAAGTAGTTGTGCGGAGCCCCTTTGAAGAAATGAAAGCTTCTCCCTGGGAAAAAGAGGACGCCCTCCACGAAGACATAGAGATTTTGGACAACCATGTGCCCTTGAGCTTTGAAGTCAAAGATGAAAAACTGATCGGCATGAAATTCCAAAAAGTCAAGGCCGTCTATGATGATAACGGAAAAAGGCAGTTATTACCCACCGATGAACCAGAAGTTTTTCTAGAAGCTGATGAGGTGCTGATTGCCATAGGGCAGGAAAACAGCTTCCCTTGGATTGAAAGGGACCTAGGCCTGGAATTTGACCAATGGGGGATGCCTGTGGTAGATGCAGTGACTTACCAATCTACCCTACCTGCTGTATTTTTTGGAGGAGATGCTGCTTTTGGTCCAAAAAATGTCATCACCGCGGTGGCCCAAGGACATCAGGCTGCAGTTTCCATCCACCTGTTTTGTGAAGGAAAAAACCTAAGAGAAAGACCCTCGCCTTACACCAACTTGGTCAGCCAAAAAATGGGAATCCATGAATGGAGTTACGACTCGGGCATTTCCATAGACCAGCGTTATGTAGTCCCCCAAGCTGAAAAAACAATTACACTAAAAGATAGAAAAAAGGAAGTAGAATTGGGTTTTGACGTCCCTATTGCTTTTAAAGAAACGCAGCGCTGTCTGAACTGTGATGTTCAGACTGTTTTTACTGCGGACAGATGCATAGAATGTGATGCCTGCATGGACGTGTGCCCAACTTCCTGTATCACTTTTACTGCCAATGCAGAAGAACCTGAATTGAGACAAAAACTTCTGGTTCCTGCAGAAAATCTGACTCAGGACCTTTTGGTGTCCAATCAACTGAAAACAGGAAGGGTTATGGTCAAGGATGAGGATGTTTGTTTACACTGTGGACTTTGTGCCGAACGATGCCCCACTTCTGCCTGGGACATGCAGAAATTCCTTTATTCGGTAACCAAAGCTTATCAAATGCCAGCACCCCTACCCCAGATACAAAAATGAAGAAAGCAATCAATGATTTTATAGTCCGATTTGCCAATGTCAATGGCACCGGGTCTGCCAGTGCAAACTTCCTGTTTGCCAAAACCATTTTCAGGATGGGCATTCCTGTGACACCCAAAAACATTTTTCCTTCCAATATTCAGGGCCTGCCGACCTGGTATGAAGTGCGGGTTAGTGAAAAAGGTTACTTGGGTAGAAGGGAAGGCATTGACCTGATGGTCTGTGTCAATCCCCAAAGCATGGCTCAGGATGTTAAAAATGTGAAATCTGGTGGGTATTTCATGTATGACAGCACCAAGAAGTTGCCCGCTGAATACCTTAGGGATGATATCCATTACCTTGGCGTCCCCATGATGGAGATGTCCAATGAGGCATTCTCTGATCCAAGGAAGCGTCAACTGCTAAAAAACATTATTTATGTGGGAGCCTTGGCCAAATTGCTCAACATGGAAGTTGAAGCTATCAAGGTATTGATTGGTGAGCAATTTGAAGGAAAGGCCCAGTTGATCGATGCCAATATGAAAGCACTACAGTTGGGGTTGGATTATGCAGCAAAACATTTTGATTTCCCATTACCCTTTCATTTGGAAAAGAGAGATCTCATTGTAGATAAAATCCTGGTGGATGGCAATACCGCTTGTGGCTTGGGAGCTGTATATGGCGGGGCAACGGTCATGGCCTGGTACCCCATCACCCCTTCTACCTCCGTAGCCGAAGCTTTTGAGCATTATTGTAAAATGTTCAGAATAGATCCTGATACAGGGGAACATAAATATGCCATCATTCAGGCCGAAGATGAACTGGCCGCTATGGGGATGGTTATTGGGGCAAGTTGGAATGGGGCCAGGGCATTTACTGCCACTAGCGGACCAGGAGTTTCTCTAATGAATGAATTTTTGGGATTGGCCTATTTTGCAGAAGTTCCTGCTGTCTTGGTGGATGTACAGCGGGCAGGCCCAAGCACCGGTATGCCCACACGGACCCAGCAACCTGACTTACTATTGGCAGCTTATGCCTCCCACGGAGACACCAAGCACGTGCTTTTACTCCCCGCCTCACCAAAAGAGTGTTTTGACTATACGGCTCTAAGCCTAGACCTGGCAGAAAGACTTCAAACCCCCATCATGGTCATGACAGACCTTGATCTGGGCATGAATGACCATATTTCTGAACCTTTTCATTGGGAGGATGGCAGGCAATATGACCGTGGAAAAGTGTTGTCAGCAGAAGAGTTGGAACATGTAGGGAAATTTGGCAGATACCTGGATGTGGATGGCGATGGCATTCCTTACCGCACTTATCCAGGCACGCATCCCACCAAAGGTGCTTTTTTCACCAGAGGCACCTCCAAGGATGAGTATGCAGCCTACACAGAAGATGGAGCTGCATACAAAAGAAATATGGACAGGCTCTTAAAAAAATGGGATACCGCCAAAAGCTTGGTCCCAAAAGCACAATTGTATCAAGAAAAAACCAATCAGAAATAGGCATGCTGTTTTTTGGTACTTCACAGTTTTCTGCAGAAGAAGCAAAAGATCTTCTCGCTGAGGAAGGCTTACATTTGGATGCCATCCGTATCAAAGCTTTCCCTTTTGGAAGAGAGGTGGAAGAATTTATCAGTTCCCATAACTTAGTTTTCGTCATCGAACAAAACCGGGATGCACAAATGCGGAAAATGATCATCATGGAATTGGACACTGCTCCTTCCAAGTTGGCACCAGTTCTGAACTATGACGGGATGCCGATCACGGCAGACAAGATCAAAAATGAAATTACCCAGTATTTATCCTTAGAAAAAAAGCAAGTCCATGAGTTATCTAAAACCACTGTTTAAGCATCCCCGATTGCCCAAAAACAAACTGGGGTATACTCTAAAAGAATATGAAGGTTCTCTGTCCACCCTTTGTGCAGGTTGTGGCCATGACAGTATCAGTGCAGCTATCGTACAGGCTTGTTATGAAATGGCGGTTGAACCCCATAAAGTAGCTAAAATTTCAGGTATTGGGTGTTCATCCAAAACACCTACCTACTTTCTGGGCAATTCCCATGGATTCAATTCGGTACATGGCAGAATGCCTTCTGTTGCTACAGGTGCCAGCATGGCCAACAAGGATATGCAATATTTTGGGGTATCCGGAGATGGGGATTCCGCTTCCATTGGCATGGGACAGTTTGTTCATGTGATAAGAAGAAATTTGAACATGGTGTACATTGTGATGAACAATGGTTGCTATGGCCTGACCAAGGGGCAGGATTCCGCTACAGCAGATCAGGGATCCAAAAGTAAAGCCGGCTCCATCAATCCCTTTCAAGCCATAGACTTGGCAAGCATGGCCATAGAACTGGGGGCATCCTTTGTGGCGCAGAGCTTCAGCGGGGACAAGCAGCAATTGGTACCCTTGATCAAGGCTGCCATGCAACATAAAGGTTTTGCTTTCCTCAATGTCATTTCACCCTGTGTCACCTTCAACAACAACCCTGGATCCACCAAGTCTTATGATTATGTCAGGGAGCATATAGAGGCCACCTCCACCTTGGATTTCGTCCCTGAAATGCCCGAAATAAAGGCCTCCTATGAAAGCGGAAAATCATCCAGAATTGCTTTACATGATGGTTCCTTGATCCAATTGAATAAATTGGCCACTGATTGGGATCCCGAAAATAGAATTTCTGCTGTAAATGCCTTGCAACAGGCACGGGCAAAGCAAGAAATTCTAACAGGACTCTTGTATGTGAATTCGGAATGGAAAGACCTTCACGGGGTATTGAACACCTATCATAAACCATTGAACCGGCTTGATGAATCTGATCTTTGTCCTGGTGAAGAAAACCTGCTTTCCATTAATGCCGGTTACAGGTAAATCCTCAATATCGGCTTAATTAGTCCTTTCAGGCTTACCCAAGAGATAGAGTTTATTTCCTCCTTTCCCTTTGATTTTACCCATTTCCCATTGGTAATGATCATCAGATAAACCATCTGTCAGCTTTACCATGTCTTCCAAAGTATAAGTCCTCACATTGGATACAGCACCATCCCAAGCAATGAAAAGTGGGACTATTGGAACCAAGTAAGTAAAGACTAATTGCTTCCAGGTCAATGGTCGAACAAAGGGAGTAACAAACAAGGATATTAGAAAAGCAACGGGAATAGCCAACCACCATAAAAAAGTTGGAGCGGAATTGTCAGAAATTTCAAAAACCAAAATCGGCTGCTGACTGGATTGGGCTTGATGAAGTACTTTTCTCGCCATCTCCGGTCTCATGTGGTGCATGCCACTCACCAAGGTGCGCAGCCCCTTTGTTTTGGGATTAAGTCGAGTTACATCTTGAGGTTTATTTTGGTAGGATAAACCTTTGATCTCTTCTTCCTGAAGGTATGCTATGGCTTTCTGGTTTGGATAGAGATCTGTCAATTTCATTTGCAAATTTGAAAAGCGGCCTTCCCTCTTGAGACTTTTAAAAACTTCAATCATGGGTCCTCCACTACCTGAACAAAGGTCAATGATTTGATCCGTATCGCTATACAAAAGCCCTTTTTTCACCAAAGGTAGAAGAAGCTTGTCGGTTTGCAGTATTTTATGAAAAGACTGAATGTAATTGGTCATGAGTGCTCTTATCCAATTGGGAAACCAAGGGAAATCTTCAAATTCAAAAAGATGGAGTCTTTTCATGCTTATGCGGTAGGTGCTATTCAGCCCCTTCAACTCAATGGAATTAAGATACAAAAAACCATTTGATATAAATAGGAATAAGCTTATCAAAAATCTCTTCCCTAATTGGTTGATTTTAGATAAATTTTGACTCTAAAACCTTTTATCAATATGAAGCGATCTCTCTCCTTATTCCTTTTATCTTTTTTTATCCAATTCACTTTTGCCCAATCCATTGCTGATTTTCTTTCAGTCCCGTTTCCCAGCGCGATGACAGTCTCATCAGATGGACAAAAACTGGCCTGGGTATTTAATGCGCAAGGAGAACGGAATATCTATTTGGCAACTTCACCAAATTACCAGGCAGAAAAACTCACCGATTATCAAGGGGATAATGGGGTAGACCTGGGAGAGCTGGTTTTTTCCCCAGATGGTAAACAACTGGCATTTGTCAGGGGGAATTCCAAAAACAGGCAGGGAGAGCCTGCCAATCCAGCCCTGCTCCAGGAAAATACAGAACAAAGGATATTTCTCATGGATTTGGAGAACAAAGCCATGAAGGCGATTGGAGCTGGAAATTCTCCA
This sequence comes from Cecembia lonarensis LW9, assembly GCF_000298295.1. Taxonomy (GTDB): domain Bacteria; phylum Bacteroidota; class Bacteroidia; order Cytophagales; family Cyclobacteriaceae; genus Cecembia; species Cecembia lonarensis. The sequence goes on from NZ_AMGM01000011.1 coordinate 69,736, forward strand.
TTGTTTCATCCCAATGGAAAAAGCCTGGTCTATCTAAGGTCCGGAAAAGTATACCATAAGGACCTATTATCCAATAATGACAGTGAAAGCCCACTTTTTGTAAACAGGGGCTCTATTTCACAATTGAGCTGGTCACCGGATGGGAAATGGCTGGCCTTTAAAAGTGCCCGGACCGACCATGCCTTTATAGGCCTGTATCATGTCGAAGATAAAATAATCAGCTATCCCGAGACTTCCTTAGATCATGATGAATATCCGAGCTGGTCGCCAGACGGCAAGTTTTTGGCTTACCTTAGGGTGCCAAATATCAACAACCGCATCCTTTTCACCCCGATCAAAGAAAGTAATCCATGGAGCATCCGGGTATTGGACCTGGCTATAATGGAGGCCAAAGAGGTTTTCAAATCCAAAGAAGGTATAGGCAGTGTGATGGTCCGTGACCTACCCGCCCAAAATGAACGCCTCTGGTGGACGAATTCAGGGGAATTGGTATTCCCTTGGGAAAATAACGGCTGGATGCAATTGTATATGGTCAATATATCCACTGGAGATTGGCAAAGGCTGAGTACTGGATCAGGATTTGTAGAACGGGTGCAGACAACTTTTGATCCGGATGAACTGCTCCTCACTTCCAATAATTTCAAAATCAACGGAAGACAAGTAGTGCGATTAGACCTTAAAAAGAAGACCGTGGAACTGCTTTCTAATTTGGATGAGAACCATTGGTCTCCATTCAAAACCAAAGACGGTCTGGCCTATATTTCTTCCAATTACCAAAGACCTGCCTGGCCCATGCTGAAAACCTCCGATAAGGAAATCAGCTTGGCAGGAGAACTGTTCCCAAACCAATTCCCCAAAGGACTGGTCAAGCCGGAAATTTTGGAAATTAAAGCCAAGGATGGTTTCGTAAGCCATGCCTTCCTATACAAGCCTCAAAATTATGAAGCCGGTAAAAAATACCCTGCTGTCATTTTCCTCCATGGAGGGAGTAGAAGGCAGATGCTGGATGGTTTTAATTATAGCTCCTATTACAGCAATGCTGATGCCATGCAGCAGTTTTTTGCTTCCCAAGGGTTTATTGCCTTGACGCTCAATTACAGAAGCGGTATTGGTTATGGCATCCATTTCAGAGAGGCTGAAAATTACGGTGCGTCGGGAGCATCAGAAGTTGGAGATGTCATGGCGGCTGCCGATTATCTGGCTTCACGACCTGATGTAGCCGAAACACAAATTATCCCTTGGGGCGGAAGTTATGGAGGATACCTTACGGCCCATGCCTTGGCTCAAGCGCCCGGTAAGTTTTTAACTGGAGTCGATATTCATGGGGTCCATAACTGGAATCCTGTCATTACCAATTTTAACCCTTGGTATCAGCCGGAGAAATTCCCTGAAGCCGCCGAGTTAGCCTTCCGTTCCTCCCCCTTGTATCATGTTTCCAACTGGAAAGAGCCTGTCCTATTGATTACAGGAGATGATGACCGAAATGTCCCAGTGAGTGAAAGTGTGGAATTGATTGAAATCCTGAGAAAACAAGGGGTGGAAGTAGAACAGCTGGTATTCCCGGATGAGGTGCACTCCTTTCTTCTGCACCAAAACTGGGTCAAGGCTTACGAAGCCAGTTTTGATTTTATTCAAAGGCAATTAAAACAAAAACATTGACCTAAGGTGGGTTTTACACCATTGGTAAGCAGCGTTTCAGCAAGCTTTAGCATTTTGTGTTAAATTTAAATAGCGGTCTTTATCCTTAATAAAACCATAAGCGTATGAAAAAAAGATACTTTCTATTGTCCCTTTTGCTTTGTTGCAGTGTGCTTGCATTTGCGCAGAAAAGTCCAAAAGGCACAGCCGACATTGAACTGAGTTATTATTTGCCAGAGGGCTACACCTATGATGAAAATATCCCAAAGCCTAAAGATATTTTGGGATTTGAAGTCGGTGAATGGAATGTAGATTATGAACAGTTAATCCGGTATTTTGAAAAATTAGCAGCCACTTCTCCAAGGGTGAACTTTGAGGTTTTCGGTTTTTCCTACGAAAAACGTCCTCAGGTTTTACTCACCATTACCCATCCGGATAACCTTCAAAAAATCGATCAAATTAGAGCTGATAGGCAAAAATTAAAGGATGGCAATGCCAGCCTCAATTATGAAGAAATGCCTTTGGTATTGCAGGCCGGATATTCTGTTCATGGCAATGAAGCCAGTGGCATCAATTCCTCCCTGCTTACGGCTTACCATTATACCGCAGCCAAAGAGATAGAAAATGACCTGAAAAACATCGTCATCCTAATAGATCCCTCCTTGAATCCAGATGGATACAGCCGATATTCTACATGGGTCAATTCCCATCGTTCCTACAACTTAAACGGAGATCCCAATACCCGGGAAATATCTGAAGCCTGGCCAGGAGGAAGAGGAAACCATTATTGGTTTGACCTCAACCGTGACTGGTTATTGGTTCAACATCCAGAATCCCAAAACCGGGTAAGGAAATTCCAGGAATGGTTACCCAATATTTACCTGGATTACCATGAAATGGGAACCAATTCCACCTTCTTTTTCCCTCCGGGAATTCCAACTAGAGATCACCCTCTGATTCCCAAAAAAACGGTTGAACTCACTGAAAAGATTGCTCAGTACCATGCCAAAGCCATGGAGGAAATCGGGTCTTTGTACTATGCCAAGGAGAGCTTTGATGAATATTATTTTGGATATGGCTCCACCTACCCGGATATTCAGGGTTCTATCGGTATCCTCTTCGAACAGGCATCCTCACGTGGGCATTTACAGGAAAGTAATTATGGTCCCTTGACTTTTGCCTTCACTATCCGCAACCAATTTAGAATGAGCATCAGCTCATTTGATGCCGCAAAGGACATGCGGGCAGACATCAACAAATCCATGCATGATTTCTACAAAACAGCCATTCAGCAAGCCAATGCCGATACGGATAAAGCATTTATTTTTGGTTCACAAACTGATGCTGCAAGAAGTTATCACCTGGCAGAAATGATCCGCCAACATGCGATTGATGTATTTTCACTGAACGAAGATATCATTGTGAATGGCGTTCCTTTTTCAAAAGGACAGTCCTACATTGTTCCATTGAACCAACCGCAATACAGATTGATCAGGGCCTTCTTTGAAACCCGCAATGAGTTCCAGGACAGCTTGTTTTATGACGTTTCTGCTTGGACCATGCCTATGGCCTTTAATTTAGATCACATGGCGCTTAGCAGTAGGATTCTGAATCTGGCCAATGTTTCTCCTTTGGAGGAAAGTTTTTCTATGCATGAAGGCACTTTAAAAGGAGAAAAGGCCGCTTACGCTTATGCTTTTGGATGGGAAGGATACTACGCACCAAAAGCAGCTTATCAGTTGATGGAGAAAGGATACTTGGTTAGAGTGGCCCATGAGAGCATCTCCCTTGCCGATAAAACCGAATTGAAAAGGGGAAGTATTTTAGTTTCCCTTCCAAGAGATAAAAAAGAACTTACGGCTGAGGGGCTGGATAAGGATCTCGAAAAAATTGCCAAGGAAACAGGGCTAACCATTCATGCCATTTCTTCTGGATATACCGGGGGCATCAACCTTGGTTCTCCTCAGATTGATGTACTGAAAAAACCGGAAATAGCCCTGTTGGTAAGTACAGGCGTGGTAAGTTTGGAAGCTGGGGAAATTTGGCACCTGATGGATCAAAGGATGGATGTACCGATTACTTTGTTGCCTACAGAAAGGTTCGCAACTGCTGATTTGAGCAGGTACAATGTGATCGCCATGCCTAATGGCCCCTACAATACTTTCGGAAAGACAGAAGCTGAAAAACTCAAAGCTTGGACTGCGGCTGGCGGAACTTTGATTGCCAGAGGTAATGCATTGAACTGGTTAAACAAGCAAGAACTGGTGAGTTTGGCATTTAAGGAAGAAAAGGAGGATGAGGCACAAGACAGACAACCTTATGCAGATTTTACCAAAAATACCGGGGCAAGGATGACCAGCGGAACCATCTTCCACGCCCTTCTCGATACTAGCCATCCCATAGGTTATGGCTTTGAAAAGTCTGAAATCTTTACTTTCCGAAACAATAACCTGTTTTTGGAAAAAGCGAAAAATGCCTATGCCAATCCTTTGATTTACACAGATAAGCCATTGGCGAGTGGCTATGTTCACCCGGAAAATCTGGAAAAAATCAAGAATACAGCAGTCATTCAAGTGAAAAGATTGGGAAGTGGCCGAGTGATCGCCTTGGTGGATAATCCGAATTTTAGAGCGACCTGGTTTGGCACCAACAAACTATTCCTCAATGCAGTATTTTTTGGTCAGACCATCAAGCCTGGGACAGCAGATTAATTTGCAGAATCCCTCCAAGGATTCAAAATCCTTGGAGGGATTATTCGTCGCATATTTTGCATTGAATAGGAGGTTTATTCGTCGCTAAACCGCTCATTTATGCTTGCAATCAAAAGCATATGTACGCGCTTCGTAATTTACCTTTTGGCTTGATCACTTCAGAAATTACTTGGTAAATAATACTTGGTACAAATTTTCAACTTTTCCGAACCCCCTTTCGACCTCCGCCTTTCATACCCTTACTCCAAAGTCTTCTGGTAATCCCGTCTGTACACCAAAGGACTGACTCCCATTCTCTCTTTAAATTGCTTATTGAAATTAGAAAGGGTATTGAAACCACTCTCATAACAAACCTGGCTGATATTGATGTCCTGTTCATGAAGCAACTTGCAGGCATGGCTGATTCTGACATCGGAAAGAAATTCTGAAAAGGTCTTGTTCATTCTGGACTTGAAATACCTACTGAAAGCACTTTCAGTCATGTTGGCCAGATTGGCCACCTCCTGTAACTGGATTTTTTTCTGGAAATTTTCCGTGACATGTTCATACACCTTTCTCATCCGGTCTTTTTCAGATTCTTTATTGTTATTGGTGTATTCCGCTTGCGTGATGGTCTGACAGTCTGAGGAGTTGGCAATGGTTTTTAAAATTTCCAGCAATAATAAATAGCTTTCAAAACCACTTTTCCCTACGAGTTCCTTCAACTTAGACCTCAATTTCAAATTGGTAGCCCCTGATATTTCCAAGCCCCTTAATGAGCGTTGAAAAAGGTTTTTGATCAGTTCTAACTCTTCCTTTTCTTTTAGTGCTGCTCCCAGCAAATCCGCACCAAAATAAACCACAATCCCATGGGTCTTTAACTGGCTATCCTTTTCAAAATATGCAGCATCATTTTTCCAGAGATGAGGCAAATTGGGCCCTGTAAAAACCATATCAAACTCCCGAAAAGGCTTCATCTGATCCCCAATAAACCTTGTTCCCCTACCCTCCAACACTAAAAACAATTGATATTCCTGGTGAAAATGCCAATGGTTATCAAAATAAGGAGCAATCAGTTCCCTAGCTACAAATGCTTTATTGGAAGGAATTCTTGATTTCTGAAGCGCCTGTTTCATAACTTCCTTAATAATGCTAAAATTTTGTTCCGAATTCAAATAAATAATCAAAAAACAGTCATTATTAGACAAAAAACAGTGAGACGGACGTTCTATTTTTTACAAAATTTATCATCCGATAATACCGAACAATACCCAAAATATACGTTCCATGAGAATACTAAGGATTTTCACCTATCTGGTTTTGACTTTTGCCATCTCTTGTCAAACCAAAACCAGCTTCAATCCCCTTCACGATGGTCCAAGACGGGCTGAAATTTTGTTTCTAGGCCATGATTCCAAACATCATGACTCAGAGAAATTGATGCCTATATTGGCGAGGGCTTTATTCCCTAAAGGCATCAACCTTCATTATACTTCAGATCCCAATGACCTGAATGATCAAACATTGAACATGTATGATGGAATCATGATCTATGCCAACCATGATGAAATTACCCCTGGCCAGGAAGCCGCATTGAAAAAGTATGTGGAAAGTGGAAAAGGATTTATTCCGCTTCACTCTGCCTCTTTTTGCTTCCGCAATTCGGATTGGTATGTGGCTGCAGTGGGCGGACAGTTCAAATCCCATGGAACAGGTGAGTTCACTGTGGACATCATTGCTCCTGATCATCCCATCATGCAAGGGGTAGAAGTGTTTGAAACCTGGGATGAAACATACCTGCACTCCCAAATCAATCCGGATATGACTGTATTGATGGAAAGGGAAGAAGATGGCCATAGGGAGCCTTGGACCTGGATCAGAAATCAGGGCAAAGGCCGGGTTTTTTACACCGCTTATGGACATGATGAACGTACCTGGTCCAAGCCTGAATTCCATACCTTAGTGGCCAATGGGGTAATGTGGGCCATCGGTGATAAAGTAGCTGCGCAAGTTGCCGCTTTTGAAATCCCCCAACCTAAGTTTGAAGAAGCTGATATCCCCAATTACGAAAACAGGGTTCCTCCTCCAAAATATCAATTCCCATTAAGCCCTGAGGAGTCCATGAAATTGGTTCAGTTGCCTGTTGGTTTTGAATTGCAATTATTCGCTTCTGAGCCAGATATTGTCAATCCAATGGCCATGTGCTGGGATGAAAAGGGAAGGCTTTATGTGATCGAAACAGAAGATTACCCCAATGAAGTACGACAAGAGGGAGGTAACGACCGGATCAAAATCCTGGAAGACACCAATGGGGATGGAAAAGCTGATAAAATCACCATTTTTGCTGAAGGCCTCAACATTCCTACCAGCTTGGTGGCCGTAAATGGCGGAATTTTGGTCTCCATGGCTCCCGATTTCATTTTCCTAAAAGACACCAATGGAGATGGCAAGGCAGACCTCAGAGAGGTAGTGATTACCGGCTGGGGAAAAAGTGATACCCATGCGGGTCCATCTAACCTGAAATATGGCTTTGATAATAAGATTTGGGGTGTTTTAGGTTATTCTGGCTTTAGAGGAGAAATAGGTGGTAAAGAATTCAACTTTTCCCAAGGCGTTTATCGCTTTACCCCAGATGCCTCAGATTTCGAATACTTGGGCTCCACGAGCAATAATACTTGGGGTTTAGGCTTTTCAGAAGATTTTAATGTCTTTATTTCTACTGCTAACGGACAGCATAGTGCCTTCTTGGCCATGAGCAATGAATTCGTCAGAAGGCCAATCAGCGGGGGTATGAACAATACTGTATTTGGTATTGACAGCCATTTCGATATGCCTCACCTTACCCCAGCGTTAAGACAGGTGGACTACCACGGAGGGTACACTGCAGCAGCAGGACATAACTTTTACACCGCAAGAAACTTCCCAAAACATTACTGGAATAGAATTGCCTTCGTAGCAGAACCCACTGGACGCGTCCTTCACAATGCAATCATCGAAAAAGAAGGGTCTGGATTTAAAGAAAGAAATGGATTCAACATCTTGGCCAGTTCGGATGAATGGTTCTCTCCGGTACATGCTGAAGTAGGTCCTGATGGGGCTTTGTGGGTAGCAGATTGGTACAATTTCATCATTCAGCACAATCCTACGCCAAAAGGTTTTGAAAACGGGGCTGGAAATGCCTACATCAATCCGCTTAGGGATAATAGGCACGGAAGAATTTACAGGGTGGTCTATAAGGGAAATGATGATTATAAAACCATGTCCATCGACCCTACCAAAAATAAGGACCTGATCGCCGGACTGAATTCAGACAACATGTTTTGGCGGATAACTGCCCAAAGATTGATCGTAGAAAACCAAAACACCGGAATTGCCAAAGAACTTTATAAACTGATAGAAAATAAGAAAACCGACGAATTAGGACTTAATACCCCGGCCATCCATGCCCTCTGGGCCTTACATGGCTTGGGTCTGTTGGATGGTGAAGATAAAAACAGCCTACAAGTAGTCACAAAAGCGCTAAACCACCCCTCTGCAGGGGTGAGGAGAAATGCCATCGAGGTTTTACCTAGGAACATGGAAAGCTTCAAGGCAGTTACAGCTGCCAAACTGCATCAGGACAAAGACCTCAATGTCCGAAAATCTGCTTTCCAGCTGATTGCGCAAGTTCCTGCATCTCTGGAGGTATCTGAATTCCTCTACCAGGCCAGCTTGGACAGGTGGAATGCTGATGACCTTTATTTGGCGCAAATCATCTTCGCTGGGGTATTGAACCACCCCGATTATTTTGACAAAAAACTCATCGATCTATATCAACCTGGTAAAGCGGATAGTTTGATTAATCTTCCCGAACGAATTGCAAAAAGTATTGTAGAAGAAGAGTATAGGCTGGACAGAAGGGCTCCAATTGCTTTTCCTCCTGATGCAAAGGGGAAAGAAATCCATATTACAACCGAGTTGGCCAAAGGCAATGAAGGGCTAATCGGCGCCATTGTAGCCCAGGGAAATAAGCAAAATGGCTATGTCATGTATGTTTGGGATGATATTCTTTATTGGGTAGTCAAACAAGATGGCAAAGCCTATACCCTGACAAGCAAAGGTAAGATTCCAAATAATTTCTTTACTGTATATGCCAATTTACTGGAAAGCGGGGTAATGGAATTGTATATGGATGAGCAATTAATCGGAAAAGTTCAGACCCCGGGGCTTTTCAAAGAAAGCTTATCCCCAGGAAATGTACGTGTAGGAAATGACTGGGGCGGAGAAAACCAAGTGGGCGACTATGAAGGTTGGTCCTGGTTAAGAGGAAGAATGGGAAGGGACAGCTATATCAGCTTTAAAAATCCTGCCTTTGATTTTGCCACTGCCATGAGCGGATTTTCTGCGGAGGACTTAGGAATTTCCAGGGAAAATGCGGTAGTCATTAAGCTAGGAGTGATTCCTCATGAAATGAAATACGATTTGGCCACTTTCAAGGTAAAAGCCGGCCAAGCTGTGATTATAGATTTTGAAAACAAGGATTTCATGCAACATAACTTGTTGATTGCCCAAAAAGGCTCATTGGAAAAAGTGGGACGTGCCGCGGACTCCATGGCCAGGGATCCCAGAGGAATTGACAAACACTATATTCCTGATATGCCTGAAATCATTATCGCCTCAAAACTGGTGGATCCAGACAATATGGAAACCTTGATGTTCTTTGCACCAAAAGAACCAGGTGAGTATCCATTCATCTGTACGGTGCCGGGGCATTGGAGAATCATGAACGGTATTATGATCGTAGAATAAAAGTAAAGCTATGTTTTTGAATGTAAGTTTTGGAGTGAGTACCTGGCTATGGACCTCTCCTTTTGATAAAAGTACCCTAAAACTGTTCCCAAAAATAAAGGAAATGGGGTTTGATAAAGTGGAGATCCCCGTGGAAGACCCAAGCCTAATTGATGGGAAAGAGGTGAAAAAAGCCCTAGAAGACAATGGCTTAGAAGCCTTGGTCTGTGGGGCCTTCGGTCCGAGCAGGGATTTGACCCATGATGATCCCAAATACCACCAAATTTGTTTGGACTACCTTTCTGCCTGTTTCAAAATCTCCGCAGAGCTAGGGGCTTCGTTTGTAGCCGGCCCCATGTACTCAGCTGTTGGAAAAGCCAGGTTGGTAAGTGAAGAGCAGAAAAAAACAGAGTGGGAAAGAGCTGTAAATAATCTTCAAAAGGTATGTGAAATGGCCGCTGATTGGGGGCAGGATATTGCCCTTGAAGCGTTGAACCGCTTTGAAACTGACCTGATCAATAACAGCAAAGAACTGATGCTGCTGATTGATGCTATCAACCACCCAAGGGCCAAGGTCCTGCTGGATAGCTTTCACATGAGCATAGAAGAAGCCAACATGGAAGATGCTGTTAGATTGGTAGGAGACAAACTGATCCATGTGCAGGTTTCGGAAAACCATAGAGGAATCCCGGGTACAGGACAAACCCATTGGGACAGTTTCAAAAGGGGATTGGAAGCAGTTAATTACCAGGGATGTATTTCCATTGAGAGTTTTACCCCTAATGTTCAGGAACTGGCCGGGGCAGTCTGCATTTGGAAACCTTTGGCGCCCAGTCAGGATTTATTTGCTGAGAAAGGCCTGGCCTTTTTAAAAGATTGGACCAAAGGCCGTTTTTTTACCCATTAGTCAATTATTAAAACGCAAATTATATGAGCCAAAAGAAAATCAATATCGCCATTATTGGCCTCGGTTTCGGGGCAGAGTTTATTCCGATTTATCAAAAACACCCTTTGGCCAACATGTATGCCATTTGCCAAAGAAACGAAGAAAAGCTGAATGAAATCGGTGATGCCTTTGGAGTGGATGTCCGCTATACTGATTACGATGAATTGCTCAAAGACCCCAATATTGACGCGGTACATATCAATACCCCAATTCAGGCACATGCCGAGCAATCGCTTAAAGCATTAAGGGCAGGAAAACATGTGGCCTGTACCGTGCCTATGGCTACTACCGTGGAAGAAAGCCGTCAGATTGTGGAAGCCTGTGAAGAGACGGGTTTGACCTACATGATGATGGAGACGGTGATCTATTCCCGTGAATTCCTTTTTGTCAAAGAAATGTATGAGAAAGGCGAATTGGGAAGGATTCAGTTCCTCAGGGCCAGTCACCAGCAGGAAATGGCCGGTTGGCCAGGCTATTGGGAAGGTTTGCCTCCCATGCATTATGCTACCCATTGTGTAGGCCCCGTCTTGGCACTGCCCAATGCGCAGGCCGAATACGTGTCCTGCTTGGGTTCGGGTAGGATTGATGAAAACCTGATCCCAAAATATGGTTCTCCCTTTGCCATCGAAACCTGTCATATCAAATTCAAGGATTCTGATTTAGCGGCAGAAGTGACCCGTTCCCTCTTCAATACCGCCAGACAGTACAGAGAAAGCTTTGATGTCTATGGTTCAAAAAAATCCTTTGAATGGACCCTGATCGAGCATGAAGACAGTGTCATCCATACAGGAGAGGTTCCGGAAAGGGTAAAGGTTCCTGATTATGCCCATCTCTTGCCGGATGAAATTGCTTCTTTTACTACTGCAGGCGTGTATGATTCGGATGATAACCAGCATTTGTCATTCATTCAAGGGGCTGGACATGGTGGTTCCCATCCGCATTTGGTGCATGAATTTTTGACTGCATTGCATGAAGGTAGAGCACCTTATCCTGATGCCAGACAATCTGCCAATATCACCTGTGTAGGTATTTTGGCCCACGAGTCTGCCATGGCAGGAGGCAAAATTATGCACTTACCAGCGTTTACTTTGAAGAAGGATTGATATTCTTCAACCCCTCCAAGGGTTCGGAACCCTTGGAGGGCTTATTCATATTCCAGCGTAAGCATTTAGGGAGCATCCAATCAGTGCAGATTTTGTCAAAGAAGACTGCAAATTTCTAATCCGGTGACTTACAAATTACCCCAAAACCCTATACCGACCTTCAACCACTCCTACTCCTTAAAGTTTTTTTCTGGCATAAACCAATCCTTTTTGCCAAATTCAGGCATGAAAAAAACCCTGTTTTCTATTGTAGCCCTTTTATATTCCTGCCTTGTATTGGCTCAAAGCCAATATCCTACCCTATTCGAAGCTTCTCAAGGAAAGGAAACTCCTGTTTACGCTGATGTGATCCAATACTTCCGCACCCTGGCCAATGATTTTGAAGAAGTCAAGCTGGTGGAAATGGGGACTACCGATTCAGGAATGCCCCTCCATGTGGTCCTATATGATAGGGAACAGGTATTTGATCCGAAAAAATGGCATGAAGCCAATCGCTTGGTCATATTTATCAACAATGGAATCCATCCAGGTGAACCTGATGGCATTGATGCTTCTATGATGTTCCTAAGGGATGTCCTCTTAGGTAAGCAACAAGTACCCCAAGATCTGGCCTTGGCCATTATCCCGGTGTATAATATTGGCGGGCATTTGAATAGAGGAAGCTTTAGCCGGGTCAATCAAAACGGACCTGAAGAATATGGCTTTAGGGGCAACGCCAGGAACTTTGACCTTAACCGGGATTTTATCAAGGCAGACACCAAAAACGCCCGTTCTTTTCAATTGATTTTCAATTGGCTGGCGCCACATATATTTATTGACACCCATGTGAGCAATGGGGCTGATTACCAGCATGTGATGACTTTGATTTCCACACAGCACAACCGGCTGGGAGGACAAACAGGGGAATACCTGGAAAAAGAATTAAATCCCAAGCTTTATGAAGGCATGAAGACAAAAGATTTTCCCATGGTCCCTTATGTCAATGCTTGGGGAGGTAAACCAGAGGATGGATGGCCCCAATTCAAAGACAATGGCAGGTACAGCAGTGGCTATGCCGCTTTGTTCAATACTTTGAGTTTTATGCCTGAAACGCACATGCTCAAACCTTACGATCAAAGGGTTATGTCCACCTATGCCCTGCTCCAAACTTTCATGGAGATAGCCTTACATGATCATGCGAAAATTGTCAATATGGTCAAAGAGGATAGGGGACAAAGAAAAAGCCAATCGCATTTTGACCTCAACCATACTTTGAACAGGGAATATGTTAAAATGATTGAATTCCGAGGTTATGAATCCGGCCAAAAGCCTTCTGAAATCTCCGGGCTTCCTCGCCTTTATTATGACAGGAGTAGGCCCTTTACCAAGGAAGTTAAATTCTACGATACCTATGAAGCTGGACTCAGTATTGAAAAGCCTAAGGCCTATATCATTCCTCAGGGCTGGTTTACAGTCATTGAAAACCTTCAAAGAAACGGTGTGCGGTTAGAAACATTGCGGTCAGACACACTACTCCCTGTGACGATCTACCATATGGCAGATTTTCAAACTGCACAACGCCCCTTTGAAGGTCACTATCTCCACAGTCAGATTAAGATAGAAAAATCCCAAGCTTTGTTACCCTTCAGGGCGGGAGATTTCCTAGTTACGATGAACCAGGAAAAAAACCGCTATATCATGGAAGTGCTAGAACCAGAGGGGGAAGACAGTTTCTTTGCATGGAATTTCTTTGATACGATCCTTCAAGCCAAAGAAGGTTACTCAGCCTATGTTTTTGAAGATTTGGCAGCAGACTTCCTGAGGACACATCCAGAAATCAAAGCAGCATTGGAGGCTGCCAAAAAGGAAGATGCCGCATTAGCCAACAGTGGGCCAGCCCAATTGAGATGGGTATATGAGCGAAGTCCGTGGAAAGAAAAAGAACATAATCGATATCCTGTTTTTAGGATAGAAAATTGAGTATGAAAATGTTTTAACCATTATTCCTTACTTTTGGGTCGAAAAAAAGAGTAATGAGAGGCTCCAAACCGAATTTTCTAGAACGTTTGAAAAGTAAATGGCAACTGAACAACCTACTTCAAGTTGTCCTGGTCCTAATTGTATTTGCCCTGACCGGCTTTACCATTTTATTTATCAAAAAACCCATCTTTGATTTTTTGGGTGTGAGTATGGAAAGGGGTGGTTTTTGGAAGACTGTGCTTTATTTAATGCTTGTATTGCCACTATATCAAGTTATCCTTTTGATCTGGGGGTTTGTTTTTGGTCAGTTTCATTTTTTTTGGGAAAAGGAAAAAGCTTTTTTTAGAAGAATTATAGGGAGAAAGTAAAAACAAACTCAGAATAAACGGTTTAACCCTTGTACAGGTGGTAAGAACAAACTTTTCTTTGCAAGTCAGGTTATGACTGAAATTTAGGTTAAACCCATCATTATCCTTAAATTTGTGAGTTGATTACCTTCGATTAAAGCATATCCATGGCAAAAAAGAGAGGCACTGCCCTTGAAGCGCATGAAAAGCGCAAACTTAACAAAAAGAATTTGAGCAAATTAGGCGGGATTTTTAAGTTCATGCTGCCTTACAAAATGCCATTCATTCTTGGTATGCTATTTTTGCTTTTCTCTAGCCTCACATTACTGACCTTCCCTTTTGTTGCCGGCAAGCTAATCGACACGGCATCCGGTGAGGGATGGCTTGTGAATGACATCAACCTGATCGCTTTAATGCTCTTGGGGATTCTCCTGGTACAAAGTATTTTTTCTTTTTTCAGGGTCTGGCTTTTTGCCAAAGTTTCAGAGCGAAGCATGCGGGATATCCGTGTAGCGCTGTATAAAAATTTGGTACAGTTACCCATGACCTTCTTCGATAAAAGGAGGACGGGAGAATTGATCAGCAGGATTACCGCTGATGTGACCTTGTTACAGGACACTTTTTCCACCACACTTGCAGAGTTATTCAGACAAATCATTACCCTGTTGGCAGGTGTAGTTTTCTTGTTGTTGACTACACCCAAACTCACCCTTTTTATGTTGGCCACTTTCCCGGTCTTGATCATCATCGCTATGGTATTTGGGAAATTCATCCGCAAACTTTCCAAGCAAACCCAAGATGAACTGGCAGCAGCCAATGTAATAGTGGAAGAAACCCTGCACTCCATCATGACCGTCAAATCTTTTGCTGGAGAAGACTATGAGTCCAATAGGTATTCAAAAGGATTAAATAAAGTGGTCAAAGTGGCCTTAAAAGCGGCTGGATTCAGAGGTGCATTTATTTCATTTATCATCTTCGCTTTATTTGGAGGCATTGTTGCGGTCATGTGGTATGGCGCCACCTTGGTGGCAGCAGGTGCCATGAGTGTAGGTGATCTGGTTTCGTTTGTGCTTTATACTACATTCATTGGTGGTTCTATCGCAGGATTGGGAGACATCTACAGCCAAATCCAAAAAGCCATAGGCTCATCTGAAAGGGTCTTGGAGATTTTGGAAGAATCACCGGAAGTTTCCACTGCAGACTTCCAAAAAGTCCCTGTACATGGAAATATCAGGTTTCAGGATGTACAGTTTACTTACCCCACCAGACCTGATGTGGAAGTCCTTAAGGGCATTAGTTTTGACATCAAAGGTGGCGATAAAATTGCCTTAGCGGGTCATAGTGGAGCAGGTAAATCCACCATCATCCAACTATTACTGAAGTTTTATACGGTAGAAAAGGGACATATTTTGGTTGATGGAAAGGACATCAAAGATTGGAACCTCAAACAATTGCGCTCAAATATCGGCATCGTCCCCCAAGAGGTATTACTCTTTGGCGGCAGCATCAGGGAAAACATTGCTTATGCCAAACCTGAAGCTTCTGAAGAGGAGATAATTGAAGCTGCCAAGAAAGCCAATGCATGGCAGTTTATCAGCCAATTCCCCGAAGGCTTGGATACCAAGGTGGGAGAAAGAGGGGTGAAATTGTCCGGTGGCCAAAGACAGCGTGTAGCCATAGCCCGTGCCATTTTAAAAGATCCGGCCATCTTAATTTTGGACGAGGCAACATCCTCTTTGGATGCAGAATCAGAATCTTTGGTACAGGAAGCGTTGGATGAGTTGATGAAGAACAGGACCACCATCATCATTGCACACAGATTGGCTACCATCAGAAAAGTGGACAGGATTTACGTGATGAATGAAGGCCGTATCGTTGAACAAGGAACCCATGAGGCATTGGCTTTACAAGAAGAAGGTTTCTACGCCAATTTGGTAAGGCTACAGTTTGCAGATTGAATCCTAACCCAAAAAATCTCTATTTCCTAATTCTTGACCACACCTTGGTGGTAAACCTAGGTCTATCTTCCATCACATTTAAGTCGTCCTCAGATACCCGCTTGACACTTTCAATGGTGTAAAAAGCTTTGTCGTTCAGAGTTTTTACTTTTTCTATATATTCCTGAAGATCTTCTCTTTTCATCACAGTAAAAAGCAAGTTTACTTTGCCATACCTTCCTTCTGCACCAACATTGGTGAAACGAAAGTTTTTATCCTTCATGTAATCAATCAACTCCGGCATAGGTGTAGGGGTGATTACTCTTACCAACACTCGGCCAAGTGCCAACTTTTCCTCAATCGTCATCCCCACGTAAGTGCCCATGGCGAATCCTCCGGCATAACCCACATAAGACATGGGGTTATTGATGTTTTGGAAAATCTGTCCTATCGCCAAAAGCCAAATCATGGCCTCAAAAAAGCCCAAAATGGGAGCAATATTCTTCTTTCCGCTCAACACAAACATAATTCTCAAGGTGTTGATAGATACATCCATGATCCTTGCCATAAAGATAAGCAAAGGCATGATGACAAAATCAAACACTTCCTTGGGTACTCCTAAATTCAGAAAATATTCCTGCATTACTTGATATTTTTTGCAAAGGTAAGGCTTACGGTCACCAATACCAATTGAATGGCTTTTCATCCAATTGGTACAGACTTACAGAGACACCAAGCTCATCTCAATTCTTTTAATCTCACAGCCATTTGCCCTTTGGTCTTGATAAAAACCTTAAGGGCATTTTCTGTGCTATAAATACCATTAACAGTAATTTTTGGATCCTGAATTTGAAAAGTTGCAAAATCGGTATCCAACATGGCCTGTCTTCTCAACTCTTCTTCTGCCACTTTCAAAAACCCTCCGAGTGGAATAATGGCCAGTTTTTGAATCTGCCTTTGTATCTTCCTTTTTCGAAGCTTAATCCCTGTTCCTGCCAACCGATTATCTGTCCTGACATCGAACTCCACCCCTTCAAATTTCAAAGTTTCGGATAACTCATCAAAAATTGGTTGACCTGCAAAATACATTACCCCTGAAATTTCATTCTTATCTTTTCTTAGGGCATCAAAATCCATCGCTAAAAGCACTTTGTCCCCATATTGCTGTGAGCGGATTTGAGAAGGGGTAAGTACCGTTTTGTCATCCAAGCGGATGCGCTGACCTGCAATGGCTTCATTCATGAGCTGATCCAGATCCTTGTAAACAAAAGTCAGGGGAAGCGTAATATCCACCAGATTTTCCTTGGAAGTATTGGTTTTTACAGGCGGTAAAGATTTGGGTGATGCCAAAGGTTTTTCCCCTGTTTGAGAGTGCATTTCCCCTTCTAAGCCCAAATAGAGCACAATTTTTTGATCAGATGTGACTTCCTGATTGACATAAAGATTTTCAGGTTTTGCGAAAAAATGCACTTCCAGCCCATCTTGTTGGATAGTGTAAGGATCGGCAAAAGCTTGCCAGGTCTGTGCCGCCATATGCTTGAAATCAAATCTGGTTAACCCCGCTACTTGTAACTGATTATCTACTACCCTTTGAAGCTGTCCTCTTACCAAAGGATCCAAATCAATATCAAACCCCAAAAGGTTGTACCGCATCGACCGACCCCAGTTATCAATCTGTAGGTTTTTGATGGACAAATCCCAATTTTCCCCAAACTCTGGAATAAAGCTTATTTCAGGGCTGATATTTTCATTAAAGGGAAACTGGGTAGACAGATTTTGCCCAAAGACCCTTTTTTCAATTTTCAAATCTCCCTTCACATTCATGGGAATTCTCACCTTTAAACTATTTTGGTCAGTTCCCCTTAAGGCGATTTTTCCAATACGGGTCACATCTAAATCAGCAAAAAGACCGCTGCCCAGAGATAAGCCTTTGTCAGAAAACATTTTGTCACTCCAAACTTGGTTTAAATTTTCCTCGAGATAAGACAAGGGAATGGTTACAGGAAAATTCAACCTGGACTGTGATTCCGGTAAATTTTGTAAAGTAGGTTCCGGCGGATTATTTGGTTTAATGCTTTTGCAAGCACTTAATGAAACAAATAATAAAAGGGAAATCTTTAGTAGGGATCTATAATCTTTCAGAAAATTCATGGGCATTGATCAGGTGATTTATATTCCTTACGAGAGGGAACTATTTTCAGGCCAAATTTATTTGTTTTCGGTAAGTATTAAGAATATTTAAGAAATGGATTGGATAAAGTTAGAAGATAAGAGTCAAATAGAAGCCATTAAAATACAGAGTAAGGCAAAACCTGTCTTGATTTTCAAACATTCCACCCGATGCTCTATAAGTAGCATGGTTTTGGAAAGGTTAAAAAGAAACTGGAAATCAGAAGATTTTGAGAAAACCACTCCTTATATTTTGGATTTAATTGCAAATAGGGATTTATCAAACCAAATTGCCCAAGAGTTTGGCGTATTCCATCAATCTCCACAAATCATCTTAATCAAAGACGAAAAGTCTTTTTATGACACGAGTCATATGGGCATCAATTATCCAGATATAATGAGGAGAATTTAAGTTGTGTGGCCATATTGTATATGGGCTAAAATCCCTCGGACTATTAAAAATTGCGCGATGACGTAGGTACCCATAACCAAGACTCCTGATTCAGTAAAAGATTGATAAAACATATTAATCGCTAATATCCCGTCTGAGACCAGAAAGAAAGACGCACCTATCATTACCTGCCAAAAACTAATTACATTGGTATTTTTAAACCTCTCCCTTGCCGTAGTGGCCATCATCACGATAATTATCAAATAAGCAATCACTGGGATCTTCATTTCTCCAAGCCCGCCCCTGATATAGAAATAAACGAAAGCAGCAAATAGGTAAATAGGAAAGTTGAGGAAAAATAATCTTATAAAATTCACCCTACCAACTTTAAAAGGCTGCTGTTGAGACACTTTAAATGCTACTATATAGCAAATATGAGCCATGAGAAATGCGCCCAAACCATAGAGGAAAAGTTTGGGAAACATCAACAAGGTATCCCCCATCCAAGAAAAAACCAAAGCTGCAATCATGGTTTTGCGTAGTAGAACTCCCTTCAGCTGAGCAGTGGAGAAAAAGAAATACGCCAATAAAAATGGAATAATAAGGGGCTTGGTAAAGAACCTTTGGTCAGATTGTCCATTTGCTACAAAAAATATATCAAGGGTTGAAGCTAACAGGAACAAATACAGCCAAAGTATGTTTTTCTTTTTCATTTGGAACTTATTTTTATTGCTTAAAATAAATAGTTAATGTACAAAAATTCGGCAATTTTACCCAAATTCATGACTTAACAATCGGTTAAAGATTTCTTAACATAAGGATCCCTTCAAAAAATTATTTACATTTTTTTGTAAATTTTTCAACATTGAAAACGATTGAAATCGCTTTTTTTAAAAGAAAATAGAATTTCCTTCTAAATCCAATGTTAAGTTAATGTTAAGTAAAGTTGTGAATAAATGTTAAAACTTAACAATTACTAAAAAAAAAACTTGTTTGTGTACCCTACATTTGTAACCGGAAAACAATTCTAAAACTTAAATCTTAATTTAATTTTCCACAAAAATCAAAATCTATGAGACGATCATTACTGAAAAGTCTTCTTGCGTCATTCATGCTTGTTTTTGTAACAAACATGGCATTCTCGCAAGGTGTTACCACTGCTAGTATGCAGGGTCTGGTTACCGACAGGTATGGGGAAACCTTACCTGGTGCTAATGTGGTGGCAGTGCACACACCTTCCGGTACACGCTATGGCGCAGTAACCAACCTTGAAGGTAGATTTATTCTCCCTAACGTGAGGGTAGGTGGTCCTTACACCGTAACCGTTACTTTTGTCGGTTTCGAGGATAGGGTTATTGAAGGCATTAACCTGGCTTTGGGTCAAACCTTCAATATCAATGCGGTTTTATCTGACGGAATGGACCTAGAGGTTATTGAAGTCATATCCGGCAGGGGTGGTATTTTGGATGCTGACAGAACAGGTGCTGCATTAAACATCGGGAGTGATAAAATCAACTCTCTTCCAACCGTTACTAGAAGTGTAAGCGACTTTACCAGATTGACGCCTCAGTCTAATGGAAATGCATTTGCTGGTACAAGCTCAAGGTTCAACAACTTTACCATCGACGGAAACATCTATAATAACAACTTTGGTCTAGGTTCTGCACAGTTTGCAGGTGGAAACCCGGTTTCTTTAGATGCGATTGAAGAAATTCAAGTAAATCTTGCTCCATTTGATGTACGTCAGGGTGGTTTTACCGGTGCCGGTGTGAATGCAATTACTAGATCTGGTGACAATACCTTCAGGGGTTCTGCTTACTATTTCTTGAGAAATGACCAAATGCAGGGAACTAAAATTGGCGATGATTTCATCCCTCAAAATGATGCAAAAAATGAAATTCTTGGCTTCAGACTGGGTGGCCCAATCATCAAGGATAAATTATTCTTTTTTGTTAACTACGAAACAGAGTCTGAGTTAAGACCATCTATCTTAAGAAGAGCAGCGAGAGATGGTGAAACACCAGATGGTTTGTTTATTTCCAGAGTGCCACTTTCTCAGGCAAACTTTGTGAGAGATCAAATCAGAAATATTTATGACTATGATCCAGGAGCTCCTGATTCTTATCCTTTTGCATCAGAGCAGACCAGATTAAACGTAAGGTTGGATTATAACATTAACAACAATAATAAACTGAGTGTAAGGTATAATGATTACAGTGCCTTCACTGATGTACCTACCAACGGTAATTCTATCCGTTACATTCAAACAAGATTTTTCAATACTAACAGAACAGGTATAGAGGCTATCAACTTCAGAAATGCCAATTATACCAACGACCGAAACGTAAAATCATTGGTAGCTGAACTGAATACGAGAATCGGTAACAATATGGCCAACCAATTGAATATTGGTTACACTGCCATCCAAGATCCTAAAAGGGGAATACCAGGTGGTCAGGCATTTCCATTTGTAGAAGTGTTGGAGCCAGATGATTCTGGAAACCTTTTGTACTATATGTCAATGGGAAATGAATTATTTACTGTAGGTAACCTTTTGGAAAACAATATCCTAAATATTACCAACAACTTCACTCTATTTAAAGGAAAGCACACCTATACTTTTGGCGGTAACTTCGAATACATGACCTTTGACAATGCTTTTAACCCTGCATTCAATGGTTTCTACAGATTTATAGGATATGATAATTTTGTTGAAGCGGTGATAAACAGAAATCCCAATGTATTTCCAGATGCCTTTGCAAAAGGGTTTGCTTTGGATGGATCTACAACGCCTCCAACAGACAGAACCCAGTTTGGACAGCTAGGTTTCTATGTTCAGGATGAGTACCAAGTCAATTCAAGATTAAAAGTAACAGGTGGTTTGAGAGTTGATCTTCCTTTCTATCCAATTGATATTCCTCAAAACGAACTGTTGAATAATTTGAACAAAACTTTGATAGATCCTGATGGAAATCCTTTCACTCCTGATGTTTCTGTTTTCCCTAAAGTGAATCCGTTGTTCTCTCCAAGAATTGGTGTGAACTGGGATGTAAATGGAGACAGAAGCTTTGTTGTAAGGGGTGGTACTGGAGTATTCTCCGGTAGAATTCCTTTCGTATGGTTGTCAAACCAAGTTAACGGTTCAGGTGTAATCAGAGGTGGTTACGGCTTAGAAGGTCAAGAAGTTATTGATGCTGGCATCAGGTTCAATCCAGATGTGACTGCTCATAACCCTGAAAACCCAGGACAAACCCTTTCCAATGAATTGAACCTGACAGACAGGAACTTTAGATTACCTCAAGTGTGGCGAACTAACTTTGGTATGGATAAGCAGTTACCATTCGGAATCTTAGGTACATTTGATTTTATTTATTCTAGAGATGTAACCACTCCGATTGCTAATAACCTTGTTCTTAGAACTCCAGAAGGCACCTTCAATGGTCCTGACCAAAGACCATTCTGGATCAATCAACCAGGATTGGTAGGCTATTCTAATGATCCAGACTTTAGAAATGTCTTTTTCCTAACCAATGCTAGGAGAGCTGCTGATTATGTGGCTACTACTGTAAGTTTGGAGAAATCTTTCACCAGTGGATTCTATACTAGTGTTGCATACACGTTATCCAGAGCAAGAGATTTAGATGCTGCGGGCGGTTCACAAGCAATTTCTCTTTGGCCTTCTATCGTTCAGGTTGATAGAAATAACCCAGAATTGGGATTTGCTGGACACGATCAGCCTCATAGAATGATTGCTAATTTGGCATACAACACCAAAAATACTACTATCTCTTTGTTCTATGAAGGTGGTAATGCAGGAAGATGGAGCTACACTTATTCTGGAAATTTTGGAGATGCATCCAATAGACTAATCTACGTACCAAATAGAGCTTCCGAATTGGTGTTCCAAGAATTCACATTGGGTGATGTAGTGTATACTCCTCAGCTTCAAGCTCAATTGCTAGATGCTTTCATTGATCAAGACCCAATTTTGAGCAAAAATAGAGGTCAGGTAATTGACAGAAATGCAGGTTTGAGACCATGGGTACATACTTTTGACCTGAGCTTTATTCAAAGAGTAGATGTAACAAGAGATGAAAAAAACAGATTGGAATTCAGACTTGATTTCATGAATGTTGGTAACTTATTGAACTCCAACTGGGGTGTTCCTCAAATCGAGTGGCAAAGAAACCCACTTAACTACAGAGGAAGAACTTCAGACGACCAGCCGATTTACAGAATTACTACAAATCCAGGCACTTCTGACATCATTAATGAAACCTTCAGAAGGTCAACCAGCATTGCTAACGTTTGGAGAATGCAGGTAGGTGTAAGGTATACCTTCAACTGATCTAATCGATAAACTTTTTAAAAAGGGGG
>NZ_AMGM01000012.1 GCF_000298295.1 Cecembia lonarensis LW9
CCAGCTTCAAAGCGGGCGAATGAAGATGTATGCTTATACTTCGAATGAGCCCAATGAAGAAGATGGTATGCCTGAGGCTAGCCTGAAAATTTCGAATTTTGAAATTTTCAAGTGCACGCAAATCAAACTGGATCATTTAATAAGTTTGCACCCGCTTAAAAAGACAAGGCTTAATAAATTGGGTATTCATCAAAATTTAAAGAAATTATTCTCCAATTGGCGTTTTTCAGCACGCCCTAATTAACAGGGTTTAACCTAAGGAATACCCAAATAATTAAGCCTATTTATGGCATTATCAATTGAAGGAAAACATGATTAACTTGCGCGATTATAAAAACCACAACTTTAATGAGATTTTACATTCCCTTTATTTTCATGGCTTTTTGCGTACTGCATGCCAATGCCAATGAAGACAGTACCGCGGTGGACCTTGGAGGTATAACCATCATGGAAAACAGATTGGAAATCCCCTTTAATAAAGTATCCAGAAATATTTCAGTTATCCAGCGTAAAGCCATTGAAACAACCCCGGCAAGAAGCATTCAGGAGGTACTGGCTTTCACCCCGGGGGTAGATGTAAGACAGCGGGGAGTAAGTGGTGTGCAGGCCAATATCGGCATACGCGGGGGAAGTTTTGAGCAAACCCTGGTGCTGCTTAATGGCATTAAACTGACAGATCCTCAAACTGGTAATCATATGATGAACATTCCGGTACCTTTCCAGTCTATTCAAAGAATAGAA
This sequence comes from Cecembia lonarensis LW9, assembly GCF_000298295.1. Lineage (GTDB taxonomy): Bacteria > Bacteroidota > Bacteroidia > Cytophagales > Cyclobacteriaceae > Cecembia > Cecembia lonarensis. The sequence goes on from NZ_AMGM01000012.1 coordinate 742, forward strand.
GTCTTGAAAGGACCAGGCTCCAGAATTTTTGGACAAAATGCATTTGCCGGTGCCATCAATATCATCACCGAATTGCCCGAAACAAAAAGCTTAAATATCCAGGGCTTCGGAGGTGACTTGGGCATGAGGGGAGGCCATGTGATTGCCTCTTTGCCCGTTGGAAAATACAAACAAACACTGTCTATCTCCCATGATGCTTCAGATGGACATTGGTATAATTCTGATTTTAAAGTCAGCAATGTGTTTTACGAGTCAGGTTATGAATTGAACGATAACCATGAATTCCATGCCATGATGGGTTTCAGCGACCGCAGCTTTGGCGCCAATGGTTTTTACACCAATGCCTTTCCTGACCAATGGGAAAGCCTCCAAACTTACCTTTCTTCGCTCAGCCACACCTATCGCAAGGGTAACTTTTATTTACAAAACAGGGCCTATTGGAGAAGAAACGTGGACGAATTCAGGCTGAGAAGAAATGAACCTGAATTTTTTACAAACAACCACATTTCAGATGTTCTGGCCTTAGAGATCAATGGGGCATATACTTCCAAATGGGGGACGACAGGATTGGGAATCGAAGGCAGAGATGAAAGGATTGACAGTAATAACCTAGGACAAAGAGACCGACAATTCTTAGGACTCTTTGCAGAGCATAGGGTTGAGTTTTTAAATAAATTTGATGCCAGGGCAGGCATTTACTCCAACCTATACGATGAATTTGGCTGGAGGCATTTCCCTGGGGCGGAAGTGGGCTATCAACTCAACAATTACTCCAGGTTTTATTCCAACTTTGGTATGAGTTACCGTATCCCTTCTTTCACAGAACTGTATTATGAAGATCCCAGCAATTTCAGTAATCCCAACTTACTTCCGGAGGAAGCCTGGAATTATGAATTCGGTTGGAAAATAGAAAAAAATAAAATGAGAGGGGAAGTGGTTTATTTTTATAGGTTTACGGAAAACCTTATCGATTACACCAGAAATCCCAGCGATCTGATTCCCAATCCCAACAGGTGGACCCCTGGCAACATCAGTCAGGTCACGTTTAGGGGTGTGGAAACCGCCTTTCAGTACCTTGCCAATTGGGGAGGCAGCCAAGCCAAGCTAAGGGAACTGAGTCTAAGCTATAATTATATCGATGCAGATTTGGTACAGGCCGAGGGTGTAGAGTCCCGTACTGCCCTCAATGCCCTGACCCATCAGGTCATTGCCGGCCTTCAAGCTGAGTTTTTACAGAAATTAGAATTCACCATGAAAGGCCGGTATATGGAAAGAATGGCTTTGGACCCTTATTTTTTATTGGACAGCAGATTGGATTACAACAGGTTGAAGAAATTGGGATTCTTTTTAGAGGTCTCCAACATCACCAATACCGACTACATTGAGGCCGGTTTTGTGCAGATGCCCGCTAGATGGGCGAAGGTGGGGTTTATGGTTAGGTTGGATTGATTTGGAAAAAATTTATTGCTTAAAATCAGATGATTAGTGTATACCAATAAAAATATCAAATCATTGTTTGTAGACAAAAAATTTAAATCATACATTTGCACTCCGTTCTGATAAAGATTAGGATTGTTCGGGATGTTAGCTCAGCTGGTTCAGAGCATCTGCCTTACAAGCAGAGGGTCGGGGGTTCGAATCCCTCACCTCCCACTTAATAAAAAGATTATTAATATTCCTCGGGAGTTTAGCTCAGTTGGTTCAGAGCATCTGCCTTACAAGCAGAGGGTCGGGGGTTCGAATCCCTCAACTCCCACAAAGCCTCATCAGAGGCTTTTTTCATTTTATGGCTTGCTACTTTTATATATTACATTCTGAAATCTTGGGAAAGACAAAAAAACACAAAATCCATAAGTAGGTTTTAAGGGTTTTGAAAGTGGAAACCTCAAGAAGTTTAATGCTCAAAATTAATGAATTAGGCTATACCCGAATCATGCCATCCTAATTATTCTATTCTTTTGTTCTCTTTTGTCTCTTTGTGGTTCATAAATCATTCATCCATTTACACAAAAAAAGCCTCCAAACAGGAGGCTCTTGACATCTTAAGTTTTTCTTACTTTCTGCTAAACGTCAGCTTTTCAAATATCAAACTTTATCCCCTGCGCCAATGGCAGGGCAGTGCTGTAATTGATCGTATTGGTCTGACGGCGCATATAGGCCTTCCAGGAATCAGATCCGGACTCTCTGCCTCCACCGGTTTCCTTCTCACCACCAAAAGCGCCACCGATCTCGGCCCCGGAAGTTCCGATATTCACATTGGCAATTCCGCAGTCCGAACCTGCCGCAGAAAGGAAGGCTTCTGCTTCCCGCATATCCAAGGTCATAATGGCCGAAGACAAGCCCTGAGGCACGCCATTGTGCATGGCTATCGCTTCTTCCAAGGTATTGTATTTCATCAGATATAAGATGGGTGCAAAGGTTTCCTCCTGAACCATTTCGTAATGGCTTTCGGCTTCAACAATACAGGGCTTGACATAACAGCCGGATTCATATCCGGCCCCTTCCAAAACTCCCCCTGGCACTACTTCCTTCCCTCCTTCTGCTTTGACTTTTTCAATGGCCTTCAAGTACATATCTACAGCATCCTTGTCTATCAGTGGGCCCACATGGTTTTTCTCATCCAATGGATTACCGATCACCAACTTGCCGTAAGCCGATGAAAGCCTTTCTTTCACAGTTTCATAAACAGAGGCATGAATGATCAACCTCCTCGTAGAAGTACAGCGCTGACCGGCAGTTCCTACCGCTCCAAACAAAGCCCCTCTGATCGCAATGTCCAAATCGGCATTTTCCGTAATGATGATCCCATTGTTACCTCCAAGTTCCAATAAAGATCTTCCCAATCTGGCAGCTACTTCCTGCCCTACAATTTTACCCATACGGGTAGAACCTGTCGCTGAAATCAAAGGCACCCTTTTATCTTTGGTCATCAGCTCACCTACCCTGTAGTCTCCTACAATTAAATTCGAAATCCCTTCAGGAAGGCCATTCTCCTTAAATACTTTGGCAACAATGTGCTGGCAGGCAACGGCTGAAAGCGGAGCCTTTTCTGAAGGCTTCCAGACACAAACGTCACCACATACCCAGGCGATCATACTGTTCCATGACCAAACTGCCACAGGAAAGTTAAAAGCAGAAATGATACCCACTAGCCCTAGCGGATGCCACTGCTCGTACATCCTATGACCGGGCCTTTCTGAATGCATGGTCAGACCATAAAGCTGTCTGGACAACCCCACAGCAAAATCACAGATATCGATCATTTCCTGCACCTCACCCAACCCTTCTTGATAGGATTTACCCATTTCATAAGAAACCAGTTTACCCAGGTCTTCTTTGGCATCCCGCAGGGCATTGCCTATTTGCCGGATGATTTCTCCTCTTTGAGGGGCAGGTTTCAACCTCCAGGTTTCAAATGCCTCCTTAGCTTTTTGGATGACTGACTCATAACTCTCTTGATCTGTTTCTTGTATTTTCCCTATCACGGCTCCATCTACAGGAGAATAGGAGGCAACATAATTACCTGAAGTTTTCAGCCATTCACCACCTGTGGATGTGCCTAAATTTTCAGCCTTAACGCCTAGCCTCTCCAGGGTTGCTTTGATGCCAAATGTATCCATCATGTTATTTTGGTTTATTCAGTTTCAACAGGAAGGTAAATCTAAATAAAAAATCCCGTGGCAACGGCTTAATTTTTATTCTTTTGTTTCCGATTGATGGGAAGGTATTTCTCGGGATCTATATAATCCAAGTATTTCTGTAACTTAGGACCAGGCTGGAAACGATAGATAAAATTGATCCGGTAATTGCCCGTAACGAAAGCTGAATTAAAATCTTCCACTTTTGAAAAGCGGACATAACTTCTTACATAATTGGCGTTCAATGACCATTTGGGTCCGTTATAACCTATAAAACCTCTTCCAAAAAAATTAGGCTGAACACCCCATCTATATTCCCTGCCTCTTTCCAGGTCAAGGAAACTTCTTCCCAGATCAAGATTGGCAGATAACATCCCTGTGATGAAAAACCTCTTCCAAAAAACCAAAGTATGAACATATCCTGCATTGGGACCTATTTGAAAGAATCCTAAGCCAGAAAAATTTCTATTGATAGGGACTGCTTCAGTTGAGAGCATCAACCCTTCATTATTGGCCCAGCCTCCATATACTTCAAACCCTGCCAGAAAACTTCCTGCAGATTTCCTTTGCCAGGCACTCTGTAAAAATGCAGCCTTCATGGAAAGCTTATCTCCGGAAAATAAATATTGAAAATTACCTCCAATCATCCTTAAGCGAAGGTCCGGATAAATAGACCCTAATACACCAGGGATATCGGCATTGAAATTTTGCACGAAATAGCCCCTGTAAAACTGACCGAAAAGATCAATGACAAAATTCTTGGGATATATATGTGCCTGCAAATCCAGCCATTGGGTCTCACCAGTGCCCCTGTCAGGATTCATAAAACCAAAACCAGCAGCTAAATTGAGGGTGAAATCATTGTAAGTAGCACCAACCCCTAAATTCAATGTAGTATTTGGCTCAAATCGCCACCGGTAATCATTGAATTTGTCATTCACAATCAAAGAAGTATATTTCCTTGAGGTATAAGCTCTCGTGGTGAGCTTGTTTTTATAATCAACATAGTAGGTACTATCCTGTGCTGCAAGACCTTTTAAAAGAAAGAGGGGAGGAAAAAACAAGACAACACTGAAGAGAAAAAAAACTTTTTTATAACGATTGGGATTGACACCATACAATTTACAAATTCTCAGCGGCCAAAAAAATTCCGCCAAGGCGGAATTTAAACTTAAGTGAAGGTCGGAAAAAGTAATTCTCAAAACAACCTTCATCTTATTTCATGCAAAAACAAATAGCAGAAAAAGTTGCTTAATCACCCGAGACAAATATAGATAAGTTTTGAAGTTAATTCCAAAAAACAACTTGGATTTTTTTGATTTTTTAGCAAAAAAGTAACAATTAGCACTGAACGACAAATTTAAAATATGCAAATTTTTGTATATTAAACGTAATAAAGACAGATTTCATTATTTTTCCAGCATTATTGAATTTAAAAAATAGTTTCCTAATTAATTTTTATAAATACATTTTTTTGTATCTTAAAATATTTTAAAGTGATTTTATTTAATTTTTTAAAAATATAGTTTCCAACAAACTTCCTTAGCAAATAAAACTTGACTTAAAATGTATTTATAAAAACCATGATTTTATACAGTTCAATAAATTCTTGTTTTTTTAATGTTTTTTAGAGTGAGATTTATTGAAAAATCCTATTACATACTTGACTAAAATCAAAAAAGCCTTCCAGTTTTGGAAGGCTTTTGAACTATCATATTGCATTAAGCCTACTGTATGCGGGCACAAGCTTCTTTAATCCGTTTAATTGCCTCAATAAGCTCTTCTTCAGAAGCTGCATAGGAGATCCTAACACAATTCGGAGCCCCAAATGCCTCACCGGTCACAAGCGAAACGTTTGCTTTTTCCAAAATATAAAGACAAAAATCGTCAGCATTCTTAATCTGAAAACCGTCCACTGATTTTCCAAAAAAATGAGAAACTTCTGGAAAGAAATAAAAAGCACCTTCTGGCACATGTGTTTTGAAACCAGGAATTTCTTGGATAAGCTGTAACACGAGATCCCTCCTTTTCAAATACGCTTTTTCCATTTCTTTGGAGGGAGATTGATCACCCGAAATTGCGGCCAAAGCAGCCCTTTGTGCAATACCAGTACCACCGGAGGTAAATTGCCCTTGCATTTTTTCACAGGCTTTGGCAATAAATAAAGGTGCACAAATATATCCTACCCTCCAGCCAGTCATGGCATATCCTTTTGAAAAGCCATTTACCGTGATGGTCCTGTCAAACATACCTGGAAATGAACCTATACTTGCATGATTGCCTGTAAAATTGATCAATTCATAAATTTCATCGGCAATGACAAACAAATTTTCCCTTTTCTTTACTACCTCAGCGATAGCCTCAAGTTCTTCCTTACTGAATACCGATCCCGTAGGGTTACAAGGAGAAGAGTATATAATTGCTTTGGTTTTATCGGTAAGTGCTGACGCTAATTGCTGAGCTGTAGCCTTAAAATTATTTTCTAAATCCCCTTCTATTAATACGGGGACACCTCCTGCCAATTTGATGATTTCCGCATAGGAAACCCAATAAGGAGAAAATATGACTACTTCATCTCCTTCATTCAGGAGGCACATAAATACATTGGCAATACTATGCTTGGCACCTGTTGAAACCACAATGTTTTCAGCCTTGGCCTCAGCAATATGGTTTTCTTCCCTCAGCTTTTTAGCAATTGCCTCTCTAAGGTCTTGATAACCAGCCACTGGAGGATAAGCAAAGTATTTGCCTTCATCAATGGCATTCTTGGCAGCTTCCTGAATATGTTTAGGCGTTTTAAAATCCGGTTCTCCTAAACTCAAGCTGATGATATCGATACCTTGGGACTTTAATTCACGGGCTTTTTTTGCCATGGCCAAAGTGGCCGACTCTTCCATTTGGATGATCCTTTCGGATAACATTTCAGTCATATTTTGGTAGGTTTGATATACGCGTTCAAAAATACGGATTACAATTATTAATTTTACCTTAAACTTGGAATTGATTTTGTATTTGTAACTTTATCGTAAAATAAACACAGCAAAACCTGCGTTACAAACACATGATCCGTAAACTCATATTAGTTTTAATTCTGGTACAGCTGAGCCAGGCGGTTCAAGCTCAAAAAAAACGAAAAGAGGAAAAAGCAGAAGACCCCGATTCCAGTGGGGTTGTGAATGATATTTTAATGCCTACCAGCCTTCCTCTGTTGTTTTTTGACGAAACAGAAAGAAAAGAAAAGAAGAAAAAGGAAAAGAAGTCAAAAAAGAAAAATATCTATTATGGGCAAAAAACCAAAAGGGTAAGGATAAAAACCACATTTCGTAGCCAGACACAATTCCAAAACTTTTTCATTACCCACGAAAAAAAGGTCATTGATCCCTATATCAGGGATATCTTTTGGTATGACAAAAAAGATGACGTCATAAGAAACCGTGATTTTGATCCAAGCAGGGGATATCTATTACATGGCCCCTATACCAAATCTATTGACGAAACAGTGGTTGAGGAGGGCAATTATTATTTTGGCACCAGACATGGGATTTGGTTAACTTTCGACAACAAAAGTGTCCTGCAGAATAAGCTCCACTTTTATGAAGGATGGCCAAAGGACTCAAGAGTATCTTATTATAGCAAAGCAGACAACAAAATCGAAACGCTTACACCCATTGAATACGATCTGAAAGAGGGTAATTTTTTTCATTTCTATGAAGATGGTCAGATTGCTGTTTCCGGAGAATACCATTATGGAGAAAGAGTGGGCTTATGGACAGAGTATTGGGACAACAAAAATAAAGTCATCAGAAAAAGGGAAATACAGTATCAGGAGCAGCCTTTCACCAAAAACTTCAGGCCATTTATACGAGCAGAATGGGACAAGGAAGGAAACTTGGTATATAGAAAAGATTGATTTTTACCCATCATTAGCCGCATATTCGATCCGTTAAATCGTATTTCCGATAAAATGACTTATCTTTGTCGTGCTAATTATTTGTATGACACAGGAACAGTTCAGTAAGTACTCCTTTCTATTGGACCGCACGGCCAGGACGGTTAAGCAATACGCCCAAAGGAAATTCAAACTTGGGGATTTTGACATTACAGTCGATCAGTGGCTGATCATGAAAAACCTATCCGAAAATGAATTACTGAGTCAAGCAGAGCTTGCCCAATTGGTATTCAAAGACCAACCTACCTTAACTAGAATCATCGACATTCTTAGCAAAAAGGGCTATGTAGCACGTAAACCTCACCCACAGGACAGGAGAAGCTTTCAACTGATACTGACAGATGCTGGAAAAAATAAAGTTAAAGAACTGAAACCTCAAGTTGCCTCCATTAGGGAAAAGGCCTGGGAGAACCTTGATGAATCTGATTTTGAAGAGTTTAAAAGAATTCTGAATACCATTTATAACAATTTGTCATAATTAAGTAAGGCATATAATGTATTTACTTGTTATGCTAATTATATTTACACGAACAAAAAAGTCCTCAATTGGTTGTACCAATTAAACGAACACGAACCATGATTACTACTGACATTTGTATCATCGGAGCAGGGCCGGTTGGCCTATTTGCAGTATTTGAAGCAGGTCTGCTCAAAATGCGTTGCCATCTCATCGACTACTTACCTCAGGTAGGGGGTCAGCTGTCTGAAATCTATCCCCAGAAGCCCATTTATGACATCCCTGGATATCCTGAGATCAAAGCCCAGGAGTTGGTAGATAATCTGATGGATCAAATCAAACCCTTCAAGCCTACCTTTACCTTAGGGGAGCGCGTAGACCATTTGGCCAAGCAGGCGGATGGTTCGTACATTATCACCACCAATGACAACACGCAAGTCCATGCCCAAGTGATTGTAATTGCCGGTGGATTAGGTGTTTTTGAGCCAAGAAAGCCTGTTTTGGAGAATTTAGATCATTTTGAAGGAAAAGGAGTAGCCTACATGGTGAAAAATCCGGAAACCTTCAGGAACAAAAAGGTAGTACTTGCCGGAGGAGGCGACTCAGCTTTGGATTGGACCATTTATTTGGCCAATGTGGCAGAAAGAGTAACGCTTGTACACAGAAATGAAACTTTTAGAGGAGCACCGGACTCTGCGGCAAAAGTTTTTGACCTGGCCAACAATGGTAAAATTGACCTGATCTTATCAGCCAACTTGAAAGAATTGAATGGCAATGGTAAGCTTTCCAGCATCAAGTTAGAAAGTAAAAACAAAGAGGAACTGACTATCGATACAGATTATTTGATCCCGCTTTTTGGTCTGAGTCCAAAATTAGGCCCAATCGCCGACTGGGGTTTGAATATTGACAAAAACGCCATAGAGGTGGATACCAGGGATTATTCCACAGGCGTGGAAAGGATCTATGCGATTGGAGACATCAATACTTATCCCGGCAAATTGAAACTGATTCTTTGTGGCTTCCATGAAGCCGCCATTATGATGCATTCAGCCTTTAAGTACGTCTATCCGGATCAAAAATTAAGCTTTAAATATACTACCGTAAACGGAGTGAATGCATTTTAATCTTACATTTGCGCCATGGTAACATTTACAGTAGAAGACCAAGAAGGTAACAGGCAGGAAATCGAGGCACCCGACGACATGGGTCTCAGCCTGATGGAGATTTTAAAAGCTTCAGAATATCCAATTCTAGCAACCTGCGGTGGTATGGCCTTATGTGCCACCTGCCATGTAGAAATATTGGAAGGTGAAAATGAGCTAGGTGAAGCAACAGACGCCGAATTAGATCAATTAGAAAATTTGCCTGAATATTTCCCTACCAGCAGGTTAGCCTGTCAGATAAGAATCAGCCCTTTATTAGAGGGCGCTGTGATCAAATTAAGAGGAGAAGACAACTGATATTAAAAAAGTGGCATTTACTTAAAATGCCACTTTTTACATTTTAATCGCTACTGATAATTCTATTTCTACATCCTGCCTGATTACTTCAGATATCTCTTTTTTGATCGCCGAAAGCTCATTGATATCCAAAGGCGTTTCAGAGACAATCGTCACTGATAGTTTCAATGGTTTGACTTGGATTACGCCCACTTCCCGTACAACACCTTGAGCAATCTCTTTTCCACTAAGTTCTTGAATAATTTTATTCTCCTTAACCATTTCTGAAAAACCGAAAGCTAAAGGCGCGCTGATTATCCCTACAAAAATCAATGAGATGAACAGCCCTTTTCTTGCTAGCCTAAAGGGACTGAATCCCAAAAACAAAAACGTCAAAGCAGCAGAAAGTACCATACCTGCCAAATTGGTTCCTAATAGCAGTAAAGCTCCCCAAAAAACCGACCAATTTCCCCAGCCAAATCCAATTCCCGAAACTGCCAATGGTGGAACAAGGGCAACGGCAATGGCCACTCCTGCCAAAGTTTTTGCTATTTCTTTTTTAGCATGGGCATAGGCGCCCGCAACACCCGATGCAGCTGCTACCCCAAGATCAAGAAGATTTGGCCTTATCCGAGCTAAAATTTCGCCATTCATAGTATTTAATGGCGTAAGCCAAGTGATGATAATTGCAAAAATATATCCAAGTGCCATTCCAAAACCGATTGTTTTAAAACTATCACTTATCAGTTTTTGATCTTGTCTCAAAACCCCCATACCTAAGGATATTATAGGAGCCATTAAAGGAGCAAGAATCATTGCACCTATAATAACTGGAGAGGAGTTACCAAAAAGACCAAATGTGGCAATTACTGTAGAGATTGCCATCAATACCAAATAGCTTGAATTTAACTGAGAGTTTTCCCTTAAGATTGTAAAAAGCCATTTAAACTCTTCTGTGGTTGCATGATTGGTCAGAGGGAGGCTTTTTCTAAGCAATTCCACCCTAAGTTCTCCTTGGGGCAAATTTTGGGTCTTAAATATTTTAGAACTCTTGACCTCTTTGTTGGTCTCCAAAAATTTTCCTGGAACTACATTAATCAGTTTGGGTTTGACCTCCAAAAAAATTTCTTTGGAGCTCAGCAAAATATTATCTATTGCAAAATCAATATTTTTTTTACTGAATATTTGAATTTTATCAGTTTTAAGATGGGCCACATAGTTAGGCAGTTTCTGATGCTTAGCAGACTTGAAAATACTATAAAGCCCAAATTTAAAAACTTCCCATATACTTTTCGGGGCAAGTACTAGACAATTCATCATCCCGTCATTTGGATCAGAATCCTCCAACATCCTCCTCGAAAGGAGCGAACTTTTGCCATGTTGAACAACTAACATTCCCAGCGCAGCCGTATCAATTGCATGTTCTCTCATTTCATCACTTTCAATGGACCAATTAATTGAAAGATCGTGTAAGTGAGCTTTTTTAAGGGAACTTAGAAAACGTTTTATCCTCAGATAATATTTCAAAAATCCGGATTTCCCCAAATCCCCAGCATGTAAAAGGCTAAAGGTATTGCCAATGACCATGGAATTAAAAACGGGCTGATCATTGACATAGAGCATATCCATTTCTACTGTTTCTTCTCTACTGAGTATGTTTTCAACAGAAAGTTCCAGATTGGATGACACCCCAAAACCTTGGGCGACCTCAGCAAGTTCAGGATGTGGTAGAAATCCAATTTTCCAATGCTTTTGGATAATGGAATTGATGATATCTCTAAATTGTTGATCCGATACGTAAAATACCAGAAAATCACTCTCCCCAAATTCAAATGTCTTACACTTACTAAAAGGGACAGTAATTTTCAGGTTACTTCCAAATAAAGGAATAACCTTTTGCTGAACCAGTTCAGTTAATTTATCATCAAAAACCAGTGTTATGGATTTCATATCATTTACAAAAAACTACTTACTCAACGTATCATGTTTCCATAAGTTTATTCAAAATATCAATAGCTGCTTTTGCTATCACAGTCCCCGGGCCAAAAACGGCAGCCACTCCGGCAGCATAAAGAAAATCATAATCTTTGGGAGGGATCACCCCTCCTGCAATTACCATGATGTCCTCCCTGCCCAATTTTTTCAATTCCTCAATCAGTGCGGGCACCAATGTTTTATGTCCTGCCGCTAAGGATGATGCCCCTACTACATGTACATCATTTTCCACCGCTTGCATGGCCACTTCCTCCGGTGTCTGAAACAGGGGACCTATATCTACATCAAAGCCCAAATCTGCAAATCCGGTAGCAATGACTTTGGCCCCTCTGTCATGGCCATCTTGTCCCATTTTGGCCACCATAATTCTAGGTCTTCTCCCCTCCAGTTCTGCAAAACGGTTGGCCAATGCCTGAGCCTCTTTGAAACTTTTATCGTCTTTTGCTTCCCCTGAATACACGCCTGAGATGGATTTTACAGTAGCTTTATGTCTTCCAAATTCTTTTTCCATAGCAAAAGAAATTTCTCCTAAAGTAGCTCTTTTTCTGGCCGCATCCACAGCCAAAGCCAAGAGATTTCCTTCACCAGTACCAGCTGCTCGGGTTATGGCCTCCAAAGCCAATACTACCTCCTCTTGGTTTCTTGTTGCCTTTAACTCACCGAGTCGCTGAATTTGCTTTTCCCTTACAGTCTTATTGTCCACCTCCAAAATCTCAAACGCATCCTCTTCTTCTGTCTGATACCTGTTTACCCCAACTATCACATCTTTCCCACTGTCAATTCGGGCCTGCTTGCGTGCAGCAGCTTCTTCAATTCGCATTTTGGGAATACCAGCTTCTATGGCCTTGGCCATTCCGCCCAATTCCTCCACTTCTTGAATTAATGCCCAGGCTTTTCCCAGCAATTGATCTGTCAGATATTCCAAATAATACGACCCACCCCAAGGGTCAACCACCTTTGTGATACCCGTTTCTTCCTGCAAGTAAAGTTGGGTATTTCTGGCTATCCTAGCTGAAAAATCCGTTGGCAGAGCAATGGCCTCATCAAATGAATTGGTATGTAAGGATTGGGTATGCCCCAAAACGGCAGCCATGGCCTCAACAGCAGTCCTTGTAACATTATTAAAAGCATCCTGCTCAGTGAGGGACCAACCTGAAGTCTGACAATGTGTTCTTAGAGCCAGAGATTTGGGGTCTTTTGGGTTAAAACCCTTAACCAATTTGGCCCACAAAAGTCTGCCTGCACGCATCTTGGCAATCTCCATGAAGTGGTTCATCCCTATGGCCCAAAAAAAGGAAAGCCTAGGCGCAAAATCATCAATATCCAATCCAGCCGCGATTCCAGCTTTCAGGTACTCCAATCCATCTGCCAAGGTATAGGCCAATTCAAGTTCTGCTGTGGCACCAGCCTCCTGCATATGGTAACCTGAAATGGAAATAGAATTGAATTTGGGCATATTTTTGGAGGTGTATTCAAAAATATCCGCTATGATTCTCATCGAAGGTTGTGGAGGATAAATGTAAGTATTCCTTACCATGAACTCCTTCAGAATATCATTTTGGATCGTACCGCTGAGCTGCTCTGCTTTCACTCCCTGCTCCTCTGCAGCGACAATATAAAACGCCAAAATTGGAATTACGGCTCCATTCATAGTCATCGAAACAGACATTTGATCCAAGGGAATTCCATCAAACAACAGCTTTATATCCAAAATAGAGTCAATGGCTACGCCTGCTTTTCCTACATCCCCAACTACCCTTGGATGGTCTGAGTCATAACCCCTGTGGGTTGCCAGGTCAAAAGCCACTGAAAGTCCCTTTTGACCTGCAGCCAGATTTCTCCTATAAAATGCATTTGACTCTTCTGCAGTTGAAAATCCAGCATATTGCCGAATTGTCCAAGGCCGCATCACATACATGGTGCTATAAGGCCCTCTGAGATAAGGAGGTACTCCCGCTGCAAAATCCTTATGGAAAATGGATTGATATACCTTATCCGAAAACTGCGACGGCACTACAACTTTTTCTGCTGTTTCCCAAAACGCTTCAGTAAAGGTTCTGTTTTCTTTATTACTTGAAAATGATAGGTTTTCTAAATGCGGTCTCATGATGAAATTCTTGATTTTTCCTCTAACAATTCAGTTTCTCTTGCCCCAAAAAGTTGCCAATCTGCTTCCTGGATTTCATCATTTACAGTAAACCGAAGCACATCCTTATCCTGTCTGTACCTGTTGGCTCCTATCTTAACCACTTCCCCATTCAGCACTTCCACCTGACGCTTATTCCTACGGCCCTTAATGGTCTCTTGCATACTTTTATCGGAAAACATCTTGTACCAACCACCCTGTTGCTCGATAATGAGCAGTTCGGCCTTCAGTTTATCCAGCAAATGAGCAGTCAGGCTTTCGATAAAAAAGCTGCCTGCTACAGGATCTACTACCTTATCCAAATAGCTTTCTTCCTTCAGTATATTGGAAATATTTCTTGACATCCTGCGTGAAAAAGCCGTGGTGATACCTGTAACCTCATCATGCGGCCTTATCCAAAGGGCATTACAGCCTCCCAGGATAGCCGCCATTCCTTCCGTAGTGTTTCTTAGCATATTGGTATAAACGTCTAACCTGGACTTGGTCCAAGTACTGCTTTGACAAAAAACCTTTATATCCTCTGTAGGAAAGTTTACACTGTACAATTGTGCCAGGGCCTCATAAAAAATCCTTGCTGTCCTGACCTTGCTGATCTCCTCAAAATAGCGGGCACCAACCGAAAATCGCAACATGGTGTTTTTGAAAATGGCCTCTGATTGCATTCCCATCTCAGTCAGCTTATCAAGAAGCTCTATAAAGCCGGCAAAGGTATATTTCAACTCGTCCAAGACAGTACCTCCTGCCTCATGATAAACGGAGAAATCTAGCGTCAAAGCAGAAAAATCAGGGAATTCCGACAGTCCTTTAATCAATGATTTGGCGACATTTATTTTTTCTTCCAGCTTTCCTTCTACTTTCAAAAGGCCGGAAAGGGGATCCCACAACAACCCGCCATTCAGCTGTTCTTTATCAAATCCTTTTGTCTTTGCCCACTTCAATAAGTTATTCATTACATCTGTAGGACATACTCCTTCTTCAGGTTTGATATATAGCTGGATGTAGGCTATTTCAACATTTTTGAGCAGGGCATCTAAATCGGTATTCGCCGAAACCTGCAAAAACAAGGCATCACAACCATTCATCAACCCTTCTAAAATCTGTTTATTACCTTCTTTGGTATCAGTTTCGGATACAAAAAGGACATTTGACCAAACCCTGGGCGAAAGCCCTGGAATTTTGGGGGCTGGATGAAATTTATTTTGATAAACTTTAAGGTCTTTCGAGATGACAGCATCTTCAGCGGTATAGAAGGGCCAAATTTTTATCCCATCCAAGGTTTCAGAAACAAGCGCCTCACGGAAATCCTTACCCTTCAGGTCTTTAGTTGCCTGTTCTATCCATTGTGACTTACTGATGGGGTCAAAATCATCAAAAAGGTTATTTTTCATAGTGGATTCATATTATTCGGTATCATACCAAATTTAAGCTTGAGGTGTAAATATAGTTAAAGTTTAAAGGTTATCTTTACCTCAAAAATAAACGGTAGATATTTGGAAAACCCATTAATGCATTCAAATAGAACGATGGCGGGAAATAAATTTTATCAAATTCTCTTTCTGGTTGCTGGTCTATTTTTATTGACCAACTGTAAACAACAGCTTTACAAGTCCGGCAGTGCAGAATTCCTGACAGTAAGTGAAGAAATAGCCCCAGACCCTTTTTTGGATGACTTCATCCAGTCTTACAAAACCGCTTTGGAAGTTGAAATGAACAAAATCATTGGGGAAACCGATGAGGCAATTATAAAATCGGGGCCTGGAGAAACGGCTTTGGGAAACCTTGTTGCAGATTTCCAAAAGGAATTTGCAGAACAAAAATTAGGTCAGGTTATTGACATTTCCATCATCAATAATGGCGGCTTACGAAATAATCTACCTAAGGGCCCAATCACCCTAGGGAACATTTATGAGCTTTCTCCATTTGATAATTACCTGCATATTTTGGAACTCAACGCCGAGGATGTGAGGGCATTGGCTTCATTTGCAGTCAATCGAAGGATTTTGGGCATTGCAGGCATGAGTATTTTGGCAAAAGATGGTGAAATCATTGATATAAAAGTCGGAAACAAGGCACTCGTCGAAGAGAAAAATTACACTTTAGCCGTCAATGACTATTTAGCCAATGGGGGTGACGGTATGGAACTGCTCACCCAACTGCCTAGACTAGAAGAGACAAATATTTTACTCAGGGAACTATTAATCGACCGTATCAAACATAAAACTGATTTGGGTCAGAAAATTACCGCTAAGGTTGAAGGAAGACAAAAACTGGATTGAAATGGACAGAAGGAAATTCATCAAAAACAGTTTAATGGCAAGTGCCGCATTGGGTTTTGGTCAGGAAACCTTTGCTACAGGATTAAGCCCGGTTAAAAGTAAAACCATCAGTATCCTCCACACCAATGATATGCATTCGAGAATTGAACCCTTTCCCAATGATGGTGGAAGATGGGCCAATCAAGGGGGGATGACAAAATTGGCTGCTTTGGTATCAGACATTCGAAAACAAGAAGAAAATGTATTATTGCTGGACGCCGGAGATGTATTCCAGGGCACACCTTACTTCAACTTTTATGGAGGGGAGCTGGAGTTTAAACTCATGAGCAAAATGGGCTTCGATGCTGCTACTATGGGCAACCATGAATTTGACAATGGGTTAACGGGGTTTTATGATCAGTTGCCCCATACAAATTTCCCATACATTTGTTCAAATTATGATTTTTCACAAACTATCCTGAAAGATGCGGTACTACCTTACAGGGTTATTAAAAAGTCAGGACTTCGTATTGGAATATTTGGCCTGGGTATTGAACTTTATGGGCTTGTGGCCAAGAAAAACTTTGAAGCAACAGTATATGAAGATCCTGTAGCTGTATCGAGGGAAATGGTCCAAGAATTAAAATCCAAAAAAGCAGACTTAGTAATCTGTCTTTCCCACCTTGGCTATTCTTATCGGACTCAAAAAATTGACGACCTGAAACTTGCTGCTGCAATCAGTGGAATTGACCTCATTATTGGTGGGCATACGCATACCTTTTTGGAGGAACCTACCTTAATAAAAAATGCTGATGGTCATCAAACAATTATTCACCAAGTTGGTACTGGAGCATTGAGATTGGGAAAAGTAGATTTTGAGTTCGGAAAAGAAAACCAAATAATACACGCCAAGGCAAATAGTTTACCTATCTTTTAGAAAGTCAAGGCGTTTTGGATTTTTTATTTAAATTTATTTTCCCCAAATTTGATGCCCTTATAAAACAGGGTTAGATTTATATTAACTATTCTTCGCGTACCTATTTACTGAAGTACTAAATGAGTTCAGAGGCTAATGCAGTTTGGAGTGAATGTTTGCGTGTAATTGAACAGCACGTCAATGAACAGAGTTTTTCTACCTGGTTCAAACCCATCAATCCTGTAAGATTAGAGGGAAGTAGCTTGACCATTCAGGTACCAAGTCAGTTTTTTTATGAATGGTTAGAAGATAATTATGTTCAGGTTCTGAAATTGGCTATCAAATCTACTTTAGGCCCCAATGGGAGATTAGAATATGCTGTGGTGGTAGATCGTGGAAATTCACAGAACCAACCTTATGTGGTGAGTTTTCCCCAGAGCAACGCAAGCACGACGCCTAAAAAACCTTCTCAGCCAATAGTCAATGAAAATAAAAGCCCATTTGACCTGCCCTCACTGAATAGCGAAATGCTGCTTCAGTCAAACCTTAATCCTAATTACTCTTTTAGCACTTATATTGAAGGAGATTGTAATAGATTGGCAAGGTCAGCGGGTTTTGCAGTAGCAACCAAACCCGGGGTGACTTCTTTCAATCCGCTGATGGTATATGGGGGTGTTGGTTTAGGTAAAACCCACCTGGTGCAAGCCATAGGTAACGAAATCAAAAATGGACCCGAAGATAAATTTGTACTCTATGTTTCTTCGGAGAAATTTGTCAATCAATTTATGGATTCCATCAAAGACGGTAATATCAAGAGTTTCACCAACTTTTATATGCAGGTGGATGTTTTGATCATTGACGACATACAGTTTTTGGCGGGGAAAGACAGGACACAAGAAATGTTTTTCCACATATTCAATCACCTTCATCAAAATAAAAAGCAGATTATCATGACCTCCGATTGTCCCCCTAAAGACCTGAAGGGACTAGAGGAAAGGCTATTGTCCAGATTTAAATGGGGACTCACAGCCGACCTACAAATGCCGGATTTTGAAACAAGGGTTGCAATTATCAGAAAGAAGATGCAGTCTGAAGGTATTTTTATACCGGATGATGTGATTGAATACTTGGCCTACACCGTTGATACCAATGTAAGGGAACTGGAAGGGGTATTAATTTCCCTAATCGCCCATGCTTCTTTAAACAGGGTAGACATAGATCTTACTTTGGCCAAAACCATCATGAAAAATATTGTCAAAGATATCGAAACGGAAGTAGGGATTGATTTTATTCAAAAAACAGTCTCTGAGTATTTTGACATTAAAATGGATGACCTCAAGGCTAAAACCAGAAAAAAAGAAATAGTCACTGCCCGTCAGGTTGCCATGTACTTTTCTAAGGAGTTTACCAATCATTCTCTGAAATCCATAGGCTATCATTTTGGGGGCAGAGACCACAGTACTGTAATTCATGCCGTGCAAACGGTTAACGACCTGATGGAAACAGATACTGCTTTCAGAAACTCTGTCAACGAATTAAAAAAGAAGTTTAAAATGCGGTCTTATTGATCTTTTGAATGCAAAAACAGGTCAACAAATTCTTTGGCCTTAGAGATTGCTGAAACCTCTCCTTTTCTTATTTTTTCCATCATCTCGCCCATATTTTGTTTGATTACGGGGTCTGTATAGAATTTCATTTCCAAAAGATACCGTATGTGTTCATGCATCCAATTGACCCGCTGCGCTGATCTATTGAGCTCAAAAAAACCATTGAATTTCATTTTTTCAGCAAAATCCTGAACCATTTCCCAAATTGCATCCAACCCATGACCCGAAAGTCCAGAACAGATCTTCACCTGAGGATTCCAGCCATTCTCTTTGGCAGCAAAAAGATGAAGGGCGTTAGCGTATTCTCTTCTGGCTTTTTTGGCTGCTTCTAAATTTTCGCCATCTGCTTTGTTGATGACAAGAGCATCACACATTTCTATTATCCCCTTCTTAATCCCCTGCAGCTCATCCCCAGCACCTGCCAGCATCAGCAAAAGAAAAAAATCAGTCATCCCTTTCACTGCCGTCTCAGATTGTCCCACTCCCACTGTTTCGATGAGGATCACATCAAAACCTGCCGCTTCACAAAGCAGCATAGCCTCCCGTGTTCTGGCGCTTACCCCTCCCAATGTGGTTCCTGCGGGACTGGGTCTGATGTAGGCACGCTTATCCGAGGAAAGTTGCTCCATCCTCGTCTTATCACCTAAAATACTTCCTCGGGATGCGGGACTACTTGGATCAATGGCCAAAACAGCCAATTTATGACCTTGATCTACGAGCATTGTACCAAATTGCTCTATGAATGTACTTTTTCCAACACCGGGCACACCGGTAATGCCAACCCTAATAGATTTGCCTGTATAGGGTAAAACCGCTTCCATCACCTCTTCAGAAAGCTGTTGATCTGACACCAGAGTACTTTCAACAAGGGTAATAGCCCTACTAAGAACCATCCTGTCTCCATTCAAAACGCCATCTATGTACGCTTGGGCACTTAGCCTGTTCTTCTTTTTCAACATTTCAAACGATTGATGAGTATTGGATATAGCGAACTGGTTTCAACAATAAAATAACAGCCATTGATTTTTATCTAAGATCTAAAATTATCGATAAGCCAATATATGTCCAAAAGAAGAACAATTAATTCAACTGTTAATTAGGTACTCCGGCTTTTGAAATTACTCCTACTCGAATGGAAAACGGATAAAACGCTCCTGCCCCATGGCATTCTTTTCATAAAAAGCAAGGCAATGGGGTTCATAAGCCGGATCAAAATGGGGTTGATTAGACCTGATTTCTTTCGGTGAATTTTCCATAGAATTGAAGAAAAAAACCTTAGTGTTCCCATATTTGGTATGTGGCATAAATTCAGCATATCCTTTCATGGCCTCCAAAGAAGTATCAGCGGCATATATTGCATATATTCGGACTACTGGCCCTGTGTTATTTTCATTTCTAAAAAAAGCTGTTTCTACAAATTCTCCTTCCAAATCCACCACGCTGGGTTGATTTATGGTATCGCTGATAATCCAGACGACCATGGCCAAGACTGCCAGGAAAAGCGCATAAAAGACAAATCGGTTAGACATAATAGACAATAGTTTAGAATATAAGCCGTAATTTAGTGGAAAAATTCCATCATGGCCTTTGAATATCTAAAAGCGCTACACATCATTTTCGTAGTAACCTGGTTTGCCGGTTTATTTTACATCGTAAGGATTTTCATCTATCAGGTAGAAGCCATGGAACGCCCAGAAGAAGAACAAAAAATTCTCCTTCCCCAATTGAACCTGATGGCGCAAAGACTTTGGTATATCATCACCTGGCCTTCAGCCGTATTGACTTTGATTTTCGGTATCGCTGTTTTATACTATCGTTGGGGTTATATGCAGCTTGGCTTCATGCATGCCAAATTAGCTTTTGTGCTATTCCTGTACGTTTATCACATCATTTGTGACAAAATATATAAAGATTTACAAAAAGGGAAACCCAAATGGACCTCTACACAGTTACGTATATGGAACGAGGTGGCTACTGTATTGTTATTCGCCATCGTTTTCCTGATCGTCTTAAAAAGTATGATGAGCATGGTTTGGGGTATTGTAGGTTTAATTGGCCTAAGTCTCTTGATGATGCTCGGAATTAAATGGTATAAAAAAGTAAGAGAGTCAAAATGAAAAAACATAAGTTCACCATGAAGGTATTTTCTAGTATCCTATTTCTTATCATTGGCATATCTCTTTTGGGCTGCTCTGAGAAAAGCACGGAAGATCAAAATGCTACTTTACCCATTTTAGGCAATTGGCATATCAATGAATTTGAAATGGAGGGAAAAGTGGTACAAGACACCGTTTACCATTCCATTGCCAATTTTTCCTTCACCAATCAGGAAGGCAAAGAAATCAGTAATTATTCAACAGATGGGAAAGTTTATGTGGCCGATTTTTTCTTTACCACCTGTCCTACCATTTGCCCAATCATGAAAACACAAATGCTAAGGGTTTATGAAAAATTCAAAGATGAACCCAATTTCATGATATTGAGCCACACCCTTGACCCAGAACACGACACAGCAGAACTACTTAAAGACTATGCTTATAAGATTGGGGTTGAGAATGATGCTACCTGGCAGTTTCTAACTGGTGATCAGGAGAAAATATTTGAAATAGGGCAGACAAGCTATCTTACCACTGCAATGACTGATAAAAATGAGCCAGGAGGCATCTTACATTCCGGTGCGTTTGTATTAGTGGACCAAAATGGCAGAATCAGAGGTGTCTACGATGGGACCAAAGAAGATCAAGTGAACCGGTTAATGAAAGATATCCCAAAACTTCTGCGTTAATATTGATGAAAGGAAGTTGGACAATTTTAATTGCTTGGCTATTTTTCCTTGCTGCTTGCAGTTCAAAGGATAAAAAAGAGGAAAGTAGTACACTTGCCTCCATAAAGGATACCAAAGTACTTCAATATGCCATCGAGGGAAAGAATCTTTATGAAGCATATTGTGCCAATTGCCATCAAAAAGATGGGACAGGTTTAGGCAAATTAATTCCACCCTTGAACCCTTCTGATTATATGGCTGAGAACATAGGCAGAACGGCCAGAATCATCAAATATGGACAGACTGGAGAGATTATTGTCAACGGTCAGGTTTACAATCAAGCTATGCCGGGAAACCCTAGGTTAACCAACTTAGAAATAGCGCGTATCATGACCTATATTTACAATATATGGGGAAACCAAGAAGGGGTAATTGATGCCAATCAGGTAGAAGCTTTTTTAAAAGAGAGGGATTAAGTTGACTTAAGCTCTTCTTTGGCCACTTTCATGGCTTGTTTAATATCCGCATTTACTTTTTCTACCAGTGCTTTTTGATTAAGTAAGTAAGATTTAGCTTCATCCTCCTCTATTGTTTCATCAGGAGCCTTGAATTGTCGCATCCATACGAACATCCCCTCAAATGCATCTTCAAGCTGTCTTGAGACTTCCTCAAGACGTTTGATTTCTTCTGAAAAAGCTACCGAATCCATTACATTCAGACTATCTGACTTCAAATCAACCTCTTTTTTCAAGGTTCTCAACTCACCCATATAAGGCATTACTTCATCATGGATAGCAATGACTTCATCTTTGAGCAATTGATTCTCATCCACTTTTTCACCTTGACAAGAGAAAAGGATGGTAATTATAAAAAAAGGCAAGGGCTTAAAAATATTCCTCATTAGAAACTGATATTTTTTTTGCAAGATAGCACAAAACCGAATAAAAAAATTGATATTTTTCTTAATTTTTGAATTATGCTTAAAAAAATCTACTTTAAAATTTGAAAAATTATGATTTTCATCAGATTCAAAGTAAAGCAAGCCAAAGTCAAAAAATCCTTTTTCCTATTAAAAGAAACCTTATTTTTGATAAAAAATTAAAAGCCTTATGAAGCCCTTTTGTTTTGCCAATGACCGTATCATTGCTTCAGATAAAGCAACTCTTCACCCAATGGATATAGGGTTGATCCGTGGTTACGGTATATTTGATTTTTTCAGAACTGCTCACCACACACCGCTTTTTTTGAGTGACTATCTGGACAGGTTCATTCGATCAGCAGAAAAAACCCACCTTAAACTTGACTTAAATAAAGAAGAGTTAGCTCAAATTGTCCATGATTTGATAAGCAGGAACGATCTCGAATTTGGAGGCGTCCGAATGGTTTTGACAGGAGGTGTTTCAGAGAACCATTTCTCTCCGACTGCTGGCCAATTATTTATCTTTTGCGAAGCATTGGATTTCCCTGCACCAAGTAAATATGAATCAGGCATCAAATTGCTAGCTGTAGAACATATCAGAGCCATTGCAGATATCAAGACGACAAACTATGCCTTCCCTGTTTGGCACAGTGCCATCTGGAAAAAGGAAGGAGCAGATGATGTCCTTTACCACCTCAACGGTCAAGTATCTGAAAGCTCGAGGTCAAATATATTTGTAATAAAAGATGGGGAAATAGCCACACCAAATAAACATATCCTTCACGGCATTACAAGAAAGCGGGTGTTAGAACTTATTCCTCAAACAGAAATTAAAGCGATAAGCTTGGAAGAAGTTTTGAGGGCAGATGAGCTATTTATCACCAGCACCACGAAAAAAGTGCTGCCAGTTACTCAAATTGATAACAATAAAATAGGTTCAGGCAAACCAGGCCCCATAACACAAAAACTGATGCAAGACTTTGCAATCATGGAAAAAGAAAACTTACAAAAAGTGTAAAAAAAGGCGGTCATATTCAAAGTTTGACCGCCTCTTTTGACATGTTTGTCCATTAATTGCTGAGCAATTCAGCATCTTTTAAGATATACATCAACTTTTCAGGGTCTCTGTCATTTAAAGTCAGCTTACCTCTTACTTTCACTTTTTTGGAGGTATATTTTATAGGGTTTTTAAGCATCACCTCCATTACCGTTTCTGGCCCACCTGAGCCACAGAAAAAACATTCTGCCAACGGTAGAGAGGATAAAATGATATGTTCAGGCTTAAACATACCTTCAAAAGGAATAATAAACCCATCAGCCTCCACTACCTTACCCTCCAAACTCTTGATTTTCTGACTGAAAACCGGAATGTATAATTCTCCAAATTCATCCTGTCCTATTTTATAGGTCACATCAGAAAGATCACGCCAAACATTCTGGCTATATCCTGTGATGGCAAATGCAAAAAGCAATAGGCCAATGAACAATATTCTTTTCAATACCATGTGTTTAATCAATTACAATTAATCTGTTTTAAATTTAAGATTTGGTCAATTGCTTTGCAATATCAGTTTGATAAGCACTCCAAGCAGGTATAAGAGAGGCAATAATCCCTACAGCAACCGCATAAGCAATAATCCAAAGCTCCTCCACCAAGAATACCGATGCACTTAAGGTACTGATGGCTCCTTGGTCATTTTGCATAACAAGTATACCAATAAATAAGTGCCCTATAAGGATCCCTACTATTGCTCCAAGAACAGTTAATATAACACCTTCTAAAACAATGTGAATAAAAAGCTGCCCGGAGGAAGCACCTAAAGTTCTCATCACGGCGAGATCATATTTTCTTTCTTTCAAAGAATTGAACAAAGCAATGAATATGCCCAAGCCAGCAATGACAATAATAACAATGGCCAATCCTTGAATAAGTTTCACACCCACGCCCAATAATTCAAACAACCTGGAAATCTCAAATGATGGTGATGCTGCCTGTAAAGCACTTCTGCTATTAATATAACGGGGCAATTGAACAGCAGCCATGGGGTTTCTGTATTGAATAAGTAAAGAAGTGACCTCTCTGTCCTCATCTGTTTCAGGGAATCCGGTTTTGGCAACTGATTCTTCAAATTTTCCATGGTCATGATCATCATCATGGGTGTACCAAACAGATTCTATACTGGTCAGGATTAATTTGTCCAATACATTGCCCATGGGCTGTAAAATTCCGGTAATGGTGTAGGGGTGCTCATCATGCTCGTGGCTACTGCTCCCAATACCATGGGAGCCTACAAAATTATCTCCGATACCAAGACCCAATTTGGTAGCTACTTCAAAGCCTAGTACCACATCAAAAGGCTTATCCCATTTTGAACCTTCCTGAACTTGGGCATTATAAAGATCCAAATAATCATAATTGGTGCCCACAATTCTATATCCTTGGTAGTTATCCCCCAACCCCATAGGAATAATATTTTTTACCAATCGGTTTCTGGACAAAGCCATCGCATCGTTCATATCAATGTTTCCAGTAGGAAAATCGATATGATATACACTGGAAAGAATTAACTGCAAAGGGCTCCCTTTGGCACCTACTACTAAATCAATGCCTTGAGCATCCCGCGTCATTTTACTTTCAAACTGGTCTTGAATGACAATCAATACAGTGATAATGGCCAAGCCTAAGGCCAGTAACAGGATGTTCAAGCCTGTATTCAGCGGCTTAGCAATAAG
This sequence comes from Cecembia lonarensis LW9, assembly GCF_000298295.1. Taxonomy (GTDB): domain Bacteria; phylum Bacteroidota; class Bacteroidia; order Cytophagales; family Cyclobacteriaceae; genus Cecembia; species Cecembia lonarensis. The sequence goes on from NZ_AMGM01000012.1 coordinate 25,560, forward strand.
ATACTTCCAACTCAACTTCAACATATTCATGCTTCGCCTCCTATCGTAATTTGATTGGCAATATGATCTTTTACCCTCTGATCATGGGTAACAATTATTAAAACTGCATTGAATTTTTCTGCTTGCTCTTTCAATAATTTGACCACGTTAGCAGCATTTACATCATCCAAACTGGCTGTGGGTTCATCTGCTAAAATTACCTTAGGCGAATTGGCAAGTGCCCTGGCGATAGAGACCCTTTGAGCCTCACCTTCTGACAGGGTGTTTACTTTAGCCTTTCTTTTATGCAAAATTCCCAAATCACTTAGCAGGTTTTCATTTTTTCTTCCATCTTTACCTGAAAAAAAATTAGCCAACTTGAGGTTCTCCTCTACCGTTAGTGGCGCCAAAATATGAGGCTTTTGAAAAATAATGCCAATGTTATTCCCCCTGAACTTATCCAAAGCTGCCCCACTTAAACCATATAGTGAAGTCCCATTAATGAATACTTCACCTTGATGAGGTTTCAGTAGTCCTCCAAGAATATTAAGGATGGTCGTTTTACCGGAACCCGACTGACCGAGAATCAGTAATTGTTCCCCTTCTTTTAATGTTAAATCGGGTATATTAAATTTTTGGTCTTTTTGGTAAGAAAACTCAATGTTTTTCGCAATAAGCATGTCTATTTATTTACGGGTATCTTCACAAAAAATGTAGTACCTTGGTTTTGTTTACTATCAAAGGTAATCTCTCCTTCCAGCACATCCACACATTTTTTGACAATGGACAGGCCTAAACCTGAGCCTTCAATGATACCTACATTTTTTGCTCTAAAGAAACGGTCAAAAAGTTGATCATGTTCGCTTTCTGGGATACCAATACCATGATCGGTTATTTTAACCAATAAGTGGTTATCCTCTTCGTTGATTTCAAATTCTACAGACTGACCATCCTTAGAATATTTTACGGCATTCGAAAGCAGGTTTTCAAAAATCTGGTAAAGTAAATCAGAGTCTGAGGTCACCGTTTTAGGTATTTTACCCAATTTCAAATTGATTTTGACATCATGCTCACTTCCTGCTTTCACCACATCAACCACTTCATTGATCAAGGCATTGAGAAAAAGTTTTTTGGGTTTGTAGTCAATCTTGTTGGCATCTGCTTTGCCAAAGAAAAGTACTGAAGTCAGCAGGCTGTTCAGGTTTCTGACGGAGTGTTCTATTTTATCTGCATGCTTCATGATTTTTGCTTTAAAAGGATGTTCTTTTTCAGCGTACTTTTGAAGCAATTGCGCGGAACTCAAAATTGAAGTCAAGGGTGTTTTAAAGCCATGTGACACATTCAAAACAATCCTGGATTTCAGCTCCCCTATCTCCCTTTCTTTTTCCAATGCCCTGGTCAACTCCTTATTGGCTTCTGCCAAATCCTTAGTCCTCTGACGGACTTTCTCCTCAAGTTCATTATTGAGTTTTTGAAGTTCTTTTTCTTTCCTGTCCTTGAATATGGCCAATTCAATCACCATATTCAATTCCCTGATATTAAATGGTTTGATTACATAAGCAGAAGGATTGGTACCTACCACTTTTGTAAGTGTCTCGGCATCAGAGCTGGCAGAAAGATACACTACAGGAATATCATATTTTTCATTGATGATTTCAGTAGTACGAATACCATCCAATTCACCCGCCAAGTTGATGTCCATCATGACAATATCTGCATGATGCTCAGATAAAATCTCCAGGGCTTCTTCCCCGGACTCAGAAATACCAATTATCTGGTGATTATTTTTTTCAAGCGCTTTTTTAAGCAGAAGAGCTGATACATGATCATCTTCAGTAATCAAAATCCTTAATGGAAACATAGGCGTAGTCACTGTAACCTGCAAATTACAAGATATTATGGATTTGAAAAATCATTTATTCCCAATAGGCAAAATAATCAGCACACGGGTACCTTTATTCTTTTCGCTTTCAATAATTATTTTTCCTCTCATTAAATCTACCAAATTTTTGGTAATAGTCAAACCTAATCCTGTTCCTTCAAAGGTTCTTTCAAAACCCTGACTCTCCTGTTCAAAAGGCTTAAATATTCTATCCATAAAAGCTTTATTCATTCCAATACCCTGATCTATTACTTCAAAATGTAAATTTCCTTCCTTTTCCTCCATAAAGATGCTGATCAAACCTTTCTCTGAATATTTGATGGCATTTCCAACAATGTTATTTACAATCATTTCAAAGTACAATGGATCAATTTTGATAATACATGGCTCAGTCAGGCATTTCGCTGTTATTAAAAGGCCTTTTTTTACAGCAATTGTCTTAAGAGGAAGAAGTATTTTAGATAAAAATTCACCCGCGTTTATAAAAACAGGGTTCAATTCAATCTTATTGGCTTCAATTTTAGAAAGGTCCAATATGTTGTTGATGGTTTTTAATAGCCTTTCACCTGATTCCTGAATAATTTCCAATTGAGCAATCAATTCCAAATCATGCTTGCGGTTTAACATGATGTTTTCAGCTGTGCCTAAGATTCCATTTAGCGGAGTTCTGATCTCATGGCTCATATTCGATAAAAAGCTGGACTTCATTTTGCTGGCTTCTTCTGCTTTTTCTTTTGCTAATTTCAAGCCCTCTTCATATTGTTTTTTTTCTGTAATATCTCTAAATACTGAAAGGTATACATTTTGATCGCCTAAATTGGTCTTTAGCAAACTTGAGTAATAATCTATATACTTATTGCCGGCCTTAAAAGGAAGTTTTAACTCTATATTAATACTGGTTTCAGAAATCCCACTGTAACTGTCTTCCAGACGCTTTCTTTCTTTTTCATAAAATTCACGGTCACCAAATAAATCCCAAATATACCCAGCGCTTAATTGTTGGATATCAACACCAGCCAGCCGGGCAAGTGCCTCATTTGCTGCTATTATTTTACCATTTTCTGTAGACAGCATGAGGCCATCTTTGGAGCTTTCCCAAACATTCTTAAACTGGTCCTCTGATTCCTGAACCTTTTTATCCTTTTCGTTAACGACTAATTTAAGCTCGCCCGTTTCCTTAGTTTGTTCCAAGAATGATTTGATCAGGTACCCCACAGCTAGCAGAAACAAGGCCAAAACTACTAAAAACCAGATTTGTAGATAGATGGGCTTTAAGATTTTAAATGATGGGGATACAACAGTCCCTGTAAAATTAACACCATCATTACTGGCCTGCAAAAACAGCTGATAGCTTCCTGGAGGAAGGTTATTAAAGACCAACTCGTTGTCTCTTGGATTTCTGATTTCTACCCAATCATTGTGTAAACCTTCCAGTTTATATCGAACAATCAGTCTGGTATCTGGCAAAAAAGTGACTGCTTTATAAGAGAATTTAACACTGTTATTGGTATAGGGTATTTTGTTTTTATCTGTTATGTGTTCAGGAAAGTTTGTCAAAACAATGGGGCCTATCCTAACAAATGGGAAACTTCTCGTTGGAAAATCCGCAGAAGGATCGAACATGGAAAGCCCTTTTGAAGTACCTATCCAAACATTTCCATACTCATCCTCCAATAGTGCCCCTCTATTGATTTCCGCGCCTGCAAGCCCACTGCCCTCATCCAGTTGCCTGATGCCTTGCTCTTCAATAAGAAAAATTCCTTTATCTGTGCCAGACCATACCCTACCCAAGCTATCTTCAAGTAAAGCGAAAACGGGTCTATTAATTTTTTGCCCATACCATTCAAAATCCTTCAATTTGCCATCTAGAAAAACTTTGAGTCCAGTCTCAGTGCCTAAAAGTAAGTGGTTACCCCACTCCAGAAAATCATAGCCAATGATGGCCATACCCTTATCAAAGTTGATTACTTTATCCATTTCTGGGGTAGCACTTCCACCCTGCATCATGATCATACGGCCATCACTTAGCCGGCCAATCTTTCTTAAAAACACCTGCTGCTGTTCAAGTATTCTCTTTAGATCTGAGGATATTTCATTTTGAAAGTGTTCTCCCTTAGCGCGATTTATAGAAGAAAGATATACCCTGGTGTTAGCTATGATAAAAAGAGTATCACCTACCGCATAAACGGAATTAATAAATCTATCATTAGGACTTTTCTCAAAACTGGTAGTTTTGGTCTTAGGGTCAAACTTTCCAAGTCCCATGGCATTAGCTGTAAACCAAATTTGGCCATTCTTATCTTTGGAAAAATTTGTAATGCGAATTTCAGGCTGCCCTATTAATTCTTCATCTTTAAAAATGGTATGCACTTCACCATTCTCCCATAACTGAAGCCCATTATTAAAGCCAACCAACATCCCATTTCCATTGAGAGAAATTAAAGCAGTAATTTCGTCATCTAAAAATGGAGGCGAAGCAAACTTTAGAAATCTAAAAGAATTGATATTGATTAAACCCCGATGTGAAGTAACCCAAAGGACTCCTTCCCTGTCCACGAGAAAATCGTAAATGGCAGAAGTTCTTAATTGATTGAATGTACCGATATCAAAAACCTCATCCTTGTTAAGAGAATATTTAAACAATTGGGAGTTATGATGAAAAATTACATTTCGATTTGAAAGTTGAATACCACTAAAAGTCTCCGTAATATAAGAACTCTTCACAAATCCTTCGAAGATCATCCTATTTACAGTATCAGAACTTGGGCCTGATGCAAAATAGCCATCACCAAGGAAAAAGTACGTAGCAGTTGATTCATCAAATGCCATTTGAGAAACCGGGCCTGGCAGTTCAATTCCCTTCCATTCTACCTCAATGAAGCTTTCCCCATCAAAAAGAAGCGCTCCTTCCCCAAACATCAAGACGGTCTGTTCCTTGCCATGAAAGACACTTTGATACGTCCCATTTTTATCGAAACTTTCAGGGCTTTGATGCCAATTCTCCCCATCATAAAAATATATATAATCTCTAATGATAAAAAAATAGCCTTCAAAGCCTAGGTGATAGTAAAAATCAAAACGCTGATAATTTATATTTATCCCTTCTACTTCATTTGGCAATCGAAGTCTTGTCCAATTCCCTTCCTTGTACCGAAAGATGGCGGGAAGCCCAATTCTATTAAAAATCCAAATGGCACCGTCTTTCCCACTTAACATCCCCACCCTTTTGGAGAGTTGGGATTGAACGGAATCAGGTATGCTATAGGTGAAAAATCCATCTGAATAAAAGACACCCAAAGCTGTATTGAACCAGATTTGTCCTTCGGTGTCCTGTTGGATATCGTATATCACATCAGAAGGAAGGTCTACCCCCCTAATCTGATTGTTAATGGGGAAATATTGCGCATGAGCTTCACAAATCGTGACCAGGGCAATTATCCAACCAAATAAAACTCTCATAGGTACAGGGTAACAGGGTTCTAAATTAGAAAAAGATATTTATTCTGTAAATTAATTGGAGATTGTTTCCCATTTCTTTTTGTGGTAGGGCTGAATCTTTTATTTTTGTCCAAACTTTAAAAAACGAAGCATGAGTGTTTTAGTCAATAAGGATTCAAAAGTGATCGTGCAGGGATTTACCGGTTCTGAAGGTTCTTTCCATGCACAGCAAATGATAGAGTATGGCACCAATGTAGTCGGTGGTGTTACTCCAGGAAAAGGAGGCACCAAACATTTGGAAAAGCCGGTTTTCAATTCTGTGGAAGAGGCAGTCGCCAAAACTGGTGCAAATACTTCCATTATTTTTGTTCCACCCGCATTTGCAGCTGATGCCATAATGGAAGCAGCTGATGCGGGCATCAAAGTAATCATTGCCATCACTGAAGGAATTCCTGTGGCTGACATGATGAAAGCCAAACCTTACATCAAAGAAAGAGGCGCAGTATTGGTGGGGCCTAATTGTCCTGGTGTTATCACTCCAGGGGAAGCAAAAGTTGGCATCATGCCAGGTTTTGTGTTTAAGCAGGGAAGAGTAGGTATCGTCTCCAAATCAGGAACATTGACCTACGAAGCAGCTGATCAAATTGCAAAAGCTGGGTTAGGTGTTTCTACCGCTATTGGTATCGGAGGTGATCCAATCATCGGTACTTCTACCAAGGAAGCCGTACAACTATTGATGGAAGATCCTGAAACTGATGCCATCGTGATGATCGGAGAGATTGGTGGTAACTATGAAGCAGAAGCTGCCAAATGGATCAGAGAAACAGGCAACAAAAAGCCGGTGGTTGGATTTATTGCTGGACAGACTGCCCCTCCGGGACGTAGAATGGGCCATGCCGGTGCCATCATTGGTGGTGCTGATGATACAGCAGCAGCCAAAATGAGAATTATGGCTGAAAATGGTATCCACGTAGCCGAAAGCCCTGCAGAAATCGGAGCTGTTATGGCCAAAGTATTGGGCGTGGAAGCTTAATGAGATTTAGTAATTAGTTACTAGTTATTATTAGTTAGTAACTGACTGGTTAATATCAAGCCGCTCGGAGTAATCCGGGCGGTTTTTTTTGTTGACTTCAAAAAAATATCTGACTATTCGGAAAGTTACACGTATCAATTTGAGGGCCTCGGCAAGCTCGGCCACCGGGACTAGAATAAATAGGGGGGGGGGGTAGGGAAGAAATGCGGCAAAGCCGCATTTCTTCCCTACCCCCCAGGTTTTCCAAACCTAAATCCCGTTCCCCGAGCTCGGTTAGTGAGCTTGCCGAACTATGCCGAGCTTCAAAAGACTAGTCTATCTAGGATGATTGAGTCTTATCTTAATTCATTGGTCAATGAAAAAGATTTACTTTCTGAAAAAGGCCCTGAAATATCGCCATTTGTTAAAAGTATGCAAACAGGGATCAACATCCCTGAAGATTATGAATACAAAAAAGACTATAGGGATCACGTAGAGAAAAGACACCTATGAAAACAACATTCTTTCTCGATACCAATGTTGTTCTTGACTTGTTGGGTGAAAGGATTCCATTTTATGATCCGATAGCAAGGATAGCCTCTCTTGCAGACAGGAATGAAATTCAATTTATCTCAACCCTATCTCAATATCCGCCAATTACTTTTCTTTTTATTTCTAACCCAATATCAAATCAATATCAAAAAATATCCATCAATATCAATCTCTATATTTCCACTTTATTTCCATTAAAGCCTACCTTTGCCCCTTGAATTCCTAATCCCATGATATCAGTTGACAATATTGCCGTCATCCACGGCGGACATGCCTTATTCAGTGATGTTTCCTTCTCCATCAACCCCAATGATAAAATCGCGCTTATGGGGAAAAACGGAGCCGGAAAATCCACCATGCTCAAAATTATCGCAGGAGCAACCAAACCCTCCAAAGGTGGTGTTTCCGCTCCTAAAGATGCGGTGATTGCCTATTTACCCCAGCATTTGCTGACTGCGGATGATGCTACTGTTTTCGAAGAAACAGCCAAGGCATTTGCCTCCTACTTGAATCTCAAAGAGGAAATAGACAGGCTGAATGAAGAGTTGACGGTGAGAACGGATTATGATTCTGAAGAATATTACAAAATCATCGAGCGGGTTTCAGAAGTATCGGAGAAGTTCTATTCCATTGAAGAAGTGAATTATGAGGAAGAAGTGGAAAAGGTACTGCTGGGTCTGGGTTTTGAAAGGAACGACTTTCAACGACCAACCTCAGAATTTTCAGGGGGCTGGAGGATGCGGATTGAGCTGGCCAAAATCCTTTTGCAGAAACCGGACCTTATTCTGCTGGATGAACCTACCAACCACCTGGATATAGAATCCATTCAGTGGCTGGAAGAGTTTTTGACCGAAAAGGCCAAAGCGGTAGTGGTAATTTCCCACGACCGTGCTTTTGTAGACAACATCACCAACCGCACCATTGAGGTGACCATGGGCAGAATCTATGATTACAAAGCCAAGTATTCGCACTACCTCGAACTCAGAAAAGAACGCAGGGAACAGCAGCAAAAGCAATACGATGAGCAGCAGAAGTTTATTGCAGAGACTACCCAATTTATAGAACGCTTCAAGGGCACCTATTCCAAAACCCTTCAGGTCCAATCCAGGGTAAAAATGTTGGAAAAATTGGAACTGGTGGAAGTGGATGAGGTAGATACATCCGCTCTGCGCTTGCGCTTTCCTCCCTCCCCCAGATCAGGAAAATATCCGGTAATTGTGGAAGACCTTTCCAAATCTTATGGGGACCATGTGGTCTTCAAGAATGCCTCTATGACCATAGAAAGAGGACAAAAAGTGGCTTTTGTGGGCAAGAACGGGGAAGGTAAATCCACCATGATCAAAGCCATCATGGGGGAAATTGACTTTGATGGAAAATGTGAATTGGGACACAATGCCCAAATTGGCTATTTCGCTCAAAACCAGGCTTCCCTCTTAGATGAAAGTTTGACCATCTTTGAAACCATCGATCAGATTGCAGTGGGTGAAATTCGCTCCAAAATCAAGGACCTATTGGGTGCATTCATGTTTTCCGGAGATGACATCAACAAAAAAGTAAAGGTGCTTTCCGGAGGAGAGAAGACCCGATTGGCCATGATCAAACTTTTGTTGGAACCGGTCAATCTGCTGATCCTTGACGAACCTACCAACCACCTCGATATGCGGACCAAGGACATCATCAAGGATGCTTTAAAGGATTTTGACGGCACTTTGATCCTGGTTTCCCACGACAGGGACTTCCTGGATGGCTTGGCCACCAAGGTCTTTGAGTTCGGCAATAAAAGAGTAAAAGAGCACTTCGAAGACATCAATGGCTTCCTGAGAAATAAGAAATTGGAGAATTTGAGAGAGGTGGAAAGGAAATAATTTCATTGAAATAAATGGAAATATGCTTGAGATATTATAGTGGATATTAGAAGATATTAGCTTTAAGGTATTGATAGACCTGATCCTATAGTAGCCATTAAAATAAGAATGGAGGAAATGCAAAAAAAATGAACAGCTTGTAAAACGGTATAAGTTCATACTTTAAGGGTTTAAACAAATAATTTAATTAATTTTTTCGTTATTGCTAACCCTTAAACATTTCCTATCCGGGAGCGTATATGACAATATTGCTCTGAGATTGGTAGTAGCTTCCTTTTTGGTCAAAAATGTGTTTTCAATGGATGCCTTTTTCATCATAGTGATCATCTTCCTTCTACTCAACATTGGTTTGGGTCTAATTCGGCTTTGGCGGGGTCCCTCTATAGCCGACCGCTTGCTGACCACCCAACTTTTTGGCACGGCTGGTATGGCCATTCTGATGGTAATGGCCGGTTACCTAAATGATCTTACCTTGCTTAATGTAGTGATAACCTTCAATGTACTGTCTATTATTTTGGTCATCTGTTTGGTTCAGGTCTGGAAAAAAAAGAAAGGGGAAGCACCATGATGATCAAGGAGATATTCATTGTGATATTATTAGTAGCCGGTTGTTTCTTTTTTCTGGCAGGAACTTTAGGTCTGCTTCGTTTTCCAGATTTGTTTTCCCGACTTCATGCCCTTACCAATGCGGATAATCTGGGGCTTGGTTTTATAGCGGCGGGGATCGCTTTGTATATTGCCTCCCCATGGGCGACGGTGAAAATTTTCTTTATCTGGATATTGACACTATTATCAAGTGCTACCTCCAGTTATCTTATCGCTAGATTCCAAAGAGAGCAGGAAAAATCTAAAAATGGAGAGGAGGAGTAATGGATATTCTGATCGACAGCTTATTGGCCATTTTGACCATATATCTTGCCTTCCGTTGCATGCTGGCACCAAAACTTAGCAAGGCAGTATTTGTATTTTTTGCATTTGGTCTCATGCTGGCCCTTGCCTGGATCCGATTGGGTGCTGTGGATGTGGCCATTGCCGAAGCTGCGATAGCCTCAGGGTTTATGGGTGTACTTATGCTTGACTCCTTAAGGGATTTTTCCCTTATTTTTTCAAAAAACCAGGAAAGGCTTGAAGAAACAGCGTCTAAAATCCCTATAAAAAAGGACAGTTACCATTGGACCACAGCATTGGCTTTAGGTTTAGGTTTGATCCTTTTTTTGCTCATTTCGATACAGGCCATCTGGGAAGTCCCTCAGGGTGGTGGATTGACGGCCATCGCAGAAGCGAATCTTCCGATGTCTGGAGTTGAGCATCCTGTTACTGCAGTTTTATTGAATTACAGGGCTTATGACACTTGGCTGGAAATAGGAGTGATACTCATGGGGCTATTGGCCATATTTGCTGCCGGTGGCTTAAAGCAGTACCGTAAGCCTGGTCTTGCTCCTGCCCAAGACCCCTTACTTCGAAAAACGATATTGATTTTTACTCCGGTATTGTTCCTGTTTGGTGCTTTCCTCTTGTATTTCGGAAAAATGGGACCTGGTGGTGCATTTCAGGCGGCTGTCCTTTGGGGTGCCATTGGAATATTGCTTCACCTGGGAGGTTGGACGGTATTCACTGTCATTCCTCGCCGGATGCGACAAATTCTTGTAACAATAGGACTTGGGTTTTTCATGATATTGGGTTTTACCCAAATGGCTACAGGAGGAGCCTTCTTTGAATATCCCCCTGCCTATGCAGGATTCCTGATATTGGTGGTAGAAACCCTGGCGGCCATCAGTATCGCGGCAGCCCTGACTGCAATATTTGCCTTTTTAACCAAATAGAAGCATTCCAAGATGAAATCTAACCTAGCACTTAAAAATGAAAATAGGAACTTATGAAATTTACAGTTTAACTTCCGCAATACTCTTTGCCATCGGTCTTGGCGGAGTATTTTTGGCAAAACATTTTTTAAGAAAAATCATTGCCACCATCATCATGGGAGCGGGAGTGTTTCTTTGTTTCGTCAGCTTTGCTAAACGGGATGCCCTCACTTTTGCTGATCCAATTCCTCATGCACTTGTAATTACTGGAATTGTGGTAGCAGTTACAGCTGCTGCTTTTGCCCTTTCATTGGCCAGGCGCATTCATAAACTTACCGGAGAAGACACCTTTGGAAACGAAAAATGAAGGAATTTCCCACATCTGCATTGCCCGCGCTTTTGGTAGGATTGCCCATGTTATTGGCAACCATGAGTCTATTTTTTAGGGTCAAGGGTAGGGCTTTGCTGGGCGTATTGGGGAGTTTCTTGGTAGGATCTTTGGCATTTTTTGCCTTCATCGAGGTAGCAAAATATGGCACGATCATTCATATTCTGGGTGGTTGGGAACCTCCTTTGGGCATATTGTTGCGAATCGATCCTTTGGCAGCGGTGTTCATTGGTTTGACTGCCATCATAGGTATTTTCATCAGCCTTTATTCCTGGTGGTATTTTCGAGCACGGATTGCATCTATAGGCAGATTCCCCCTTTTCTGGCCTTTGTGGTTTTTCCTTTGGGCCGGACTAAATGGTCTCTTTCTCTCCAACGACCTGTTCAACCTGTATGTCACCATTGAGGTCATCACCATATGTGCAGTAGCATTGGCAGTGCTATCGGGTGAGGCAAAAGCACTGAAGGCAGGCTTACGCTACCTCCTGGCCGCCATTATCGGTTCAATGGCTTACCTTTTTGGGGTTGCACTGATCTATGGAAGCACCGGCACACTTGACTTAAACCTGCTGGGAGAAGTCCTTAAGCCAGGCAACACCAAAACTTTTGCATTGATTGTCATCACCTTAGGCCTATTGATTAAAAAAGCGGCTTTCCCTTTTCACTTTTGGCTCCCGCCTGCCCATTCCGCAGCCTTGGCTCCTGTGAGTGCCTTGCTTTCTGCTCTGGTGGTTAAAGGGGCATTTTACATGATGCTCCGGTTGTGGACGGAAGTGTTTGAGGTCTCCCTGACCTTCGCTGCAGGACAACTCATAGGGATTACAGGCGCAGCAGCGGTACTTTGGGGTTCTTGGCAAGCGCTTTTACAGACTAATTTCAAGCTGCTTGTGGCCCATTCCAGTGTCGCTCAAATGGGGTATTTGCTGATGATGTTCCCTTTACTCATCATGGCGCCAGGCCAGGATGCTGATTCAGCTGAATGGCTAGCACCAGCATGGACCGCTGGCATTTTTCAGGTAATGGCCCATGCTTTTGCCAAAGCCTCTTTGTTTTTATCCGCGGGGATTGTTGTGATGGCTTTGGGACATGATCGCATTGAGTCGCTGAGGGACTTGGTCGCCTGGATGCCTATGACGGCAATGGCTATAGGTATTGCTGGAGTGAGTTTAATCGGGCTTCCCCCAAGCGGAGGTTTTTTGGCAAAGTGGATGCTCTTAAAAGGCGTATTCCTCAGTGGCCAATGGTGGTGGGCACCTGCCATATTGGCCGGAAGCTTACTTACGGCTGGTTATGTATTTATGCTCCTGCGCTTGGCATTTGCTCCCGCACGGGTAAAGGATCCCTTCCGGCCAGTACCAAAAATCCTACAAGTCTGCGCCCTGCTACTTGCCTTGGGCTCCTTCTTGATCGTAATTCCTGCAGAAAACCTGATCCAGTTTCTGGAAGGCAGCAAAAGCTTTGGCTCAGGCATTGAATCCATAATGAAAGGAGGTGGGTATGGAAACGAATAGCTTACTGCTGATATTGATCCTGATCAGTTCGCTTATACCGGGAATCCTGATCCTCTTACTCGATGAAGCGCAAGCGTTTCAAAGGAATTTTTTAAACCTCTTTGGAGCAGTTGCCAAGGTCGCTTTGGTGGGATGGGTTTTTGTGGGGTACATGCAGGGAGAGACCTATGCTTTCATTTACGGTCTTGCACCTGATTTGACATTTGCCCTGAAGGCAGACAAAATGGGGCTGCTCTTCGCTGCACTCTCTTCTGTTTTATGGCTGGTCACTACGCTATATGCGATCGGATATTTAAAAGGCGGCAAACACCAAAGGCGGTTTTTTGCTTTTTTCAGTCTTTGTGTCACTTCCAGTACAGGCATAGCCCTTTCTGGAAATGTGGTCACCTTCTTTGTCTTTTATGAATTCCTTACACTGTCCACCTATCCCTTGGTCGTACACAGGGGTGATGATAAGGCCGTAGAAGCAGGAAGAACCTACCTTTGGTATACCATTGGAGGCGGTACGGTTTTGTTTTTGGGCGTGGTTGCTTTGTTTGTCCTTGCTGGCCCAATTTACTTTGGACAGACAGAAATCATTGCCAGCCTGGTTTCGGAAAATACGCTTCAATTGACCCTCATCTTCTTCCTGATGCTAAGTGGTCTGGCTGTAAAAGCAGCGATATTTCCTTTGCATGGTTGGCTTCCCATTTCTATGGTCGCACCAGCTCCTGTGAGTGCGCTTTTACATGCCGTAGCAGTAGTAAAAGCAGGAGCATTTGGCATTGCAAGATTGGTTTATGATGTTTATGGCATCCCTACTTCCGAAGAACTGAACCTGCTGACACCATTGGCAATTTTCGCTGGCTTTACCATAATCTATGGTTCGGTAAAGGCCTTTTACCAGGATGACTTCAAAAAATTATTGGCCTATTCTACAGTCAGCCAACTATCCTACATTGCCTTGGGTGTAGCCATTACAGGTGTACTCAGCGCCACAGGAGCAGTCGTTCACCTTGTACATCAAGGCATCATGAAGATCACGATGTTCTTTGCAGCTGGAAATGTGGCCGAGACTTATGGATTTTATAGAATCAGCCAGCTCAATGGCATAGGTCGAAAGATGCCCCTCACCATGGGTGCATTTACCATTGCTGCCTTTGGGATGATTGGACTTCCACCAATTGCCGGTTTTGTCAGTAAATGGTACTTGGGCTTGGGTGCTGTGGAAGCAGGGAGTTACTGGGTAGTTTTGGTCTTACTCGCTAGTAGCGCCTTAAATGCGGCCTATTTCCTTCCCATTGTTTACAGGGCTTGGTTTTGCGAACCGGACCAAAAAGAGGTTCTCCCCAAATATAGAGGGCCTTTTGAGGCCAAAGCCTTATTATTGATCCCAGTGGTACTGACAGGGCTGTTTTCTCTTGCTGCCGGATTATTTGCCGGTTCCAATTACAGTCCGCTTGCTATTGCCCGGGAAATAGCCGAAAAACTTTACCCCAATCTGCCATGATATGGTTGTCAGTCATCATATTGCCACTTTTGGCTGCATTGCTTACCAGCCGCTATCCTTCGGGGAGAAGGAATGCTGGGCCGATATTTGTTTTGGCCTCCTTACCTGCCGTTGGACTTGGGCTGGCTGAGGTGCCAGGTATCACTTTAGATTGGTTCATTTTGGGGACACAGTTTTCTCTGGATACTCCCCGGCGGATCATCCTACTGCTTACCGGTATACTTTGGGCAAGTTCGGGGCTATTCTCAGGAACTTATCTAAAAGACGACATCAGGCGAGGATCATTCAATTTCTATTTTGGAGGCGCCATGGCTGGAAATTTTGGACTGCTAATTACCGAAGATGCGGCCTCTTTTTACACCTTCTTTGCACTGATGACCTTTGCCTCTTATGGCTTGGTGATCCATAGCCAAACTGCTGCTGCCCGCAAAGCAGCCAAGACCTATCTGGTCATGGCCATCATTGGTGAACTATTTATTATCAGTGCTTTATTTCTGGCTGTCCAAAGTGCAGGGAGTATGCTACTCTCCGATTTACCTCCCGCCCTGGCAAATGCTTCGAATGGCCCCTTCATATTCCTATTGGGTCTAATCGGCTTTGGGGTTAAAGTAGGCGCCATTCCTTTGTATTTCTGGCTTCCCTTGGCACACCCTGCAGCTCCTGTACCGGCCAGTGCCGTCCTGAGTGGAGCGATGATCAAAGCGGGACTTATCGGCTGGATGCATTTGGCTCCTGTTGGCTTGGTAGATTGGCCTTCTTTGAGTCTCATGATGATCAGCTTGGGTTTTACGGCTACATTGGGCGCAGTCATCATCGGTTTACTACAAGTAGATCCCAAAACCAATCTGGCCTATTCAAGTATCAGTCAAATGGGGTTGATGACGGCATTTTTGGGTATAGGTTTATATGGCGGCATTCCAGGTAGCCTGCTTCTTCCTGCGATTGCCTTATATGCCTTTAACCACGGCACAGCCAAGGCCTTATTGTTTTTAGGGACAGCGCTGCCTGGAAAAGTGGGTGGATACTGGAGAATATTGATGTGGTTGGGTTTAGGCCTGGCCGTATTGGCCATAGCAGGTGGCCCTCTAACCGGTGGCCTTTGGACCAAATATTTACTTAAAACATTCCTTAGTAAAACCAGCTTACCCGGTATTGATGTCTTCGCGTATTTATTGACCCTTTCTGCGGTTACCACCACCTTACTGTTGAGCCGCTTTTTACACATCCTACGACAGGTAGAGTCACCAAAAGAAAGTAAGACTCCATCCTTTATCCTGCCATGGTTTTTTCTCTTGTTGGCAGGTGGCTGGTGGACGATGTCCCCTACCCTTTTACCAGAAGGGCTGATGTATCAGATTTTAGGAGAAAAAGGCATGATGGCTTTTTTCTGGAACCCCATCACCATCTGGGCTGCACTTTGGCCTATCATTCTTACTGCAGCCACACTTGTGGTGGTTTTCACCCTGAAGTCTTCATTCCTCAACCGATGGATAAAAGAAAAACCGCTAATTCCTCCAGGTGATTTCCTTTATGTCATCCTCTGGATAGGTAATTTATTTGAAAAGCAAATTCAGAAAGTAATTGCTTTCATGCATTCCTTTGGAGAATCAAGACATAGCGCGGAGAAAATCATCTATAAATTCATAGATAACAAAAAGACCATCCAGATCAGTACCCAAGCAGAGTCATTACTCAGGCGATGGGAGGTGGTAGGCATTAGCTTTTTTATCTTTTTTGTAGCCTTATTCTTCCTTCTTCGATAAATAAGATGACCATGAAGACAGATATCAAGCAACTGAAAAAAAGCGTACTTATCAAAAGCTTTGTTGGGCGTTTTTTGCTTTTTGCCGCAGGTTGGATTGTTTTGTTGGGAGGGCAAAAGCCCAGCGAAATCTGGCTGGTAGCGCTTTTTTTAACGGCAACCACAGTAATCAGCATTTACAGTATCCCTCCTGGAAAGTGGATGCTAAGGCCGATTGGTGTTATCCGCTTTTTTTTGTACTTTGTTACAACAGCCATAAGAGGCGGTTGGGATGTAGCAAAGCGGGTATTTCTAAAAAGGGTACCCACAGATCCAGAGTTCATCACAGTGAATCACTACAGGGATCCACTCAAAACCCTGCTTCTTGCCTGGGTAATCAGTCTGCAGCCGGGTACTACCAGCTGCATGATCAAGAAAAAAAAGATTGTCATCCATGTACTCGATAAAAAGATCCCAGTGGCAAAAGAAATCATCACCTTACAGCGCCGGATTGACGATATGTTTGCAGAAGGCTAATATTTACAGCCAACAAATTTTAATCCATTTGTGTTGAATCATGCTACATCCAACCCCCTTGCATCAAAATCAACAAAAGCACCTGCTGAATCGCCAAATGTCCATCCTTATTGATCCACCATTCGTCCAAGCTATGGGCACCGCCTCCCAAACCTCCACGGCCAATGGTTACCGCTGGAACGCCCATGGAAAAGGCTATATTACTGTTGGTCGAACTGGAACTCAATCTGGGATCATTCCCTGAAAGGTGTTTCGCAATCGCCATGGTCCGCTGAATCAAAGGGGAATCAGGGTCTGCCAATCCACTGGGCCTGTCCCCAACTTTTTCAATATCCACAGTCAAAGCCTCACCTCTTCGAATAATTGCATTTTCCTTCTCCAAACCTTCTTGGATAGATTCTAAAAATAATTGATTGATGCCCTGGAGTTTTTCTTGGGTTTCTGAGCGCATATCCACAAGCATCCAAGACTCGTAAGGAATGGAATTCACCGAAGTACCCCCACCGAGAACTGAAATACTGTAGGTAGTTTTAGGGCCATCTTTGGTAAAAGCATCAGCCTTAGGCACAAAGGAAACCACTGCTTGGGCTAAGGCATTGTGAGGATTGCCAATCCCAAATGCACCATAAGAATGTCCACCTGATCCCTTGAAAGTCACTTTGTACCTTAAAGACCCAATACCCCCATTGACGATATCTTCCAATCCTCCCCCATCAATGGCAATATGGGCAGCCAATGGATATGCACCCTCCCTAAACAGGTGCTTCATGCCCTTCAGATCTCCCAAACCCTCTTCACCCACCGTGCCTGCAAACCAGATATCGTCTTTGGTGCGGATATTTTCATGGATCATGGTTTTGAGTAAGGCCACCACAATGGCCAAAGACCTGTTGGCATCTGTAATCCCAGGGGCAAATAGGGTGTCCCCTCTTTGCTTGACGGTCACATCGGTACCAAAAGGAAAAACCGTATCCAGATGACCTTCCACCAAAAAAGTCCTTTCGGATTTCGTTCCTTTCCTAAGGGCAATCACATTCCCTACTTCATCCGTCCAAACTGAATCTGCTCCGGCATCCCTCAGCATTTGGGCGAAGACCTTCCCTTTTTCCTCCTCATGATGGGAAGGCGATGGAATTTCTGTCAGGGTAATCATATCCTGTACAGTCTGTTCATCAATACTTAGGATATGGTCAAAAGCTTTTTTTACAGCAGGATCTTGCACCAAAGTTTCTACCTGGTCTTTATAGGATTGTTGAATTACCTGGGCCTGTACAGAAATGGAAATAAGTACACCGAAAGCACTCAATGCGAGGAAATTGATTTTCATAAGGGTTTAATTTGGGATTTGAAATACTCAAAAAAATAGGTTTATGGCAATACCGTTTGTCAACTTATCCTTTTTCTGCGCTAATGAGCATTCATCTCAAGGGGAAAAATGTAAAAATCAGACAAAACTCTTGACTTAGTTATTTTTTTTTTAACTTTCATAACTAAATCATTAACTAAAACCAAATCTTTATGAAAAATTTCTTAAAAGCTTCAATTTTGACATTGATTATGTCAGCAGGAATCAGTTTTTCAAGTAATAGTGCATGCGCTGTTGATCCAGATACAGGATGTCTAATATGTGCTTTCAAAACAGTTCCTAATGACCCAGGAGCATGTAGAGGAACAGGTGGGGACTGTCCTGATATTCAGTGTGGGGGTTCCCAACAGTAAATCAATCTAATTTATAATCAACTTGTTACTTAACTTTCAAGTTGATTATATTTATTTTAAGATTTTAAAAAATATAGTATATGAGGGTACTATTTATCAACGTTTTGGTTATTCAATTATTATTGATCTCATGTGATAATTCCACAATTTCCAAAAATTCGGGAAATCAATTCTTAATTAAATCTAAATCAGTTAAATTTCCACTAGATGAAGTATCCACTTATGAATTTTTCATTTATCAGTCTGTGGGTGATTCTTTATTGGTTTTAAATCAGGTCAACTATTCATTGGACATCTACAGTTTATCTGAACAAAGCCTTATTGGCAGAATCAACATTGATAGAGAGGGAGTGAATGGAATAGAAAGACTCAATACGTTCTATTATCATAATCAGGATTCAATTTTTTTATTTTCACAATTTATTTTGAAGAATTCTCTTATTGTAAATGTAGAAGGTAATATTATAGATAGAATTAGGCATAATGAATTCAACAGTGACGTGGATGGCTTAATCAACCACGTAGGTACTCCTTCCATGCCAAACATAATCTTTGAAAATGAATTACACTTTTCAGTCTTTCAATTAACAAATGAAAGTATAGAGAATGATGATTTTATCCATGAGCATAGTCTTGATTTAGAATCAGGAAACTTTAAATCATATCCCTATGTAAAAAAACCTTCATTTATGAATAACCAAAGGTGGATTGATGAAACCTTTTCAAGAATAAAAATTGATAAGGAAGAATGGTATTTTTCATGGAACCTCTCAGATACAGTTTATCATATCATAGGCGAAAATGGAGTTTTAATTGAGTCAAAAGCAATACCTATGAATGGAGGCATTGGCACCAACCCAAAACCAGTCCCAAAAGAAAATTATGATGGAAAATGGCTGGAAATGTCATTAGAAGGATATGTATATGGAAAAATTTTATTGGATAGAAATAAAAATATTATACATAGGCTGAGGTATGTTCCAACAGTCAACCCTAATTCACCAAACAACTATTCCAATAATCCTTACTTGATAAAGAATTTTGAAATTCTTTCTTATAGGCTTGATGGTGAATTTTTAGGCACCACCAGAATCAATTCCAGAACTTATGATCCAAGACTATTATTTCTTGGTCCAAAAGGCATTTACATACCAAGAATTCATCCCAATTATGATGGTTTACAAGAAGATGAAATTGTATATGATGTGTTCAGTGTGGAGTAAAGTATCCTTTGTTTTGATTTTATTGTTCATGGCATGTACTAAAGAAACCAGTCAGGTAAATAGGGAACTTGAAAATAAAATCAATGCAGTGCCTCAGTTTGCTATCATTGATCTTGACCGTTGTAATTCCTGCTTTTCAGAATACGCAGACAGATTGAATCTCAGCGCAAACGATACATCTACTTTAGTCATAGTGCTTTCCAATTCCAAGAAAAAAGCCATGTTATTCGGTAATGAAAACAAGATTAAAGTTCTCTGGGACAGCACGCGTTATTTTGAAAATTATTTGGAAAAAAGCAGTCATTATTTCCAAACTAATCCTTCTGTAAAATGAAATCAGCAAAACATTACCTTCGGTGTATCTGTCTTTTTTGCCATCTGATTTTTCAATCTTCCTGCGAAAACCAAAAGGAATCATTTCATGATATTGAGCAAACAATAAAGATTGAAAAAATCAGAAACCCCAATGAGCTGCTTATGTCTTTTCATCAAGATGCTTTTTTTATTCTCCACAACTTCCGAACACAGCTGGATATATACAGGGAGAACAAATTGGATTCGGCCATTCAGCTGGTCGAGATGAAGCAAACTTATGCAGGATTTGAAATCAAAGGCCAATATGTTTCCAAATTAAATTATTTCGACCTAGAGACTCTTGCGATTTTAAAAATCTCCCCAAATGAATTTCATTTTATCGATACTGAAAATCCCTATAATGTCAAAGTATTAACCATAGACACTCCCTCGACCGAATTCATTTCAGATTTTACCAAATTTGATAAAAACCACCTTATTATTGGCACTTTTGAGTTCGAAAAACTGAATCAATTCAAAATTCATCTATACAATATCAAAAATCAAAGCTCAAAACTCCTGTTTGAAGAAACCTTGGCACACCCTGTTGCGGAGTATATCAAAGTGTTTGTAAAAGACAACAAAATCCACCTTTTGAATCCGTTCCATCAAATGCTTCTGACTATTGATAAAAAAGGAAAACTGCTTTCAAAAAGAAAATTCTCAGTTCCGGTAGAATTCAACTATAATTTCACAGAAAACAAGTGGTATGCCACCATGGAAGAATTCAATAAAGCAGAGGTTGATATACAAGAATACACCAGAGTAATGGATTTTACACTTTACAATGATCAGCTTTTATTAATTGTAACCCAGCATTCAGACAGGAAAACGTTGAGCAGACATTTGATAAAATGTGCTCTTGATGATACTCCTACAGCAGCATTAATGGATATCCAGCATATGCCTATTCATTTTGGGCCAAATGACCATTTATTTAATTATTTTGAAAAAGACAGTTTACAATACATAGAAATCACACCACTAAGTTCAGTTTTTAAATAAGTTCAAATGGCATGAATTCAAGTCCTCACAAAAGTTTTCCCGAAAAGGTATAATTTCTGTATCTTGAGGTATGAAATTTCGGATTACCCTCATTATTTTACTTTTAGCTTTGGAAAGCTCCGCCCAAAGTCTTTTTAATGGAAAAAACCTTAATGGTTGGTATATGGATGTACCCGAACTGGAAAAGGATTTCTCTTTGAGAAAACCATTTGTCGCTCGAGAGGGAATGTTGGTAAGTCTAGGCACCCCACTAGGACACTTAATTACCGAAAAGGAATTTGAAAATTACCGCTTGGAGGTGGTATACCGATTTCCAGGTGAGCCTGGCAATTGTGGGGTATTGGTGCATGCTTCTAGCCACAGGTTTCTATATGACATGTTCCCCAAATCTATAGAAGTACAGATGATGCATGAAAATGCTGGTGATTTTTGGGTAATCGGTGAAGACATTCAGGTTCCGGATATGGAAGCCCGAAGAGGTCCAAAAGAGAACTGGGGCGTGACAGAAGGAAAAGGCCGGCGTATCCTTAACCTCACAGACGGCTCAGAAAAACCTTTGGGAGAATGGAACCATATGCTGATCGAATGCCAAGGAGATGAGGTCAAGGTATGGGTCAATGGTGACCTGATCAACCATGGCTTTGGCGCTACCGCCACCAAAGGCAAAATCGCCATTCAGGCAGAAGGAGCTGAGGTGGAATTCAGGAAACTGGAACTGACCAAACTTTAAACAGTGATTCCAATCCAAATAAAAAATACACTCAAGCTTTACAAAATATTGGCTTTTCTTAATCAAACCTGAAAAAAACTTAAACACAAAAGACCACAACAGTCACAAAAACTTCCTGAATTAGCCCTAGACCCCATAAGCCGCCTCTTTTACCCTCTTTTGTCCCTTTTGTGGTTCAAAATAAAAAGCCGATTATCGGTAAATCTTGTCTATCCCAACCAACAAATCCAACAATTTTTCCAAACACAAAAGAACACAACAGTCACAAAAGCTTCCTGAATTAGCCCTAGACCCCATAAGCCGCCTCTTTTGTTCACTTTTGTCCCTTTTGTGGTTCAAAGTAAAAAGCCGATTATCGGTAAATCTTGTCTATCCCAACCACCAAAACCATCAATTCCCCCAAACAAAAAAGAACACAATAGTCACAAAAGCTTCCTGAATTAGCCCTAGACCCAAAAAGCCGCCTCTTTTGTTCACTTTTGTCCCTTTTCCCGACTTTCGGGACAGGTTGTGGTTCAAAACAATGCCGTTACCTGCATTCGGCCGATATGCACCAGCCTGCCCAATCCTTCCGAGTTTCTTCCCTCATACACCATATTCATCTGTAAACCCTCCCCGATTTTCTGCAGCCAATTCAATGACCAGGTCACATTGTTCCCAATAGTCAAAGCCTGTAACATTTCATAGCCTGTGGGGGTATTGGGCTGTCCGTTGTAATCGATATAAATGTACCTGAAGTTGGCATTGATGGTGGTTTTAATAGCCTTGGCGAACCTAAAATCAAGACCAGCTTGATGGATCTCCGCCCTTTCATTGAACTCTGTATTGGCCTGATTCACTTTATCCAAGTACTGATACATGAGGGTTGTCCTGAATACACTGCTCGGTTGATAGGCGAATTCCGGCCCATAACCATACTGTCGAATGTCATAATTGCGGTTGTCCAAAAAGTCTGAATTGGCTACCCTGTTTCCGGTTTGCCCTATCAACCGGAAGTTGAGATTTGGATTGATATTGTAACGGGTATTTAGCCGCCAGTCCTTTTGGATCAAATCATCAAATCCCCCGGCCAACAATTGCTTATTCTGACTGTCAAAAACAGAAAAATCAAAACCATATTTGGCCGAGGATCTGTTGAAGAAAAAAGAAGAACGTATCACCTGTCTTACAGAAATCAGGTCTTCATCTGCAAAGCCCCCCACAAAAGGGTTGATCCTGTCCCAAAATTCATTGGATGTAATTTTTTTCTCTATACTCACACTTGTCGTATTGGAAAATTTTTGCATAAACTGCTTAAGCCCCGCCTCTTTTCTCCAAGCATCAGGAAATCTGGCATTCAGGCGATAATTGAAAATCGTGGTGAAAGCCTGTACAAATTCAGTAGTGGGTACAAACACTTTGATGAAGTTTTTTTCTTCAGGATTCACTGCAAGGTAAAACTCATTCAATTGCTGAATGCCATCACCATTGTCATCCCTCCAAGTATGAGTACCCTCTCCAGTGGGTACAGGAAGAAAAACAAACTCCCGGCGAAATTCCCTGCCATTACCCAGGGCATAGCTGAGTTCATTTCTTATTGCACCTTTAGCCATGGTTCCTAAGTAATCTACTTTGCCCAAAACTGTGGTCTCTTTTTCTGAATTCAGCCTTAAAAATTCCAATTCCCGGTAAGTAAAGGTTGCGCTAAGGTCATGCCCTTTAAACCTTCTTTTTAATCCAAACATGGTTTGAAAAGCTTCTGTATCAGGAGACAATACACCATTTACCGGAAAAAGATCTTCCCTGAAAGAGGCATTTACAAAAAATGAATACGGTAAAGTATCGTTGCTGTTGATATACGCCATGTGCTCTATAAAGTTCATGGCAGTACTCACCACCGAATCCGTCTCTATATTTCTGACCGCATTTCTATCGAGCATCAGCCTGTAACCGGGAACCAAAATCTTTGATCTATACTGAACATCACCGGTATACCTGACCCAGTCTGAATTGAGATTACGCACGTCAGAGTCCAAAACAAAGAGCTCATTTTTTAAAAAAATCCTCCTTCCCAATTGCTGATTGAACTTGGCCATATGTTGGGTTCCGGACTGAATAGCACCCCGATTTCGGAAATTAAAGCGATAACTCATTTGGTTATGCAGGTCCTTGTTCAATTCAAATCCAGCATTGAAGATCCTTTCATGACCAGCCAGCAACATATCCTCTTGGGTCAAACTCCAGTCCCGGTCAAATTCTATGTATCGTAAGCGATCAATAAAGCTAAAATTGCTGGAGTTGTACTCAAATTCGGTCAAGGCATTGAATCGGTAACCTTTCAATTTTTCTAAGGGCCTGTTTTCGGAAATAAAACCTGACTTAATACCAAAACCATTATTCGTTTCATTGTCTATTTCTGAAAATAGGTTTTGATCCACGCTGGAAAAAGCCATTTCCGTGTAGACCTGCTCAAAAGCACTCAGTTTCACTTTAGCACCGGTAGTAAACATTTGCTTCTTGTTCGGTGCAGGCAATGGGGACAATATAGAGTAATTCCCCTGTGGCACTCCATTGATCCTGGGCCTAAAGACAAATACAGGTCCATTGGCCAATTGCCGGTCTCTCACGTAGTCACCATTGCCCTGTCCAACTTCAGAAAATCCCACAGCAAAACGGGCTTGTTCTGGGTCTGTGGAATACTCAAAAAATTCTATAGGGTTCCCTTGGTCATCCACATCCTGTACCCTCCTGTACAATACCCTGTTAGGGTCAAAGGCAACGGAGTCCACCCTAGGGACTGCAGCGGCATTTAAATCATTGCCTACTGAGGCCAAAAGTACTTTATCTGCATCGCTGAATTCAAAGAAAAGCGGTCTGTTTCTATTGTCCATTTCCCGGTAAAAATTCATGTATAAGGTTACCTTATCCGTTTCCTGAATATGATTGGCTGTCAAAATAGACCGGGTAAAATTCCTTTCGGCATATTCGTAATCAATTCTTATCCGGGTATATTGGGTAATCAATACATTAGGGGTAAAAGTGATTTCACCTTGATTGTAATCAATCACATAATCATAATTAAAGCCCCTTTGCAGTTGCTTACCATCTAGGAAAACCCTTTCCGAATTGGCCATAATGATTACAAAGCGCTCATTCTGTGGCCCGGGAATCCTATATGGCCCCAATGTACCCTCAGTTACTTCCAGAACAATAGAAGCAAATTTACCTTTAGCTACCGATGCCGCTGCTTGGGTAGAGGCTTTCCACTTATCTCCTATGGCATAATTGGTGGTCAATTGTGCACCTTGCACGTTTTTGTAATAGCGAAGAAACTCTGATTTACGCTGCTGTAAAACAACATCTCCCGCAGCAAGATTAAACTTGTCATTGTACAGCTCTACCAAAACATTGTCAAAATCCTGCAATTGTTGGGTATTACCTTCCGGCTGAAAAGGCACATTTTGGTCAGTAATACTGGCCCTAATATTAAGATTTTCGGATAGCTCACCACTCATTTGTAAGTTTAGTGAGGAGTTGACAAAAAGGTTTTGTGTATTACCAAAAGAAATTCCTCTGGTGAGGTTACCGGACTTATTCAGGTTGGTAGAGGGGAAAAGCTCCTCTCTAAAGTCAAAGGCAGGAATTGCTGCTTGCCTCCCATCCTTGAAATAAGCCATGGAGTCATAATCGGCCAACAATGTCCTTTTGGAAATTCTTTGTTGAAAGGAATAAGGGAAGGTTTTGTAACACACCATTACCGTCTCTTCTGCATAGCCTTCAGGAAGGTAAACCTGCAACATCCCTGATCCAAAATGGAAAGAAAAATCCAAAGCCCTTTCCTTCCCATCAGTGACCTGGATACTTTCTTCCAAAACACTCAAGGAATCCAGCAAAAACGGTTCAGATGCCACCGCAACTGGGACGTGCTTACAGGTTTCCGTCTGAGCTAAAACCCACGGAACCTCCAGAAAAAAGAGCATGATAAGAAAAAGAAAATATTTCCCCCTTGGCATATTCCCACACAAAATTCACACTAATGTAAATTTTATGCATGAAGAATGAAAATCGGGTAGTTAAACTACAAGAAACCAAAAATCAAACTCAAAAAATATTATTTCACCAATTGAAACTCCAGGTAAAAAACAGAACCCTCTCCCAAGTTGGTGTCAAACCAAATCCTACCTCCAGCGGTTTCAACTCCTCTTTTGGCTATTGCCAATCCAAGACCTGAGCCTTCAGACTTTGTACTGAAGTTGGGCATAAAAATCTTATCTTTTAATTCTTCAGGAATTCCTTTCCCATTGTCTTCTATTTCCAGAATCACTTTCCCTTCTTTCTCTTTGAGAAAGACTTTTATTTCTGGCTTGACCGGCTCCTCAACAGATTGGATACCATTGATAATCAAATTAGAAATCACCCTTCCAAACAAGTGATCATCACCCATAACCAACAGTTTTTCGGATTGGCTAAAGTCCTCAAAACTGATGGTTCCTTTTTCCCTGTTTTTGAAAAGTTCGAGCGTATCATGAACCACCTTCCTAAAGTCCATCACTTCATTTTTGGGTAAGGGCATTTTCGCAAAGGTTGAAAAAGAAGTAGCAATATCACTCAATGTATCAACTTGGTGGATTAAGGTTTCTATCGGTTTTTTGAGTTTTTGAACATCATCAAGCTTCCCCTCAGACTGAAGTCTCAATAAGTGTTGCAAGGTCAGCTTCATGGGAGTCAGCGGATTCTTGATCTCATGCGCCACTTGTTTGGCCATTTCCCTCCATGCAGACTCCTTTTCCGTACTGGCCAATACATTTTTACTGGACTCCAATTTGTATAGCATGTTATTGTATTCATTGACCAATAACCCGATTTCATCTTTAGCAGGCCAGTACATAGGTTCATTATTTTCCAAATCAGTAACTTTCAGTTTTTGGGTCAACAGTTTGAAAGGAAAGGTGAGATTTTTTGAAACGAAATAAGAGACAAAAAGAAATATTATAAAAACCAAAACAAAGATATTGAGGATATTGCTCAAAACATCCGCTATCAACATGTCCAGTTCATTTTCAGACTCAAAAAATGGAATGGACACAATGGCCTGAATATTCTGCCCATCCGAGGACCTTACAGCAG
Source organism: Cecembia lonarensis LW9 (assembly GCF_000298295.1). GTDB lineage: Bacteria > Bacteroidota > Bacteroidia > Cytophagales > Cyclobacteriaceae > Cecembia > Cecembia lonarensis. Next base: position 51,893 of record NZ_AMGM01000012.1, read on the forward strand.
CATAAACGGTTTTATAGTTTAATGAACCTACCTGCTCTTGGATCAGTGCCAGATTATTTTGCCCCTCCACCAAATTCACGATTGCTTTTGGATTTATATTCTTAGTTAAAACGCGCTTATCAAAAATATTGAGCTGAGAACTAGTCATCAAATATCCATTATTATCATAAACATTGATTTCTAAATTCGTAGTACTTGCCAAACTGTTGACCATTTCTATGAAATCATCCCGATCAGCAACTCCTGCTTGCATTCTTTCCATCATTCCTGCAAGATTGTCTTTGATCAAGGTAGCTTTTTGGAAATACTGTCTGTGCAATTCTTCTTGATAAGAACTGGTCAAAAGTCCAAGAATAATAGCCGAAATAATAAGGATCGGGAAGAAGAATGCAAAATTGAGGTACATCTGCAGCTTGGTAGCGTAATTAAACTCAAAAGTTTTTAAGCCACGGGCTAATGCATAAACGCCTAAACTGATCAAAGTGAGAAGGATAAATGATAGAAAAAATAGCGATATATCTGCCAAAATATAATATAATGGATAAATAGGAGAGGATACAATGATGGTCTTGTCTCCACTGCTAACGCCTAAATGATGATAACCCTTTCTGTAAATCCCAGTTCCAAACAACTCAGATGCAGATAAAAGTGAAGCAAAATCCAAAGCCCTATAATTGAATACCCCAACAGAATATAAAAGATCATTATCCTGAAAAACTGCGTAATCATAATTTTTCTCGTTGATACTGGCCATATAATTTTTGTCCATCAACAACTTTGGGAAAACAGATCCAGGTAAAATCCTAAGTTGCTTCAACTCCAAATAGACTGTTCCAATCAAAAAGTCTTCTCTATAAATGGGCACAAAGGCGAAATATTGATTGCCAATATTTTCTTCATTCCCTTTTATGAAATACAGGTCCCTTATGGACGTGACATAATCACTTTTGACATAGCTGAAGCGGAGTGTTTCCAAGGTTTCATCATCATTCCTTGTCAATACATTTTCACCCAAAGGGCTGAATACTTTTACCCTGAGCGCATATTGATCAAAATAATTGGTCATATGCACTCTCCGTATTTTTCTTTCTATTTGCTCTTTTGACTGAAAGGGATCAGTCAATACATTTTTAATAAAAAGATCTTCCCTGATCCGTTCCATGATGTCGGATAGAAAGAATTCAGCCATCACATCATTTTCTGCCAGTTGTTGGGTGCCAAACCTAAATTTGGACTGCAGCTGCTTATTCAAATAGACATCATGAGCAGCAATACCGGCGATAATAGCTGTGATCATACAGGCAAAAAAGAAAGTTAAAAATGTATTGAGACCGATTTTAAAAATATTTTTATGTAGGTCGAATGTAATTATGGAAATCAAAAAAATAACATGGCTAATAAAAGCCAATAAATGTACCCAGTTGAAAACTAACAATAAAACTACAATGGGAATTGAGTAAATCAATAAAACTTTGAGGGCATACAATTTATCCTCTTTGATATTCCCTAATAATAGACTCAAGCCTAGGATAGAAAAAAGAATATAACTGGCAGCACCAATAAAAATAATAAGCAAGCTGATTATTTTAAGATAGTTAAGAGAGGGAAGGCTAAGGATATTGAGTTCCCATTGGGAATTACTGAGAATGTTGATATACAGCCCATAGAATATCACCAGTAAAAACAAAGAAATTGTGAAAATCAATACCAGGAAAAACCAGCGGTGGAAATAGATCTCTAATTCAGCGACACGACTGAGAAACCCTTTCATTCTAGAATAAGCCAAGATCATCGAAAAAAGTACTGCCAAACAAAGGATGTTGAGCAATAAGTCCCCCAAACTTGGATTCAACCAAGAAGATGCATATTGTCGCGCATCAAAAAGTTCGAAATCAAAGTAATTTTGGGGAAATCCAAAAAACAGCATGAATAGCCGGATAGTAATTAAAATAGCGGCTGTATAAAAAATTGCTGTCCCTCCATGACCTTTTAGCCATATCGTTTTGACAAAGCCATAGCCTAATATGAGTACCAAAAACAACAATGAAAAGAAAAAAACAAGAAGGGTAATATTATTTGTTTGTTCTACAGGCTGATAGTCTGGCTCGAAGCTCACAGAAAAAAGGTAATCCCCTTTTTCGCTAAGAATATCTTCATAACCCTCAATAGGCTGGGCGGCTATATTCAGAAAATCATTACCAAAAATTGTTTTGTTGAAACCAGACTGAAGAAATTCATTCTGAATTTCCCTTTTAAAATAAAGGGGATAAGTCTGTACCAAGAAGTATCCCTTCTCGTTTCTAGTAAATCTCCTGATTTTAGTAAAGAAAATCCCTTGACGATCTTCATATATAAATGGATTGCTTTGCTCTTTTATAACCTCAAAATCCGGAATAAAAGTAAAATCTGACCAATAGATTAATCTACCCTGATCTTCAAATACAAAGTAGGATTGTTTTGCGTCAATAGATAACCTACTGAATGCCAATGGATCCTCAGGCCGGTTTTGCATCAACAACTCTATAAAGTCTTCATCGAAATCCTGAAGAATTAAATTTAGCTTAAGGGTAACAGCTTTGGCAAACTTTTCAGAACTCTCCCTTCCGGCTGAAAAAAAATTTATCGCCAGCAACACCCCAATTGCAAAAATGGCAAGAAGTAGAAGATTTCTTTTTTTCTTTAACATATGGAGCTTAAAAGTAAAAAAGCAAAGTTTGAATGTCAACTTTGCTTTTTATATCAGAATTTATCCCCGTGAAAGATAAATTTGGTTTTCCTCTTTTTTGCGTTCCTGTACCACAGAAAACCAATTACCATCGCAATCAAATACGGCATGGTCAACAAGTACAAAATACCTGTGTTAAGACCTGCACCTATGCTGGTCTCTCCATTACTCACATTATTCTCTACAGTTGCCCTACACATGGCGCACTGCGCATACAAAGATGACACATTCACCATGAGATTAATTAGCATAGCAATAAAGGATATTTTAAATACTTTAATCATTACTTTATCAACGTAGCTTTCTTAAAATTAGTTTAAAAGTTATAGTAAGGGCTGATCATAAGATACACCAACACACCGGTAACTGTCACGTATAACCAAATGGGATAGGCAAACTTAACGATTTTTCTGTGCTTTGCTCGCTGATCGGTATACCCATAGTAATAGGCCAACAATATAGGAAATAAGGCTATAGCTGCCAGGATGATATGGCTGATCAAAATGAAATAATAAACAGGCCTGATCCAACCTTCGCCCCCAAAAACTGTACTTTCTGCTGCTGCATGATAGATAACATAAGACACCAAAAACACAGCACCCAAACCAAAAGCAACTGTCATGGCTGCCCTGTGCAAAGCAATATTGTTTTGCTTTATAAACACCAATGCCATTATCAAGGCTACTGTAGCAGCTGTATTAATGACAGCATTCAAATGGGGTAGAAAAAACACCCATTCACTTGCTACATCAATCTTAGATGGCATAAAGAGCAGCACTGCTACAACAAGAGGTACAAGGATTGCTATCACGGTAATTAATGTGATAATACCCTTGTTATCCTGATTCTGAATTAAACTATTGTTTTCCATGTAATAAGATTTTCGTCTCTAATATCAAAAGATCTACATCTTCTCGGTTAGTACCACTGTAATAGCCTCTGATCCTACCCAATTCATCGATTAGAACAAACTTGTCGCTATGAACAAAGTCATCCGGCTCCCCATAGCCATCAATGGTTGGAAGAATAAACCCACATCTTGCCAAATTATAAATTTCTTCCTTATCTCCTGTAAGGAAGTGCCATTTCCCAGGAGTTGCATTATGCCTCTCAGCATAATCCCTCAAAACTTCAGGTGTATCATACTCAGGGTCTATGGAAATAGAATAAATTTGAACCTCCTCAACATTCCGGAAAGCATCATCCACCCTTTCCATTTCCGTTGACATTACAGGGCATATACTGGGACAAGATGTGAAAAAGAAATCCACTATTGTGATTTTTCCTTGCATTTCTTGTCTACCTAATGGTAAATTATCGTGAGAAATCAATTCAAAATCCGGAATGTAGTGTTGGCCAGTTTCATTCACTTCACACTCACCAAATGGGTTTTCAACACCATCTTCAAAGAGAATGGGAATGTCATAGTGGTTTGTGCCAAATGTTTTCAAAAAAACGATTATCAGCACGGGAACCATGAGAATGCATACTAAGACCAAACCCTGAAGAATTCTAATACCTTTCATAATTGACCTTTTATCTATAACAAAAAATTAGGTTGGAGATTCACTCCCCAACCTAATTTTTTTATTTATTGGAAGGAAATTACCACCTCAACAGAAAGATGTCAGCGCCTTCCCTCATCAATGCGATCACCAACCATACAAGGAATATCAGTGGTACAACGATGGAATAGAATAGCGGCTTTGCTTCTTCCCCAAGGTGCATGAAATCCATCATGATATACTTTGCTTTCCAAATCGTAAGTCCTACGAATATAAGATAAAGTAGGATACCTCTAGGCAGGGTAAAAGCAAAGAAGAATTCAATTGAAGTCAACACCAAAAGGATGAGCGCAGTCTTCCATATTTTTTTTATTTTTTCCTCATTTCTAGGAATAACTTCCAAAGAGGACTTGTTTTCTTGTAGTGCCATTATAATATAATTTAATACCTTAGATCAAATAGAAGAAAGTAAATACGAACACCCATACCAGGTCAACAAAGTGCCAGTATAAACCGATTTTTTCAACCATTTCATAGTGACCTCTTCTTTCATACACGCCGACAGCTGCTTGATAAAAAGCAAGAAACAGTAAGAAAACACCAATAGTAACATGAAATCCATGGAAGCCTGTAATGAAAAAGAACAACTGAGCAAAAGCAGCAGGTCCATATTCATTTACAAATAAATTGGCTCCATAAACTGTTTCTGTTACCACTTGCCCCATCCTGTTTACGTAGGTCAACATTGAACCGCCATCGGTTCCATGGATAAAGTGGGACCACTCCCAAGCCTGACAGCTTAAGAAAGTAATACCTCCCAAGAGCGTCCATAATAACCATTTTACAACATCTTTTTTATCGTTTCTATGTCCTGCTTCCACCGCCAATACCATGGTCACTGAACTCATGATCAAAATGAAGGTCATTAAGCCTACAAAAGCCAATGGAATATGAACACCGTGGAAAAAAGGAATAGCATCAAAAACCATTTCTGGTACCGGCCAGTATTCATTTGAACCTACAAAAACATCATCTGGACCTGCATATCCAGGGTAACTTACCCTAATTGCAGCATAAGCCACCAAAAAGGCTGCAAATGTGAATATATCAGACAGAAGGAAAAACCACATCATAAGTTTTCCATAACTGGCTTTCAGCGGCTCATTACCACCTCCCCAGATTCCTCTTTTAGGGCTCAAGCCCACAGCAGTTGCAGTCGTTGACATAGTCTATTAATTAACAGTATACAAATTTTAATGATTCAATAATAAGAACATAAAGAGATAAAGCCAAAGCCCTCCAAGAAAATGCCAGTAGGTAACGCACATTTCCATGGCATTCATATTTCTAGAATGGACCTTATATCCAAAGGACGAAATTAATACAATAATCAGAAATATCACACCACTGATAAGGTGGATTGCATGCAAACCGGTAAATACATAAAGAAATGACCCTGCAGGATTCCCTACAAAGAATACTTCTCGGTCTACCAAGGCCACCCAACTGTACCATTGCATTATGAGGAACACAACTCCCAAAATCGAGGTTACAATCATTCCAACCTTTAACTTAGACAGTTCATCCTTTTTCGCTGCAAGATAAGCGAAGTGAAGTGTCAAGCTACTGACCACAATTACGATGGAACTATACCAGAAGATTGAAGGGAGTTCAAACTCCAACCAATTTCCTTCTGCCTGCCTAACAATATATGCACTGGTAAGGGAAGCGAAAATCATTACCACGCTCACTATGAACAACCACAATGCAAACTTTTTTGGATGCATGGCTATGGGCTGTTCAGCACCTTCTATGTATGCGAATTTTTCTTCCATTTTTTATACCTTATCCAACAAATACGCTATTTGCACAATTGGCAAATACAGAAACGAACCAAACATGATTTTCAAGGCAGACTTCCTGGAACAATCTTTCATTAATGAAAATGTCTGAGCTAAAAACAGGACCCCACAAATTGTGGCTACAATTCCGGAATTGATTCCAGTTAAACCAAAATAGGTTGGCAACAAACCCAGTGGCAAAAGAAATAACGTATAAATCATTATTTGGATAGCCGTATTAAGGTCTTTTTTACCCCCACTAGGTAATAATTTAAAACCAGCTTTTTTATAGTCTTCATCACTCACCCATGCGATGGCCCAGAAATGAGGAAATTGCCAGATAAATTGGATTCCAAACAGGATCAAAGCTTCATGGCCTATCATACCTGTAGCAGCAGTCCAACCCAACAAAGGAGGCATTGCTCCGGGTATTGCACCAACAAAAACGGCAATAGGACCAACCCTTTTTAATGGCGTATACACAAAAATATACAGAATCATACTTAATACACCTAAAGCTGTAGTAAGTGGATTTGTAAATAGCCACAAAATGGTGATTCCAGATATACCAGTTATAAAGGTGAACCAATAAGCCTCAAGCAAAGAAATTTGATTTAATGGAAGGGGACGATTTTGTGTACGCTTCATTAATTTATCAAAATCCTTTTCTAAAATTTCATTAGCCGCTCCAGAAGCTCCAGTGATTAGGAAACCTCCCCAGACTAAGGCAAAAAAGGCACCCCAGGAAAAGAAAGACCCTGAATCTCCAAGGATGAAACCAAATGCAGCAGAGAATGTAACTAAGGCACTTAATCTGAATTTGATTAATTCATAATAAGCACCAAGCCTTGAGGATATTAATTCTGCAAATGAAGTGTCAGATATATTAAGCGCTCTCATGAAACGATTTTTTCAACTTTCAACTTTTTTTGATCCTTTAGCAATAAAAGGATGACAAATTGAATCCCAATAATCAAGGATCCAAACAACAAATGGAGCGGCTGAAGGAAGGCTGGAATAGCAAAATAAGCCATTCCGACACCGGTTGCTATTTCTAGCATTACTACCAGCCCATAGGCCTGAGTCCATTTAAACAGGCTAACATTTCTAAGACTGTGCTTGTATACTTTAAAGATAAACCAAAGCGTAAATCCTAGTAAAATCAAGGAATAAGAACGGTGAATAAGGAACGGCAAACCAAGCATATCAACCCACTCACCTCGTAACATATTACCCATTTGAAAGGCAACAGTATCTACCGCTTCCCGGACTTGTGTTCCAAGCACAACCTGTACGACCATCAACACAATACTGACCAACATAATCCAATACAAAAGTGATGCTTTTTCGGTTTTAAACTTTATTTCGTTTTTCAACCTATAAGATCGATAATGTATGTATAACAATAGGCAGACAATTAATAGAGCCAGCAACATATGAATGGTGATCATCCAAGGCAATAAATTAGTGGATACCACAATGGATCCTATCCAAGCTTGAAAGAGCACCAAAACCAAATTAAAGAAGGCTAAAACTGTAATACCTCTATCCAAGGGCCATAATGCCAAGGAACGATAAAAGGTAAACAAAACCAGTAAACCAATGACCGCGCCTATAAGACGGTTCACGTATTCTATCCAAGTCTTTACAGCATTGAATTCCTCTTCAATTAAAATGGTCGGATCATTTTTGATCTCTTCGGCTTTATTATGGAAGCCTAAACTAGCCAATTGAGCTGCGAAACTTTCGTTTTTCTTAACCCTTTTGGCTAAGTAAATGTCCTGATAATCATTTGGGAGCTGATCCACATGTGTTGGTGGAATCCAGCTCCCAAAACATTTTGGCCAATCAGGACAGCCCATTCCAGAACCTGTACTACGGACTATACCACCGACTAATATTAGAAAATAAACAGCTAGCACAGTTATCAATGAGATACTGCGAAATCTGCTTATATTTTTAAACTTGTTTTGCTTCATTGGCAACTAATTCAGTTTCTTCATCAGCCATAATTTCCTTCTCAAGTTTCACCAATTCCTGCTCATGAGGAAGGTTGGACTCAGGAGTGGCAGATAAAGGAACTGTTTGAGGTATAAAGTCCTCCTTAGCACCAGGCTTGGAATAATCATATGGCCATCTGTACACCGTAGGAATTTCACCAGGCCAGTTACCATGTCCAGGATGAAGTGGGGTTGTCCACTCCAAGGTGGTCGATCTCCAAGGATTCAGAGAAGCCACCCTGCCTCTATACATGGAATAGAAGAAATTGAATACAAAGATAAACTGTGCAGCAAAGGTTATGATTGCAGCAACAGAAACAAACATATTCAAGTCAGTATACATGTTGGAGAATTCAAAACCAGTCCAAGAATAGTATCTTCTTGGGAAACCAGCGATACCTATGTAGTGCATTGGGAAGAAAACCAAATAAACACCTATAAAGGTCAACCAGAAGTGAATATAACCTAGTCTTGCATCCATCATTCTACCAAACATTTTAGGGAACCAATGATAAACACCAGCCATAAGACCAAAGAACGATGCAGAGCCCATTACTAAGTGAAAATGGGCGACAACAAAATAAGTATCATGTAGCTGGATATCTATTGCAGAGTTACCTAAGAAAATACCAGTAAGACCACCAGATATAAAGAAGGATACAAGACCTATTGAAAACAACATTCCAGGAGTAAATATCAAATTACCTCTCCAAAGTGTAGTTAGATAATTAAACACTTTTACCGCAGACGGGATCGCAATAATCAAAGTCAAGAACATGAAGATAGATCCCAAGAAAGGGTTCATACCAGACACGAACATATGATGCGCCCATACTACAAAAGACAAGATGGTAATACCAAGCATGGATATTACCATAGCTTTATATCCAAATATTGGTTTTCTAGAATTCGTAGCTATAATCTCCGAAGTAATACCTAGTGCTGGCAACAAAACAATATATACTTCAGGATGTCCTAAGAACCAGAATAAATGCTGATACAATACCGGACTACCGCCTGTGTTAGGCAACGCTTCATTACCAATATATATGTCTGATAAATAAAAGCTAGTACCAAAACTTCTGTCAAAAACCAAAAGTAATGCGGCTGAAAACAAAACTGGAAAGGATAGTAGACCAATGATAGCTGTCAAAAAGAAAGCCCATATAGTCAAAGGAAGCCTAGAAAAAGACATACCTTTTGTCCTTAAATTGATGACAGTAGTAATGTAATTTATACCGCCCAACAAGGAAGATGCTATGAAAAATGTCATAGCGATCAACCATAAAGTCATACCCAACCCAGATCCAGGCATAGCTTGTTCAAGTGCAGAAAGTGGCGGATAAACCACCCAACCACCTGAAGCTGGACCAGTTTCAATGAATAAAGATATGAACATAATCACGCTGGAAACGAAGAAAAACCAGTATGACAGCATATTCATGAAACCTGAAGCCATGTCCCTCGCACCAATCTGCAAAGGAATAAGGAAATTAGAAAAAGTACCACTGAGCCCGGCTGTTAATACAAAGAACACCATAATCGTACCATGCATTGTAACCAAAGCAAGGTAAAATTCTGGGTCCAAAGCACCGTCAGGGGTGATCCATCCACCAAGAAGTGGTCTTAACCACTCCAGGTTCATATCAGGAAAACCTAATTGCAATCTGAAAATTACAGATAATAATCCACCAATAAATGCCCACAACATACCGGTAATCAAAAATTGCTTACCGATCATTTTGTGATCTGTTGTAAAGATATACTTGGTGATAAAATTATCGTGATGCTCATGATCATGATGATCATGGGCCGTAGCACTGTGTGTAGCTGTGTTAGCTGTTGCCATAATTTGATAATTTAATTACTTATGTTCGCTGATTGTAATTTCAGCCAATTCTTTTAACTCTTCAGGAAGATCTGCTACCAAAGAAGGATTATTGACAATGTAAGGTTTTTGTTCTGCCATCCACTTTCTAAATTCGTCAGGCTCAACCACCCTAATCTCCTTTCTCATTGAGAAATGGCCTCTTCCGCATATTTCTGTACATGCTATTTCATATACAAAATCTGGATCGTTAAGCTCTGCCCTCATTTCTTCAGTAGTTTTAGTAGGCATAAACCAAAATCTGGTCGGCATACCTGGAACAGCATCCATTTTCAAACGCATGTGCGGTGCAAATACAGAGTGCAAAACATCTCTAGCTCTAATTTTGAACAATACAGGCTCACCTTTAGGAATGACAACAACAGGAGACATAAAATCATCCAATGCATTTTTATCCGTAAAGTCTACACCTGAGACATTGGTAGCGGAAGTAAGTCTGTAATCGTGATCGCCCAAAACATTATCCATGCCGGGGTACCTTACTTCCCATGCAAACTGATACCCCATAATTTCAACAACATGGGAGTTTTCGGGCGCAGGAGCAGTGATGTCGGACCATGCTTTCCATCCACCAATCACAAGTAGAGCCAATACTACTGCTGGAACAGTAGTCCAAATCACCTCAAGTTTGTTGTTGTCAGGATAAAAATCAGCCTTTCTGTTTTCTTGGTACTGATACTTATACGGAAACCAGAATAATAGAATGTGTGTGATTATAAACACAACACCAGTAACTGCCATGGTTATCCAAAAAAGCTGATCCGTAATTACACCGTGCTCTGATGCCACGGGTAGGTTATAGTTATCAAACTCTTTAATGGAATACCAGAACATTAAACCTCCTGCCCCAACAAGGAACAGGACAAACATGAAGGCATTCACTTTATTACTTCCGGTAGCGACCTTCTTGTCACTGCCTTTCATAACAGAAACTAATGTCTGTATCCTATATACCATCCAAATGATGGACAATAATAAAAGGATACCAACTGCAATAAGAAATCCGTACATAATGATTGTTTTTTCGGATAATTAAATATGATGATGATAACTTTCCTCTAGCATTGGGTGATTTTTCGTAATCAAAGGCTTCTTGGCTAAAGCACTCATTGCCACAAGTGTGAATGAAGCTCCATATACCAAGAACATACCAGCCTCCATAAGGCCAAATCCACCATGCTGTCTTAAAGTTCCTGGTTGAACCATCAAGAAGAAGTCAAACCAGTGTCCTAAGATAATTAAAGAACAAACCACTTTAAGAAAAATAGCATGTCTTTTTGCATCTCTTGTCATTAAAACAAGGAAAGGCAAGAAGAAGTTTAATACTAGATTTACAAAAATGAACGGGCTGTACACATCACTTTGCATCCTCTCAACAAAGTAAACTGACTCCTCAGGAATGTTGGCATAATAGATCAACAAAAACTGTGAAAACCACAGATAAGTCCAGAAAATGGAAAATCCAAATATCAATTTACCGAGATCATGAACATGGTTTTCATTAACCATTTCAATGTAACCTTTTTCCCTCAGGAATATTACTATCAATGTGATGGCAGATAAACCTGCAACAAACCAGGAAGCGAAAACATACCAACCAAATAGTGTTGAAAACCAGTGTGTATCGATGGACATCACCCAATCCCAAGAAGAAATGGAAGAAGAAACAGCAAAGAAAACAAGAAACAGGGCGGACCAAGTTCTCATTTTACGCCAATAATCAGTACCACCATGAATATCCTCTGCAAGTGTGAGTGATTTCATCTTGTTAAAGAAGAAAATCCAAAACCCAAAGAATAGGAATAACCTTATAACATAGAATAAGGGGAAAGAGCCTTTTTCCATGGGCCAATAGAAATATCCTCCCTTATCATCAATGATTTTATCATATTCAGGATGGCTTTTATCAAAAATATAACTATGAGTCCAGTGGAATAGATCATGATTGGCTATAAAGAAAGTAACAACCATTAATCCAAAAGCAATAGGTAACCAGGATCCAAAAGCGAGAGGAATTCTTAGAATAGGAACTGACCATCCAGCCTGGGCGGCATATTGAAGGGCAAAGAAAAACACGCCAATAATGGCAATGCCTGTAAAGTAAACATTGTTAATCCACAAATTAGCAAATACCCTTTGATACCAATGGTACGCATGGCCAGCTTCATCAGCATGATCATGGCTTGCACCAAACATTTCGGTGATGACACCAATAGCAAGAAGTACCGCACCGATAACCAATACGGTCATGATCGACTTTCTCAGCGCGGCTGTGAAGTCGAATTTTTGGTCTAGATTAAAATTCGTAGTACTGTGCGCCATGATTATTGTTTCTGAATTTCTTGTTTGACATAGTGAACAATTTTCCAAATTCTCTCTTGAGAAATTTGAGAACCGTGTGCTCCCATCCTACCTTTTCCTTTCATGATCACATGAAATATATGGCCTTCCGGAAGATCAATGTATGCGCCACCTTTAAGGTTGGCAACACCACCAACTACTTCACCGGCTTTACCATCTCCTTCACCATTGGGACCATGACAGGTTGAGCAATATTGCTGGTAAAGAACCTTACCTTGAGCAATAACCTGATCGCTAAGCTCAACAGGATTAGGAATAGTTGCCGCTTCTTCCAGTTCAAAGGCTTTTAATCTGTAAGGAAGAGAGCCATCTTTAGTTCTAGGAACAGTTCCCTCAACTGGCTCCCTCATGTTCATCCTATGAGGATTATTGATATTACTATTAAAGAATTCTCCTTTACCGTCTTCTCTTGTAGAAAGCCAAGATCCTTCTTCTTCGTTCACAATTTGAGTTAGTGGTTCATAGGCAACTGAATTATACATTTGGGGTGCATATTCGTAACCTGGATGATCACCTGAAGCACCACAGGAAGCCATTCCAAATGCTATTCCTGCTAATGCCAATGTGTATATAGAATGTTTTATTTTCATGACTTCTATTTACCTATTCAAAACTTTTTTTATTGACCTCTGTAGCACCTGAAGATTTGAGTACATCAGAAATGTTTTCTTCACCAAGACCGGCATTGGTAGCCAAATCAATCGCCATCACATGCTTATCATCTGTAATCCTAATATCAAAAATTCTGGGTTGTCCCCAAGGTTTCAAATTACTGGATATCATGAATACGCCCACCATACCGAAGGCAGCCAATAAAACCGTCATCTCAAATGTTACTGGTATAAAGGTAGGCAGAGAAGCATAGTCTTTACCGCCGATAATCATTGGCCAATCCCACTTCATCATGTAAAACTGCATGATTAAAGCAAGTGTAGTGCCGAGCATTCCAAAAAGAAAAGCTGCAATGGGAAGTCTGCTTCTTTTATAGCCCAAAACTTCATCAAGGCCGTGAACTGGGAAAGGTGAATATACTTCGTGGATCTTCACACCACTTTCTCTCACCTCAGTAACAGCACTTAGCAATACATCCTCATCATCGTATACACCGAGGATAAAATTTTTATCTCTTTCCATGCTTATTTATTTACTTTTTCAGATGAACTCTTAACAATGGATTTAACCTCAGCCATATTGATTACTGGGAAGAACTTAGCAAACAAAAGGAACAAGGTAAAGAATAGACCAAAGGTGAATAAGTAAACACCAATGTCTGCCCATGTTGGATAAAACATTGCCCAAGAAGAAGGCAGGAAATCTCTATGTAAAGAAGTAACAATAATTACAAACCTTTCAAACCACATCCCGATATTCACAACCAAAGAAAGGATAAACGTTAGTACAATTGACGTTCTGATTTTTTTGAACCAGAATAATTGTGGAGAGATCACGTTACAGGTCATCATGGACCAATACGCCCACCAATAAGGGCCAAATGCTCTATTAACGAAAGCATACTGCTCTGCCTCAACACCTGAATACCATGCAATAAAGAACTCTGTAATGTAAGCAATACCGACTATTGAACCTGTAATGATGATTACTATGTTCATTAGTTCGATATGCCCTATGGTAATATAATCCTCTAATTTAAACACCTTCCTTGTGATGATCATCAGGGTCAGTACCATGGCAAACCCAGAGAAAATCGCTCCAGCCACAAAATATGGAGGGAAGATGGTAGTATGCCATCCTGGAATTACAGAGGTAGCGAAGTCAAAGGATACAATGGTATGAACAGAAAGTACAAGTGGTGTCGCGAGACCGGCAAGAATCAAAGCAACCGACTCATACCTGCTCCAAGTTTTTGCAGCACCATCCCAGCCAAAAGCTAAAGCCCCGTAAATTGATTTTCTAATACCTGTAGCCCTGTCTCTGATAGTGGCAAAATCCGGAATAAGTCCGATATACCAGAAAACCAGAGACACAGAGAAATAAGTGGAAATCGCAAACACATCCCAAAGCAAAGGTGAATTGAAGTTTACCCACAGAGAACCAAAGGTGTTGGGTAAAGGCAAAGCCCAATAAGCACCCACCCATGGACGCCCCATGTGTATGATCGGGAACATCGCTGCACAAATTACAGCAAAAATCGTCATCGCTTCTGCTGCTCTGTTAATCGCCATCCTCCATTTCTGTCTGAACAATAAAAGTACAGCGGAAATCAAAGTACCCGCGTGGCCAATACCCACCCACCATACGAAGTTGGTAATGTCCCAGGCCCAGCCGATGGTTTTGTTAAGTCCCCACATACCAATGCCTTCCCAGAGTGTCGCACCTAGTGCGATGCCTCCAAGTACAAGGGCACCAACAGAAACCAAAAGGCCAAGAAGCCATCCTATGGTAGGCTTACCCTCAACCTGTCTGGAAATATCATGGGTAACATCTTTTAAGGTTTTACCGCCTGTAATAAGCGGTTCGCGTACGGATGAAGTAACCTGCATATCTTATAAAATTATTATTACGCTTCTGATTTATCCTTATTTCTGATTTTGGTAAAGTACCATACGTTTGGATTCACATTTAAGTACTCCAGTACATGGTATGCCCGCTCTTCATTCACTTCTTTCGTAGCAGAATCATCCTGGTCGACAATCTGCAACACGTTAGAAATTTTGCTTTCTGGATCATTCATATCACCAAACACGATAGCATCTGTAGGACAGGCTGTAGCACAAGCAGTGTTGATTTCACCATCTTTTACTTTCCTACCCTCTTTCTTGGCCGTCAACTTACCAGCTTGAATTCTCTGTACACACATGGAGCACTTTTCAATAACTCCTCTAGCTCTTACCGTTACATCAGGATTAAGGACCATCTTACCAAGATCATCATTTTGCGCCATATTAACGTTAGCGAATTCCTTATTATCGTGATATTTAAACCAGTTGAACCTTCTTACTTTGTAAGGGCAGTTATTGGCACAATACCTTGTACCGATACATCTGTTGTAAGTCATTTGGTTCAAACCTTCTGAAGAGTGCGTGGTAGCTGCAA
The DNA here is from genome assembly GCF_000298295.1 of Cecembia lonarensis LW9. Lineage (GTDB taxonomy): Bacteria > Bacteroidota > Bacteroidia > Cytophagales > Cyclobacteriaceae > Cecembia > Cecembia lonarensis. The sequence goes on from NZ_AMGM01000012.1 coordinate 67,267, forward strand.
CAGGACATACCGTTTCGCATGGTGCATTATTACAATGCTGACACATCATAGGCTGGAAAATAACCTCTGGATTATCAGCAGCTTGTTCAAGTTCTGCATTGGAAGAAGCACCTTCTGGAGAAGAATAATACCTGTCTATTCTGATCCAGGCCATTTCCCTTCTGTTGAGCACCTCTTGCTTACCAACCACAGATACGTTGTTTTCAACCTGACACGCAATGGTGCAAGCGCCACAACCTATACAAGAATTCATATCTATGGCCAATCCCCAGTGATGCTGAGAGTACCTATGACCTTTCCATAACGATATTTTAGACGGTTTTACAAACTCCCCGTCCTTATACACTTTAGGAAAATCTCTTCCGGCAGAAGGGTTCTCTTTATATTCACCAAGTGTAGCTTCTTGAATCACAAACTCCCTTCCCATATAGGTCTGGTGGGTTTGCGTCTGAGCAATTTTATAAGTATCGGTAGTCAATTCAACACTTACACCTTCGGTAAGCTCAAAAGCTGTAAACCCATTGGCGTTATTCAACATTTCGTAGGCATTAACTCCAACGCCATTAGCCACTCTTCCAGCTTTTGTTCTTCCATAGCCCACTGCCAGACCAAAAGTACCCTGGGCCTGCCCAGGCTGTACGAGAATAGGTACTAGGATAGATTTATCACCAACAGTCAGCCTGGCTTTTCTGGTGGCACCTTCAAACATTTTGACACCGTTTTCAGCAGCCCAAGATTGGGAAACAGTAAGATAATTGTCCCAAGTTGCTTTAGAAATTGGGTCTGACATCTCCTGTAACCATGGATTATTGGCAAAAGTACCGTTTCCAATACCAACTTTAGTATAGACTATAAGCTCAGCGCCAGCATTATCAGCTTTGTAGACCCTTCCTATAGCAGAAGCAGCAGCATTTACATCAGCAGTTCCGCTGACAGTAGAAGGCTCAGCAGGGATAGCATAAACGCCATTGAATAAAGATCTGTCCCAGAACTCCTGAAAATTGGAAATTTCAGATTGAGAAGCAAAAAGTGTAGACCTCCAGTTATCCTGAAGAAAATCATAATAATTAGTGCTGTCCCCAGCCCAAGTCAGGAAAGAATCCTGAGCCTGCCTTGTTTTGAACAAAGGAGAGATAGTAGGTTGGGAAAGACTATAATGTCCTTTACGCGGATTGAAGTCATTCCAAGACTCTAAATAATGATGATCTGGAGCAAGATATTGACAAAGAGAAGCGGTTTCGTCTGGTGTCGAGTTTGTAGCTATTGAAACTTTAGCCTTAGCTATACCTTCTGCTACCTCTCCTCCTCTGATGTAATCATAAACGGGGTTACAGTTAAAGAATACTACTCCACCTACTCTACCCGCATTCAAATCAGTAACAAACTGATTCATTTTAGCATCATCACCTTTTCTGAAGTAAGATGGAGTAGAGAAATCTACAGTTGCTCCATTATTATCTAACAAATCATTGATTGCATTGATAACAACTTGAACGTTTGGATCATTTGAACCAGAAACTACCAAAGATTTTCCTCTATTGGCCCAAAGTTCATTGGCAGCTTTATCCAGGTATTCAACTTCTATAGCAGGGGAAGAAACAGTAGTACCTCCTGCTTTTCTAGCAATGGCATTATATAAGGAAAGCACAGCCAAACCGCTTTGAGAAGCCCGGATCGGAGTTCTGTAATCAGCATTGGCCCCTGTCAAAGATAGATTTGACTCAAACTGGAAATGCCTTGACATATAAGGCTTTTCTTTGGTGATCTTTCTTGTCTTGCTGTATTGCTTTGCAAATTCAATAGGAGAAATCCAAGTTCCCAAGAAGTCGGCACCAAAACTTACAATAACGGAGGCCTTATCAAAATGATAAGTTGGCAATATGGCTTCACCATAGGTAGATTCCGCGGCTTTGGTGATACCATAGCTGGAAAGCGCATCGTAAGTAATTACTTCAGCACCTCCAAGAGCGGATGAAAAAATATTTAACACCTTTTCAGTAGATGGTGAAATGATGGTATTGGTCACGATTTTTACCGTACCAGCACTAGATAGTTTGGATTTAACCTCAGCATCAAATGCATCCCACTCTGCTTTCTCCCCATTTATCATTGGTCCGGAAAGCCTTTGTTTATCATAGAGGGATAAGACAGAAGCCTCTACAATAGCAGAGACACCACCTTGGGAAATTGGAGACAAATCGTTTCCGTCTATTTTTATTGGTCTACCTTCACGCGTCTTAACCACTACAGAAGCATAATCGCCTCCAGAAGCAAAAGTAGATGCATAATAGTTAGGTATCGATGGGTTGATATCAACTGGCTTATTCACATAAGGAATAGCTTTTCTAACAGGAGCCTCACAAGCAGCCAAAGAGGCAGCCGCTAAGCTAAATCCCATTAGTTTTAGAAAGTCCCTTCTTGAGGATCCATCTAGATTGGATGGTCCCTCGGGAAATTCTCTTTCAGCGTTTTTTACAAACGACTCGTCATTTGTAAGTTCTTCTAACCCTTTCCAGTAGGTCTTTTTATTTTCTTTCATTGTATATTCAAGAAAAGTAAGTTCTGAATTGATTTAATTAATAGTGACACTTAGCACATTCCAACCCACCAATATCCTTGACTTTAAGTGCGTTTTTAGATCCGCTATGAAGCTGAACCAACTTATCATAATACTCATTTCCATCAGCACGGATATCAGTTTGTCTGTGGCAATCAATACACCAGCCCATGGTCAGTGAACTGTGCTGATAGACAACTTCCATTTCTTCTATAGGACCGTGACAAGTTTGGCATTCTACACCACCTACCGCTACGTGCTGCGCATGGTTGAAATATGAAAGATCGGGGAGGTTGTGGACCCTTACCCATTCAATCGGCTGATTATTGTCTACTGCCGCATAGATCTTAGCAATTTCAGGGGAAATACCGTCCTTGCCATCAACATTTTGTATATGCATGTGGCAATTCATACAAATATTTGCAGAAGGAATATTAGCTGATTTACCGATTTCCACGCCTGTATGGCAATATTGACATTCTATTTCATATTGACCGGCATGAAGGGCGTGTGAAAAAGCGATTGGCTGCTTAGGCGCATACCCCTGTTGAACACCTACGGTGTATAGTTCATCCAATGCTGTCTTAGCTACAAAAGCTATCACCAAGGCCGTAACGATTACCAAGAAGGCATCAGAACGAAGTATTTTTTTGAATTCAAACTTTTGTTCTAAGAATTCTTTATCATCCTCCTCAAGCGGCTGGGATTTCAGGTATCTGGTCAGTACTGATATAATCAGTCCTAATACTACAAGAATTAATAAAAGGACAACAACCAATACGCCAAGTATGATAGTCAGGTATTCACTAGGTACTCCAGCGCCACCAGCGGCTACTGCCCCGCCTTCACCTGCAGCTGCTGCTGTCGCATCAGCTTTATCACCATATTCAACGTATGCCAATAAATTCATTAAGTCATCGTCTGACAAGAACTCATGTGATGGCATGACTAATTGGTTGTATTCATTGTAAATCGCTACCGCTTCAGCATCACCTGATGCAATTAAAGCTTGAGAATTACGGATGAAACTTTTGGTCCAATCAATGGAATGACGGTCTGTAACGCCTCTAAGAGCAGGACCTACGTTTTTTTGGTCTAATCTGTGACAGGATCTACAATTGGCATTGAAAATAGATTTTCCAGCCGAAATTGCTTCTTCGCTGTCAGAAACTTCCGGATTAGCCGCAAAGACCTGTGTTCCCATCAGGATAAAGAAGAGCATCATAAAGGTGCTTAACTTCACCGGAACACTTGTTAATGAGCGCTTGATCGACATATTTATTCTTAATTAAACAGTTTGGTGCATTTTTAATAAGCACTGCAAATGTACTACCCCAATTCTATTTTTCAAACTTGAACGGAATAGTGAGGTAAAGGGTTAGATAGCAACACAAGACATTATAATAAACTGTTTTTCAATTATTTAAATAAAAAAAATGGTGCCAGGCATTAATTTAGAACTATTATAAATAATACAATATCTTGTCTTTTAGACCAATTCATATTCGGTCCCTCATTGAGTTCCCAAAAGTCTTATAAAATTTCTTGATGAAATGAATAAAGAGCCTTTATAAATAAGGGATAAATTTTATACTTGCTTTTGTAATAAGGGACAGATTCTCTACATTTGCATTCCAATTACAACAGGGTCGCGTGGCCGAGCGGTTAGGCAGAGGTCTGCAAAACCTTGTACAGCGGTTCGAATCCGCTCGCGACCTCTAATTAAGCATCCCCGCAAAGGATGCTTTTTTATTTTATACCTCCTTGAAACTTCTTACCGTTGGTCGGGAACATGGTACCACTAATACCTCATTCATTGGATTTTTTTATCTAAATGCTTAGATTAAGTGTTCATCGTTTTTGATAAAATATGAAAAAGCCCCTTGAATTACAGGTCAATGGAGCCGTCAAAACTGTGGAAGTTGATCCGGAAGAACCACTTTTATATGTCCTCAGAGAAGAATTTAGCTTAAATGGCCCCAAGTTTGGCTGTGGTTTACACCAGTGTGGTTCCTGTTTGGTTTTGGTAGATGGTGAAGCCAGTTACACCTGCAGAATACCATGCGCCTCTTTTGAAGGTAAAAAGATTCAAAGCATAGAAGGGCTTTCCAATGGGGATAAACTTCATGTGTTACAGGAAGCTTTTTTTGAAGTCCAAGCAGCCCAATGTGGATACTGTGTCAACGGAATGATGATTGCTGCACTGGAATTGTTGGAAGGGAATTCAAACCCTAAAATGCAAGAAATCAAATCCGCATTGAACAGGGTCATTTGCCGCTGTGGCACACACAGCCGCTTTATTAAGGCTGTAAAGAAGGCCACATCCTCCAATTCAAACCTGTAAATCATGCATCTTCCAAACACTGATAGACGGACTTTCTTGAAAACTACCGGGCAATTCCTCATAGGTTTCAACCTGTTTCCCTTATTGAACTGCAGCCCTTCTGAAAAGGACCCTAATATCCTTCAGGCCTACTCAGGCATTCCTGAGAGACCTCATGGTGGTAGAGACCTGATTGATTCCTGGATAAGGCTGGATGCAGAAGGGCATGTAACCGTATTAACCGGTAAAAAAGAGTTGGGACAAGGTATCCGGACTGCCCTGATCCAAATAGCAGCCGATGAATTGGAAGTGGATATCCAAAGATGCCATATCATCAATGGTGACACCGGTCAGACAGCCAATGAGGGCTATACTTCAGGCAGCAACTCTATTGAAGGAAGCGGAAAAGCCATCCGTGAGGCAGCAGCAGAGGCCAAATTTTTCCTCTTGCAACTTGCATCCGCAAAATTGGAATGCTCCCTGGAAGACTTGAACTTATCCGACGGAACTATCGAAGGGCTTCAAAACAAAAAAACCAGTTACTGGGAACTCCTGGATGGCCAATACTATGAAAAAACCATTTCCGGAGAAGCTCCGATATTGGACAATAAGAGGCACCAATATGTGGGAAAACCCATTCCAAGAGCGGATATTCTTGAGCTGGTTAAAGGAAAAGCCCACTTTGTTCATGACCTGAGACTTCCTGACATGGTGCATGCACGCGTTTTGCATCCACCTACCTATGGTGCCAGACTTTTGTCTATAGACAAAGCAAAAGTGGAAGCACTACCTGGTGTATTAGGGATTTTTGTGGATGGAAGTTTTATTGCGGTCATTGCTGAAAGAGAATTTCAGGCTGTAAAGGCTTGGGAAAAACTCAAAGAGTCAACAGTCTGGGAAAAACCAAGCATAAACCCTCTACCCGACCGCCTATTTGCCGACATGCGCAGCAAAGCCCAAAAGCCGGAAATCATACAGGAAAACCCCAATATCTCTGAGAAGCTGAACAACTCTCCTATCCGACTTAAATCTGCCTTTCAACGACCTTATCACATGCATGGGTCTGCGGGCCCTTCCTGTGCTTTGGCAAAATGGGAAGAAGAGAAGCTTACGGTTTGGTCTCCTACCCAGGGCGTCTACCCTTTACAGTCCACACTGGCAGACCTTTTTCAGGTGGAGCTGACAAATATCAGGTGCATTGGTGTACCTGGTTCTGGCTGTTATGGACACAATGGTGCTGATGACGTATCCGCAGAAGCAGCACTCATCGCAAAGGCCTTTCCTGGAAAAACTATCCGACTTCAATGGATGCGGGAAGATGAGCACCAATGGGAACCTTATGGTTCTGCCATGATCATGGAATTGGAAGCCGGTGTATCAAAGGAAGGGATGATTCAAGCTTGGGACAGCAAAATCTGGTCTGACTCCCATAGTACCAGGGCACGTGGAGATGCGGGACACTTTATCTCTGCCCGGTATTTGGAAAATCCTTTTGAATTCAAAAAAGGAGGATTTTCAGGAGGGGCCTACCGAAATGCCATTCCTCTATATGATATACCTGCCCTGAATTTAAAATTATTCAACTATGATGGTCCCTTGAGATCCTCTGCGCTCAGGGGACTTGGTGCTTATGCCAATATTTTTGCTTTGGAATCTTTTATGGATGAACTGGCTGAGACTTCTGACATGGACCCATTCACATTCCGGATCAATAACCTGAAGGATGAAAGGGCTATCGCAGTTTTGGAGGAATTGAAATCAAAGACCAACTGGAATGCCATGGGACGATCAGGGAACGAAGGGTATGGAATTGCCTTTGCCAAATACAAAAACACAGCTGCCTACTTTGCAGTAATGGCTGAAGTAGAAAAAGATCCAGAGCGGAAATCTTTCAAATTGACAAGAATGGTGGGAGTCATTGAAGCCGGACAGTGCATCAATCCTGATGGAATCATCAATCAGACAGAGGGAGGCATGATCCAATCTGCCAGTTGGACACTTATAGAAGCGGTCAAGTATGATGAACATGGGTTTTTAAGTAAAGACTGGAACAGTTACCCTATCTTGAGAACAAACGATGTCCCTGAGGTCGAGGTATATGTCATCAACCGTCCTGAACTCCCACCTTTGGGTGCTGGGGAAGCAGCTCAAGGTCCTGTAGCGGCAGCCATTGCCAATGCTGTTTTTGATTGTACAGGGACGAGGATTAGGGAATTACCGATTACAGCAGAAAAGATTAATTGGTGACATATTGCAACAAAAAAGCACGGATAAAGAAACCTATGTCATCCGGTTTCATTCATTTTCTCCTCAACTGTAGCTTATAAAACGTCAAAAAATCATGTTCTTCCCCAATGAAATCGTCATCTCTTAAAGCGTAAAAAGGTTTCTCTACTGATTCAATATTGAGGATCAGTTTGATTTTGGCAGGAATCATTATCGGGTTGGACCATCCTAATTCGTGGTTATAAATTTTGAGGTAGTTTTTGAGAAATTCCGGATATCGGTAAAAATTCTCCCTTTCCTTTAATTCGTTAATGGTGAAAGTTTCCTCATCAATCCCTCCATGATAGGTGAGGATAATATTTTTGGCATCAGTAAATATACCATAAACACTTGCTTCATACATTCTGATCATTTCCTGATAAGTGACAGGCGTTTTCTGTCCAGGCATTAATTTGAAATCTGATGCTCCTATATCAAAACTTCTCGTCCATGCGATACTATCCTCCATCGAATAAACATGAATCAAAGGTTCATTTGAAAACACTAAATAAAGACTATCATTGGCTATAGCAAAAGATATACTTGGACTTACATGAAAATCCTCGCCACTAAATTTTGAGGTAGAAGGTGTTCTTACTACTGGTATTGAATTTCTGGTTTTCAAGTCAAATAATTCCAAAAGTGGATAATCTCTATGAAAATAGTCTATGTATGGACTGACACCATCGCGCCCCGGATACCACAAAAGCAATTTTTCATTCCAAACAGTAATATTCTTTCTATTGTAAGCCCCTCCTCTCGCTTCACCTAAAAAAGGCATTTTAAGCGTTTCTTTGATATTAAGTTCTTTATCGAAATGATAGATATCTTTGAATGAGGTCAATCCAAAATATTCTCCATTATGTTCAACCAAAGTCTGCAACCACATTACTGATCCAGGACCTTCTTGAGGGAATTCCTTTTTAAGAAGAATTCTGCCTGTTGTATCAAACTTAACTAACGTGCTACTGGAAATATCCTTAATCAGACCTATCCCATTATTAAAAGTACCCTCCCTTACATCAGCTAAATAATCCACCTGAATAGAATCCAAAATAACCAGTTCCCATTCATTGGAACCAGTGGCCAATGAGGCTTTCTCTTCACTTTTAGAACAGGAGAAAAACAGCCCGAAGGCAAGAAAAGAAATCCCCAGTACAAATAATCGAAAAGCTTTCATAAGCCATTTAATTTTTAATTCAAAACTCAGAACAGGAATATTAAACTAAAAATTTATCCAGAAATCCCCAACTTTTGCCCTTAAAAATACAGCGCACACGTTGCTTATGAGGGTTTAACCCGAAATACGCATTAGGAGTTCTAAAATTTGGTATTTTCAGAGAATAGAATGAGGGTAAAAATGGTTGAGACAGGGCAAACTAATAAAGTTGTGTTTGTTAGAATCAATTTCCTGTTGGGCGGTAGTACGCCAAAAGTAATGTCTGAAATCCATGATAATAGAGGGAAAAAGCCTTATTCACTAATTTAATATAATTTTTGTGAATGTATTCACAAAAATTATATGATTTTTTCGATTTGATTCACAAATCTTCATATTTAATGTATTGTAGTACTCCAACAACACTATCAATTTTATAGGCATGGTTTCCTAAACCGGAATATTTTACTCACAACAATAAAAAAAGTGGCCACCTTCCGGCAGCCACTTTTTCAATTTACAAGACAAATCCCTACTTGGTAGGTTGTACTTAGTACATCAAAAATCCATTCATTTTTTTCTCAACAGAAGTTTATAAAATGTAAGGAAATCTTGTTCTTCCCCTAGAAAATCATCATCTCTTACTGCGTAAAATGGGTTTTCCAACTCCTCAATATTCAATATTGCCCCTATCCGGTATGGAATTATTATTTCATTGGAAAGTGAACTGTCCCGAAAAACAATTTTCAATACTTTATTTTGAAAGTTTTTATGTTTTGGAAAGTTGTTAGGATCATTCAATTCATTTTGTAAGAATGTTTCTTCATCGATTCCTTCTTCGTAAATCAAAACTGATCCTTTTTCGGTGACAAAAAACCGCTTTACACGTCCATCAAGCATTCTTATACCCGATACATACTGATATTTTTCTTGGTGTTCACCATTATCCAAAAATTTGGAAGGCTTGAAATCTATGGAATACAAATACGCTCCTCCATTATTTAGGTCATACTTATGGACAAACGTCTCATTGCTTAACACTAACTCAAGTGTATTTTCCTGAATGCCAAATTGTAACCAAGGCCTTTCGTAGAATTTATCCGATGCATATCTTGATATAGATGGAATTCTAATGATAGGTGTAGCCTCCCAAGTTTCAAGGTTGATTTTTTCCAATAAATAGTGATCTCTAAAAAAATGGGGATCATAGGGATTTGCACCGTCTCTCCCAGGATAAAAACTAATCAAAGAATTATCCCAAAATTCCAAATTTCGAAGAAAACCGCCTCCGTCCTTTGCCTCAGTTGGAAAAGCAAGTTTTATTTCTTCTTTCAGCGATAGATCTGAATTTAATTCATATAACCAACCCATAAAACTTGCTGCAAAAAGTTTTCCATCAGCTGTATACCGCAACTGTGTTGGATATTGAACTTTCCCTGGCCCATCCTTTGGATAAGAAGATTCGTGGATAATTTCTCCATTGGTATCAAATTCAATCAATTTATTTTCCTGAAAATTGAAAAATACCCCCTTTCCATTCCTAAAATCCCCTCCATCAACAGTTCCCAAATAATCCACCTGAACAGAATCCAAAATCACCAATTCCCATTCGTTGGAACCGGAAGCTATTGAAGCGTTCTTTTCACTTGAAGAGCAGGCCAAAAGTAAGCCAAGGATAAGAAAAGAAGCCCCTAATCGAATCAATTGAAAAGTTTTCATTAGTTATTCAATTTTAATAAACCCAGATCAGAACCATTAATCTAAATACTTCTTTTTAATTTCTTGGCTTTGCCGTTAAAAATAACAGCAAATCACTACATATGTTGGTTTTAAAAAATCCTTGAGGTTTAGGAGCAATTCACTGGATTTTAAGAGAAAAACTTAGAAGCTTGGAAAACCTCAAATCAATGGGTTTGAGAAAAAACCTTCGAGGTTTGGTAAACCTCAAAGGTTATAAAAAAAGTGGCTGCCTTCCGACAGCCACTCATTGTATTACTCACAAGATACTCATCTTGTTTCTTGCGTCTTATTTTTTCCCGCCTTCCATCTTCTCTTTCAACTCCGCCAAAGCATCGATATCACCTAAAGTGGATTTCTCTGCAGGGGTAGCATCAGCAGCAGGCGCAGCTTTCTTCGCCTTTTTAGGCGCAGCAGCAGGCTTGGCTTCTTCTTTGAAAGTAGCAGTGTGGGAAAGAACGATTCTCTTATCGTCTTTAGAGAATTCGGTCACTTTGAAGTCCAAAGCTTCACCAACTTCTACCTGAGAACCGTCTTCTTTTTCCAAGTTTTTAGAGGTAGCGAATCCTTCCAATCCGTAAGGAAGTTCAAGAACAGCACCTTTGTCATTCTTGGAGTTTACAGTACACTTATGTACGGAACCTACAGGGAATACTGATTCAAAAGTATCCCAAGGGTTTTCTTCCAATTGCTTATGACCAAGAGCCAATCTTCTGTTTTCAACATCCAATTCCAAAACAGCTACTTCCAACTCATCACCTACTTTCACAAACTCAGATGGGTGCTTGATTTTCTTGGTCCAGGAAAGGTCAGATACGTGTACCAATCCATCGATACCTTCTTCCAATTCAAGGAAAAGGCCGAAGTTGGTCAGGTTTCTTACCACACCTGTGTGCTTGGTACCTACAGCATATTTGGTCACCATGTCACCTTTGGTCCATGGATCTTCAGTCAATTGCTTGATGCCCAAAGACATTTTTCTTTCGTCTTTGTCCAAAGTCAATACTACCGCTTCGATTTCATCACCCACTTTCACAAAATCAGCAGGGTTTCTCAAGTGCTGAGACCAGCTCATTTCAGATACGTGGATCAAACCTTCAACGCCGGCAGCCAATTCCAGGAATGCACCGTAGTCAGCGACATTGACAATTTTACCTTTAACTCTGGAACCAACTTCCAACTCAGCAGAAAGCGCATCCCAAGGATGAGCAGTCAACTGCTTCATGCCCAAAGAAATTCTCTTCTTGTCATCATCGAAGTCAAGAACCACCACCTGAACTTTGTCGTCCAAGTTGAGGACTTCTTCCGGATGGTTGATTCTTCCCCAAGAAATATCGGTAATGTGCAATAGACCATCTACACCTCCCAAATCGATGAATACACCGAAGTTGGTCATGTTTTTGATCACACCCTCCAATACCTGACCTTTCTCCAGGTTATTCAAGATCTCTGCTTTTTGCTTCTCAAGATCTTTCTCGATCAACACTTTGTGAGAAACAACTACGTTATCATTGGTGTGGTTGATTTTAACCACTTTAACTTCCATTTTCTTACCTACGTAGACATCAAAGTCTCTGATAGGCTTTACATCAATCTGGGAACCCGGCAAGAAGGCCTCAACACCGTAGATATCTACGATCAAACCACCTTTGGTTCTTCTTTTTACAAGACCTTCGATGACACTGTCATTGGCCAAGGCATCTTCGATATCCTGCCAAGCACGTACCATTCTGGCTTTCTTTCTGGATAATACCAATTGACCCAATGAATTCTCCTGCTCTTCGATGAAAACTTCAACTTCATCACCGATTTTAAGATCAGGAACATCACGGAATTCGGAAGCAGGTACCAATCCGTCAGATTTGAAGCCGATATTGATAATGATATCCTTGTCATTGATACCCACTACAGTACCTTTGATCACCTCTTTTTCAGTGATTTCATTCAAGGTACCTTCGTAAAGAGCCTCCATTTCGGCTCTTTTTTCTTTGGAATAACCTTCACCAAATCCTTTGGTGTCGAAATCGTCCCAGTTAAACTCTTTTTGATTAGACATAATAATGATTGACCCTGATTTTCAACAACCCTAGGGTCATGGGGTTGAGGTTTTTAGTTTTACATCAAGTCTTTGATTAACAATCAAAAACCCCGTTCACCCGAACGGACTGCAAAGGTAAGGAATTTTCATAAACCGAGTACCCCGAAGAGAAAAAAAATGAATATATATACGTATAGGGATGGTGCCTTTCAGAAGGAATTAGCCTACACGCACTCTTATTTTGCTAATTCCATTTTTAATAAAACAGGCAATTCCGAATCATCTATTGACGATAAATCTTCTTGGATGTAAGCCCTGAAATTTGACAATATATCCGCATCTGCTAGTTGAATCAAATCCTTTAGTAAGATGTAAAAATAAACATCATTGCCAAAAGCTGCCAATGGACCAACTAATTTCCTCGTAAAATCGTCCGCTAAACTTATTTTTGACTGTTTATTTCTTTTATCGAATACACCAATCCTAAAGTCAACAATCCGATTGCTTGATGGACTTTTTTTCCTATTCCACTGAAAAACCAAATGGGATCCTGTCTCTTCAAAAAATCTGCCTAAGAAGTCTAATTCTCCCTTAGAAAGTTCCATGAAAAAAGAATTGAGCTTGTGTTTTTCAGTTTCTGGCCACATCGGATTTTTACTGGAAAAAGCATACTTTGCTTGTAATTTTTCTTTTGATATTTCCCAAATTATGGATGATGCGGGTTCATTATATAATAATTTACCATCAAATCCTTTGGTCAAGTGGCCCGAGATATTTTTTAAACCAATTGCAAAAACATCTTGAGGGAAAGGAAAAAAATAACCCAAGTTTTTAATCTCAGAGTTGATCAATTGAAAATTGTGATAGGCTTCATTGAAATAGGTAATTGACAATCCGATCTCATTGTCTTTATTCAATCCAATCATATCTGCTTGATGATCTAATTTCTTTTTTCCAATGAATCTATTGTCAAAATCAAAAGTGTGCAAAGATTTCTCTTCTTGATTTAAAAGGATTATAGTCTTGGAATTTTGATCAACCGTGAAATCCGTAATCACTGGCATTTCCTCAGGGCCATTCCCAAATTTGCTGATCCTATTGAGTGGTATTCCTTTTGAATTGTACCTTATCAGGTTTGTGAACTGCTCATCCAGCACAAAAATAAAATCTTCTGTAACCACTAATCTGTTAATCTGACTCAAAAAATTACCCTCCAATTGTCTTAAAGGAATAATTTCAGTTACGTTTAAGATATCATGTATTGGTGTCTCCGATTCCACCGAAACCTCAAAGGTGGGTCTCATATTTTCATAAGGATCATTTGATTTTTCCGAGCAAGCTGCTAGGACTAGCAAAGCTAAAGCTTTAAAAATGTGTTTCATTATTATTGATATTGAATTAAATTGTTTTGATCAATCAACTAAAAATACCCCCCCATTTCAAAAACAAATATTTTGTCCAGTTTTTTTGTTGCAAATCCAGTGCTATGTTCTCTAATGTGGTTAAAAATTACACCACATAGCAGCATAGCTAACATAGCTCAACAGCAGCAAACCTTTATTTTTAAAATCAGGCGGCAGATATAGGGGAACTATGTGTGCTATGTTCTCTAATGTGGTTAAAAAAAAACACCACATAGCAGCATAGCTAACATAGCTCAACAGCAGCTAACCTTTATTTTTAAAATCAGGCGGCAGATATAGGGGAACTATGTGTCCTATGTTCTTTAATGTGGTTAAAAAAAGCACTACATAGCAGCATAGCAAACATAGCGAAACAGCATCAAACCTTTATTTTTAAAATCAGGCTGTA
>NZ_AMGM01000013.1 GCF_000298295.1 Cecembia lonarensis LW9
TTTCTTTTCCGGGCCTCCTCTTCCCATTTTTTCATGAAAACACCTGAAATTTCACCACTGGAACTGATAATTAATGTATTGTCCAGTTTGATGATATCAAAATGTGGGTGGGTGTCTCCCAACAACAGATTAAAAAGCCAAGGTCTTATTCTAATATTCTTTCCAATTCGATAATGTGCTTTTCTTAAATCCAATGGTAAAAACAGTGGGGTCAGGCCAGGGGCTTTTAAGGTATCGGATTTCGATGGTTGTTCTGTAAGTTGCCTCGATAAAATCCTGCCGTATTGTTCCACGTCAGTGATTGATTTACCGCCAGATATAGGTTTATGGCTCCCCATGGTACCTGCAGCAAATAGGGCCAAGTCATAGCTTTCTTCTAAGTTTTTGGATAGGTAATGGGGGTAATCTCCAGATAGTCCCATGAACTTTCTATCCAATATGGTTGGGTGTGCATTGTATGTCAGGAGTGTAGCCTTTTGTCCATTATTCTTGACAAAGATCAACTGTCGTACAAAGGGATCTACGGGATCATCTGGGATTAACCTGTTGGCTAAAAGATTTTCGGTGTTGGTTTTCTTGTAGATCAAATTTACGGCATCCATTTTTTCAATGGCACTTTGTATGGCAAGCAGTGTTTTTTCCTCCCAAAAATGGATTAATGCTTTGTCAAACCCTCCAAATGCAAACTTCCCGATCAAACCGGGCATATAGCCGCCCATGCCACTGTGTGTATGCGTAGCTGTAAAGTAATAGTGGTCAATGGCGAGTCCCGATTGCTGGGCTTTATGAATAATCCTTTCCTTCAGGTGGGGATGAATAATCATCAGTTCGTAATTCAAAAAGACCACCTTTTTATTTTCGTTTCCTAATACGATAGCGCGGATATAGCTGCTATCTTGGACAAACTCATAGGTGCCACGGGGACGGTATCCTGCTAATTTTGCCGGTTGATTGGGAGTGGCATTTACTTTAGACCAGCCTGCTTTCCAGAAATTTCCCTGATCGGCCTCAAAGGATAAATTCTCCAGCCTTTGCATGGTTTCATGGTAGTACCCCATTTCCTGATAAGGCCTTCTATCTACTCTTGTAAAAACTGCCATCAATAAAAAAAATAATATACTCAGAATCCATGCGAGTAGCCTGAATATTTTTTGAATCGTGGATTTGGAAAGCTTATTCTGATTCATCAGTATTCAAAAGTACCATGAGCACCCTGAATGGTAACCTTTTTGCCTTCAAAAGGCAAGACTCTTCCTATGATCTTGGCCTCAACTCCTAAAGTTTCGGCAATATCGATCACCTCTTCAGCATACCGCTCTTCCAGGTAAATCTCCATGCGGTGTCCCATATTGAATACTTTATACATTTCTTTCCAGTCGGTACCACTTTCCTCTTGGATGATTTTAAATAAAGGAGGCGTTTCAAAAAGATTGTCTTTTACTACGTGCACGCTGTCTACAAAATGAAGTACTTTGGTTTGGGCACCACCACTGCAATGTACGATACCGTGGATTTTATGCCTAAGGTACTTCAATACATCCACCATGATAGGAGCATAGGTTCTTGTCGGTGATAAAACCAATTTACCCATATCGACCGGAAGACCGGGTGCTGGGTCTGTTAGGTTATATTTGCCTGTGTAAACCAACGCATCGGGAACCGCTGCATCATAACTTTCAGGATATTTATTTTTTAAAAGCTTATGGAAGACGTCATGCCTTGCGGAGGTCAGTCCATTGGATCCCATACCTCCATTGTAGTAGTCTTCATAGGTGGCCTGTCCAAAAGAAGCAAGGCCCACAATCACATCCCCTGGCCGGATATTGTCATTTGAAATGACTTCATCCCTGCGCATCCTGCAGGTTACCGTGCTGTCTACAATTACCGTACGTACCAAATCACCCACGTCTGCTGTTTCACCCCCTGTCAATACCACATTGACCCCATGGTCTCTAAGCATTTGTAAAACTTCCTCAGTACCATTGATCAAAGCGGAGATCACTTCTCCTGGGATAAGGTTTTTATTTCGGCCAATTGTTGAGGAAACCAAGATGTTATTGATGGCACCCACACATAGTAGGTCATCCATATTCATGATGATCGCATCCTGGGCAATGCCCTTCCAAACACTTAAATCACCTGTCTCTTTCCAATACATATAAGCTAGTGAGGATTTGGTGCCTGCGCCATCTGCATGCATGATGTTGCAGAATTCAGGGTCGTTGCCCAAGGTATCCTCAACTATCTTACAAAATGCTTTGGGGAAAAGTCCTTTATCCAATTGGGAGATGGCCTGATGCACATCTTCTTTTGAGGCAGATACACCTCTTTGCATATACCTTTCGTTCATGGAGGGGCTTGAATTGGTCATATTGCAAACAAAGTTAAGGATTTAACGGGGCTTTGGAAGAAAATATGCCAAAGCTTGACGCGCAATTTTAAAACTATCCTTGCTTCATTCTGTATTCCTAAGGATTAACTTCATTATGTGACTTTCAAAATATGGATGGTGTAAATCAATTTTTTATTTCCCCTGTAAACTGTATTTTTACACACCGTTTGGAAAAGGACTAAACCTATTATTATATGCCTTATTTATTTACTTCAGAATCAGTATCTGAAGGACACCCAGATAAAATTGCTGATCAGATTTCAGATGCCTTGATTGATCATTTTTTGGCTTTTGACCCCAATTCGAAAGTTGCTTGTGAAACCCTGGTGACTACCGGGCAGGTTATTCTTGCAGGAGAGGTGAAGTCAGATACTTACTTGGATGTACAGCAAATTGCCCGTCAAGTGATCAACCGAATTGGCTATACTAAAGGAGAGTATATGTTTGATGGTAATTCATGCGGGGTGCTTTCTGCCATTCATGAACAATCACCGGACATCAATCAGGGAGTAGACAAGGGCAATCCGGAAGAGCAAGGTGCAGGTGACCAAGGAATGATGTTTGGTTATGCTACCAAAGAGACCGATAATTATATGCCTTTGGCTTTAGATCTTTCTCACATGATTCTTAAGGAATTAGCTGCTTTGAGGAGGGAAAACCAAGAGATAAAATATTTGAGACCTGATTCAAAGGCCCAAGTGACCATTGAATATTCAGATGATAATGTACCACAAAGGATTGATGCCATTGTAATTTCCACACAACATGATGATTTTGCTGATGAACCTACGATGTTGGCAAAAATAAAAGAGGATATGATCAATATCCTGATACCAAGGGTAAAGGCCCAATTAAAGCAAGATAACCAGGCTTTGTTCACCGATAAAATCACCTATCATATCAACCCCACCGGTAAGTTTGTCATTGGTGGCCCACACGGAGATACCGGGCTGACCGGCAGAAAAATAATTGTAGATACTTATGGTGGAAAAGGGGCACATGGTGGCGGTGCTTTCTCAGGAAAAGACCCGTCAAAAGTGGACCGTTCAGCGGCTTATGCTACAAGGCACATTGCCAAAAACATGGTTGCCGCAGGTGTTGCCGATGAAATGCTCGTACAGGTATCATATGCCATTGGTGTTGCCAAACCCATGGGTATTTATGTGAACACATATGGTACTTCCAAGGTTAATTTGAGTGATGGACAAATAGCCAAAAAGGTGGAAGATATTTTTGATATGAGACCTTATGCCATTGAACAAAGACTCAAACTTAGAAATCCCATTTATGAAGAAACTGCAGCCTATGGCCATATGGGCAGGAAAAATGAGGTGATCACTAAAACATTTAAAACGCCTGATGGTAAAGATTTAGGTTTTGAAGTTGAACTCTTTACTTGGGAAAAACTGGATTATGTAGATACCATCAAAAAAGAATTTGGTTTGTAAATTAAACCTTGATATGAAGAAAATACAATTTAAAACCAATGTTAAATGTGGAGCCTGTGTAGCTGCTATCACCCTTGAGATGGATAAGGTGGTACCGAATGCATGGAAAGTTGATTTAAGCCACCCTGAAAGAATATTGACCGTGGAAGGAGATGTTGAAGAAGAAACAATCCAATTGGCATTGGAAAAGGCGGGTTACAAAGGGGAAAGCATAGATGCTTAAGCTGAACCCATTTCTTAAGTCTGATTTATGATCAACTATCAACGGTTTGTATTGGATAATGGCCTTGAAGTATTGGTCCATGAAGACCATAGCACCAAGATGGCTGTGCTCAATATCCTGTACAAGGTAGGTTCCAGGAATGAAATCCCTGGAAAGACGGGTCTGGCACATTACTTTGAACACCTCATGTTTGGGAGTTCTAAAAATGTACCCGTTTTTGATACGGCACTTGAGCGGGTAGGAGGATCTTGTAATGCCTTTACCAATACAGATATTACCAACTATTACATCACGCTTCCTGCAGTTAATATTGAGACTGCTTTTTGGCTGGAGTCGGACAGAATGCTGCAGCTTAATTTAAGTGAGAAAACCATTGAAACACAGAGAAAGGTAGTTATTGAAGAATTCAAGCAGCGCTATCTGAATCAACCTTATGGTGATGTGTTTCACCATATCAGGGGATTGGCTTTTGACATACACCCCTATCAATGGCCGACCATTGGGAAAGACATTGAAGATATCGTCAACTATACCAAGGAGGATGTAGAGGAGTTTTACTTCACCCATTACAGGCCTGATAATGCAATCATGGTAGTTGCTGGAGATGTAACTTTCGATCAGGTGGAAGTTTTGGCAAAGAAATGGTTTGGGGATATTCCCAGCAGCAGTATGCCTAAAAAGACCATCTCCCAAGAAATGCCTCAAAAAGCTAAAAAAGTTCTTACAGTGGAGTCAGAGGTGCCTACAGATGCCCTTTACAAGGTTTACCATATGCCAGGTAAATTGAAGGAAGGGTATTTGCAAGCAGATTTAATCACTGATATTCTGGGTTTTGGGCGTTCTTCTATTTTGGAACAAAAACTTGTTAAAAACGGGAATATATTTGCTTCCATTGGGGCGTATATTTTCGGAACAGTAGATCCTGGATTATTGGTGTTTTCCGGTAAGATGGAAAAAGGCCAAACTGCTGAATGGGCCGAAAATGCACTAGATGAGGTAGTACAGGAGTTTCTTGAGTCCATAATTCCCGGAGATACCCTCACCAAAGTAAAAAACCAGGCAGAAGCCATGAAAACATATGAGTCGGTTCAATTGTTGAACCGGGCCATGAGTTTAGCCTATTATGCGCATTTGGGAGATCCTGAATTGTACCAAACCAGCTATGAGAAGAAAACACAGATACCAGCTGAAAGCATTTTAGATTGGGGAAAAGAGATTCTCAAAGAGGAGAATGCTTCAACAGTTTATTATAAGGCTGTTGCTAAATAATTTTGAATAAAAAAGAAATAAGTTTGCAATAGATATTGGGGTATTTATGGATATGAAGAAATTAGGTCTTATGTCTTGCATCTTGTCTTGACTCTTGGTTCTTTCCTCTTGTATCTAATTTCAAACCGTAAAGAATATTAAAGCGTTATGAATAACTTCAGAATTGGTTTTGGCTATGATGTGCATCAGTTACATGAAGGCTTAGATTTTTGGTTAGGGGGGATCAAACTGGAACATGAAAAAGGGGCCTTGGGCCATTCCGATGCAGACGTATTGATCCATGTGATCTGTGATGCCCTTTTGGGTGCTGCCAATATGCGTGATATTGGGTATCATTTTTCTGACAAAGACCCCAAATACAAGGGAATTGATAGCAAAATCCTTTTGCGCGAAGTGATGAAGCTGATTAGGGAAGGAGGATATGAAGTAGGGAACATTGACTCCACTGTCTGCTTGCAATTGCCAAAAGTCAATCCCCATATTCCAGCGATAAAAGCTTGTCTTGCTGAAGTAATGGGGGTAGAAGAGGGTGCCATATCCATCAAAGCCACTACTACTGAAAAGTTGGGCTTTGTAGGCAGAGAAGAGGGGGTTTCGGCCTATTGTGTTGCCCTGATTTATAAAAAATAAAATGTCCAGAGAAGTTAAAATCATTACCACTGAGGATGGCTCCCATTCCTTATTTGTTCCAGAGTTAAATGAGACATATCATTCATTTCATGGAGCATATAGGGAATCGGTGCATGTTTTCATGCTTTATGGATTAGAAGCTTGGGCAGCTCGAAATCCTAGTCAATTCCCAATCAGAATTTTTGAAGTGGGTTTTGGTACAGGATTAAATGCCTGGTTGAGCTTAGTTTGGGCGGAACAATACAAAGTCCCCTTACTTTATCACAGCATAGAGCCTTTTCCCTTGGAAAAGGAAGTGTATGGCCAATTGAACTATACTGAGGTGGATACTTCGATTTATCACTATGCGCCCTATTTTCACATGTTGCATGAGGCCCCTTGGAATGAAGGTGCCATCGTATCCGAGTATTTCAACATGAAAAAGGATAAAACCACTTTGGAAGAGTCAGTATTGTACCCTGCCGATGTGGTGTTTTTTGATGCATTTGCACCGAGTAAGCAGCCAGAGCTGTGGACCAAAGAAAGTCTTGACAAGGTAGTAGATGCCATGAATCCAGGGGCAGTTTTCGTGACTTACTGTGCGCAGGGCCAATTGAAAAGAAACCTCAAAGAGCTTGGACTAGAGGTCGAAACCCTACCTGGTCCTCCAGGAAAAAAAGAAATGACAAGGGCCTGGCTGCCCATTTGATTATTCGGATTCCAGGCGCTTCAGTTCCTTTTTGCTCATTTCTTTTCTGATCCAGATTTCAGCACGACCAATCTGGTGAAAGTGCCGTCTTCATGATATATTTCAACGAAATTGTCTGAGGCATCAAAAGAAATACTACTACCCTTTATCCCGT
Source organism: Cecembia lonarensis LW9 (assembly GCF_000298295.1). GTDB lineage: Bacteria > Bacteroidota > Bacteroidia > Cytophagales > Cyclobacteriaceae > Cecembia > Cecembia lonarensis. Next base: position 6,805 of record NZ_AMGM01000013.1, read on the forward strand.
TTTCCATTTTCATTTCACTGATAATTCCCTTCCTTGGCGCTCAAATGGTGGTGGCCTCTTCCAGGTAAAATCCCGTACCTAGATAGCTGATGTTGTTGGATTCTTTTTTATATTCGGAAAAATCACTCATTCAAACTATTTCTCCAGGCATAGGCCAGCATCGGCAGTTGTTGGTAGCTGGCAACTCCAGCCTTTACACCTTGGGTGCGAAGGAAAAGATCATTGGATTTTCTGCTGATTTCCAGATTGAAGGGCTTGATTTTTTCATTAGCCTGCTGAATAGATATCAGGTCATTTCTGATGCCTCTGGGCAAGGTTTTCAAAAATTCCCCATATTGCTCCTTTGACATGCGGAAAAGATCATTCATTTGATACCTGAGCAAGCGGAGTTGACCGGAATATTGTAAGAGTGGGTCATCGGAATTGGAGCAAATCACCCAAGCGATAAAATTGGCTTCCCCTTCGTCGGTGACACCATAGCTATGGGCCATTTCGTGCGCTATGGTAAAAGGCTTTTCTAAAGGATGCAAGGTTGGGTCGATGTAGCTTTCACCGGTGAAGGGAAAGTAAATGCCCAAAATGCCCATGCGCCGCATAAAACCTGCTGGGAAGAACTGCTTGGTACGTGGTTCACCTGTAAAGTTTAAGCCCAAGAGGTAAAGGTTCTCCCGCATATTGGACCGTACCATGCGCTCTAACTCATCATAAGGCATGATGGCTTCAATGGCCACTGTATCCTCTTCAATGTTGTACCTGAGTTGGTTCAGGATATTTCTTGTCAAATCCAGTTCAGCTTGTACCTGTTCCATTGTGAGGGCAACGGGTTTCATCCCAATCTGTTCAAATATGGGAATGCGCTGATAGTTATAGCCCCATAAAATCAAAAAGAAGAAAACTAAAGCCCCTAAGCCATTGCATAATGACCGGATACTGTAACCTAGCTTATCCTTCCAACCTACTTTCTGAAGCAAGTGGTAAATGAAAAAGGAAAAGACCAACACGACCGTACCCACAAAAATATACACGGTGGGGAAGGGTAAACGGGAAATACTAAGGTCGATGAGATTCCTGATGCCAGGAAAAATGGTCCTGGAATAAAGTTCTTCTGTTTTTTCAGGAAATCTTACGGCTAGATACCTGACAAATATGCTCAATAATCCAAGAATTGCCCAGGTCCAATTTCCTCTTAGCACATTAAAAATGGTTTTACAATTAAAAGGAAAGCCGGAAAAGACTTTCCTTTTTCAGATATGATTCTTTGCTATTAAACGCCTTCTGCCTGTACTTCTTTTACCTCAGGGAGCATTCTAGTCAAAAGGTTTTGGATACCGGCTTTTAAGGTAACAGTACTGGAGGGACATCCTGAACAGCTTCCCTGCAGCAAGACTTTCACCACCCCATCCTGAAAACTGTGGAAAACGATGGCGCCGCCATCCTGTTCAACAGCTGGGCGGATATATTCGTCCAAAATCCCCTTGATTTTTTTGACTGTTTCGGAGTCATTTTCATCAAATAATGGATCCTTGTCAAAAACAACGTTGACTGGGGCTTTCCCGGTTTCAAGGTATTGCTTGATATGATTTCTGACGAAATCCTGGATTTCAGGCCACTCTACTTCTTCATTTTTGGTCACAGTGACAAAATTGGAAGCTATGAAAACCCGCTCTACGGCTGCAAAATTGAATAGCTCTTTGGCCAAGGGAGAATTTTCTGTGCTTTCAGGGTTTGGGTAATCGAAACTGATGCCATCATCAGCCAACATGAAATTTACCACAAACTTTAAAGAGTTTGGGTTGGGGTTGGCTTCCATGTAAATATGAACGGGTCTCTTTTGCGCTTGAAGCATAATGATCAGGTTTGGTTTTTTCTAATATACCTTGAAACACTTGGAATAGTTCCTCTAATCTTGCCATTTTCCTTTTCGAATTTGGAAAAGGTAAGTTAATGTGATTTCTAAAGTGGTAGTATTCATGTCAAATATCCTTTCCAAGGATTCAGGTCTTCCGAATTCGTAGGCAAGTCGGACATCCCCTGCCAGTGTACTCTTGCCAAAAAGTTTGGAAAGCCCTGCACCCAAGTTAAGTCCATACATGATGCGGCGTGGGTCATCCTCAGGTTGGCCATAAGTCGGGAGAAAAGTTTCATCACCTTCAAATTCCCGGCGTACATCTTTGGCCTGCATCAGGTAACCAAAATGGGGGCCTAGTTTGATGTGAAACCTGCCCTTGTTCCCAAAATAAAAATTGGACAATAAAGGTACTTTCAAATATTCCCAATCACTTTGATTGACCTGCTGGAATTCGTTTTCTTGGGTATAGCCTAATGTTATCCGCTGTAATTCCAGCTGTATGCCTGCATTTTTTTGACCGAAATGTTCTATGACAAAAGCAAAAGTGCTATGCCTCACCCCTGATGTGAACACGGGTGGTCTGCCCAACTGATAACGGTAGGTGACCTCTGAACTGCTGATTCCTCCTCTCAAACCCACACTGGTTTGGGCCAAAACCTTAGCTTCAAAAATCAGGGCCAGCCCTAAAAGAAAAAAGGTGAAAGGAATAGCTTTGCTATGCATGAGACAAAATTAAGGATAGATTTTGGAATCACTGTCCAAAAGGCAGTAAATAAGTGGCTCGGATAGGTTTCCCATCAATACTTAAGCCCTCAACCTCTATGATTTTTGGCCCTTCACTGTCATTACTGAAAAATTCAAAAGTGAATTTGCCGCTTTCTGAATCGGTTACCACATAAGGGTTCCAGTATAAAGTAACCCTTTGATCTAATTCTAATACTTCTTCGGTATTATCATGGTCAAAAGGCATAAAATTGGTCGGAATGCCAAAACCATCAATGATCATACTGACCAGACCCGGCGTCCCACCCAAAAGAGATGATTGATTAAAGCCTTGTTTGGTATATACAGCGATCACACCGTTTCTTCCCAAATCACCCATCATTGAACTTGTTCTACTGACTACCTCTATCCTGTCAATATCATTGGGGTTGATGGAGGCAATGTTATCTGCTGCACGGACGCCAGGGGTGGACGGCATTATCGTGCCATTGATCATCACCAAGGGCTCCATGGAAAGGCTCGCAGAAGTAGCACCTCCCCGAATCCTTATTTCCATATTGGTATTCATAGACATGCCTGGAACCTGAGCTCTTAAACTCATCAATAGGTCCATGATACTGCCATTTCGGTTAAGTTTATCTGCTGTAACAATATAATCTGCTGTACCATAAATTGCCCTTGATGCTCCCTGTTCTTTTTCCTTTTCTACAGTAACTTGTTCTAAGGGGATCATATTTGCCTCGTCATTTAATCCACTGAATATGGGCGTACTTACTGTAGAAATTTTAGGCAGTTGGAGGTGTTCCGGTACATAAAAAGGTGGGTTTAAACTTTCCACCAATTCAAAATTACCAAAGGCTTTGCCTTTTCTGTCTGTAGCGATAAATGCAAACTCCATCGGGCCATAAAACTCCATTTCTTCCAAAGTGAAGTTTCCATCCTTATCAGATTCCATTTCAAGCATACCCTCAAAATTGTTGAAATAAACCGTGAAAGGACTTGCACTTGGCTTGCCTTTTTCATTATAAAATCTTCCCGTAACATTCCAAGACCTTTCCAAATCATAAGTAAACTTTTCGGTGGTGATATGGGGAGGTATTTCTTGAATTCCCAGTACTTCTTGAATACTTGTTTTTGAGGTTAAATCGGGGGCAAAATAACCATCCCTAACCGCTATGGAAAGGTTGGAGGCCAGGGGGGTTCCATTCTGGTCTTGGACGGCTAGCTCAACAGATATTTTTTCTCTTTTTCCCAAAGAGATTTTTGAAGGGCTAAATTTAACCTGAATCTCAGTGGGCTCTGATTTTTCAACTTCACCACTGATCCTATCAAATGGGCTGACAACAGGTAGGGGCTGTACATAAAAGGCATCTGGACCATAATTCCTATTCCATTGTGTGTAGGCTCTTAGGTAATAGTTTTTATGATTAAGTGTATCGGGAAGGGTGATATCTCCAATAGCCTGTCCATTTTCTATTTTGAATTTTTTCTGAAGTATCATGTCCCTTTCAGAAGAAATCAATTCCACATAGAGGATATTGCTCAGCACCCTCTTCATTTCAGGACGGGCATAATTGAAATAGGCTTTGAACAATACCTGGTCTCCAGAATAATAAAAAGAACGGTCAGTGTGAAGGTAAACCCTTTCCTGCATGCTGTAGGCATCTTTGGCCAACTGCACATTATTCCTTCCTGTCAGATTGGGTTGGTAGTCTAAAGGCAATAGCTTGGAAATCTTACTTTTATCCATATCCCCCGAAAAAATCACATCCTTTTGATTTAAGATCATCCCATTGGAATTGACCTGAACATAGTTACCATTCACCTCCAGCCAAGAAATGGGATAAGGGGCATCTTTATAGGTGTTTACCGTACTATAGCCTTTTTCATAGTGGATTTCAATCCTGCCTTTCATTAGGATTCGGTATTCTCCTGGCCTTCTCCCTGCTTGAACCAGGTTTTCCGGTTGGTAAGGGACGACGGATTTGCCCAGTTCATTGGCAAAAACATCAGACCTAAGGTTCCTGCTTTCTGATCCGCCGACCTTATCTCCATAGAGAAAAAAGCCTTCCTGATTGTGCTGGTTGATAATCATGGCCCTGAACATATTGGCAGGAGACTTCAGATAAGTGTCAAGTCTTCTACTTTCCCATTCCGACTTGGTTTTTTCATCGGGAGCGTCTAGATCAGAAAACCTGGTAGCTCCTGAAATGATGTAATAACTGGGGGTAAACTGAAAGGCTTTAAGGTCAAAAGTCAGCAAATAACCTAAGGCCTTGTTTTCAATTTCAATGGGCTGGTAGGCTATGGCTTTGAAATCGTTATTTTTATTGTCATCCGGAAAATCAATTACCCATGGGTTTAAAATTTCACATTGGGCAGCCATCTCATCATTACCAAGAAAGTAAGATTTGAACTTTCTGAGTTCTCGCTCCCAAGCCCTATCCCTTGAAGCTTTGATTTCCACATCAGTCAAATCCTGAACTAATGGCATCAAACTTATACTGAAAGTTAATTTGCTCCCAGGACGAATGGATGCTGCCTTTTGCTGGGCTTGATATCCGATAAAAGAAAAGCCCACTTCGAATTCCCCCTCTGGCACGTTTTCAAGGAGGTAATTGCCATCAAAGTCCGTTGTCGTGGCTACTGTGGTATTGCTGATAAAAACATTACAAAAAGGGAGAGGTTCACCGGTTTCACCATCTGTGACTGTTCCGGAAATGGTTCCAGTTTGCCCAAAAGTTAAAAATGAGCAGAAAATAAAAATGGATGTGATAAAGAAAGTCTTCATGTTTCTACTAATTATTAAGTGGAAATATAGGTATTTTCATGATCTCCAAGTAATTATTGATGCTAATTTTTAATATAGACACAAAAAGCCGGCACTGTAGCCGGCTTTTGCTTATTGTTTTTTTCTTTTTTATCCTTGATTTCATCAATATCTTCCCTGTCTTTCAATTTTTTATCCTCTACATTTTTATTGAGGAATTCGTTGAGTTTGTCAATGGAAAAGGTACTGGAAATCTCCCCAAAAGAATCAATATTCATTTTAAAGCCTTCCAGGTCTTTGTGAACCTTTGGGGTTTCTTCTTTTTTAGGTTTTTTGGCCATTTCCTTGTTCGATTTATGGTTGAATTGAAAGATGCGCTAGCGCGAAAGTTATACGTTGGCTGAGTTCTTCCTTGCCGATGATGCTGAATACAGCCATAAGGTCAGGGCCGGCACCTACTCCTGTGGTTGCTAACCTTACGGCCTGCATAACCTTGCCCAATTTAATACCATTTTCTTCAGCTGCTGCTTCGAGCAGGGATTTGGCTGTTTCAGGATTAAGCACTCCCGAAAATGCAGTTAATTTTTCATTATAGGCATTAAGGACGGTAACAGCATCCTGATTCCATCTTTTAGACGCAACAGCTTCATCAAATGTTGTGGGGGCAATCAGCATAAACTTCCCTTCTTTCCAGAGGTCAGCGGAAAAAGTGATCCTTTCTTTCATGATATGGGCTATTTGTACTGCCTTATCACCTTCTATTTGAATACCTTCCTGCTCAAGATCAGCCATCAGGTACACAGCGAGTTCCTCATCAGATTTAGCTCTCAGGTACTGTTCATTGTACCATTTGGCCTTATTGATGTCAAATTTTGTGCCTGATTTGCCAATTCTCTCAATGGAAAAAGCATCCACCAGTTCTTCCAAAGAAAACATCTCCCTTTGATCACCTGGATTCCAACCCAAAAACGCCAGGAAGTTGATCAAGGCTTCTTTCAGGTATCCCTGCTCTCTGAAGCCCATGGCTTTTTCTCCTGAATTCGGGTCTGTCCATTCCATAGGGAAAATGGGGAAACCTTGCTTGTCGGCGTCCCTTTTAGAGAGCTTTCCATTACCGTCAGGCTTTAATAGTAAAGGCAGGTGGGCAAACTGGGGCATAGTATCTTCCCATCCAAAATACTTGTAGAGCAATACGTGTAAAGGCGCAGAAGGTAACCATTCTTCCCCACGGATCACATGGGTGATGCCCATCAAGTGGTCATCCACGATATTGGCCAAGTGATAGGTGGGCATACCATCTGACTTCATTAAAACCTTATCATCCAAGGTAGAGGAGTGTACCATCACCCATCCACGGATTAAGTCATTCAATCTTACCTCTTCCTTTCTGGGGATTTTGATGCGGATCACGTAAGGTTCGCCGGAAGCCAGTCTCGCCTTCACCTCATCCTCAGGCAAGGTCAGGGAGTTCTTCATCTGTGTTCTTGTGATGGAATTGTACTGAGGTGAAACCACTCTTGCGGCGGTCAACCTTTCCCTCATGGCATCCAATTCTTCAGCCGTGTCAAATGCATAATAGGCATGTCCTTTTTCTACCAGGTCCAATGCATATTGCATGTACATAGGTTTACGTTCGGACTGTCGGTATGGGCCACAGTCACCGGGATTCCAAGGACTTTCATCAGGGTTTATTCCCAGCCAGTCCAGGGCTTCCTTGATATATTCTTCCGCCCCCGGCACAAATCGGGTTTGGTCGGTATCTTCTATTCTCAATAAAAATTTGCCATTGGTTTTTCTGGCAAAAAGGTAATTGTACAGGGCGGTTCTCACCCCTCCTATATGCAGTGCCCCGGTAGGTGAGGGGGCAAAACGTACACGTACTTCTCTGTTCATGTTGGTTTTTTACTTCTGTAATCCAACCCTTTTAGCTTTGAAATGGTTGGAAGGATTGCTGAAAATCAGGGTGCAAAGATAATAAATTTTAACCTGGATTCTAAGATATTGCTAAAGTAACGTAGCTGCGTAAATTTGAATTTAAGGGTAGAGTAAGAGCCAAGGAAAAAGTACAAAGGGAGATTTCGGATGTCGGGATGGATTAATTGTGGGTTTTGTTACATTGAATTCTTTTTACAATTGAGCAATAACCAAAAAAGGGAACCCATTCGGATTCCCTTTTTTGCATAAGATGCGGTTGATCTTATTTGCGGTGTCTGATTTTTTCCTTGATTTTGGCAGACTTTCCTTGACGGCCTCTCAAGTAGAACAATCTCGCTCTTCTCACTTTACCTTCTCTCAATAACTCGATTTTCTCGATGGAAGGAGAAAGGATAGGGAAAATTCTTTCCACACCCACACCGTTGGATACTTTTCTTACTGTGAAGGTTTCACCGTTGGTATTGGGGTTTTTTCTTTGGATTACAGTTCCTTGAAATTGCTGGACTCTTTCTTTGTTACCTTCTACGATTCTTACGTGAACGTTAATGGTATCGCCAGCCTTGAAAGAAGGGAATTTAGCTCTTGCCTCGCTGTATTCCGCTTCTACAAATTTAAGTAGTTCGCTCATAGCTTTATCTTTTATTTGCTTGTAGCAAAGCGCCACTTCGCAGTATTTGTTAAACTCTATTCAATCTTGCTTTCTTGTTATCGCCTTAGAAACCTTTCCCTTCCAGTAGGTCAGGTCTTCTTTCTTTGGTACGGCGAACCGATGCGTCAAATCTCCAGGATTCTATTTTTGCCTGATGTCCGGACAAAAGCACTTCAGGAACTTCCATTCCCTCATAATTTGCCGGTCTGGTATAAACCGGCGGTGCCAATAGTCCGTCTTGGAAGGAATCTGTCAGGGCAGAAGTTTCGTCATTCAGTACCCCTGGGATCAACCGGATCACGGCATCGGCCACTACAGCTGCTGCGAGCTCTCCTCCGGACAACACGAAGTCGCCGACACTGATTTCCCTGGTAATGAATTTCTCTCTGACCCGTTCATCCACGCCTTTATAATGGCCGCACAAAATGATGAGATTACCTTTTAGCGACAGTTCATTGGCCATTTTTTGGTCAAATGTCTTACCATCCGGTGTCATGTAAATAACTTCATCATATTCCCTTTCGCTTTTCAATGCATCAATGCATTTGGCGATCGGTTCTATCATCATGACCATGCCCGCACCGCCTCCAAAAGCATAATCATCGACCTGCTTTTGTTTGCCGCTGGCATAATCCCTTAAGTTGTGTATCCTGACCATGGCCAAACCCTTGTCTTCCGCTCTTTTTAGGATGGAATGGGAAAAAGGTCCCTCCAATAAGCCTGGTACCACCGTGATGATATCTATGCGCATCAGTCTTCCAAGTATATGTCAAGCAATCCATCGGGCAAATGGCAGTAAACTTTCTTAGCTGCCTTGTCGACTTTGAGGAGGATTTGGTCCTGAATGGGAATCAGCACCTCTTTTCCTTTATGGTCAACACCCAATAAATCCTGGGCTTCTAGGTCATAAATGACTTTGACTTCCCCTATTTTTCCAAGATTTTCATCCAAAACCTCGAAACCGATCAATTCATGGAAATAGTATTGGTCTTCATCAAGCTGTGCCAGTTGGTTGAGCGGTAGAAACAAGGCCGAACCGACCAGCTTTTCTGCTTCCTCTACTGAATCATGGTCCTCAAACTTGGCCAGTACTTTATTGCTATGGGAGACAACAAAGTGTTCCAGGAAATAGGGAACCAATCTTGATTTTTGCTCAATGAAGACACTCTTTAGGTCTTCATAATCTTCCGGATAATCCACATCCAGTACGACACCCACTTCTCCATGAAGTCCATGAACTTTGGCTATATAGCCCAATTGAAAACAATTGTCTTTGTTCATGGGAAAGGCGATAATTAAGCTTGGGTTTCTTCTCCTTCAGCAGATGCTTCAGGGGCTTCACCTTCTGCACTTGCAGCTTCCTCAGCTGGGGCTTCTGCAGCCGCAGCTGCGGCTTTCGCCTCCTCTTCCCTGGCTTTGATTGCGTCAAGACGGGCTTGGTTTTTAGCTGCCTCAGCCTCAAGTGCCTTCTGACGGGCTTCTTCTTTGGCTTTGGTCAATTTATCAACCTTACCTCCGATAGCTGCTTCTTTGGATGCTTTCCAAGCTTCAAATTTCTCATCAGCCTGTTCCTGGGTGATGGCGCCTTTCAACACACCGATCTGAAGGTGTTTTTTCAATAGGACACCTCTGTAAGAAAGCATAGCCTTCACGGTATCCGTAGGCTGTGCACCGTTCAACAACCATTGTAGAGCACGCTCATTGTTGATGTTGATAGATGCGGGGTCAGTGTTCGGGTTGTAACTACCCAACTTCTCGATAAAGCGTCCATCACGTGGAGCCCTAGCATCAGCGACTACGACGTCATAGATGGCCATTTTCTTTCTGCCTCTACGCGCTAATCTGATTTTTACTGCCATATAATTTTGATATTTAGTGAATTGATGGATCCCGTCCATCTTAATTTTTGGACTGCAAAGATAGCGCTTAATTATCGAAATGCACAAATGCCTTGAAATTTATTTGCTTGGATGGGGAAGAATGCTTTAAATTGCAACGCAAATAAGAGCCAAGAAACAAGAGACAAGAGGCAAGACTCGAAACTCGAAACTCGAAACAGTCTTGATTCTAGCTTCTAGCAGTCTCAGCATGGCCTCGTAGTTCAATGGATAGAATAGAAGTTTCCTAAACTTTAGATACAGGTTCGATTCCTGTCGAGGCTACAATCTTTCTCAACTTTTTTATGATGAAGGAAGTGTTTTATGCTTACGTGTTGAAAAGTAAGCACCATGATTATTTTTATAAAGGTCATTGTAAGGATCTTCAAAAAAGACTTTTGCAGCACAATTCAGGCATGACTGCTTCAATTAAACCTTTCATTCCCTTTGAAATTGTCTATTTTGAAGAATTTGAAACCTTACAGGAAGCAATCAAAAGAGAGAAATATTTCAAATCAGCAGCAGGGAGGAGATTTCTGAAATATAAAATCGGGTTACAATAAAATTCATCTTTTAGATATGCCTTTAAATCCAAAACCTGTTTCTAGTTTCCATTAAATATTCTTCTTTGAGCTTAGGCTAGGGTTCGATTCCCCCGCCCGTACCGAACGGTACGTTCGGGCGGGTGTCGAGGCTACAAAATTGATTTTCAAGTGTTTAAGGGATGGTAATCATCCCTTTTTTCGTGTATATACCCCAACATTGCTTTGGGATTGCAGTTGGGAATGGATTTTTTGGATACACTTGGTTTAAATTGAAGGGAGTTTTTTGGTAAATATCTCATTCAGTTAAAGGTGAAGATTTTTGGTATTGTACTGAAAAACCCCACATATTTATTAATTTAGGTTAATAATGTCTGGAAAAACCAGATGTATAGAGGAGTTGTGCGTCAGTGTAAAAAGCCAACCGCACAAACAGCACATTTGGTTTTTGCCAACACGCAAATCCAAAGCTGAAATGCGAAGCATTCACGAACACCGATAAAAATTAAAGTGACGTGAGTAAAAAACCAAAAGAGCTGTTTTTTGCCAATGCTCGGACAGAATGAACTAAATTTGCCTGTCTGCGTGCATCGCACAGGCAGGAAAACGATAAAAAAGAAATAAAACATAAATGGCCAAACAGAAAGTAAAGGAAAAAGCGATTGAAGAAACCTTGTGGCAATCCTGCGACAAGTTAAGAGGTTCGGTAGAACCTGCGGAGTACAAACACGTGGTACTCGGACTGATTTTCCTGAAATTCGCCAGCGATAAATTTGAACAACGCAGAAAAGAACTGATTGCCGAAGGCAAAGAAAAATACGTGGAAATGAAAGATTTCTACGCAATGAAAAATGTGTTCTACTTGGAAGAAATTTCCCGGTGGAGCTACATCATCAAAAATGCCAAGCAAAACGACATTTCCCTAAAAATTGACACGGCTCTCAATACCATTGAGAAAAACAACCCTGCTCTGAAAGGTGCTTTGCCTGACAATTATTTTTCACGTTTGGGACTGGATAAATCCAAACTGGCTTCCTTGCTGGATACCATCAATGAAATTGATACCTTAAGAGATAATGGACAAGATGTCGTAGGCCGTGTGTATGAATATTTCCTTTCCAAATTTGCTTTAAAAGAAGGAAAAGGGAAAGGCGAATTTTATACGCCTAAAAGCATTGTCAATCTGATTGCCGAAATGATTGAACCCTATAAGGGAATTATCTATGACCCGGCTTGTGGTTCAGGTGGTATGTTTGTGCAGTCCATTAAATTTATAGAAGCGCATAACGGGAGCAAAAAGGAAGTATCCATCTACGGACAGGAATACACCAATACCACCTACAAACTGGCCAAAATGAATCTGGCTATTCGGGGCATTTCCGGTAATATGGGCGAAAAAGCGGCAGATACGTTTCACAACGACCAGCATAAGGATTTGAAGGCTGATTTTATTATGGCCAATCCCCCCTTTAACCAAAAAGCCTGGCGGGCAGAGAATGAACTACTGGACGACCCGCGTTGGATGGGCTATGAAGTGCCACCCAAAAGCAACGCCAACTACGGTTGGATTTTGAATATGGTGAGCAAACTTTCTGAAAATGGCGTGGCAGGTTTCATTCTTGCCAATGGTGCACTTTCAGGCGGTGGCGAAGAATATAAAATTCGCAGAAAGCTGATTGAAAATAAGTTGGTAGAAGCCATTTTGGTTTTGCCACAGGATATGTTTTACACCACCAATATTAGTGTAACCCTTTGGATTCTGAATAAGAATAAAAAAGCCCACTCCAGAGAAATTGGTGATGAAATCCGGCACTATCGAAATCGGGAAAATGAAATCCTGTTTATGGACTTACGACAAATAGGCGTTCCCTTTGAGAAGAAGTTCATTCAGTTTTCAGAAGATAATATTAAACAGATAACTGGTACATATCATCAATGGCAGGTAGCCGAAATAGAAAACGTGCCTGAGTTTTGTTATTCTGCAACCTTGGAGGAAGTGGAGAAAAAAGATTTTTCACTTGTGCCGAGCAAATACATTGAGTTCGTAAACCGGGACGAGAATATTGACTTTGACGAGAAAATGACGGCTTTAAAAGGTGAGTTTGCCGAATTGCTGAAAGCAGAAGCCCAAAGCAAAAATGATTTACTAAACGTGTTCAAAGAGTTGGGATATGAAATCGAATTATAAAAGATTGGGTGATTTCATAACTCCTGTTAAAGTCCGAAATAGCGAGTTGAAGGCAACGGAACTGTTGGGTATCAACATTAACAAATATTTTATGCCTTCAGTAGCAAATATTGTTGGTACTGACTTATCAAAGTATAAGGTTGTACAGCAAAATCAATTTGCTTGTAATCGAATGCACGTAGGTCGTGATTATAGAATTCCCGTTGCTCTTTCCCAAAGTGCAGAACCCTTTATGGTTTCACCTGCTTATGACGTTTTTGAGATAGAAAACCCAACTCAGTTGATTCCTGAATACCTGATGATGTGGTTTTCACGAGCAGAGTTTGACCGAAATGCTTGGTTTTATACAGATGCAGATGTTAGAGGTGGATTGGCTTGGCAAGCATTTGAAGATATGCAACTCCCCATCCCCCACATTGACAAACAACGCGAAATCGTCAAAGAATACAACACCATCCAAAACCGCATAGCCCTAAACCAGCAACTCATCCAAAAACTCGAAGAAACCGCACAGGCGATTTATCGGGAGTGGTTTGTGGAGGGTATTGATAATAATTCTGAGAAAATAAAACTCAATGAGTTAGTTCAAACTCAATATGGTTATACTGAAACAGCGTCTGCAGAAATAATTGGTCCCAAATTTTTAAGAATAACAGATATAGCACAGAATCAAATTAATTGGTCAAATGTGCCTTATTGCAAGATTTCAGATAGTGATTTTGAAAAATACAGATTAAGATCAGGAGATATAGTTGTTGCAAGAACAGGGGCAACCGCAGGATATGGAAAAAGACTGCATAAGAACTTTCCAGATTGTGTATTTGCATCATTTCTTGTACGACTCATACCTAAGGAAATAAAATGGAATTTATATTTAGGATTAACTGTCGATACCCAAATTTACAGAGATTTTATTCTGTCAAATGCAGAGGGTTCAGCGCAACCACAAGCAAACGCAACACTTCTCACATCATTCGAGATTGACAAACCAGATGAATCAAAAATATTGGAATTTAATAGAATTGTTGAACCAATTTTTGATTTGATTGAAAATTATCAGTTAGAAAACCAAAAGCTAACGGAACTGAAAGAGTTGTTGCTATCTAAGTTGGCGACAGTGGAATAAATACAGATACCATGCAGTTAAACTACTTTCCCATACAATTTGATTTTTCCGATTACCAAGTAATCACACAACCCTATTCTGATGAACGTTTGAAGGAACTACGGCAAGCGTATAATGCTTCGTATTCGTTTTTTAGGGACGGTAATTTAATTGTAATATCCAATAAGGAGGACGAAGAAAACCAACTGACTGGAAATGTAGAGAATCGTTCTGTATTTGATGATGCGAAAGTTACAGCATCAATGGTGAAGCACATCTTTTTTAGAACCTTTAAAGACCGCTTTCAAGGGTTTATTCCTGTAGATTTTTATCCATTCCGTTTTTACTCTCGTCAGGAAAAAGATGATTTGATTTTAAATCATCTACCCGAAAAGCTTAAACACAAAATAGCTTTCAAAAAACTTATTGAAGTTCAGCTTAGAGAAACGAACCTCAATAGTACCCAAGGATTTGCCTTTGTGGTAAATATTCGAAGAAACTGGGTTTTTAACATCTCATGTCTGGAGCTATACCAAGAAGGATTTGATTTAACAGATTTTGAAGTGTTGCATGCTGAAACACTTCCTGGATTAGACAATATACTCGCCCCTAATGAAGACTTTGTAGGTTTACTTAAATCCATCAATGGAGAGACCGCCATTGTATCTACCAGTGAAGGCGCTAGGAGTTATTCATTACAAGAGCTTTTCATTCGCAAAACCAAACACAACATTCAAGCTTATTTGAATTTTGCTACCGGAGAGAAAAAATGCGATCAAATATTGGCTGCCGTTAGTCAGGAGCGTATCAGAAAACAAAACCCAGTCAATCAGTTCAGTGAAATAAGTAATATTGCCAAGCATCTATTCTCAGATAAAGGCAATCCTGTTCTTTTTCAAAATATGGATGGTTTTTGCTTCAAGGTGGATACTACCCCAATGCAGGTGCAAAACAGTATGAATTTGCAAACCCCCACATTTATTTACGATCATGCCGGAACAAAAACTAATACGAGAAATGCTGATCAAGGCCTATCTTACTATGGGCCATACGATAGTTTGACATTTGACATTAAAAAGCCTCGTGTTTTGTCAATTTGCCATAAAACGAATAGAGGTTCATTCACAAGATTTCTTCATGATTTAAAGGATGGGTTACCAAATTCAAGCTGGTTTAAAAAAGGGCTACTAAAGAAATACGAGCTACAAGAGGTGAATTACCTTATTCAGGAAATTTCAGATTATCGACTGGAAGACTACTTGGAAGTAATAAGCAATTATGATGATGAAAAACCTCATTTGGCAATCATTGAAATTCCTGACAGGTTTAAAAAATTATCCGACCGTGATAATCCCTATTTCAAGATAAAGGCAAAGTTGCTTTCATTGGAAATACCGGTGCAGTTTGTCCGTTCAACAACACTTTCAAGCTATTCGGAATACATACTTAATCCATTGGCACTTCAAATTTATGCGAAGCTAGGTGGTACGCCTTGGGTGTTGCCTGCTCAACGCTCGGTTGATAGAGAGATAGTAATTGGCATTGGGCACAGTTGGCTAAGAAGCGGAATGTATAAAGGGGCTGAAAACAGCCGTGTTGTGGGTATAACAACTTTCATGTCGAGCGATGGTCAGTACCTATTGGGAGATAAGGTAAAGGATGTGCCTTATGAAAGCTATTTTGAAGAACTGCTCAAAAGTTTAAAAAGCTCTATTAGCCGACTTTCAGACGAATACGCTTGGCAAGATGGTGATACAGTTCGATTGATTTTCCACATTTTTAAACCTATAAAGAATGTTGAGTTTGATGTAATCAGTCAATTGGTAAAAGATATTAGCCAGTTCAATATCAAGTTTGCATTTGTTACAATTAGCAAAAGCCATCCGAGCATTTTATTTGATACCAGTCAGCAAGGCGAAAAGAAGTATGGTTCCAATCAAGTAATCGGACAATATATTCCGCAGAGAGGAAGCAACATCTTTATTGACGATGAAACCAGTTTGGTTCAGATGCTTGGTGCAAGGGAATTGAAAACAGCCAAACATGGCATGAGTACTCCGATTCAAATAAAACTTAGAACACCGCAAGGGAATCATAACGATCAGGAATTAAAAGACTTAATGTTCTATGATTTAAATTACATCACACAGCAGATTTATTCCTTTACTTACTTGTCCTGGAGAAGCTTTTTACCAAGAGAAGAACCAGCTACTATGTTGTATTCTAATCTTATTTCAAGATTACTTGGTAAAATGAGAAGCATACCGGAATGGGATGCGGATAAACTGAATTACACCTTAAAGAGAAAGAAATGGTTTTTATAGACGAGAAGCATAGCTATTTAACCAGCATAGCAGACCAGCCAAAACAAAAGGCTCTTTATGCTTTGGTATCAGATGAAACCTTTACAGGTCAACCTAATGAGGTTTCTGAAACAGATGCTATTTACTACTCTTCCTTACAAGCAATAAAAAAGAACGCAAAGGCAAATTTTGATATACAGTACGCCAAAATCTCAAAACGTAAAGTTTCCGAAAATTCTGCTGCACCTTTTGTGCATGACGATTTCCTGATTTTGACCTTGATAGTTGGGGTGTTAAAATTTGACTGTGATAAAGACTGGCTTTTAGGGGTTATCCGAAACAGAGCAAAGGGTAAAACTACCACCACTTTTGAAAATTTATTGACCGGGAATTACCAAAGCAAAGCCAATAATCAGTCCATGGTTTTGGTATTCCTGTTTTTACTCGATAAATCTAAAATAACCAATGACCAGTTGAATGAAGCCTACAATGCAATGAGTGATACAAAAGAATCATTCAACAACGATTTTATACGCATTTTGCATTACCGAGCATTTGATATTATTATCCAGTTCAAGCTGCCAAGAGATACGGATGAAGTGTCTCGTTTGTTAGAATTTGAATCTCGCTTTAGGAAGCGAATCAATGTTTTCTCAATAATTGTATACAACCTTTTCATTGTAGGAATACTTGTTGGAGCGTATAAAATACTTCAACTGCTACCGGAGGATAAAAAACTGGTTGTAAACGACCTGAACCTAATTATAGGATTAGGAGCAATAATAGGTTTGTCGGGGAATTTCATCCCTAAACTGAAAACTAAGTTTCAAGAGTTGATATTAAGAGCCTTTGGCTATCATCCATAAAAAAATGAAAATGACCAGCGACATTCTCATATACCAAAACCAAGAGGGCAATATCAAAATAGATGTTCGCTTGCAGGAAGAAACCGTTTGGCTTACCCAAGACCAAATGGCTACACTTTTTGGCAAAGCCAGAAACACGATTACCGAGCATATTCAAAATGTTTACGAAGAAGGTGAATTAGAGCAAAATCGAACTAGTCGGAAATTCCGACAGGTTCGAACGGAAGGAAAGAGAGCCGTAGAAAGAGAAATTGACCACTACAATTTAGATGTTATTATTTCGGTTGGGTATCGGGTAAAGTCGGTTCAGGGTACACAATTCCGTATTTGGGCAACCCAGCGATTAAAGGAATACATCATCAAAGGCTTTACGCTCAATGACGACCGCTTTAAGTCGGGCAGCTCAATGAACTATTTCAACGAACTGCAAGAGCGCATTCGGGAGATACGCCTTTCGGAGAAATTCTTCTACCAAAAAATCAAAGACATCTACGCCACCAGTATCGACTATGACCCGAAAGACGAAAAAACCATTGAGTTTTTCAAAATCGTGCAAAACAAACTGCTTTGGGCCATCAGCGAGCAAACCGCAGCCGAATTGGTGTACAGGCGTGTGGATGCCAGTTTGCCCTTAATGGGAATGCTTTCTTACGACAAAAAACAAGTGGCTTCCATTAAAAAAGCCGAAGTGAGCATAGCTAAAAATTACTTGAATGAAGATGAAATGAAACTTTTGGGCTTGTTGGTGGAGCAATACTTGGCATTTGCCGAGACAATGGCACAGCAGCAAACGCCAATGTATATGAAAGATTGGATTGAGCGATTGGACACCATTTTGCAACTCAACGGCAGGGAGTTGCTGACCCACGCAGGCAAAATCTCGCATAAAATGGCATTGGAGAAATCAGGAGAAGAATATGAGAAATTCAAAAAACAGCAAAAAGCCATTGAAAAAGAGGCGAGTATGAAAGAGTTAGAAGAAGATATTAAGAAGCTGAAAAAGTCCTGAACTATGATTTTTAAATGATTTAATGAAAACTATGATTGACGAAAAGTATAAATATTCCGAATTGACGGGCAAGATTATAGGCTGTGCTATGGAGGTACACAAATATTTGGGTAATGGTTTTCAGGAAGTAGTGTATCAAAGAGCCTTGTCCATTGAATTAAATATGCAAGGAATTGCCCACGTTAGAGAACAAGAAATGCCTTTGCAATACAAGGGTTTTGATATTGGAACCAGAAGAGTTGACTTTTTTATTGAAGAAAAAATAATGTTAGAAATCAAGGCGGTTAAAGAATTGGAAGATGTTCATTTGGCACAAGCCATCAACTACCTTGAGGCCTATGGAATGGAAATAGGCTTACTAATCAATTTTGGAAACACATCACTTCAATTCAAACGGGTTATGAAACCTCAAAGACATCAAAGTCCATCAGAAAATCAGAAGAATCATAGTTCGAGACGATGAAATTCACAGAAGCGAAATTAGAACAAGCATTTATAGAGCTTTTAGGAAATGAGGGCTATCCGCATTTTGTGGGCAGTAGTTTGGTACGTGCAGATGAAAGCGAAGTAATTATTGAAGAAGACCTAAAAACCTACTTACTCACTCGCTATCAGAATGCCAATCTCACCGAGGTAGAAGCTCAATCCATTATTCTTCAACTCAAAACGCTTTCCTCGGCAGACCTTTACGAAAGCAACAAAAAGATAATGCAGTGGTTGGCTGATGGTTTCATTCTTAAACGAGAAGACCGAACCCAAAAAGACATTCATATTTCGCTCATTGATTACGCTGGTTTAGACCGTCAGCGACAAAGTGAAAATTTAGACATCATTGTTGCTGAACCTGAAGCACAATATCCGGCTGATACCAATGTTTACAAGTTCGTCAACCAATTGGAAATTGTTGGCACAGAAAGACGCATTCCAGACGGCATTTTATACGTCAATGGTTTGCCTGTAGTAGTTTTTGAATTTAAGACCGCCATTCAGGAAAACACCACCATTCACAATGCATTTGTCCAACTGACCACTCGTTATAAAAGGGACATCCCCGAGTTGTTTAAATACAATGCCTTTTGCATCATCAGTGATGGTGTGAACAACAAGGCAGGTTCATTCTTTGCCCCTTACGAGTTTTACTATGCGTGGCGAAGAATTGCAGGTTTGGCAAAAGATGTGGACGGCATAGACAGTATGTTCACCTTGGTTCAGGGAATGTTGCATAAAAACCGCTTGCGGGATATTATTCAGAACTTCATTTACATTCCCGATTCATCCAAAAAGGATGAGAAAATCGTTTGTCGCTACCCGCAGTATTACGCAGCACGCAGTTTGTACGAAAACATCAAAATAGCAGAGAAACCAGACGGTGACGGAAAAGGCGGAACGTACTTTGGAGCAACAGGAAGCGGAAAGAGTTTCACAATGCTTTATCTCACCCGTTTGTTGATGAAAAGCAAGCATTTCGAAAGTCCGACCATTGTGCTCATTACCGACAGAACCGACTTAGACGACCAACTTTCAGGACAGTTTACCAATGCCAAACAATTCATTGGAGACAATGCGGTTGAAAGTGTGGAAAGCAGAGCCGATTTAAGAAGCAAACTACAAGGGAGAAATAGCGGTGGCGTATTCTTGACCACCATCCATAAGTTTACAGAAGACACCGAACTGCTTACCGAAAGAACTAATGTGATTTGTATTTCGGATGAAGCCCACAGAAGCCAAACCAATCTCGACCAAAAAGTAAAAGTCACCAAAGATGGTGTGAAGAAAACCTACGGTTTTGCGAAATACCTGCACGATTCTTTACCCAACGCCACTTTTGTTGGATTTACAGGAACGCCAATTGATGCCACTTTGGATGTGTTCGGTAAAGTGGTTGATGCTTACACAATGACAGAATCGGTACGAGATGAAATCACTGTTCGTATTGTGTATGAAGGCAGAGCGGCTAAAGTTGCCTTGCACAACAGCGAATTAGAGAAAATAGAAAAATACTACGAAGAAGCAGCCGAAGCAGGAGCCAATGAATACCAAATAGAAGAAAGCAAAAAGGCAACGGCAACAATGAACGCTATTTTAGGTGACCCGGACCGTTTATTGAAATTAGCAGAAGACTTTGTTCGGCATTATGAAAACAGAGTAAACGAAGGAGCAACTGTAAAAGGCAAAGCAATGTTTGTTTGCAGTAGCCGTGAAATTGGATACGAGTTTTACAAGAATGTAATCGCCTTACGGCCTGAATGGGCGGAAATACGAATTGCCGAAGAAGGAGCTGTTTTAACAGACAAAGACAAAAGGGAAATCAAACCAATGGAGCGTATCAAAATGATTATGACCAGAGGGAAAGACGACCCAAAAGAAATGTACGATTTGCTCGGTACAAAAGAATACCGGAAGGAATTAGACAGACAGTTTAAAAATGAAAAATCCAATTTCAAAATAGCCATTGTGGTAGATATGTGGCTCACAGGTTTTGATGTGCCATTCTTGGATTCCATTTACATTGACAAGCCGATTCAACAACACAATTTAATTCAGACCATTTCAAGAGTTAATCGCAAGTTTGAAGGCAAAAACAAGGGCTTGGTTGTCGATTACATTGGCATCAAGAAAGCTATGAATATGGCTCTTGCCAAATACAACAAAGGCGAAAGAGAAAACTTTGAAGACATTCAAGAGTCGCTGATTGTGGTAAGAAACCATTTAGATCTTTTGGCTAAAGTGTTCCATAAGTTCGACAGCTCAAAATATTTTTCAGGTGCAGCTTTGGAACAATTGAACACCTTGAATATGGCAGCTGAGTATGTTCAGTTGACCAAAGACTTGGAAACCCGATTTATGGGCTTGGTAAAACGTCTGAAAGCCGCTTATGATATTTGTGCAGGAAGTGAACATTTAACACAGAAAGAAAGAGACTATACGCATTTCTATTTAGCGGTTCGTTCCATCGTTTTCAAACTAACCAAAGGCAGTGCACCCGACACAGCGCAAATGAACGCCAAAGTTCGGGAAATGATAAAAGACGCATTGGAAAGCGATGGCGTACAGGAAATCTTCAAACTCGGAGATGAAACCCAAAGCGAACAAGACCTTTTTTCAGAAGACTATTTGGCCAAGATTGATAAAATCAAGTTGCCACATACCAAAATCAAATTGCTTCAACAACTTTTAGCCAAAGCCATTGGAGAGATGAAGAAAGTCAATAAAGTAAAAGGAATTGACTTTTCTAAGAAAATGCAAACCTTGGTAGAACGCTACAACGAGCGGAAAGAAGATGACGTTTTGCGAAGCGAAGTGTACGAAGAAATGGCGGAGCATTTGACCAACTTGATTTGGGAAGTTCAAAAGGAATTTTCAGCAGGAGACGAATTAGGAATTGACTTTGAAGAAAAAGCCTTTTACGACATTTTGAAAGACTTGTGCATCAAGTATGACTTCAAATATCCAGAGGACAAACTGATTGTGTTAGCCCAGGCAGTTAAAGACTTGGTGGATTCACAAGCCAAATACCCTGATTGGAGCAAACGAGAAGACATCAAATCTGCTTTAAAAGTAGGACTGATAATACTCTTGGACGAACACGGATATCCGCCAGTAGAAAGAGACGAAGTATATAAGGACATATTTGAACAAGCAGAAAATTTTAAAAAAAACAGAGTAATAACGAAATAATGCCAACGCTAAAAGCCATACACATTTGCAATTACTCACGCATTTTTGATTTGTTTTTGGAGTTCGTGAACTTCGTTTCGCACCAGCCCACGCTGCAACCAAAAATTGCAAAAGAGTATGTCTTTGCCAACGCTGACAGAAATACGTACAAACGAATGAAAATCAAGGCGAAAGAAGAACACCGAACGCACAACAGCGTGTATGTGGCAATAGCGGGTGATGTGGTAAATCGAAGGTCTGTGCTTCTAAGAAACTTTGTGCTAAATGGAAAGGGAAGTGCTTCTAATCCGCTACTGAACATACACGCGGACCGTGTGTGACTTGAATCGACCTTAAAAGCAGGTCGAATGCTTTGAAATGGATGGAGGACTATTGGGTAACCAATAGAGAGGCCCTCCGATGGCGGTTTACCGAGACAGCTATCAAACTACCTTACGCTGCATATCTAGGAAACCAATATGTGGTGAGCGGTAAGGAAAAACGGGGACATTGATCCCTGTAGTTGAGTACTGATGGAGCTGATCCGCCGCGGCGGAGAACCAGTGACGAAGCCTCGATAAGGCAAATTACGATGTGAAAAATAGGTAGTTATCCCGATAGCTATCGGGATAACTATGACAAAGTGTGGCGGACGATCGGATATACTGGCCACATCGCATCCGGGGTTAAGCTGGCAGGAACGCAGTATAGGCCACTTCAATGCCTGCCCCGATTATTTCGGGGGAACAAGTGAACTCTACACCGCTCTGTAAAATCGAGAGAGGATGCAGACTTTCAGGTAATGTGGAAGAGGTGTTGGGGGCAGACTCATTCGTAGTAGTGTTGAAGCTCCTGTAATGGGAGTGGAGCACGGCAAATGTCCGGGAAGGACATTTGAGCGAGGTGTGCGGGGTGGGAGCATATCATGTTTCCAATTTGTTTACAATCCGCCGCGGCGGAGAGGATTTATGAAAAAGGAAACAAGACCACCACTGATAAATTAGTATCAGTGCATTACCTTTAGTGGTTATTGGTATGAAGAGTCCGCCGCGGCGGAGAGACCTTCACGCACGGTTCTGTGGGAAGGTGAGGGTGAAATTCCCTTGCCTGACCCGATTAGCGGTCAGTTTAGAACAGACCGTAAAACATGAACTAAATGACAAAAATAAAACCGACATATAAACACCCAGAATTTGTTTTAGGCACGGCAGACAAACGAATTGAAAAAGAAAATAAACGTTTGTGGCTACGAAAATGAATTATTAAGATTCAATCTTCACAAAATATAATAACAAATAGATAATGTTTCAAGAACCTACAAAATATACAGAAAACGACCATTTCTTTTTTGAACCAAATCAGGAATTGGAAAAAGTTTGTAACGCTCCGAAAGACAAAGACGGTGTTTTTAAAGTTTTGGAACTACGAAACGGAAAAATAAATTTAGTTTATATCGGTTTCTCAAATTCGGGTGGACTTTACAACGAAATAGTAAACGGGCTTCACTACGACAAAAATCCGAGGAAAATTGGGTGGACTTATCAAACAATAAAAGATAAAACTGACGCACTTGACGTTTATTGGTATGTAACAAATAGCAAAGACGACCAAAAGAAAGAACAAGTTGAAATGCTAAAAGATTTTGTTTACCAAACAGGAAAATTACCAAAATGGAACAAATAGAAGAAAACCGAACCGCTAAGATATAAGGGCTAAACCGAAGTGGAGCGCAGCGGAATTTCGGTTTAGCCCTTATATGTTGGCCGCAGAAACAGCTAAAAGCCAGGTCCTGCCTAGACCCAAGTGGTATAAATCCGATAAATCAATCCGTACAACAACAGGCGACATCCTCAATCAATTCAGGGCATTAAACTGGTCCTACAACTCAAAAATCAATTTCTCCGACTTCGTAAACATTCAAAAAAAACTGCAAACCCTTAAAAAATCAGATAATCCTATCCTAGCCGCATTATTTCAGGCCAGATATTAGCCAAACTTGAGATGTCTGGAAAAACCAGACATGTAAATGAGTTCAATTTCCAGCACAATTTACCCTACCCTTTTTCCCTCCAACCTCTTAATACTCCTTTAAAACCAGAAAAATTTTACTCCTCCCTTAGGTGGATTTTGGTGGTAGGAATAATTCAAAAGAAATTCTTTTTCTTAAATTTTGCTTTTTTAAAACCTAAATACACTTCATTTTCCTTTGAATTCTGTCCGAAAATTCAGCATGCTAGGAGAAAAAATAGTTTATGACATTGTAAAAGAAGGAGAAAAACTGGTCTTTCATTCAATGCCTGACAGTAAAGCAAACATGGTCGAATTTGATTGTGTTTTTGCTCCAGGTGCAAAAGGACCTGGTTTTCACGTCCATCCGAAGCAAACAGAAACCTTTTATGTGGTGGCAGGTAAAATGATCGGAAGAATTAAAGGGCAAAAAGAAAAAGTCCTCCAACAAGGCGAGACTTTTATTGTGCCCCCAGGGGCTATACATACTTTTTCAAATGCCAGTAAGGACCAACCACTTGAAACACGCATCACGCTGGAGCCTGCGCTGCATTTTCAATGGTTTATGACTGAATCGGCTAAGGTAGCAGTCGAGAAAAATTGTAGCCGAAATGATTTAACTTGTCTTCCTGAAATGGGCTATATTATGTGGCAATGCCGGGATGAACAAAGGATAGGAGGGATGCCAATATTTGTAGAAAACCTTCTATTAGGGACCCTAGCGCTTTTTGCCAAAATAACCGGGAGAGCTAAAAGTATTGCTCCAAAGGCAAACTGAGATACAATCCGGTAAGCTAAACCAATATATTGGGTATTAAGGAATTTGAAAACAGATTAAATTCTGATCATTAATTCTTCTCCGGCACCAAATGGTGAAACAGTAACAATAACAAAGTAATCCCTGTCAACGCAAAAGCTGTGCCCTGTGCATTCCAGGTTTCTGATTGCCACATCAGAAACCATTCGCTGGCTATGGTGACAAAGAAAACAAACCATTGCACAAAACTCATCACATAGCCTGTGCTGACCCATCTTTTTCCCTGTTCAAACTTGAGGCTGTCTTTTTCGGAATGGCGAAACATCAGCACAGCTCCCACGCCCAATACAAAGGCAGTCCCCAACTCCCAAATGATAATCAATCCATAAAATAGCGGTACGGCCCAATCCCAGGGAATTGCCCTCCATTGGTTGGCCGGGTTTGAAAAAACATCCTCCATACTCAGTACCCCCTTTACAAAAGCCTGATTAGAGGCATAATCACTGAGGTTATTAAAGGCAAGTAGAAAAAAGTATAAGGAAAAAAATGCAGCAAAGAGGCTTTTTATCTGCTTTGGATTCATAGCTGGTATTTTTCTATTGGTGCTTTAATTTCCAGATTTACCCACAGCCCTCAGCAACTTTTGAAAAACTGCTTTCGCTCCAGTCTCTTCTCTATTTCCTTGGCGGTTTTGGTGATGGAAAGTCCGCCTAAATTGGTGCACCTAAGGGTGTTGGGTATACTTTTTCCTACTTCATACATGGTTTCAATTACCTCATCCAAAGGGATCAGATGGTCATAATCCGCCAGGGCCATATTGGCACAAGACAGAGCATTGGAAGCGGCCATGACATTTCTGTTGAGACAGGGGGCTTCGACCCTGTTACCAATGGGATCACAGATCATGCCCAATGAACTCTGCAAAGCCATAGAGGCTGCGGAAAGGCTTTGATGTAAATTGCCTCCTGCCAGACCCACGATTGCTGCTGCCGCCATGCAGGATCCAGAACCGCATTCTGCCTGACAACCTCCGACTTCAGCGGCAAAGGTGGAATGTGCCGCAATGAAAACGCCGATCAAACCTGCCACCATCAATGCTTTCACTGCCTCTTCCTCGGGTAAATCCAAAGCATCGGCAACGCCCAAAACTGCACCCGGCATTGCCCCGCAAGAGCCAGCCGTGGGAGCGGCCACAATCACCCCCATCGAACTCTTTACCTCCATGATGGCCGATACATACATGATGATCCTGTTCAGCACAGAGGCATCTACCATTTTTTTGTTTTCCATCCTTTCTTTAAAGGTGACTGACTGGGGCCCGAGAATCCTGTCCTCAAATTGGGTGCCCTTCAATCCTGTGTCCACAGCGTTGCGCATAATGCCGTAGATATGCCTCATTTTGGATAAGACCTCTTCTTCCGTAATGTTTCCCCTGATGCTTTCATACCTGACTGCCAGCTCCCATAAACTCAGATTTTTATCCTCATTGTATGCCAGCATTTCCTCGCAGGTGATAAAAGGGACTTTTTGGTCATTGGCTGTCAGCACAGGTAATACCGGTCGAATTTCTTTTACCTTGGAGACATCATCCATAGCTACTACATCCTGTAGGATGGCTTTTTCCAAATATGCCTGGGACCGGACCAAACAGTAGCTTTGATCTCCCTTTTTAAACTCAATACTGTCAATCTCGGGAACCTGTTCAAAGTAATGGGTAACCCTTTCCGGATTGGAAGTATAAATCAAAGTAAGGTAAGCATCCCCTGCATGGGACAGGGGCGCCCCATCAATTTCAATCACTTCAATCATGCCGCCTCCAGTGGAAAGGGCAATTACCTGATGCTGTTCCCTTAGGCTCTGCAGGGTGATTTGGTAGGTGTTGGGGTGTTCGGCCTGGATGTCTTTGATATTGATATTTACCCGGATTCCTGCAATTCCTATATGTTGCTCTGAGTTTACAAGGCGTTCATCATCGGCTTCCCAACCCAGGAATCCCCCAAATAATCCCATGTCAGACCCCTGATCTTTGTGGGTGGTGGCTAAGGAGCCATTGGGATCAAAATCAATCTCTATGTGTGAAATGATGCCGCCCATCAGGTCATGACATATCCTGCCAATTCTCAGAGAGGCAGCACAATGGGAACTTGATGGCCCTCTCATTACAGGTCCAAGCACATCATTGAAGATACTGGGATAGCTCATGGTTGTCAGCAATTGGTTAGCTTTAAATATAATGATTTTGCCTTATTTTATTATCTTTAAACCCATTGGTTCTGAAAATTTTAGCTATGAAAAAGACAATTGCCTTAGGGTTTATTCTCCATTTCCTTTCCATTGTGGTGGTATTGGGTCAAAATGCGCTGACTTTGGAAGATATTTTTCAAAATGGGACCTATGATCAGAAAAGGTTTGGCCCTATCCGTTGGATGAAAGATGCTGAAGGCTATTCCAGTATTGAAAGAAATTCGCAGTTAGTAGGGGATGATATTGTAAGGTATGAGGCCAAAAATGGTAACCGTACTATTCTCGTTGGGGCCAATGAGTTGATCCCTGCAGGAGCGAACAAGCCATTGACCGTCGCGGACTATCAATGGTCTGAAGACAATAGCAAATTATTGATTTTCACCAATACCCAAAAAGTATGGCGTTACCATACCCGTGGGGATTATTGGGTGTTGGACCTTCAATCCAAACAATTAAATCAGGTAGGGAAGGGACTCAAAACCTCTTCTCTGATGTTTGCCAAGTTTTCCCCCGATGCCTCCAGGGTAGCTTATGTGAGTGAGAACAACATTTATGTGGAGGATCTGCAGTCTTTTACCATTACCCAAATTACCCATGACGGCAGCGAGGAAATCATCAATGGCACTTTTGATTGGGTCTATGAGGAGGAACTCAATTGCAGGGATGGATTCAGGTGGAGCTCGGATGGAGAGCATATCGCCTATTGGCGGTCCGACACCAAAGGAGTGGGGACCTTTTACCTGATCAATAACATTGACTCGATTTATTCTCAGCCCATTCCTATGCCCTATCCAAAAGTGGGAGAAATGCTTTCTTCAGTAAAAATTGGCGTGGTGTCCAGCAAAGGAGGGGATACACGCTGGTTTGATTTTCCGGGAGATCCGAGAAACAATTACTTGGCAAGAATGGATTTTATTCCCCATTCTCAAGAAGTGATGGTGCAGCAAGTCAATCGGCCGCAGAACAGAAATACAGTCTGGATAGGAAACATTCATTCCATGGAAATTTCCACCATCCTGGTGGATGAGGATGAAGCTTTTCTGGATATCCATGACAATATCCTGTGGTTGGAAAATGAAAAATTCTTTACCTGGACCAGTGAAAGGGATGGGTGGATGCATCTTTATAAAGTCTCCAGGGATGGAAAAACAATGGATTTGATTACTGAGGGTGATTTTGATGTAGAACGTATCAGCCATATTGATCCCCAAACCGGCTATGTCTATTATATCGCCTCTCCGGAAAATTTCACGCAAAGGTACCTTTACCGAAGTCCTTTGATGCAGAGGGGAAAGGCGGAGCGCATTACGCCACTTGACCAACCCGGGCAACATGCCTATCAGCTTTCCCCCAATTCGGGATATGCGATTCATACTTTTCAGAATACGGTGACCCCACCAAAAATATCTTTGATCAGCTTGCCAAAACATGAATCCATCAGGGTGTTGGAAGCCAATGAAATCCTGTATAATAAATACCATGCTTTGGGGTTGACCCATAAAGAATTCATTAAAATTGACATTGGGGACGCTGTCTTGGATGCCTGGATGTTGAAACCCAAAGCATTTGATCCTTCCAAAAGATATCCCTTGTTGTTTTATGTCTATGGAGAGCCCGCCGGGTCCACGGTACAGGATGCCTGGATGGGAGGAGATTTATGGCACCATTATATGGCCGAATTGGGATATGTGGTGGTCAGTATTGACAACAGGGGCACCAAGACCCCTAGGGGCAGGGAATGGAGAAAATCAATCTATGGACAGATTGGAATCCTGGCATCTCAGGACCAAAAGCTAGCCACAGAGCAACTTTTGAAGACCTACAATTTCCTTGATGCGGAGAGGATTGGAATCTGGGGATGGAGCGGTGGAGGTCAGATGACCTTGAATGCCTTGTTTAGGTATCCTGAATTGTACAAAGCGGGACTGGCTTTGGCATTTGTGTCAGACCAGCGTTTGTATGATGCTACTTACCAAGAACGCTATATGGGATTATTGGAGGATAATCCCCGTGGTTACCATGATGGCTCACCCATCAACTTTGCCCAAAACCTTGAAGGTAAATTGATGATCATTCATGGGACAGCTGATGATAATGTGCACTACCAGAGCTTTGAAATGTTGGTGGACCGATTGATCAAATACGACAAGCAGTTTGAAATGATGTCCTACCCCATGCGGGCCCATGGGATCAATGAAAGGGAAAATACGTCCCTTCATCTTCGAAAAACCATGGAGCGATTTTGGCTGAACAATTCACCTCCGGGAGGAAAGTAAGCTTGGGGAAATCAGGTAGCAATTGGCTTCGGTCTGTGACTGGTTTTTTGACGTATTTTGCGTTACGTAATTTACGTAACGCAAAATATGAGAGGCTTATATAATTCTTTTATCAAGTGGGTGCCAGCAAGCTTAAAGTTATCAAAAACCTTTAAAAATCAAATTTTGGTACTGTTCTAGTAGTTTTTGTTTGAAGCAAATAAAAATCCGTATTGAAATACATCCAACCTTCAATAGGATTTCCTTTTTTATCCAGTGCGGGAGAAAATCCTCCGTGATAAGCATCTATAATTTCTTGGACTTTTTTTATCAAAGATGGGTGCAATTCCTTGGCATTAATGCCCGTACTCTCCAAAAGTTCTCCATTTGCACCTATTCTTAAACCCATCCAAACGGTTCCTTCATGTTTGCCCTTTCTTGCTATTTCTGGGTATTTAAAATTCTCTCGGGCAAACTTAAACCAACCTTGGATATCTGAAAAATTAGGCTCGAATATGTTCCTGTATACAGGTATGGTTTCTTCTGAATCCTCAGGGTAAAATAAGCCGTTGCAATTGCTGAATTCATCACAGGATAATTCAAGAAGGAACTTCTCATTGTTAAAAACCTTTGTTTTTGTGGAATCGCTACTGGCATCCACAATTATTATCCTGTCTATCTCTCCTAATTCATTAAACTTTTGGGTTTCCTTCCACAATAGTTGTTTCCCTTCAGGATCTTTGAAAGAGGACTTACTTATTTATATGGGGCGGTTTTCTAAATTGTATATTTTTTCCAAAAGCTCCCCTTGCGTTGAAACAGAAACCACTTTGTTGTAGATGTGTTCATTGCTTCCGTTTTCAGTTGGGATTAAGTGCGCATTAATCGGAACAATAACTCTGTTTTGGGAAAATACAGCCCCCGCTATTAAAAAAAGGAAACAGCAAAGACTGGAATATTTGAGAACTCCAATACTTTTCATTTAACTAAATTATGAGATTATGAGAAAAAATCAAAAATACCATGACTTAAGTCCCACAAAAAGTCTGATAACCTTTATCTACTTCCACAGGCACTTCCTGGAATTTCTCAAAGCCCGGCTTATCGCTGTAAGGGTCCTGTAGCACAGCCAACAGTTCCTGAAATGGCTGCATGTTGCCCTCATTACTTGCTGCCTCCAAGGCTTCTTCGACTAAGTGGTTGCGGGGGATAAAAGCAGGGTTGTTCTGATCCATCAATTCCTGGGCTTTTGATCTGGTACCTGAAATCCTTTCCTGCCACAATTGAAGCCAAGCCTTGAAATCCGTTTCTTGGTAAATGCTGTCCTGAGGAAAGGCATTTCTTCTGAGGTAAAGGAAAGTATTGGTAAAATCTGCTTTGTTATTTTTCATCCAGTGCAAAAGGTCGTCCACCAAAGCCTTATCTGAGGCTTTCACTTCGGCTATGCCCAATTTTTTGCCCATCATCTCCAACCATTGGTTTTCATGGGCTTTTGGGAATTCGTTGATGGATGCTTTGGCCAGTTTTACCGCTTCTTCTGTATTGGAGGCGATTTCAGGAAGCAGGGCTGATCCGAGGCAACCCAAATTCCAGTGGGCAATGAAAGGTTGGTTGCCATAGGCATAGCGGCCCTGGGTGTCGATAGAGCTGAATACCGTCATCGGGTCATAAGCATTCATGAAAGCACAAGGGCCATAGTCAATGGTCTCGCCTGGAATACTCATATTGTCTGTGTTCATGACCCCATGGATAAAGCCTACCCGCATCCATTGAAGGATCAGTTGCAACTGCTTGTCCATGACGGCTTCAAAGAAGGCCAAGGCCGGATTTTCTGCCTCATCCAGTTCCGGATAATGCCGGGCAATACTGTATTGGAGCAGGTCTTTGAGGTATTTGCCTTCATGAAAATTCCTGGCATACTCGAAAGTTCCCACCCGGATATGGCTTGAAGCCACCCGTGTCAAAATGGCGCCGTGTCTGACTTTTTCCCTGTACACCGGTTCCCCTGTAATCACCACGGCCAAGGACCTGGAGGTAGGGATGCCCAAAAAATGCATGGCCTCGGAAATCAGGTATTCCCGCAACATGGCGCTGAAATGTGCTCTTCCGTCTCCGCCCCTGGAATAGGGTGTCCTACCGGAACCTTTCAGTTGGATGTCGTATCTTTCTCCTTTTGGGGTAATCTGCTCTCCCAATAAGATGGCCCGGCCATCGCCCAACATGGTGAATTGGCCAAATTGATGGCCGGCATAAGCCTGTGCCAGCGGTTGGCCGTCATTGGGGATTTGGTTGCCCGAAAACAATGCACCCAAAGTCTCTGCATCATATTTTTCCAGTGCAATACCCAGTTCCTCTGCCAAACTATGGTTTAACAAAACCAATTGGGGTGCTTTTACGGGAATGGGGTGAATGGGGCTAAATAGTGCCTCGGGCAACTGTTGGTAGGTATGTTCTAGGTTCCAGGTAATTTCCATGCTTCAAATATGCGTTGTTGTTGGCTTAACAACAGAGATTGGTTTTTGATTCCTATTGTGAATGATTAAAAATTAGGGAAATCAAATTTATGTGAAATATAATAGGGTCGATAAAATTTAATGTTTTTTAAAAAGTTAGGAAAGAGGCAAATGAAAAGCCTGAAAGGCTTATATGTGCCAACCCAGACTGAAGCTTTCGGAATTCTGGGGTCAAAAGAATATGTAGCCCAGAGGCCTGTAGGGCCGATCTATTCCATCAAAATGTATCTCTTGGTGGATTTGAACTAGAAGATTGAAATTAAATCCAAAAAACGATAATGAATGTTGATATTTTGTGTATAAATCGATAATTCTGGTGGAAAAATTGTGTATAAATAAAATGGTAAAATATTGGTTTTCAGTATTTTATTAGCGAAATTTGATAACATCAAGTGAGAGATAAAAGAGTGAAGGTAAAGCTTCAGGTTACTTTGACAAACTGGATTAGATCAAGAAATAGGGAGGTTGAGAAACCAAACTATAACAGGTAATGCTGAAATTCTGGAATCTGTAAAAGCATGAAAATGCATTGCGGCCATCTGATGGACCGTTATACCAGGAAAAAGTAATTTCAAATCGGGTAACTGAAATGACTCATAATAACTGTAACTTGACATAGTTTGGCAAACTACGGTTTACCAGGTTATGAAGCGGGAAGTATTCGAAAGAAAGCTTCCCGCTTTTGTTTTGTTTACTCCCCTTAATTTTCCCAATCTAAATCCTCTTCCCCGAGATCGGTTAGTGAGCTTGCCGAACTATTCCGACGAGATCTTAAGCCAAATTAAATTCTCTTATTTGTGGAATTGAGGATAGTCAGATTGATTTACTCGGGCTTATTCAGAAGCAAGAGGCATTCGGTAAATACCCTTTGGTTTTGGTTTGGATTACAAACACATCCCCACTGAAAGGAAATTTCCTCAACTGAGCCTCATTTAAGTTTTCTCTGGCCGTTGTCACCAATAAGGTGTCCAAGTTTTCTCCACCAAAAGCGCAAGAAGTGACATGTGGAACAGGCAAAGAGACTTTTTCCATCAATTTTCCGGTAAGCGGATCCCATCGGTAGATCCCCGAACCTCCATAATGGGCAATCCACAGTTTTCCTTCTACGTCGATACACATCCCGTCAGGCGTTCCTAAGGAATTGGGAATATCAATGGCGTTCCGGTCAAATTGAATGTTGCCACTTTCCAAATCAAAATGATAGGCATTGACCTTTTGTGTGGGGCTGTCAATATAGTAGAGCGTTTTGTTGTCATGGGTCCAGGCCATTCCATTGGAGATGGTAATCTGGTCCAAATACTTTTGAATTTTGAGATCTGCATCCAGGCTGTAAAATGCTCCAGCACCTTTGTCGAATGATTTGCTCATTGAACCCACCCATAATCTTCCCTTGGCATCACATTTTCCGTCATTCAGGCGGTTACCTGGTATGTCCTCTATCGAAGCAATCCATTCCAGGTTTTCAGTTTTGAGGTTAAACCTTGCGATTTTTTGGTCCAAAGCCAAAATCAGGTGATCGGCTTTTCCTTCCACCACCAAAGTGATGCGCTGTTCAAATTTCCAGGTGTTAACTTTTCCTTTGTCCATGGGATATTCAAACAGCTTCCCACTTTCTATATCCACCCAGAAAAAACTGTTTCTTATTGCATGCCAATAGGGCCCTTCTCCCAAAAAACATTGCGATGCGTACAATTGAACTGCTTCCATAATCATCAATTTTAATCAGGCCAATATTGGGCCATTTTTTTTCTTAAAAATGCCACGCTTCTTTCCAGTTGATCCATACCTTCCACGCCATCCTCAATGCTGATCCAACTGTCAAAACCCACCCGTTTTAGTTCGGTAAATATGGCATCATAATCATTTAAACCCTTGCCGATTTCTCCATGGCTCAACCTTTTGGCATAGCCAAGGGCGCCGTCTTCTTCATTCCTCAAATCTTCAATGGTACCGTATTTCAGGTACCTATCACTGGCATGCATGGTGACCACCCGATGGGAAACTTTTTTGAGCAATTCCAATGGATCTTCCCCTGCCAAAAAAGCGTTGCTGGGATCGTAATTTACCCCAAAATTGGGATGGTCGATGCTGTCCACCAATTGGGTGAATACGTCCATTTTTTGGGCAAATTCCGGATATTCCCAAAAATCATCTTTGTAATGGTTCTCTAAAATCAGGATAATGTTACGCTCCTCGGCATAGGGAAGGCAGCTTTGGATAGAATCCGCCGCCAGTTTTACACCTTCCTGGATGCTCAGTTCTGGACGTCTTTGACCGGATAGCACCCGGCAATAGGAACCGCCCAGTGCATGGGTCATGTCTATCCAGTATTTTTGTTTGTCGATTTCTTTTTGCCTGAAAGTTTTGCTGGGATGGGTGAAATCAGGGGAGCAGCACATCATGGGAATGACTTTCCCTTTGTCTTCCACCATTTTTCTAAAAAGCTTCCAATTATGGGTATCCTGCATTTCCAAAAAACCGGCATACCATTCCAGTCCCTCAATATCCAATTGGGAGGCAAGTTCGATCCAGGTAGCCAATTTCATGCTGCCATCTTTGCAGAGGGAATGCATAAAGGCTTTTGGAAATGCGGCTAATTTGGGCATAATTTTTTGCTTGTTTAAGGTTTTCCATGAATAGTAGAAGGATCTTTGGGTGCATTCCTGCCCATCAGTGGATGTTGTTCAAGGTCTACGACCTGCCCGCTGATAGGTCCGCTTTCGTCTGCCAACCAATAAACTGCAGCTGCAGCGATTTCCGAAGGCCAAAGTATCCTTCCCGAAGGGGCATACATGGCCGGGATTTCCTCGTACCAGTTTTCTGATAAACCATCCTGTTTTTTGTGCTGCCGCTCTCTTTCGGTGAGTACCCAACCCGGGTTGATCTGATTGACCCTGACACTATGGGTTCTGGGTAATACATCGCCCAGGTTTCGGGTCATGGTCATCAATGCCCCTTTGGATATACTGTAGGCCAATAAATTGGGTTCGCCGCTCCAGGCATTTACCGAACCAATATTCAGTACCACCCCCTTGGAGACAGATAAATAAGGAAGGGCTGATTTGATCAATAGAAATGGTGCAATACTGTTTACCTCCAGTACTTTTCCTAAAAATGCCTTGCCAGTGGTGCCAATGTCGGAATTGACAACCCATGCAGCATTGTTGACTATGGCGTCTATTTTTCCCCAGGTTTTAATGGCCAGTTCCACCAACTTTTCAGGACAACCTGCTGCACTAATGTCCTCTATATGCAAGACAGTATTTTCTTCTCCAAGTTCTTGGATGGCTTGTAGGCCTAAGTCCTCTTCCAATCCATGCACCAGGACTTTAGCTCCTTCTGAAATGGCCGCTTTGGCAATGGCTTTTCCTATACCTGTCGTGCTTCCGGTGACGATGATTACTTTGTCCTTTAATCGCATCCTATACCGGCTTTAAAACACTTTTCACCACTTTGCCTTCATGCATGAGTTCAAATGCCTTTTTCCATTCTGTGATGGGCCAGACGCCGCCGATGATGGGTTTGACATCCAATTTCCCACTGGACATCAGGCTGATCACCTTTTCCCATATCGGCCAGTTGTGGCTGAAACTTCCCTGCAAGCGCACATTTTTCTGAACCAAGGGATCAAGGGAGAAATTGCAGGGCTGGGGACCCCAACCTACTTTGGTGATCTGCCCATTGGGCCGTACCAGATCCATGGCAATTTTAAGGGTGGCTGAAACACCTGCGGCATCCACGATCAGATCTGCACCCAAGCCATCGGTTTTTTTTGCCCAATCTTTTGCGGCGTCTCCAATCAAAGCATCGCAACCATAATTTTTTGCAATTTCCAGCCTTCCTTTGTCTGCTTCCAGGCCCACAATGCCTACTTCTGCTCCACATAAGCTGGCGACTGCCGCGCAAAGGATCCCAATTGTCCCAGGACCGATCACCAATACCCTGTCCCTAGGTTTGATCCTTGAATTCCCAACTACTGCATTGTAGGCTACGGAGCAAGGTTCGGTAAGACAGGCCTCCTCAAAGGCCAATTGATCAGGCACATGGTGGAGACACCTGGCAGGAACCTTTACAAATCTTGTCATGGCGCCGTTTACGCCATATCCGAAGCCTTTTCTGGTTGGGTCGAGATTATAGAGCCCTGTCCTACTCATGGGATTTTGGGCATCAATTACCGCTGCTGTTTCACTTACCACCCTGTCGCCTACTGACCAGCCTTTTACCCTGTTTCCCAGTGCGGCGATTTTTCCGCCGAATTCATGCCCTAATACTACAGGGTAATTCACTGGCCAACTATGGTCAGAAGTCCACTGATGGAGGTCGCTGCCACAGACGCCTACATTTTCAACTTCCAATAAAATATCATCTTCCCCGATTTCAGGAATGGGGATTTCTCGGATTTCCACAGAGCCTTTGGCCTCTGCGTAATTGACTACTGCTGCTGATTTGCTGGACATGTTTTTTTGGGTGTGAATTTGATTGATTACTGGCCATGAATGGCTGCACATATTTTTCTTAAAGACGCTTCCAAATCCCCGTCTGCGGTTTTGAAGGCATCTGCATCTATGGTAAGTGGAGCGCCTAATACGACAAGAGGTGCGCCCAATTTCGGGCATTGGATAGCCTGTTCCAAGCTCAGCCCACCAACGGCTTGTACGGGGATTTTTACTGCAGCTACTACCTCCTTCAATTGGTCCAATGGGCTTGGCATCGGCTTGCCTGCGGCAGCAATTCCTCTTCTCTCGTCATAACCTATGTGATGAATCACATAATCACAGCCCAGGTCTTCGAGGAATTTTGCCCCTGCGACCATATCCGGGCAACCCAAATTGTCCCCCATCACCCCAATGCCATAATCTTTACCGGCCTTTACCACACATTTGATGGTTTCTTCATGTGCCCTTGCCATCACGACCACATGGGTGGCACCTGCTTTGGCCATCATTTCAGCTTCCAGGTAGCCGCCGTCCATGGTTTTTAGATCAGCTACAATGGGTGTGTCAGGGAAGGCTTCTCTTAATTTTCTGACTCCATGGAGGCCTTCGGCTAAAATTAAAGGCGTGCCGGCTTCTAGCCAGTCTACACCTGCACGAAGGGCCATGGCAGCGGTTTCCAATGCCTCATCGATATTGGTCAGGTCCAAAGAAATTTGAACAATGGGTTTCATAGGCTATTTAGGTCTGATGGGGTCTTTTTAAAGATAGGACTTTGATTCTTTTTTGACAAAAAAGGAAAGAATTCTTAATTTAATATGAGACGGGAAGCATTCAACCAAACACTTCCCGATTTTATTTTTTAGGTGCTTAGGCTACTCATATCGATCAGACATTCCACATTGGGGTGCATCCAAAGGAAAGTGGCAGGGCAATAGGTGCTGATTCTTCTTTCCAGAATTTCTTGGATGGCGTCCTGTTTTCCTTTTCCGGTTACGAGGAAAATAATTTTCCTGGCCTGCATGATGCCTTGCATGCCCACGCAAAGTCCATAGGCCGGTTCTGTTCCTTTGGAAAGGTTAGGGTCATGCTGAATCGTGGAGGGTTCCAAGAGGTTTTTGTGGAAACCCGTTTCCAGATATTCCCCAGGTTCATTGAATGCAATGTGGCCGTTTTTTCCCAAACCCAAAATGATTACATCAAAAGGGCCATTTTCCTGAATATAGGCCTCCATCCTTTCGCACTCTTGTTCTACAAGTTCTGGTTTGGTGTCAAAACTTACATACATATCCTTTGCAATATGTAAAGGGTCTAGTATATGTTTTTTGATATAGGATTCGCAGGAATCGGGATGATCCAATGGGATGATTCCCCATTCATCCATTTTGACAATAGTAAGACTGCCAAAAACACTGGGTTTCTTGGCCATTTCTGCATACATGCCGGTTGGGGAGTTACCTGTAGCGGCGCAAAAGAGTAAATTACTTTTTTTACTTGCCTCTTGTTCTACTATGCCCGCAGCCTGTTTGCTAAGGGATTCATAGTCTTTCACATAATGAATGTTCATAAGGGTTTGGGGTCTATTGTTTAAAATTTAAATCGAGTCAGTTATTTCCCAAAATGTTCCTCTCAATGAAAGGGTTTCGGAATTTTCCTTCTGCGTCATATTGATGCATGAGTTTTCTAAAGTCATTGAGTTTCGGATACCTGCTCTCCAGTTCAGAAGGGGAAATGGTGAATAATTTAGCCCAATGGGGCCTGGCTTGAAAAGGGGCCAATCTTGCTTCCATTTTAGGCAAAATTTCCATTACCTCGGGGACTTCCTGTTTCCACGTGGTATGAATAGCGATGGCATCTCTATGATAGCAGGGGCTCAACCATAGCTCATCTGCCTTGATGGCCCGTATTTCTGAAATAAACAATAAAGGGCTGATTTCATTGGCCATTTCCTGAATACTTGAAATGGCTTCGTATGCATGTTCTATGGGAATAAAATATTCTGATTGTAATTCTTTACCTGCACTGGGTTGGAACTCCATTTTGAAATGGGGGAGGATTTCAAACCATTTTTTAGTCTCACCCAGCTGGGTGGTACAACTTTCAGCGGACATGCTCTGCACTGGATGAACCGCTTTTTCATATGGGGATGCCCCGAATAATTCCGAAGGGAAACCAAATTCTCCATTTTCATTGGGGCGTTTCTTTACCCAAACCTGATTGATATTTTCACTTTTCCAATCAGTAAACAAGCTGACACTGTAGCCAGCTCCCATGATTTCAGCCAAATGGTCTTTGAGTACATGCATCGGTAAATCTTTATAAATTACCTGTGCCATGTCATAGGAAGGTTCGATGTCTAGGGTAACCTTGGTTAACATCCCGACAGCACCCAGTCCAATAACTGCCCCCATAATGTCAGGGTCTTTTTGCCGGCTAAGCCTTACCAATGCTCCATTTCCATTAATAAATTCAATAGCTGCTACAGCGCTTGAAAGATTGCCATTTTCCATTCCCGATCCATGGGTAGCTGTACTGATGGAACCGGCAATGGAAATATGGGGCAAAGAAGCAAGATTATGTAAAGCGTATCCTTCTTTTTCTAGTAATAGGCAAAGGTCTCCATATTTCATCCCGGCTTCGACGGTTACTTTTCGGGTTTCTTTGTCAAGCTCCACCAAGCGATTCAAAAAGTTGGTCGAAACCAAATGTTCTTCACTGTCAGCAATGGAGTTAAATGAGTGCCTGGAACCCAACACTCGTAATTTTGGAAGTTCTTTAACCAAACGGACAGCTTCTTCCAAATTTTTGGGTTGGTGGAGATGGGTTGTGCTGAATTGTAAATTTCCCGCCCAATTATAGAGCGTTTCTGTGGATGCTATTTTTTCATGCTTAGGGTTACATTGGAGGAGCGGGCTTACAATAGCTGCTCCCGCAAGGGTGGAGGCTGTTTTGAGAAATTGTCTTTTGTCCATAGTGGCTGGGAATAATTAAGAACAAGGGCATTGACAAGTTAATAAAAATGAAGGAGTAATGTAGGGAAACCGGGTTAAATCCATAATCACTTTAGCTTGACATGTTTTGGTGACAATGATTTTCAAAAAATGAGACGGGAAGTTGCTTCGCAAGAACTGCATCCTGTTTCTGCGGTTATATTTAAAGTATTAATATCCATTTTATCGAATGGATTTAAAACCGAATAAACAGAAAGCAAGGTTTGATGCAAAAAATTAAATTCCCGATTGATTTATCCTGTACAAGGTTTCATGTTTTAATTAATAATGGAAGAAAGCCGTAATGACTGTTTATAAGTTTGTTGATAAATCAAAAATTGATGTTAATATTTTGTTGATAAATAAATATATAAAATTTTGTTTTTTAAAAACAAATTTACGTACTTTGATAACATCAAGTGAGAGATAAAAGATCGAAAGTAGTATTTCGGACTGACTTTGAAAATGTAAAAGTTATTTGTGAAGGAGCTTTGATCAACTGGTTAAAGTTTGAGACGGGAAACCGCAGAAGCATTTTACTTTTGACTTGAACCGCAAGGTTGAAAGTAATTTTGAGAGGGGGTTTTTCGGTTTGGGTAACTGGATCGAAAGTCGTAATAACTGTAGCTTGACATGATTTGATGATTACGGTTATCAGATCATGAAGCGGGAAGTCAATCTGCAAAGATTGCTTCCCGCTTTTGTTTTTTATCAGTGTATATTTTTTGAACGATGTTTAATTTCGCCCATTCCTCAAAGTCGACTAATTGCACAAAGACCAAGACTGCTCCGGAATTAACCACATTAGGGGTAAGGTCTGGGATGGGTTCTATATAAGAGAAACCATAGCCCTCTTCGCCTTCTTCTTCATCTTCAAACCAGCCTTCTTCAATAGTTTGAAAATCTACTATTTTATAAGCACCAATTCCTGCAGGGCCTTGGGGCCCGATAGTGCCTTGCGCGCCAGCAGCACCTTGAGGACCAGCGGGTCCCGCAGGTCCAACAGGACCTTCCGGTTCTTCGTATGACAGGGAAAATACCACCACTGATTGGCCATTTCGGCACATTTATATAAAATATCAGTGGCGATTAACTGAAAATCTTTTAATGGTTTTTCCTCTGTCTAAAGTTTGGGTATATTGAGAGGACGAGTTTCAGCAATAAACCTATTTAACCACAACCCGCATGATACTGATCTTGACCATCTTGCTTGCCTTGGCCATTATCCTGATCGCCATCGTTAAGTTTGATATCCACCCTTTTTTAGCACTTTTTGTTACCGCCATTTTGTATGGATTGTTGTCAGGAATGTCCGGAGACCTCATCATCAAATCTATTTCTGAGGGTTTTGGAGGCGTCCTTGGCAGTATTGGATTGCTGATTCTTTTGGGTGTGTTTTTGGGTACTTTCCTGGAGAAGACTGGGGGAGCCATTGTCATAGCTGAAAAAATCCTGGATTGGATCGGTCATAAATCTGTTACCAAAGCCATGTTGCTCTGCGGTTATATTCTATCCATCCCCGTTTTTGGAGACAGTACCTTTATCATGATGAATCCGATCAGTAAGTCCCTTTCCCTAAAAAGCAAGGTGCCTTATGCAGCGACTACTATTGCAGTAGCTTTGGGTGCCACTGCTTCCCATTCCCTTGTTCCGCCCACCCCAGGGCCAATTGCCACAGCAGGTATTCTGGAAGCAGATCTCGGCATGGTGATCTTTTGGGGGCTGATTATCAGTTTGATCACATTAATACCTTCCTATTATTTTATCAAAAAAGTAGCTTATAAAATTCCTTTAGAGCCCCAATTGGCAAAAATTGACACTGAAAAAATTGAAAAGAAATACCCCTCAGCAGCGAAGTCCTTTATGCCGGTCGTATTGCCTTTGTTATTAATAATCCTGGCTTCTATTGCCAAATACCCTTCCCAACCCTTTGGAGACGGCATCTTTACCACCATCATTACCTTTGTCGGCAGTCCGGTGATAGCCCTATTGTTAGGTGTTTTTCTTTCCTTTACTTTACCTGCCAAATTTGACAATAAATTACTTTCCTCTTCAGGCTGGATAGGAGAAGCCATTTTAATTGCAGCGCCTGTGATTCTTATTACCGGAGCAGGTGGAGTATTTGGGAAAATGCTGCAAAACTCAGGCATTGCGGATTTGGTCGGAGAAGGTTTGGCCAGTGCCAGCTGGGGAATCTTCTTACCTTTTCTGATTGCCTTTTCCCTAAAAACTGCCCAAGGTTCTTCCACTGTGGCCATGATTACCACAGCCTCCATCATTGCCCCATTATTAGGGTCTTTAGGCATGGATTCTGAATCCATGCGTGTTTTTGCTGTATTGGCTACCGGAGCTGGCGCAATGGCTATTTCTCATGCCAATGACAGCTTTTTCTGGGCGGTTACCCAATTGTCTGGTTTAAAAATCTCTCAAGGAAACAAAACCCATAGCTTAGGAACCATCATCATGTCCTTTACAGCTATAGGTCTCATTTTCCTGATTACCAAAATTTTCTATTAATCAACGGGCTGTCCAACCCCCATCTACAGTAATGATAGATCCCACCATATAGGTAGCGGCATCACTGGCCAGGAAAAGGGCAGCTCCCTGGATTTCTTTCAGTTCACCCCACCTGCCCAAGGCGGTGGCACCGACTACAAATTTTTTACCCTCTTCTGTGTCTGCAATGGGTAAATTCATTTCCGTAAGAAAAGGTCCTGGACAAATGGCGTTTACTGTGATGTTAAATGGAGCAAGTTCCAAAGCCAAGGCCCTTGTCATTTGTACCACCGCGCCTTTGCTCGAGGTATAGGGTGTCCTGTTTGCCAAGCCGACCAAGCCTAAGGTGCTGGCCAAGTTGATAATGCTCCCTTTTTTTGCGGCTTTCATATAAGGCGTAACAGCACGGTTACACAACCAAGTCCCGGTCACATTGATATCCATGACTTTTTGGAAATCCTCCAAACTCAGTTCATCAATAGCGCCACGAATATTGATTCCCGCACTGTTGATCAAAATGTCAATTCGGCCAAATAATTCAATGGCCTTTTGGGCCATGGCTTCGGTTTGCTCCTGATTGGATACATCTGCACTGAAATAGCTTACTTTAACCGGGTATTGGGAAGCCAGTTCCTTGGCTGCTTTTTCTCCCTCAGCTTGGTTTCTGCTTACAAGCATTACGTTGGCACCTGCCGAGGCCAACCCGGCTGCCATGGCAAGGCCCAAGCCCTTCGAGCCACCAGTTACGATGGCCGCTTTTCCACTTAAATCAAAAAGTTTTATTCCAGGTAGATTTTCCATAGTCTTTCATTTAGATAATTAGAATGCTTTGTTTTATTGATTCATGTTTAGTTTGTCTTGGCTGTAAGCCAAGCAAGCAAGGATATTTTCTTCCTCCTTTGATAATTTTTCTTCAGGATTCAATGTGCTGATGATAGGTAGGTCTTCGGGGAAACCTTTATCCCTTACCAACCTCAGTGTTTTTGCCAGTTCATTTCCCGGCAAATCCCCAAAAGTTTTCCAATATTCCTCCTCCAGACAGGGGATTTTCAAGGGGTCCCGGGTAATCATTTCTAAG
This sequence comes from Cecembia lonarensis LW9, assembly GCF_000298295.1. Taxonomy (GTDB): domain Bacteria; phylum Bacteroidota; class Bacteroidia; order Cytophagales; family Cyclobacteriaceae; genus Cecembia; species Cecembia lonarensis. The sequence goes on from NZ_AMGM01000013.1 coordinate 49,051, forward strand.
TTGAATTTGATGTCGGGATTGTATTCCATACAAAGGGCCACTGCTTTTTCCAGGTTGACCACTCCTTGTCCAAGAGGGATTTCTGAAAGTAAAAACCCCTCTTCATATGCCTTTAGCCCCATGTCTTTGATATGGGTGGAAAAGGCATAAGGCGCCAGAATTTCAATGACTTCATCCGGATCTTCCAAAAGGGAAATGTTATTTCCAAAATCCAAGGTCACCCCTGCCCATTGATTATCCAGCCACTGAATGATTTCTAACAATTCCCTGGCCCTCCAGTCCTTATGGTTTTCAATGGCAAGTTTTGCCCGATGCTTTTCTGCTATTTTGCAGGCTGTTTTTAAGGCCTTCAAGGATTCTTCCTTAAAACTGTCAAATTCTGATCGGCTTTTAAAAGTCTCATAGCGTCTTCCTCCCAAGCAAACGGTTCGGAAAATACCCACTCCGGCCGATTTGGCTATTTCAATTTGCTTTTCAAAGGTGTTGGCTTCTTTCTCTGACCTGGGAAGCCCTATACTTCCTTCAATGAACATATTAAGAGCTTTGCTTCTTTCCCTGAGTTGGCCTGCAAATTCATTGGTCCAATTTTGCACCCCAACTTGTATGCCTCCGGCACCTATTTTATGGCAGTGTTCCAATAGCTGAAGGGCATTTTGAAATCCAGGAAAATCCTGGCTGTCTACGGAGGAATTCCATCGTAGCCCATAAGAATGCACGACTATCCCCATTTTTTGCCTAGTAACAGATTTTCCCAAAACAGGTCCTGGAAAATTCATGGCCAATGCCAACATTCCCGCACTGAGGAGAAAATTTCTGCGGCTAGGGTCAAAGGGGTGTTGGGGTTCAAGTGTGGGTTTCATGGTCAAGGGTTTTGGCTGGGAGGATTTTCCAGGCGTTTGATATGCTCATTGAGTTCAGTTGCAGTCCAAGGATATACCCGCCCTTGGTTCAAATGCCGGGTAGTACCCACCAATCTCCCGCTGACCGGACCAGCTTGATTGCCCCATTCGTTTCTGATGTAGGTCAGAATGGCGGCAATGCTTCCGTCGTCCATGGTGGAATGGGAGGGCATGACAGGAAGGATTTCCGGGGCATCATATATTTTGCCGGCAATTTCCAATGGCCCTTCCATGCCGTGTAAGAGTATCAGGGCAAGGCGGGTTTCATTTTCTGTTACCCACTCCGAACCCACCAAAGGAGGACCCATTCGGGCTACACCCTTGCCATCAGAAGCATGGCATCCTGCGCAGCTTGATAGGTATTTTTGTCTTCCCAAAGCAAATTGCTTTAACTCTGATTCACTAAGGCTGACAGTGGATGCAGCAAACATTTCCGGTGAATGTCCAGGCCATTGAAACATTCTTTTGATAAAGTCTGCTTTGTTGGGGCTGAGATTTTTTTCAGCTAGTGCAATGATTGATGGTTGATCCCTATAGGTCAATAATCCTAGATTTTGACTTTCTGCTGCCTGAATGGCCATGCTGTTGAGGGCTATATTGGCTTTCCAGTCTTCATTCGGATCTTTTTTTTCTATCCATCGGACAAGCTCCCGGAGCTGCTGGGTATCTTTTTTATTGATAATCGCAGTGATCAGCATTTCCAAAAATATCTCTCTTTCGGGGTTGCTTTTTGACCAGCTTTCTGAATTCCATAAAGCTTGGGCTAACTGAAATTCCCTATTTGTCAGGCTGCTTATCAAGGCATCCCGGATCAATGGCTCTTCTCCATATTTTTCAAATAAGATTTTACCCAAATCCACTTGTTTTGCCTCAGGGAGTATGGCGGCGCTTAAGGCCAATTGGAGGGCTCTTTTTCTAGAAGCTTTTGGGGCTTCTTCTAAAAAGGATGTTTGAATTATTTCCGCCAAACTTGGTTCTTGGTTGATTTTTTCTTCCAAAAGCCTCAGGGAATGGTTGGCCAAAAGTGTGGAGGGATCAGAAATCAGGGAGAGCAAAAGATCACTGGACAAGGCCCCCATTCCTTCCAAAGTCCATAAAGCATGCATCCTGCCCAGTTCATGGGTTCCATCTTTCACCATTTTTTCCAACCCAGGGATAACTGACCGGTCTTTTCTTTCTACCAGTAACCTCTGTGATATATCTCTGTGCCACCCTATTTCATGATTCAATCTTTGCACAAGCGCTTCGCTACTTTCTTGGGATAATTTCGGAAAGGGGGATGGTTTCCATTTTTTGGGTACTATTCTCCAAATCCTTCCCATATGAATGGGTAGCACTAATTCTTTTTTCAAAGTCTGTTCCCGTAAATAGGGCGTGACGTAGCTTCCATGTTGAATCAGACCGCGGTACATATCCGCTACATACATTGCCCCATCTGGGCCTACAGCCAAATGTACAGGCCTGAATCGCTCGTCAGTTGAAGCCAAGAATTCTCTGCCAGGATTTGGGTCAAAAGCTTCCAAAACAATACCGGCCTCTCTGACCACATTCCTTTTGATCAAATTGCCAGCAGGTTCGCAGACAAAAATATTCCCATAGTAATTTTCAGAAAACAAGGGACTTCTAAAAACTACTGGGGAACAGGCTGCCGTGAATTCCAATAAGCGCCCTTCTTCATCCAATGTGCCAGGAATGTAACCCCTATTGACCGCCAGCGTGGGCCGGATCGGGTAAATTCTTCGATCCAAGGTCAAGCCATGGTCAATGCCTGAAGAGGGGCTGTGATGAGGATTTCTGTTTAAGTAATTTGGTGGAACGAGGTCTCCGTGAAGCTGTGACCAATTGTAATTATAAATCAACCTACCTTGGTCGTCGTGGCTGATGCCATATTGGCCCCTTGCTTCGGTACTATCCCTTACCCATTCTCCATTAATTTGACGGTACCGCAATTTGGATTTAGCATTGTAGTACCAATTGTCAATATTTCTGAGCAAGCCATTATCCGAATGCTCGGGTATCCCATTGGCAGCATAGGTAGGGTCAAAAAGTTCTTTCCTGTCTGCTACCAAATCCCCATCATCATCATAAGTTATCCAAAGCGCATTATTTTCTGCCACCAATGCGCCACCTTTGATCAGTCCAAGTGCCCTTGGCATGATGAGGCTGTCCAGATAAATGGTGCTTTTGTCCATTTGTCCATCGCGATTGCTGTCCTCCAAAACATTGATCCTACCCAGCGGTAAGCTTTCTCCCTCTCCATCAATATCCGGCATGAAACTTCTCATTTCAATCACCCATAGTCTTCCATCTTCATCAAAAGTGATAAATATGGGGTCCTGAACCAATGGTTCTGAGGCGACCAATTGGATTTCAAATCCACTTTCTATTTGAAAGCTTCTAAGTGCTTCTTTGGTGCTTTTGGGTGGGGAAGGGGCTGACCCATCGATAGCTTCTTGCTGCGAACAAGCAGCATAGCAGGCGAGTATGCCAATAAGGAATAAAAACCGGATGGTATGCATCTTACGGTTGGGTTAATAGGTTATTGCGGGTAGGTGCAGATTGATAATTTTTATGAAAACCGGCACTTGCCATAATATGGCATTAATTCCTCAAATACGCAATAGGGTTTTACAGCAGTGGCTAAATAATTGACTAGCAGAAAAATGAAATTGTTGTTCTGATGAGTTCCAGGAGGTTGAGATCAATATTTCAAAACTCATTATGTTAAATTCACAATAAGAATTTACCTTCTGTGTAATCCTAAGGGTGTTTTTGTTTTCAGGGAGTCTTTTTGATTAGATTGTTCATGTTTCTAAAACACTTAAACCTGATAACCATGGCAACAAACAGAAGAGAATTTTTACAAAAAGTAGGACTTGGAAGTGCCGGTTTGGGTATGGCAGCAACCATTCCTTTACATGCTATGCCCCACCCTGTTAAGTATCAAAATGTGCCTGCAGATGATGATCAATTTCTGAAGATAGGCGACGAAATAGCCAATGCAAATACGCAATATGGTAAAATCCGGGGTTACCAACTGAATGGAATATATACGTTTCTTGGGATTCCTTATGGCGCGGATACATCTGGGAAAAATAGATTTATGCCTCCCCAAAAGCCTGAACCATGGTCTGATGTAAAACATACCATTTGGTGGGGTAATTCTGCCCCTCAGATTATGGACAATCGCTATGCCAATGTTCATTACTCCTTTGCAGATCATTGGAACTATGATGATGTCAGCGAAGATTGCCTTAAGCTCAATGTCTGGACTCCTGAAATTGGGGGCGGTAAAAAACGCCCTGTTTTGGTATGGTTTCATGGTGGAGGTTTTACCAATGGCAATGCCATTGAACAGGATGGTTATCATGGGGAGAACCTGAGTAAGCAAGGGGATATTGTATTTGTGTCCATCAACCACCGCCTGGGACCTATGGGTTTCACCGACCTTTCGGGAGTGGGAAGTGAAAAGTATAAAGCTTCAGGTAATGTGGGGATGTTGGATATCATTGCAGCTTTGGACTGGGTCAAAGGGAATATTGCAAATTTTGGAGGAGATCCCAATAATGTGACCATCATCGGTCAATCCGGTGGTGGTTCGAAAGTAACGGCCACTTTGGCCATGCCCAGTTCCAAAGGGAAAGTGCAAAAAGCTGTCGCCTTAAGCGGATCTATGTTGAGAGGAATTGATCCTAATTATTCGAAAAAATTGGGGGAATATGTAATGTTGGAAGCAGGTCTTACTCCTTCAACTTTGGATAAATTGCAGGAACTGCCATGGAGAGAATACTTGGATATCTCCTATCGGGCTTTGGAAAAAATGAGAAATGAAAGAACTGGGAGCTCAAGGACAGGTTTTGCCCCTGTTGCGGATGGGGTTCATCTGCCGTCTGGAGAATTTTTCGCAGGTCCGGATAGCCATGGCTCTGAAGTTCCCTTGTTGATTTGTACCACTTTCCATGAATGGAATCCTACCAGAACAAGTCCTGAATTGGAGGCCATAGATTTTCAGGGAGTCATTGAGCAAATTAAACCAAGATTCGGAGATCAATCAGAAAGTATAGTAAAGGCTTTTCAGACCAATTTCCCCGGGAAAAAACCTGCTGAAATCTGGTCAATGATATTGTCTAACAGGTTATCGGCAGTAAACACAGCTACTGCCAAGTCCACCCAAAATGCGCCCGTATATATGGCTTGGTTTGGATGGGAGCCCAGTCTGTATAGCGGAAGGATGAGGGCCTTCCATTGCATAGATATCTGTTTTTGGTTTTCTAATACAGATAGAATGTACACCCATACGGGTGGGGGTAGTAGACCAAGGAAACTATCTGAAAAAATGTCTGATGCATTACTTTCCTTTATGCGTTCTGGTAATCCCAATAGTCCTCAACTTCCCACTTGGCCGGCTTTCACGATTGAAAAAGGGGAAACCATGGTTCTCAATGATACTTGTCAAGTACAAAATGACCCTGATAGGTCAGCTAGACAGTCCCTCCCGGTTGTCTGATTTCCAAGCTTGCCTTAAAAAGCGTAGCCAATTACCGAACATGACCTTTTCAATGTCTTTAGCGGAGTAACCTCGCTTGGATAGCAGGGAAGGAATCTTTTGAAGATCTGCGATGGTGCCCAAATCGTAAGGGCATTGCTCCTTGCCAAAGGCACCATCCAGGTCTGACCCAATCCCAATATGATCTGCGTTGCCTGCAAGTTGGCAAATATGGTCCATATGATCGATCAATACTTCGAGGTTACAGCCCATGTCTTTTGGTTTGGATTTTCCCCTTTCCCAGTTTGGTACCATCATCCATGCATCCATCGCTCCTCCAATCACGGCACCTCTTTCAATAAGCACTTTGAGTTGCTCATCTGAGAACTGACGGTTGTGGCTGACCAAAGTCCGGCAATTATTATGGCTGGCCCAAACATGACCATGGAAATGATCCATTGCCTGCCAGAAAGCATCATCACATAGGTGGGTGGCATCTAAGATGATATTAAGGCGCTCCATTTCCTTAAGCAACTCCAGCCCTTGTGGGCCCATTTTTCCACTGGCATCTGTGCCATTGGCGTATCTCCCTGGGCCATAATGTGCCGGACCCAAAGCCCGTAGGCCATTAGCATAAGCCTTTTCCAGGTAAGATATATTGACCAAGGAGTCGGCTCCCTCCAGGGATAAAATATAGCCAATGGGTTTGGGGCCAAAAGGCAATTCATTCAACCACAGATTCAGGTGTTTTTCTAAACCCTCCAAGTCTTTAATCTGTACCATCTCTCCTGCATCTTCCATGACCTTATACCAAGCCAGCTGCCCTTGGGTTTGTGCCCAGGCCTGCTCCGGGGAATGCCAGCCCGGAAGGGGATTGTCTTTGTCAACAAAGCGGGCAATTTGTGTGGCCACCACCAACCCTATATTTCCTTTTCTGAGTTCAGGCAAGGAAACCGTGGCCTTTCCCCTGTCGGGTTTATCATCCATGCCCTTTTCCCTAAGATTGATCTCAGCAACAGGTTTTCTCAGGTCCCTGTTCCATTCCAGGGCATTCATACTCAGGTCTAAATGGGCGTCTATGGTGAACATTTTCTGTTTCTTAAAATTAATGATAATTTTTGATCAGGTCTATTGAAAGGTTTGTAACCCCACTTGATCGGATGGTCAGGCACTTCGTAGTTATCGTAGGGCGTGCTGAAAAACGCCAATTGGAGAATAATTTCTTTAAATTTTGATGAATACCCCATTTATTAAGAGTAGTCTTTTTAAGCAGGTGCAAACTTATTCAATGATCTAGTTTGATTTGCGTGCACTTGAAAATTTCAAATTTTGAAATTTTCAGGCTAGCCTCAGGCATACCATCTTCTTCATTGGGCTCATTCGAAGTATAAGCATACATCTTCATTCGCCCGCTTTGAAGCTGGCATGCCTGAGACTTTTTCAGCAAGCCCTATCGTATGCATTTAGCTCATGCTGAATGCATCATTTTCCAGAAATTTGCCTTCTAACCGAATTTTTATTCATTCATCACTCTCCATTCTGAATTACGCTCCCTTCTTGATTCTTGTGCCTTTTCTTTCGGTACTAAGTTCTTATTTTTCCAGCCCTGCAACCTGGCTCCTCGCTAAAAAGCTATCAAAATAACTTTTTATAACGCTCGGCCCTCTCTCGCTTCTCGCTTCTAGTCTCTAATCTTTCACTCCAATTCAAACATTGCCTCAATCTCCACGGGAATATTATCCGGCAGCGACCCCATGCCCACGGCACTTCGTACACCAATGCCATTTTCCTCTCCCCAAACTGCAGCGAAGAGTTCGCTACACCCATTGATCACATAAGGATGTCTTTCGAAATCTCCTGTTGCATTGACCATGCCCAAGACCTTGATGACCCTTTTGACTTTATTCAGGGAGCCTATGTTGGCCTTGATGGTAGCCAGCATGGCCAGTCCCACCTGCCTAGCGGCCAATTTTCCTGCTTCCATGTCCATATCTACTCCAATTCTTCCAATGATCAGACTTCCGTCTTCCTTTACGGTGCCATGACCGGAAAGGTAAAGGTATTTCCCGTCTACCAAACATGGTTTGTATACCCCAAGTGGTTTGGGGGCGGGAGGAAGGGTAAGGCCTAAGGCCGCGAAATTTTCTTCAGCTGTTTTCATCTTTTTTTTTGAAATGTTTATAATAAATCAACCCGGTAGGGAAACATTTAATGTAATTAATAATCGCTGTGATTAAATATCAATGAATATCCAATATCAATAAATATCTTTTCCGTTAACAAGGATAATCCGAATTTTGGCAGAAATCTGGGTATCCTTTCAAATAAATATATCCAAAACCAAGACGCCCAGCAAGCCCACCACAGCCACAATGGTTTCCATCAAGGACCAGGATAGGATGGTGTCTTTTACGGAAAGGTTGAAATATTCCTTATATAACCAAAATCCTCCATCATTGAAGTGCGAAAACATCAAACTTCCAGCACCTATGGAAAGCACCAAAAGGTTGGGATCCACATGGCCCATTCCAACCATAGGGGCTATGATGCCCGCTGTGGTCAACCCGGCCACCGTAGCTGAACCCACTGCTACGCGGATAATGGCAGTGATGGTCCAGGCCAAAATAAGCGGGTGAACATCCCAACCTTGTAAGGCATCTGCAATTTCCTTGCTTACGCCAGAGGCCATGAGTACCTCTTTTAGCGCCCCTGCACCAGCAATGATCAGTAGAATCATGGCAATGTCCTTGGTGGCCACTACATAGATATCCATCAACGCTTCTGTTTTGAATTTCATTCGGATACCCAAGGTGTAGGTAGCCAATAAAATGGAAATCAACATCACCATACCTGGATCACCTATGAATTTGATAAGTGGAAACAAAGCATGGCCTTCCGATAGCTGTAAACTGAGTATCGTTGTGCCTATTAAAAGAAATACGGGGAAAAGGGCAGAAAAGAAGCTGTTGAACGTGCCCGGTAATTCACTTTCCGCTTTTGGTTTGGCCTGAAAAGTAGCCAAGGGTTTGGCCTCAATTTTTTTAAGAAATTTCGCAAAAAAGGGTCCTGCAATGATAATGGTGGGGACAGCGATAAAAAGACCATAAACCAAGGTCAAGCCCATATTGGCTCCAAACTGAGCCACCAAAGCCGCCGGTGAGGGATGGGGTGGGAGAAAGCCGTGGGTTACCGAAAGCGCCGCCAATAAGGGTATTCCTACATACACAGCAGGTAACTTATATTGGTAGGATACAGTGAATACCAAGGGGACAAGTAAAACAAAACCCACATTATAAAACAAAGGAATGCCTACAACCAAGCCTGTCAACATCATGGCCCAGGTGACATTTTTGATCCCAAAAATCCCCATCAGTACATCGGAAATCCGCTGTGCAGCACCGCTTTCCGCTACCAGCTTGCCCAACATAGCCCCCATCACAATGATGATGACCAAATCACCCAATAAGGATCCGATACCTTTTTGAATAGAACCTGCCAATAACTCCAAAGGAATACCCAATAAAATCCCTGCAACGATAGAGGAAATTAAGAAGGCAATAAAAGGATTGATTTTTAGCCAGGTGATCAGCAATATTAAAACAGCAATGCTGATCAAAAGAAATACAAAGCTCATAGGTCAGGTTTGGGTTGAGAGGACAATTTAAAAAGATATCTTAAAGCTTTTAGCGGAGCAGCAATTCTATTTGATAGATGGTTGATTTTTATTTGATAATCACCAAACGTACAATGGAAAATTTTGCCCCATCCCTAAAATGTAAGAAATAAATGCCGTCATTAAACCCGCTCAATAAATCTCCCAAATTAGCTATCAATCCCTTTCCAATCATTATTCCCTTACTGGACCAGATTTCTAAGCTGGTGTTTCCAGGATCCCAATCTTTCGGTAATTGCACCTGAATCGGACCGGAGGAATAAGGGTTTGGCCAGACCTTTAACTGTTCCTCATGGGGTAGTTCCCAGCCTTGCAACCTGAACACCCTGCTTTTGGAGTTGCTGCCATTGTTATCCACTTGTTCGATTTGGAAATATATTTGGGCTGCATGCAGACTTTCTCGGTATTCAAATTGATAATGTTGAATCTCTTCGGTATCTCCTTGGGAAGGGATTTCAGCAATTATTTCAAATTCCAGTTCAGGTCCCTGGGAACGGTGAACGAAGAATTTTTGGTTGTCTTTCTCTGCTGCGGTGCTCCAGGTAATTTTGATATTCCCATTTTTCCACATGGCACTTTCTTCCAACCAGGTCACCGGCAAAACGGATAATTCCCGATAGCTTCCTACAGTGAAACTATTGTTATGTAAATCAGAGAAATTCAGGTTTCTTCTGGCCCAAAGCAGTGTGGGATCCAAACCTGGTAAATGATCTCCCGGAGCAGCCAAACCATCACTGACAATTCTTAGGTCATCTACTTGATCGACGATTAGATTTTGTGCAGAAATCCGCATTTCCAAAGGCAAAGGGGCAGAAAGGTTGCTGAAGATTTCAAAGTAGCTCCGCAACTGGTAAAGTATGGGGGTGCCATCATGGTCATTGAAATCCGGATCCCAGTCTGCACCCGGGATTTCATGGAAACGGATCTGTAAATCGCCTCCCGGACTATTTCCAATCAACTGCAATTTCCTGATACCTCCCTGATAAAGGTCTTCAAAAGGGAAACTGGCATTGGTTGGGTCCAAGTCCATCGGCAAGCCAGCATAGTGCAAATTCCTTAAATTCAACCAAGCACCCCCTTCATACATCAACTCTCCCATTCCGAACGTATTGATAAAAAGATCAAAGCCATCGAAATTGATTTGTCCCTCCCGCATATATAATGATCCACCAATTCGTAGGTCCGAATCCAAAATCACAGTTCCTGAGGGTTTGTTGATTTCTATCGTGGACACTGTTGTAGTCCAACCCAATAATTGCTGCAAACCCGTTCCATCAAACATAATGGTACTTGGGCCATCTAGGATAGTGCCAGAATTCTCTTGAATGAGGTTGCCAGAAATGCGGATATTGGCCCGAAGCTGTTTTTCAGATGCTTCCCGAAAGCGGAGGTGATGGTAGGCTGTTGGGATTTCTGAGTTGCCAAAGGTCCGATGAATCATATTTTGGGTTCCATCTGTAGCCTCATAGCTGACCAATCCTTCCAAGATGACAGAAGCAGCATCCATTAATGGCTCATTGCCTCTCAAGACCAGTGTTCCTCCAGGTTTAAGATGGAATAGGGCTGCTGGGATGGTATTTGATCTTCTCAAAATGGATTCCAGAGGCGCCGTACAGTCCGAAATCAGTGTTGCACCCGGCTCAATAATCAAATCCCCATAAGGGCCAGTTCCGTTGAACAAAGCTTGGTTGTTAAAAGAAAAAGTCGAGCAGGCAGGAAGCCCCATGGTATTGACCGTTTGGATGACTGTTCCGGTTTGAATGATAAAAGCACTGGCCTTGAATGCGGAGTTGACTGTTAAAGTTTCTCCCGGAAGGGGGTCAAAGACCACTATATAGCGACTGTTGGTGGTATTGGCACTCCAAGATGCCCTGTCCACCACTGTCCTTGAATTCCCTTTGAAAACAATCCTTCCCGTTTCCGGATATATCCAGTCCCCCAAAGCGCTGCTAACCGTATTCAGGTGGAATATTCCCTCGATTTTTCTCATTGCTCTGAGTGCACCATATACATTAAGCTCAAAATTTTGTAAGTTCAGCTTTCTTCCGGGCTCTGCCGCACTGAAAAGATACAGGTGGTTGACCGCTTCAGGCCCTGTTAATCGTACCTCATTTCCCTGATCGATGAAGACATTGTTGTTTTGGGCAGGTTTTTGGGTTGCAGGAATCCAATTGGTGCCATCCCAAGTTTCCCAAATCCCAGGATTCTCAAAGTCTCCAGAGGCAATGCTCCTATAATCCCCGGCTTCCAAGGTTATCTGGGCCAAGACATGCCAAGAGAATATTCCTGCATTGCAATAAAAAAACGCAAGAATCCAGTAAATTCGTGCCGATCGAAATACGTTTAACATGGCTTTTCCTGTTTAAAAAGTATTTGACTGAAAAAGTAGCTTCGCTTTATAAATTTAGTTTTATGCGCTCCCTTTTGAAAAAACTACTCCTCATTTATCCGTTTATTTATCCGATTATTTTTACGTCATACGCGCAGGATTATCAAGTCAGTTTGCTGACATGTGATCCCGGAGAAGAGCTGTATTCGGCATTTGGGCATAGCGCCATCCGTGTTTTGGATAAAGAAAGTGGTCAGGACCTCGTTTTTAACTATGGTACTTTTGACTTCAATACCCCCTTTTTCTATGTCAAGTTTACCCAGAGAACCTTGGATTATATGCTCTCTGTAAGCACCTATGACAGCTTTCTGTATTCCTATCATGCTGCGCAAAGAGGGGTAAGGGAACAGGTGCTCGATTTGAATCAATCTCAGGCCAGGGATTTGGTTCAGTTTCTGCAGATCAATTATTTACCGGAAAACAGGTTTTATAGGTATGATTTCTTCTATGACAATTGCGCCACAAGGATTAGGGACGCTTTTGAACTGATATTGGGGAGAAACCTTGACTGGAATGAGCAAAGGGATTCGGAGCGCAAGACTTTCCGGAATTTGATTGACGAATATGTGTATCCTCTGCCTTGGGCAGATTTCGGGATTGACCTGGCGTTAGGAGCGGTGATTGACGTCAATGCCACAGAGCGAGAAAAACAGTTTTTACCTGATTATATGGAAGCCGCTTTTGCAAGGGCCAAAATTGTGGGGGATGGCCCGACCCGTCCATTGGTAAAATCTGATCATGTGGTTCTGGAATTTGAAGACCAAGAATACAATATGGATTTTTTCAATCCTTACATTGTATGGTGGCTATTGGCCATTGGAGTAATGGTATTGACTTTTTTTGGTTCTAAAAAAGGAAGGTTGTATAAAGGATTTGATATTGCTTTCTTCAGTATTTTGGGGCTTTTGGGCATCCTGATAATTGGCCTATGGTTTTTCACTTTTCATCCTCAGACCAAGTACAACTGGAATATACTTTGGGCTTTCCCGGGACACTTGATTATGGCGATTGCCCTGCTGAGAAACTCAGTGAAGCCCTGGCTGAAGAAATATTTCCTAATTGCACTCATCATGGCCAATTTGGCTTTGTTGTGCTGGATTTTCGGTGTGCAATCTTTTCATCCCAGCATCATACCCTTATTGTTGGTCGTGATTTTGCGAAGCAATTTCCTTTACTACAATTGGGAGAAATTAGGCAGAATGTCTAAGATAAATGTCTAGGAGCGCAAACTATTTGCCCCTTTTGTCTTGTTATACTCAGCTAAGACTTCATCAATATGGACTTCAAATTAGTATCAGAGTATCAGCCCACAGGGGATCAACCCCAGGCCATCAGTCAATTGGTGGAAGGCGTGAATGAAGGTGACCCGGCACAGGTACTTTTGGGAGTTACAGGTTCTGGAAAGACTTTTACCATCGCTAATGTCATTCAGGAAGTTCAAAAACCCACACTGGTGCTTAGCCATAACAAGACCCTTGCAGCTCAGTTGTATGGGGAATTTAAACAGTTTTTCCCCGAAAACGCAGTGGAGTATTTTATCTCCTATTACGACTACTATCAGCCGGAGGCCTTTATTCCTACTTCTGGAACCTACATTGAAAAGGACCTCTCCATCAATGATGAAATCGAAAAACTCAGGCTAAGTGCTACTTCTGCCCTCTTGTCAGGAAGAAGAGATGTGATTGTGGTAGCCTCTGTTTCCTGTATATATGGTATCGGTAACCCGGATGAATTTGGCAAAAATGTCATCCGTCTCCAGGAGGGAGACCGCATCCCAAGAAATCAGCTTTTATTTAAGTTGGTAGATATCCTGTACAGTAGGACCAATAATGAGTTGACCCATGGGACATTCCGCGTAAAGGGAGATACGGTGGATGTATTTGTGGCCTACGCTGATTTTGCCTTCAGGATTTTTTTCTGGGGGGATGAGATAGAAGCCATTCAAAGAATAGATCCAGCCACTGGAAAAAAAATATCCGATGAAAGGATCATTTCCATCTTCCCGGCCAATCTATTTGTTACCGGAAGGGATGTGATCGAAACGGCCATCCACGAAATCCAGGATGATTTGATGGCCCAGGTATCCTTCTTTGAAAAAGACATGAAGCTCATAGAGGCCAAAAGGCTCAGGGAGCGGACAGAATTTGACCTGGAGATGATCAGGGAATTGGGTTATTGTTCCGGAGTAGAGAATTATTCCCGGTATTTTGACAGGAGAAAGCCCGGCACCCGGCCTTTCTGTTTGCTGGATTATTTTCCTGACGATTATTTGATGGTGATTGATGAGAGTCACGTTACCTTACCACAGGTCAGGGGCATGTGGGGAGGAGATAGGGCCAGAAAGGTGAATCTGGTGGATTATGGTTTCCGTTTGCCCTCTGCTCTGGATAACAGGCCTTTGAATTTTGATGAATTTGAAAGTCTGATCAATCAGGTGATCTATGTGAGTGCTACCCCTGCAGATTACGAGTTGAATAAGACGGAAGGTTTGGTGGTGGAGCAGATCATCCGGCCCACGGGCTTGTTGGATCCGATCATCGATGTAAGGCCCAGTGCCAATCAGATTGATGACCTTTTGGATGAAATTGACGAAACCATCAAATCCGGGGATAGGGTATTAGTGACCACGTTGACCAAAAGAATGGCCGAAGAGCTTCAGAAATATCTGGAAAGAGCTGGTGTGAAAAGCAGGTATATCCACTCTGAAGTCAAGCCATTGGACCGTGTGGAAATATTGAGAGAGCTTAGGTTGGGGATTTTTGATGTTTTGGTTGGTGTAAACTTATTGAGAGAAGGCCTGGATTTGCCGGAGGTTTCTTTGGTAGCCATTCTGGATGCAGATAAGGAGGGGTTTTTAAGAAATGAAAAGAGTTTGGTACAGACTATAGGAAGGGCAGCAAGGAATGAAAACGGTAAGGTGATTATGTATGCCGATAGGGTGACGGAATCCATGCGTATGGCCATAGATGAGACCAAAAGGAGAAGGGGCATACAGATGGCATACAATGAAGCACATGGAATCATTCCTACCACTGTCCGTAAATCTAAGGAAAAGATATTGGGTCAGACGAAAGTGGCCGATTCGAAGAAAAATGCCAAGGTGTACGAAGAGCCTAGCTTTAACGTTGAATCTACCATTGCTGCAGATCCTGTGGTGCAGTACCTCAGCAAGGATAAATTGGAAAAACTGATTACCCAAACGCAAAAGCAGATGGAAAAAGCAGCCAAGGAGCTGAATTTCATGGAAGCCGCAAGGCTAAGGGATGAATGGCAAGGATTGAAGAATAGGTTGGCTGAACTCAGTAGACTTTCGTAAAAGAAATTCATGACACTTCAGGAAATACATAAAATTGCCCAGCAAGGGGAGGGTTTGAACACGGAGTTCAAAAAAAAGGCTGCTTTTCCTGAAAAAATTGTCAGGGAAATCATCGCTTTAGCCAATACCAATGGGGGACATTTATTAATTGGGGTGGATGATGATGGTACTGTCAGTGGACAGCGTTTTATCGAGGAGGAGGTATTTGTGATGCAGCGTGCCATTCAGGATATGATTTTCCCTTCTCTGAACTATGAAGTGGAGGTCGTCAAGCTGAATGCAAAAAAAGGTGTTGCCGTTTTTCGGATTCCTTATTCCCCTGAAAGACCCCACTATTTGTTGGAAAATAACCGAAGAAAGGCTTTTATAAGGGTAGCTGACAGGAGTATTCAGGCCAGTAAGGAGGTTTGGGAAATCATTAAACGAGGTAAAGCTGCGAAAGATGTAGGGTTTACTTATGGGGAAAAGGAAAATGTGCTGATGAAGGCCTTAGCGGAAAGAGGGCAAATTACCCTCAGGGAGTTCCAGCATCTGGCTAAATTGCCCCGATTCTTGGCCAGTAAAACTTTGGTGCGTTTGGTTTTGGCCAATGTCATCCGCATTGTGCCTCAGGAAAAAGAGGATTATTATAAAGCCGTAGAGTCATAAGGGAAGAGCAAATCCAAACCTTTGGTTAAAACCGGCTATTCCTTGAAGTCCACCGGTATGGAGCAACAAAATTTTGGCTCCTTTTGGAAAATATTGTTTTTTGATCAAATTCAGGGTGCCATAAACCATTTTACCAGTGTATACCGGATCAAGTGGGATTTGAAATTCCTTGTAGAACCATCGGATGAAATCCAATAAATCTTGTGTATGCTTTCCATAACCCCCAAAATGATAATTGTCAAGGATATTTACTTTTCCCTGTGGAATAATTCCAAATTTTTGCAATCCATCGGCAATTTCCTGATGGATAAAGCTTCCTTTGAGGGAAGAAAAGCCCAGCAGTTCCTGATGATTTTCAAGGCTATTGGCTAAGCCAAGAAGCGTCCCACCCGTGCCTATAGCACTGCAAATATGGGTGTAGGCCTTATCTTCTGTAGTCAGGATTTCGGTAGTGCCTTTGATGGCCAATGCATTGGTTCCCCCCTCTGGGATAAGGTAAAAGTCACCAAATTGCTTTTTTAGGGTTTCTATGAAGGCGACTTCTGTCTTTTGTCTATAGGTTGTCCTATCCACATAGTGCAAAACCATTCCCTGTGCTTTGGCTGAAGCTAAAGTAGGGTTCAAAGGCAATGTTTCCTCTCCCCGGATGATGCCTATTGACTTGAAACCTGCATATTTTGCAGCGGCAGCAGTGGAATAAATATGGTTGGAATATGCACCTCCAAAAGTCAATACCGTAGATTTACCTTCAATTTGAGCATGCTTCAGGTTATATTTTAGCTTGAAAAATTTATTTCCGGAAGCTTTTGGGTGAATCTGATCCAACCGTTTGATAGACAATTGGAGGCCTTGATTTTCCCATAGTGGATGCTTCAGGTTTTCAGTCGCAATGGAATTAGGAATGAGCATATTGGAAGGTATTGTATCACAAATATCAAAAACTTTGGCAAATGCCCTTATTTTTGTGAGATGACAAAGGACCTGGATAATGCAAATGGCGAAGAAGAAGAGGAGTTAGAACTCTTTGAGCATTTCAGTTTTGCAGTGGATAAAGGACAAACCCTGACGAGGATAGATAAATTTCTCACTGATAAAGTGGCCAATGCCACCCGCAATAAAGTCCAGCAAGCCATTGATGCGGGGAATGTACTTGTTAATGGAAAACCTACCAAATCCAATTACAAAATTAAGCCTTTGGATGAAATAAAGGTCTTACTGGAAAAGCCTCCCAGAGATACTGAGGTAGTAGCCGAACCCATCCCGTTGGACATTGTGTATGAGGATGATCAGCTCTTGGTAGTGAACAAACCGGCAGGAATGGTGGTGCATCCAGCACATGGAAACTGGACCGGTACTTTGGTCAATGGACTGGTTTATTATTTTAACCAATTGCCTACTATGCCAGGCAATACAGGCCGGCCTGGGTTGGTACATAGGATTGATAAGGATACCTCCGGTCTGTTGGTCATTGCTAAATCCGAACAGGCAATGACCGATTTGGCGAATCAATTTTTCCACCATCAGATTGAAAGGACCTATCTTGCCTTGGTCTGGGGTGAACCAAAGGACGATATGGGGACCATTGTAGCTCATGTGGGAAGAAGTGCCAAAGATAGAAAGGTGATGGAGGCTTATCCTGATGGTTCACAAGGCAAACATGCAGTAACCCATTGGAAAGTATTGAAAAGGTTACGTTATGTAAGTTTAATTCAGTGTAATCTTGAAACAGGTAGAACACATCAGATTAGAGCCCATATGAAGTTTTTGGGACATCCTCTTTTTAACGATGCCATGTACGGGGGAGATAAAATCCGAAAAGGAACCCAATTTTCGAAGTATAAAACCTTTGTTCAGCATTGCTTTGATTTAATACCCAGACAGGCATTACATGCCATGTCCTTGGGTTTCATCCATCCCCTCAGCAAACAAAAGTTATATTTTGAAGCTGCTCTTCCGGAGGATTTTGCAAGTGTGCTTCAGAGATGGGAGGATTATGTTGTATTTGAGAAATAAGCTTTTCAATAAAGCCTTGTTTCCATAATTTTTAGGCTGAACTTATTAAAAAATTGCATTTTTTAAAGAATTTTGGGTGGAAACTGAATTTTGATTACCAAGTTTTCAAAATAGATGACTCCGCAATCGATTTACGTTAGAAAAAGCAAAATTTATGCTTCAAAAAATAAATATAATGTAAATATTGCCTGCAATCTTTATCAAGTTTTTAATTATTCGCTTTTGGCTTTAACTTTGTAGCAACAAATGAGTTATATCATTGAGTTAATTCATGTGGGATTAAATTTTATGGTGGAGTAGAAGCTCCGAAGGTTCAAATCCTTCTCCTACATCAGGTTATTTTGGGTTTATTGTTAATTGACTAAAGCTGTGAGATTTTGTTTCACAGCTTTTTTTATTGGGTAAAACCCATTGCGAAATTCTTAATGGGCATTAAGAAATCGGTCAATGAATTATATGAAATTATATTGAAATGACTTTTTAATAAAAATAATGTAAAAAAACTCCATTTTAATTGAAATAATTTTAAAAAATGATTCACTTGATTAATTTTGAGCTGTCTTTAAAGTGAAAGACACACACTGTAGGATGTTGAAATTGGCAGACAAGCCCTCCTGTCTCGGGGGTGGGGATATTTGGATAAAGCGCACCAAGAGCTCTAGTGTTGCCTAACTGCCCCGTGGAGGTTCGAGTCCTTCTCCTACAGCAAAAAATTTGTTTCAAAATAGTCCATCAGACAAAAGTTTACGTTTATTAGATCAGATGTATGCTTTTGTCTTTTTTTATGTTTAATAAATACAGCAGGACAAATACCCTT
The DNA here is from genome assembly GCF_000298295.1 of Cecembia lonarensis LW9. Lineage (GTDB taxonomy): Bacteria > Bacteroidota > Bacteroidia > Cytophagales > Cyclobacteriaceae > Cecembia > Cecembia lonarensis. Next base: position 67,292 of record NZ_AMGM01000013.1, read on the forward strand.
TTTCAATGTCAATTGTATTACTTTTACTTACTGTATAGTTAATTGAATGGAGCACAAAGAGGAAGAAATTACCCAGAAGAAGTGGTATCAGAAAAGAGTTTTTCATTTTCTGGCAGGATTTCTCGTGCTTTTATTTTTCCTTCAGGCTGTCTTATATTTTGCTGGGGATTTCTTGCTCAGAGGCTATTTGAAAGAGAAAATCAGAGTAGCTTCTGAGGAGAAATATGAGATTGATTTTGAAAAAGTACATGTTTTATTTTTACAGCGGGGTTTTTCTTTTCAGGGACTTACAATTAACCCCTTAGATGAAACATTCGCCTTTTTGGAAAATATCCCCTATTACAGGGTAAATGTCCCTTATGTATCAATTACTGGCCTCAATTACCTATTTGGCTCAAAGGAATTGGTTTTGGGCAATGTGAAGTTGTCTGCTCCTGCCATTGATTTTAGATTAAAGATAGAAGAGCTAACGGATGAATTACAAGATGAATCGCCCTTGGAGATTTTACAATCAGAAATCAAAAAATCATTTTTAGAATCCCGCATCCAGGACATCAGAATCAAAACCCTTGAGATTGACAATGCGGATTTGCTGATCAAAAATTTCATTGCGCAGAGGAGTATGAAGGCCGAAAACTCCAACTTGATGGTCAAAAATATCCAATTGCTTAAGGATAGAGATCCGGCGACGCCATTCAATGCGGAGGGTTTTTATTTTGAAATTGAAAACTTTGAGCTACTTCTTGCAGATAGTGTGCATCAGGTGAGTGCTGAGCAGTTGGAGGTATCCTCTCTCGAACAATATATTAATGCGAGGAATCTTTCTATTGACCCGGATTTTTCCAGGTTTTCTGAAACTTATTTTCAGGCAAGCCTGAAAGATTTGATGTTGAGTGATGCGGATATCAACAAGGTTTTTTATACCTCAGAGGTTGAAGTTGGGAAACTCCGATTGCAAAGCCCAAAATTTGAGCTTTACACCGGGAAAACCAGAAAAAAATCTGAAGAGGGAGAAGTCGAAGCCTTTGACTTTTATGATTTGATAGATGGTATTTTAGCCTCTATAGAGATCGGTCAGTTTGATATAGAAGCAGGTGAATTTGCCCAAAAAAGTATAGCAGATCCTGATGGCTATCGTATTAAGGCTGAGCGTATCGATTTTAATATGATGGATTTTTATGTGGGTCCGGATGAGTCCAGAAAAGCCAATCGGTTTTTTTATGCAGACCAGGCGAATGTGGAACTTTATGGAGTGGATTTATTCCTTGCGGATAGTGTACATCAGGTAAAGGGGAATATTGTAAGCCTATCTTCGTCCGAAGATAAAATCACCATAGAAGGATTTAAGCTGTTCCCTATTGAAGAAACTGACACCATCCGGGGAATTACTTTGTTGGAAATCGATGTCCCACAATTAACCATCACAGATGCCAAACTTAAAAAAATCTATAATGATGGGATTGTAGATGTAAGAGATATTCTCGTAGAAAAACCGGAGATTATGCTCAGGGATGTGCGTAAAAAAGTTGATGGAAGTCCTGGGTTTGACTTCTCCGCTTTTTACTCAGAATATTTGGAAGGTATTTATGTCCAAAGGTTTGAAATTAAAGAAGGTTCCCTGATTGTAGATAACCGTTTGAGGATTCGTCAGGACAGTCTTTCTTTTGGTAAGGTCAATTTGGTGCTTGAAAACTTTGCAATAGATGAAGCCACAGAAGCCCAAGAGACGAAAAGTTTTTTTTGGGCAGAAAACCTTCAATTGGAGCTGAATGATTACGCACTCAAGTTATCGGATAACCTCCATATGTTTAAGGCAGATCGGGTTTATTTAGATACCAAAAGTGCTGAGGTGAGTGTAGAAGGCTTCACCATCAAGCCTTTTAATCCCGGTCAGATCCAGAGTATTTTGGACCGCTATGGGCGTAGTACCTCTTTGGATATTTTCGTGCCGAGATTTACCGCTGTTGGTGTCAATATCAGAGATGCATATTTTGACGAAAGATTGGTTGTAGACCGTATTAATGTACCTTCCCCTAAAATCAGTATCATGAGGCATAGGGCTTCCGCCTTAGATGGAGAGCAGGAGGATGTGGACCAAAAAGAAATACTTGATTTATTGACGAGCTATTTCAATGAAGTTCGAATTGGTTCCTTGAGTTTACAAAGGGGAACTTTAAATTATGAGAATTTAGTCAGGGAGAAACTGAGGACTTTTTCGGAGGACAATGTATCCATCACGGTACGAAACTTTTATATCAGTGCTGATACTGATCCTGAAAATCTCAGATTTCTTTATTCAGAAGAAGTGGATCTTAACCTCAATAATTATGTGTTCAATATTGCTGATGGAAAGTACAATATCTTAGCAGACCGGATCAACTTCAATACGGCACGTGAGGAAATCATCGCAGCTAATGTGAGGCTTAACCCAAGATCTAATCTACAGGATAAGACCATTGTAAGTGCTGCCATTCCTGAAATGTCCTTTAGAGGAGTTGATTTGGAAGCATTTTTATTTGAGAACACCCTAAATCTGGAAAAAGTAAGACTTGCTGAATCTACTGTTAAAGTTTTGATCAATAGGGATTTTGAGCAAGAGGATGAAGTAGCCACAAGGAGGCAAAGAAGGGATAGGAACCTCCCTAAAACAATTGATGTGGTCAATATTGATACCGTACAGGCAGAAAAGGCGCAGTTTACACTGTCATTCAAAGAAGGGGGAAGTCAATCTGAATTGATTGACACAGGGATTGATGTGGCATTTTATGACTTTTTCCTTGACTCAGCCAAGATTGCTAAGGGAGAAATAGCAGGCTTTTTCAGTGGAATGGCACTAGGTATAGATGAATTTTGGCTGACTTTGAATGACAGTGTACACCAGGTGACATTTTCTAAAGTTGAACTAGATACCCGCTATGAGGGTATATTGCTCAATAACTTTAGGGTTATCCCCCGAACACTTTCTGGTAAACCTGGGAAACCTGTCTTTTCCGGTCATATACCTGCGGCACTGATAAAAATCAACTCATTGGCTGACTTACAAAGCAGTAAAGATTTATGGGTCAAGGAGATGCGCCTTTTTAGGCCTGATGTCGAGATTTTTGTAGATCAACTTGAGTCAGAGGTGTCAGAACCCCAGGAAGCCCCTGAGGGGGTAAAAGAGTACCTGATTGAAACCTTTCAACTGGATGACTTTGAAATTGTGGAAGGACATTTTGGTTTATTTCAAAAAGACGGCTCAAAAGCACCAAGGGAAATTAGAGATGTGAACTTAGCCATTCGGGATATCAAACTCAATATGGAAGAATTTGAGGGTTTAAGCCCTAAAATGATTTTGGATAAGGATTTTGAGTTTAATTTTCCCAATTATAACCTCCTACTTAAAGATAGCCTCAATAAGGTTGCAGTTGGTTTGGTCTCCATCAAAAACAATGAAGTTATTCTATCAGATGTGATTTTTGAGCCTAGGTTTGGGAAATATGATTATTTAAGAAGACTGGGTTACCAAACTGATGTGATTAAAGTGCACATCCCTGAAATCAGAGTTGTCAAACCAGATCTTGCCCTATTCCTAGATCAAGAAATTCTCAAAGCTGAGCAACTGCTTATCAAAGACATTCAAGGGGAATTTTTCAGGGATAAGCGTTTGGACCGTCCTGAGGACATTTACCGTTTGATGCCTCAGGCGCTGATGAAGGAATTTGATTTTGTGGTCAGGCTTGACTCCTTGTTGGTTCAAAACGGAAAAATCATTTACCTTGAATTTCCTGATAAAGGAATGGTTCCAGGTGAAATTTATTTTTCTGATATGCAGGTAGCTATGGCACCCTTTCACATGGGCCAGGAAAATGAATCATATCCCTTGGATTCGGCAAGGTTGTTGGCTAAGGCCAAAATCAATGGGGTAGCTGAATTAGGCCTACAGGGTGACCTGATTTATACTGCCCCCTACCCCATGCATATTACCGCTCAGCTTGAAGCTTTTGACTTGGAGTTGATTAACTCCATTTTAAAATCCAATGCCTTTGTCAGGGTTAGAGGTGGACGTATTGATGGGGCTGATTGGCATTTTACTGCCAATGACAAGGAAGCCATAGGTCAAATGAGAATTCTTTACAGTGATTTGAACCTGGAATTATTGGAAGAGAGAACTCTTCAGAGGGGTAGGGGTAGAAAATCTATTTTAACCTTTGTATTGAATGTTTTTGCAGTCAGAAGTAATAACCCTAGGAAATTCTTTAACAATACCGTCAGTTCGAAAATCTACCACCCCAGAGATAAGGATAGGTTTATTTTTAATTATTGGTGGAGGGCCACCCTATCAGGCCTTCAGGGTAGTGTTGGACTTGGTCAACCCAAAGTGCCCAAAAGGAAAGAAGATGAGTAAGTATTAACGGCGGTTACCAACCCAAACCCCGAATATTACGGCTGCAATGCCCAAGTAATGCCCAGCCAATAATTGTTCACCATCCAATAGCCCCCACATGATCGCCACTATGGGTATCAAATAGGTTACCGAACTGGCAAAAACGGGTGTGGCTACCTTTACCATGACATTGAAAAGTATCAAGGCCAACGCGGTTCCAACGATTCCCAACACTGCAATGTAACCTGCTGCTAAAGTAGCTCCTTCTACATGGGTGATCTTGAAGGAAAATTGGGTAAAAGCGAAAAGATAAATCAAGGCCATAGGAAGAACCATGGTCAGGGAAATGGCGGTGATGGCTACCGGTTTAAGTTCTACAAACCTAAACTTGATGATGTTAAGGTTTAAACCGTAACATGCACAGGCGAGCAATACAAAAAAGGCATATGCATTAATGTCTGTCAAGGATCCAAAGCCTACACCTTCTTTGACTGTTAATAGGATTACTACTCCGATGAAGGCAATGAAGAGACCTAGGCCATTTCTTTTTGTAATCCGGGAATTAAAAAATAAAGCCCCAATTACCACCACGAATAGTGGTGTCATGGCATTGAAGACTCCTGTGAGCGCAGAACTAAGCTGCGTTTGTGCTTTGGCAAAAAGAAATGCTGGGATGAAGCTTCCTACCAGGCCCACAATGATCAGGTTTTGAACCTGCCTTTTGTTCAGGTTTTTCAGCCTAGGCAGGGAAAGTGGAAGCAAAAAGAGTCCGGCAGCCACAATCCTGAATGCACCCACTTCACCAGGAGAAAATACCACGAGTCCTCTTTTGATGAGGATAAAAGAACTGCCCCAAACCAAGGCCAAAACCATCAAAAAACCCCAGGCTTTTAAGGCATTTTCAGATTGTAAATCTCGCGACATGAATTGAATTGGACAGGGTTTTTATGATTGATTTTGGAAATTCGTAATTACAACACAAAAAACAACATCCTGTTATCTGAAGGGATGGGATAACAGGATGAGCGTTGAATTTTGTTTGCTAAGGAATGACTTAAAACTGATAATCGGCAAAGACCTCATGAATTTCTTCCAAAATACCTGCCACTTCATCATAACTTTCTGCGGTGACCATTCTGGTTCTGAATGGTTTGAAATTGGGCATGCCTCTGAAATAATTTGTATAATGCCTGCGCATTTCTAAAATACCCTGTTTTTCACCTTTCCATTGAACAGAAAAATCCAAATGCTTTTTGGTTACTTTTATTCTTTCTTCCAAATCTGGACCAGGAAGTTTATTGCCGGTTTCGAAGTAATGTTTGATTTCATTGAACACCCATGGGTAACCAATAGAAGCCCTTCCAATCATCATACCATCCACATTATACTTTTCCCTGTAGGCTTTAGCCTTTTCCGGGCTATCTATGTCTCCATTACCGAAAACAGGAATTTTTAACCTTGGATTGTCTTTGACCTGATTGAGATAAGACCAGTCTGCTTCCCCTTTGTACATTTGTTGGCGTGTTCTGGCATGTATGCTGATGGCTTGAATGCCTACATCCTGTAGTCTTTCTGCCACTTCCACGATGCGGATGGTGTCCTGTGACCAGCCCAGTCTGGTTTTGACCGTAACCGGGATATTGACACGTTTAACAATCTCAGCGGTCATGGCCACCATTTTGTCAATGTCCAGAAGAATGCCTGCACCTGCTCCCTTACAGGCCACTTTATGAACCGGGCAGCCATAATTGATATCCAAAATATCCGGACCTGCAGCCTCTGCTATAGCAGCAGCTTCCCGCATGGATTCTATCTCATTCCCGAAAATCTGTATGCCTATGGGCCTTTCGTATTCGAAAATATCAAGTTTCTGAACACTTTTGGCAGCGTCCCGGATGAGCCCTTCCGAACTGATAAACTCCGTATACATAAGGTCGGCTCCATTCTCTTTGCATACAGCCCTGAAAGGCGGATCGCTCACATCTTCCATAGGGGCAAGGAGCAGTGGGAACTCTCCTAATTCCAAGTTTCCTATCTTAACCACTTTCGAATTCTAATTTTCCTGTAAATTTACCGCAATTATGGATATATATAAAGCTCAAGCACCAATTGCTGCCAAAAGTTCCTGGTTTTTGTCCTTATTGGTCATGCTTTTGATAAGCATAGGTGTCATGATTATATTGCAGGGACTTGCCCTTTTTTTGATTCCCCCAATATTTAACATCTCATTGGATGAAATGATGGGGATTTTTACCGCTCCTTCCCAAAACACCCAAGCCAGAATGGCTATGTTCTTTGTTCAAGGTTTAGGCTCAGGATTGGGCTTTTTTATCGCAGCTTGGTTCATTGCCAAACTTGTTGATAAGGTCGATTTTGGATGGAAACAGCAAATGGCACGCTTTAAGTTCATTGGCCTGCTGAGTTTACTGGCGGTCATGCTAGGAGGGATTCTTTTTAATTCCCTTATTATCGACTGGAATGCGGGCATAAAACTTCCCGAGCAGCTAGGAAGCTTGGAGAATTATTTGCGCAATGCTGAGGACCAAAGAATGGTAATGACCAAATTTCTGACAGATTTTGAATCACCTATTGAATTCCTTGTAGGTTTAGTGGTTATTGGCCTTTTGGCAGGAATTGGTGAGGAGGTCTTGTTTAGGGGGGTGCTTCAACCAAAAATGCAGCTTTACACTGGAAATATCCATGTGGCAGTTTGGCTGACAGCTTTCATATTTTCAGCGATTCATATGCAGTTTTATGGTCTTTTCCCCAGAATGTTACTTGGGGCCATCTTTGGATATCTTTATTTCTATTCAGGTAGTTTGCTTTATCCGATAATTGCCCATATTTTGAACAATTCCTTGACCATTACCCTTGTTTATTTGGGGAAATTGGATGTGATAGACTTTGATATTGAGCAAACCGATCAGGTTTCATGGCCTGTAGCCATTATCGGTTTACTGTTACTCTTGATCAGTCTAAAGTATTTTAAGGACAAACACAGCTATAATTTATCGGATGAAAAACTGGCAGAAGGTGTATGAGAACAGTTCTCCCGTAAGGGCTGAAATCGTGAAGGGCGTTTTGGAAGATAATGGCATTCAGGCCGTGATATTAAATAAAAAGGAATCTGTATATCAGATTTTTGGAAATTATGAGGTGATGGTTCCGGTTAACGATGCGTTGCGGGCCGTAAATATTGTAAAGAATGAGATCTCCTTTTCGAATGCGTGAGCGCTTCAATATTAATAATTACAGTAATTTAGGCCAAAGGGTGATTACTGCCTTTATTGGAGCCGTTATCATCATTGCTGGCTCTGTAATTAGTCCTTGGCTTTATTTTCTGATTTTCGGACTGATTTTGGGCTTTGCCCAAATGGAATTTTATCGGTTGACTGGATTAGACGGAATGCTGCCATTGAAAAGTTTTGGTACATTTCTGGGAATTACCATATTTACCTTATCTTTTTTGATAGGTATAGGTCATTTGGATGACAAGTTCTACTTTTTGATTTTCCCTTTGGCTTCTTTGGTGTTTTTCATTAAACTCTATAGAAAATCAGATAAAAAGCCTTTTACTGGCGTAGCATTCACTTTTTTGGGAATATTTTATGTGGCGGTCCCCTTCTCTATGTTAAATGTGGCTGCATTTGCCGTGGATGGGAATTTCCATTACGAGGTAATTGTTGGTTCTTTGTTTATCCTTTGGGCCAGTGATACGGGGGCCTATTTTGCAGGCACCAAGTTTGGCAAGACCAAGCTATTTGAAAGGGTTTCTCCCAAAAAATCCTGGGAAGGATTCTTGGGCGGAGCTGCATTGGCATTTTTAGTGGCTTATTTTCTTTCCAAAAACTTTAATTCCCTTCCGGAATGGAAGTGGCTTTCCATTGCAACTATTATCATTATTGCAGGCACTTATGGTGACCTTATTGAGTCCTTATTCAAGCGCAGTATAGAAATCAAAGACTCCGGAAGATCCTTACCTGGACATGGTGGATTTATGGATAGATTTGACGGATTGTTATTATCGGCCCCATTTATTGCTGCCTTTTTGAAAATCTTTTAAAATCGCCTATACAGTATTGAAAAACTCCTTAATATTGTATCATAAATGATCAACTCATCTAAATAAACCCAATATGGCTTACATTGAACCGGCCCCGATTAAGGATAAAGAAAATCCTTTGGAGTCCATGATGGAAAGATTCAACCTTGCAGCAGAAAAATTAGGACTTTCCGACGAAGTCTACAATGTGCTGAAAAACCCTGCAAAACAAGTTATCGTATCCTTGCCAATCACTATGGATGATGGCAAAATCCGAGTTTTTGAGGGGATCCGCGTTATCCATTCCAACATCCTAGGCCCTGCCAAAGGGGGTATACGTTTTGCCCCTGATGTGCACCTAGATGAGGTAAAGGCATTGGCAGCATGGATGACCTGGAAGTGTGCTGTGGTAGATATTCCTTATGGCGGTGGTAAAGGTGGTGTTCGTTGCAATCCCAGGGAAATGTCCAAAGGTGAAATTGAGCGATTGATGAGGGCCTATACGACGGCCATGATCGATGTTTTTGGGCCTGATAAGGATATTCCGGCGCCAGACATGGGTACCGGGCCCAGGGAAATGGCTTGGTTGATGGATGAGTATTCCAAATCCCATGGAATGACCGTAAATGCTGTAGTCACTGGCAAACCGCTTGTTTTAGGAGGGTCCCTGGGAAGGACAGAAGCCACCGGAAGGGGAGTGATGGTAACGGCTTTAACAGCGATGCAAAAGCTCAAAATCAACCCATTCCAAGCCACATGTGCTGTACAAGGTTTTGGTAATGTTGGATCTTGGGCTTCACAACTTTTAGAAGAAAGAGGGCTTAAAATTGTTTCCATATCCGATATTTCAGGTGCTTACCATAATGAAAATGGCATCAATATTCAGGAGGCCATCGCATATAGAGATGGGAATAATGGAACATTGGAAGGTTTTACCGGGGCTGAAAAACTCGCTGATCCAATGGAGTTGTTAGAGTTGGATGTGGATGTATTAGTTCCTGCTGCAGTGGAAGATGTGATTACCATCAAAAACGTAGATAAAATCAAAGCAAAGCTAATTGTAGAAGGCGCCAATGGACCTACTTCCGCCAAAGCCGATGCAATTATCAATGACAAAGGAATTATGGCTGTGCCGGATATCCTGGCCAATGCAGGTGGTGTTACTGTTTCCTACTTCGAATGGGTGCAGAACAGATTGGGGTACAAATGGACAGCTGAGCGTGTCAATAGAAGATCAGATAGGATCATGAAAGATGCTTTTGACCACGTTTATGAAGCCTCAGTTAAGTACAATGTGCCTTTGAGAATTGCAGCCTATATCGTAGCTATTGACAAAGTAGCGAAAACTTATACCTTTAGAGGAGGCTTTTAAAGTCTTAAGTATAAAGTTTTGTATATTTGGGGTGTGGAAGATGGCTTTCACACCCTTTTAAATGTTAATCCCATGACCATACACAAAGAAGGAAGAAAGTTGTTGTTTTGGCTGCTGATCATTTTGGCTGCTGTCAATTTTGGGTTGAATCAATGGATTCCTGAAGAGGAAACCCTGTTAAATGTGGTTTTACTGATCAGTATTGTTCTGTATTTGATTATTTTGCAATTTTTCAGAAGTCCTTATGTCAAGTTGCCCAATGATGATAAATTGGTTTTTGCCCCTGCCGATGGCAAGGTGGTCGTGATTGAAGAAACAGAAGAAGAGGAATACTTGAAGGAAAGAAGAAAGCAGGTCTCTATTTTCATGTCCCCTATCAATGTGCATGTTAACCGCTCTCCTATTGCAGGTGTCGTGGAATATTTCAAATACCACCCAGGCAAATACCTGGTGGCCTGGCATCCAAAATCCAGTTTTGAAAATGAGCGTACGACTATGGTGCTCAAGCACCAAAACGGGGTAAAGATTCTGGTAAGACAAATTGCAGGAGCCTTGGCCAGAAGGATCAAATGGTATGTCCAAGAAGGAACGCCATTGGCACAAGGGGGAGAGTTTGGCTTCATCAAATTCGGTTCCCGGGTAGATGTGTTTTTGCCTTTGGACGCCGAAGTACTCGTGAGTATCGACGAGAAGACCCAAGGAGGAAGGACGCCGATTGCGAGGTTGAAGTGATTTAAAAACATCTAAGAATAAGAGGCATAGGATTGCAACCTATGCCTTACTTTTTTTTTCCGAACCACAAAAGTCCACAAAGTGAACAAAAGACTGGTTCAATTAAGGGCTTTGCTTGAATACCAGTTTCTTAGATTACTTTCCTTATGTGCCACTTTTTTAACTTTTATGGTTAGAATAACAATGCTGTAAAAATGGAATAACTAAATCGAGTCCCTCTATTTCATTGGAACAAATACCTCGGTTACTCTTTCATTTTTAGTTTTTCGGCCCTATATTTAAAATAAAAAATTAGGTATGAAGAAGTTTTGCGTCTTAATGCTGATGCTGAGCATCATTTTTCAAGTTGCTTTTGCCCAGGAAAAAGCAGATTACCTATCGGTGAGTTTATCTCCTCAGATAGGAGAAGGCCCTTTTTTGATGGGATTTTCAAGAATTAATCCGAATAAGAAGGGGGAACATACATTCCAGGCAGGATATCCTGAACCCTTGACTTATGAAGGGGAAATGGAGGGATTTGAAGAGTATCTTTTGATCCCTAATTCCATTCAGTATACCTATTTGAATTTTAAAAAGGGCTTATCAGACGAGAGCAGTTGGAAAGGTCTTTTAACCATGTTTGGTGAAGAGGCAGCAGTTATCAAAGAGGTTACCGATCAGGAACATCGTTTTTTTGTTCGTTTGGCTGTTAAGGAACTAGGGGAAGATGCGATGCAGATCTGGGTGGATCAAAATGCGGATGATATATGGCAAGCGGGTGAAATATACGATTACAAAAAGAATCCCGAAGACAATTGGGAAACAGGTATTGCAAGATTTCCTATCATTCCTGTACAATATGAAGATGTGGTAAATGGTGAGTTGGAGAAAGTAGAACTCGCGCTGCAATTGGCTCCTTTTATGAGTCCGGGAAACATTCTTTATGCTTATAAGAATTACCAGCAAGGGGTTCTGGATGATGGTCTTGGTAATCAAACTAATTTGTTCCTGAGCAATAGTTTTACTTCCGGTTATTTTGACAACACCAACCTTAAAGCTTTTGTGGCTTCAACAGATGAGGATTGGCAAGCCATCAATGCTTTTCAAAGAGAGTTTTTAGAGTACGGGGATGCCATCCAATTGGGGGATGAAAAGTATCTGATCCATTCCGTGGATAAGTGGGGGACCGAATTGGTGCTTAGAAGGTTGGGTGAAGACGAAGCATGGATTGGTACCCAAAAAGGGGCACAGGCACCAGCCATTGTTTCTAAAACCTTAACCGATGAACCTTATACCATGAACAATGGTAAAGTTACCATGCTGGACTTTTGGGGGAGCTGGTGCGGGCCCTGTGTGGCTGAAATTCCCCTCTTGAAAGACGTGGTTTCATTTTTTGAAGGAGACCGGTTTGAGCTGGTAGGCATGGTGTATGATCAGCGAAGTGCGGTTGAAAAATTCATTGAAAACAATGGGGTGAACTGGAAGCAGGTCATGCATTCTTACGAAGGGGATGAGATGGATTATGCTAAGGTGTATAATATCAATGCTTATCCTACCACCTTCCTTATCAGTGCTGATGGTAAGGTTTTGGTAAAGAATGATGGTTTGAGGGGCTTTCAATTGTATAAAACACTCTGCCAACAGTTGGATATTCCGGAAGAAAGCTTCTTGAAGCACATTGCCAGTGGAGAGGCTACTTTGGTCTTTGAGGTGTCAGATCCTAAAATTTCGGGCATTTACCTGACAGGAGGTAAATTTAATAAGCAAAAATATTACGCCTATAAATCAGGAGATCATTTTGTAAGAGGGCATGAATGGGAAAATGGAACGGAAGAAGTAATCAATGTGGTTTATAACCTTAATGGTAAGCAGGAAACCAAAGAAATTACGCTTTCCAAAGAAATGATCCAGGAGGGAAAAATTATCATAGCCCTTTAAGGATTTTCCTTTCCTTAATATACAGAAAGGCAAAAATTGAAGTGCCTAAGAAAAAAATCAGGGTAGTCCATTCATAGGTCCGTTTATCGGACCTTTTTGCCTCTACTACCTGATCTTTTTCTGCCAAGGCCCTTTTCAGAATGGCTATCTCTCTTTCCTGTTTTTGGGAGATGAATTTATAATCATTTTTTTCATAGGTGATTTCTGTTTTCTCAATCTCATTGATCATGCGGAGTTCATCCATGATCTGATTGTCCTTGTTGATGATGCGGGACATCCATTCGTTGGTCTCAATCATGTCTTTTTTGGTCCTGTTGCCAAAAATCCCGCTTTTTTTACTTTCAGAGACTTTCCACTCCCTGTGCATCTTGTCCCTTTCGGAAAGTAATGTTTCCAGTTTGGCCTGTGCCATTCCCATAAGGGGGAAAAGGGCTAAGACAGCTGTTAAAAGTGTTCTGTACATGATGATGCAATTGGTATTAGACATATTCATCAAATAATATGCCGAAGCCTTATTACATCAATAGGAATTACCGAAACCGCTTTCCTGGTTTTCTCTTGAAGGCGCCTTTTCTTCTTTTGTTATTGGTGTAAAAGTTATAGAGGAAATTGATGGCAAAAACGGTAATGGTCAGCGGGATAAATAAGTCAGGCAGCATGATTTTGATACCCAAGAGGATCAATAGGGTGGCGATGATGCCCATCTTGAAAGTGGTGTGGCTTTCCGGATAAACCCTTCCTATGAGGTACAGGCTGAGACTTTCAATCAAGGCTATCAGAATGATCAAATAAGTCAGCATATCCCTCATGGTAGTGTCATTGGACCAAACCACCCAGGCTAATCCGGCAGCGACTAAAATCAGACTGGCTGACTGAATAGAGGTATTTAATCTTTCTCTCATAGGTGCAATTTTGGGTTAAATAGCGAAATAAGATATGCATTTTATACAAAACATCAAAAATCCCGATTCCAAAGTGAATGGTTTT
>NZ_AMGM01000014.1 GCF_000298295.1 Cecembia lonarensis LW9
ATGTCATTCTTCATTCCTAATTCTACATTCTCACCTTTTTTTGACTCCCAGATATTTCGGGCAGGCTTTGTTTCTTGTTTCTAAACGCTCGTTTCTCGCCTCTCGCTTCTAGAAATACCCGACCTTTTTCCGTTTCTCCATCGCTGCTTCTGAACGCTTGTCATCGATTCTGGCGCCGCGTTCCGACAGAGTTGACAAGCGAATTTCTTCGACCACTGTATCCAAGGTATCTGCTTCGGATAAGACCGCTGCTGTACAGGTCATATCGCCGACTGTACGGAAGCGCACCATTTTCTCAATCACCTCTTCATGAGGTTCCCTGTATACATGTTCATTCGCTGTCCAGATCAAGCCATCACGGAAGAATACTTCCCGCTTATGAGCGAAATAAATGGAAGGGATTTTGATGTTTTCGGTTTTGATGTATTCCCATACATCCAATTCCGTCCAATTGGAGATAGGGAATACCCGTACATGTTGGCCTTGCTCGATTCGTCCATTGAGCATATCGAAGAGTTCGGGGCGTTGGTTTTTTTCATCCCATTGTCCGAAGTCATCTCTTACGGAGAACACCCGCTCTTTAGCTCTGGCTTTTTCCTCGTCCCTTCTCGCACCTCCAATACAAGCATCGAATTTGAATTCTTCAATGGCATCCAGAAGCGTAGTTGTCTGCAAGGTGTTACGGCTGGCATAGCGTCCTTTTTCCTCTCTCACTTTCCCTTGATCGATGGAGTCCTGGACATTCCGCACGATCAACTCCAAACCCAATTCCTTTACCAATTCATCCCTGAATTGAATGGTTTCAGGAAAATTGTGTCCGGTATCGATGTGCAATAACGGGAATGGAATCCTGGCAGGATAAAAAGCCTTTTGAGCCAAGCGCACCAAGGTAATGGAATCCTTCCCGCCTGAGAAAAGCAAAACGGGCCGCTCAAACTGCGCCGCCACTTCTCTGAGGATATGGATGGATTCTGCTTCTTTAGGATTGAAATATATTAGGGACATGTTATTTTAGATCTTAGATTTCAGATTTTTTGAAAGAGAAGCGAGAAGCGAGAGGTTAGAAATAAGACTCAGATTCTCGTTGGAAAACGATTATTCTAGTATTTATATAAAGTTTTAAATGATGATTATCAGACATTAAATACATTTGATGACTAGTTCAACATTTTATTTATCTCCTATTGTCTTTTAAGACCAACTATTAGATTTTTTATTGGCCATCTGTTTTGGTTTAGTAAAACTCACGACTAACACATTGGTTTTTCTTTAGAGATTAGACCATTTTCCGAATGGCAATTATAGACTAATCTTTATTTCAACACTAAATGAACTATATCGCGAGGCATATATCAACTTATTTCGCAAAGCATATTTCACCCAATACTCCTCACCATCTCTCGATTTAGCTTTCTCGCTTCTCGCTCCTGCTTTCAGCAGGCAAGTCTAAACTCTCGCTTCTACTTCCCATGCAATCCACACTCTTTCTTCGACGCTTCCCACCACCATCTGCCTGCTCTTGGATCTTCGCCGGGCTGAATGGCTCGGGTACAGGGAGCACAACCAATACTGATGAAATTTCTGTCATGTAAGGGGTTATAAGGGATTTGATGGGTTTTGATGTAATCCAACATTTGATCATAAGTCCAATCCAATAAAGGGTTGTATTTTATGATGTTGTTTGCAGCATCCCATTCCAGTTTTTTCATTCCCAATCTATTGGCACTTTGTTCTGCCCGCAGACCAGTGACCCAAATACTATTGCCTTCCAAAGCCCTTTGTAAAGGTTCTACTTTTCTCACATGACAACATGACTTCCTGTTTTCTACAGATTCGTAGAAACCATTGATGCCAATATTGTCGACTAAAGTTTCCACAGATTTCCTGTCTGGGTAATAAACTTTGATTTTGATTTTGTATTTGCTTTCTGTTCTGGCCAGCAGGTCTAATGTTTCAGGGAATAGCCTTCCTGTATCCAAAGAAAATATTGTAACAGGTAGGCTATTTGCTGCTATCAGTTGCGTGATTATCTGATCTTCCTGCCCCAGAGAGGTGGAAAATGCTACTTTTCCATAAAATAAATCGGATAAAAAGGCCAGTCCCTCTGTAGGAGAAAGGGAGTCAATTTTTAGACCTAACTTATGCAAATTCTTCTTCAAGCTCATTTTTTTTCGGTTTGGTGGCAGTTTCCCAAGCACGTTCATGCAGATAATACAGGGCAATTTTGGTGACGACCTCAATGGAACCGATAGAAACGGCCATCAAGAGTTGGCCTGTTACAAAAAATGAAATCACCATAGTGTCCAAGGTTCCTACTACTCGCCATGAAATGGATTTGGCCAGACTTTTGGCATTGCTGTCACGTCCTTTCTTAGTGATGAACCATTTTTTGATAGCTTGATCTAGGATCATATACGATTCAAATTGAGTTTAATGACAAAAGTATATAAAACCTATATAAAAGATAGGGTTATTAGGGAAATTTTTTTATTCTTTATCTAAAATATCTGCTAATGTTTTGTTTTCCAGCACTTTGAGCATTTCATCTCTGACCTGAATCATCACCTTATTTAAGCCACATTTCGTCTCATCTTTACATTCTGCACAGGGTTCGTAATAATTGAGGCTGACACAAGGCAGCAGGGCAATAGGGCCTTCCAACAGCCTAATTACTTTGCTTAAGGGCACGTCATTAGGATCTTTGATGAGGTAATAACCGCCTCCTTTTCCTTTTTTACTGCCCAGAATTCCTGCTTTTCGCAATTCAAGCAGGATATTTTCCAAAAATTTATGGGAGATACCGTACTCCTCCGAGATATCCTGGATCAATACCGTTTTTTGGTCCCTGTGTTTGCCCAGATAAGTCAGGGCATGGAAAGCATATTTGGTTTTTTTGGAGAGCATCTGTTTACAAAAATAGTTTTTTTATCGATACCTCAAAGCTGATTGCTTAATCTTGGTCTGAAAAGACTTTTCGATACTTTTTCACTTATCTTTGCCCCATGAATTACCTATCTGTAGAAAACCTCAGCAAGTCTTTTGGGGAGCGTGTATTGTTTCAAAATATTTCTTTTGGGATTGATCAGGGACAAAAAATTGCTTTAGTCGGAGTAAATGGGGCTGGCAAGTCCACCTTGATGAAAATCATCATGGGAATAGAAGTGCCCGATTCAGGTGAAATTGGGATCAATCAGCAAGTGAAGGTGAGTTATGTGCATCAGAATCCAGTTTTTTTGGGTGATTTAACCATTTTCCAAACCATTTTTGAGGGGACTAAAAATGAAACCCTCCAAGTCATTGAAGATTATAACAAAGCCATGCTTGATTCCGAAATGGGTAAGGATAATGGTGATGTTCTTCAGAAACTTTTCGAAAAAATGGATGCCTTACAAGCTTGGGATTATGAGTTTCAGATCAAGGAAGTCCTTGGCAGATTAGGCTTGCATGATACTGAATTGCCTGTTGGCAATCTGAGTGGGGGACAAAGGAAACGGGTAGCCTTGGCCAAAGCCATTTTGGAAAAACCGGATCTTTTGCTTTTGGATGAACCGACCAATCACCTGGATCTTGAAACCATTGAATGGCTGGAAGACTACCTGTCCAAGGCCAATCTTGCATTGTTTATGGTAACACACGACCGGTATTTCTTGGAAAAAGTTACCAATGAAATTCTGGAACTGGACAATGGAAAAATTTTCCGTTACCAAGGAAATTATGGTTACTTTCTTGAAAAAAAGGCTGAGCGCAGAGAAATAGAACAAACCGAGCAGGAAAAAGCCAAGAGTTTGTACAAAAAGGAATTGGAGTGGATCCGACGTCAGCCCAAGGCTAGGGGTACAAAAGCCAAATACAGGGTGGATGCCTTCGAACAGACCAAGGAAAAAGCTTTCCAAAAGAAAGAAGAAAGGGAAATAGAGCTGACTGTTACCAGTCAGCGCCTAGGTAATAAAATTATTGAAATTGAGAAAATCAGTAAATCCTTTGATGCAAAATCCATTGTGAAGGATTTTTCCTATACTTTCAAAAAAGGAGATAAAATTGGGATTGTAGGCCCTAATGGAGCTGGGAAGACTACTTTTCTGAATATGATAACGGGACTGATACAGCCTGATTCGGGTACTGTAAGTTTGGGACAAACGACAGCCATTGGTTATTACAGACAGGAAGAGGATCGCTTTGATGAAGAAAAACGTCTGATAGATATCGTCAAAGAAGTGGCTGAAGTAGTCACCGTTGCGGGAGGAAGTACGATCACAGTATCCCAATTCCTGAATAAATTCGGTTTTCCACCCAAACAACAGCATACCCCTATTGCCAAATTGAGTGGAGGGGAAAGACGTCGTCTCCAACTCCTTATGGTGCTGATAAAAAGTCCTAATTTCCTGATTTTGGATGAGCCAACCAATGATTTGGATATCATGACTTTGAATACCTTGGAGGAGTTTTTAGATACTTTTCCGGGCTGTTTGATCATTGTATCCCATGACCGGTATTTTATGGACAGGTTGGTAGAACATCTCTTTGTGTTTGAAGGGGAGGGGAAGATTAAAGATTTTCCTGGCAATTACACGGACTTCAGGGAATGGGAAAAAGAACAGAAGTCAGCAGAGAAAAGCGAAAAGGTAGAAAAAGCCGTTTCTCCTGAACCTAAATCCAATACTTCAAAAGCAAAGGCGAGTTTTAAGGAGAAAAAGGAATTTGAAAGTTTGAGTGTTCAGATGGAAGCGCTAAATACTGAAAAATCCAACTTGGTAGAGCAGATTTCTTCAGGTACAGAAGACCATGAAGCCTTGGTAAAATGGTCTCAAAGAATTGAGGAAATAGAAGGCAAGCTCGAAGAAATGGAGATGCGTTGGTTAGAACTAAGCGACTTGGACGGGATTGAATAATTTCTTTTGCTTTGAGGGATTGGTCCATATCATGAAAAGATTATCACAAATTAAGCTGTTTTCATAAAAAAAACCCTTTAGATATTGCATCTAAAGGGTACGTGGGTGAATGGGCAACTTTTACTAAAAGTCCATGTCTTCATCAAATTCTTCTCTATCTCCACTTCTTCCGTTTCGGTCTTTGAAACCACCAAACCTATAGGCAAAGGAAATGGTCCCGATTCTGGTCTCCCGGTTGAACATCCTGTCCTGCACAAACCTTGAGTCCTCTGTTCTGATTCTGAAAATCCGGGTATTAAAAATATCGCTGACATTCAGACTGACAGTGGCCCTGTTATTCATGATGTTTTTCCTAACTCCTGCATTGATGCCCCACATGGGTTCAATTTCTCCCTGTGGCAGTACAATCGGTCCTCTATAGTTACCCTGAATCTGTACAGTCGCAAAATTAGGAATGGCCATATTTCCGAGTAGTGCAACCGTCCAACTCAGGTTGGAATTATTGAATCCAGACTCTATATTATCTCCAATTATTTCAGAATAAAAAACATTACCGGTAAGGGTAGCATCAAACCACTGGGTTACCTGGATTTGGTTGACCATTTCAAAACCTGTAGAGCTTCTGCTATTTGCGTTTTCTCTGGTCTGAACCGCCACATTATTTTCATCTAATCGGATTACTCTTGTAAGGATATCAGTTGAAAATCTATGATAAACTGTAGCGTTAAGTAAGTACTTTTCCCAGCCTTTCATGTAGCCTACCTCATAGCTATTGGTGAGCTCAGGTTGTAAAAAAGGATTACCAACAGAAAGATTGAACAAGTCAGATACCCTAAAAATGGGAGCCAAAGCCCACATGTTAGGTCTGGAGATCCTCCTGCTGAAATTAGCGGTAAATTCCTCTTCTTGTCCTAAGTCATAAGAAAAATAGAGGCTGGGGAAAAGGTTGAAATAATTATTAATTACCACATTTTGATTACTTTCCTGTATAGAGCGTGTTTCTGTATACTCCCCTCTTAATCCACCCTGATAGCCTAATTTACCTATTCGATTCCGATAGCTTAAGTATGCAGCATACACATCTTCTTTAAAGTTGAAACCATCGCTAAAGAAATCACTTCTGACTGGTATAAATTCCGTACTGGCATCCCCTTGGAAGAAATCCTGACCTCTGTCCCATTCTCCGAAAGTCCCCTTAAGGCCAGATTCGAGTTTGCCACCATTGGCAAAAGGTTTTTCATAGTCTAATTGCAAGACATAAAAGTTGCTGCTCTGGGGCCTTTCATTGATCTGAAGTAGTCTGTTGGTAGGAACTTCTTGGTTAAATTGATTGAAAAACAATTGATCGTAAATTTCTTCTTGAAACCTGCTGTCATAGGAATAAGATATCGATGTAAATAAGCGTTGCCCCAAAGTGTCAATGTCCCAAGTATAATTAAGCCCACTTTCTATATTGTAACTTTGCCTGCTGTCATCTGTATTTCTTACGAAAAGACTGTCTAATTGCCTTAGACTATTTTCATTTCTCTGGTTTAGCTCATTAAATGCAGTTCTGTCTCTAAAGTTACCCTGTACATAAAATCCCAGTGTTTTGTTGTCTGAGAAATTTACATCCAACCCGGTTCTCACAAGGTGATTTACATCAATCCTTTCGCCATAATTGTCTTGATCTAAAAACGGTGATGTACTTTGAAGAAAGGATTGTCTCAGCCCTTCTCCTTCTCTAAACAATCTTCGGTTTTGATAATTGTAAGAACCGTAGATGTTCACAATTCCAGTTCCATAGTTCATATTGATTCCAGCCTGATATTTATCCCTGGTACCAACGGAAAAATTAGCCTGACCATTTAAGCCTGTTTTTTCATTTTTTTTCAGGATGATATTGATGATCCCACCTACACCAGCTGCATCATATCTTGAAGATGGGTTGGTGATCAACTCGACAGATTTGATGCTGTTGGCGGGAAACTGTGCCAATATACTTTCTGCATCATCTCCAGAAAGATTGGATGGACGCCCGTTTATGTAGATCAGGATATTCCCACTTCCCCGCATAGAGATCCCTCCTTCATCATCGACTTGAATAGAAGGCAATGTTTCCAATAGTTCAGTTGCAGTGGCTCCTTCCGCAACAATGCTGTTTTCTACATTGAAGGTTCTTTTATCTATGTCACTTTCAAACATGGAAGTAACACCTTCTACTACAACCTCTTCCAAGTTTGTAGCATCAGGCCTGATTCTTAAGTTTCCAACATTCAAAACCTCTTTGTCACTTAAGGTGATGTTCTTAAAATAATTTTCGTACCCAATAAACCCTACTCTTAATAAAAAATCTCCGCTTTGGTCTGTATCAAAGGAGAATGTACCGTCTAAATCACTCATTCCACCGGTCACAAGTGAAGTGTCAGCCACATTGAGCAATGCAATATTGGCAAATTCCATGGGTTGATTTGACTCCCTATTGGTTACCTTTCCTTTGATGGTGTAATTCTGGGCCTGCGAAGACAGGCTTAAAAAAAGCATTGCGATTAATCCAAAATAAGATAAAACAGATTTCATTTTTAATTTTTTTTATAGTTGGCGGTTTTCAAAATTACAATTTATAATTTTATAATATTTGTGATAGGATTAATTATACAGTTTTTAATTGTAATTAATGGAAATTAAATAAAATAAAATTTTGATAATATGGAATGTTGTTTAACAGGTAAACACTGATTAAGTTTAATATAATCATGGTTAAATCCATAAAGCCCTACATTATTAACGCGCTCAGCTTGAAGTGGTTCTAAAAAAGCGTGTATATACATTAAAGTGTAAAAAGTAGGTTTGTTCTGTAGTATGCTTATGTGAGTGGTATTAAAATTTCAGCGATTTAAGATTGGGGTTGAAATATTTGAAAAGTTTGTGGATAGATGAAAAAGAGGCGCGCCATATATGGCACGCTCCTTCTGTTGTAAAAAGCTATTAATCCTTAGCAAGGTTTTCCAATGTCTGGATAATTAATTGATCCACAATGCTGTAAGCATTATTAGCAAATTTATGGGTAATACGGTTGGCGATGATGGCATTTAGGCTCATGACTTCATGCCCCAATAACCTGCCCATTGCATAGTAACCCGCAGTTTCCATTTCGAAGTTGGTAAGTTGAAAATCGCCGATTTTAATATTCCCCAATTTCTCAATGATATTTGGGATTGCAGGCTTGATCCTCACTTCTCTTCCCTGTGGGCCAAAAAATCCAGGGCAGGTTACGGTATTTCCGATAAGCAGACCTTTACCGACTTTATTGAGTAATTTTTCAGAACCTTTTATACAATAAGGTGTAAAGGGAATATCCAATTCCTTTTGGATCACTTTACCAATGGTTTGCTCCATTGCTGAATAATCAGTTTGATAAAATACCATCAATGTATCCAGCCCAATACCATAGGCAGATGCCAAGAGTGAGCCTGCTGGGATATCTTTTTGCATGCTTCCAGAAGTTCCAATGCGGATTATTTCAAGAGGCGTGTGTGTTTCTTTTGATAATCGGGTATTGAAATCGACATTGACGAGTGCATCCAATTCAGTCATGAAAATCTCAATATTGTCTGTTCCCATTCCAGTACTGATGGCTGTAATCCGCTTTCCTTTATAAAGACCGGTATGGGTTACAAATTCTCTTTTTGAAATTTCAAATTCAATGGTATCGAAATGTTGAGAGACCTTTTTTACCCTATCTGGATCACCTACTGCTATAACAGTTGAAGCCAGGTGTTCTGGCTTCAAGTTGAGATGATATACACTACCGTCAGCATTAATGATCAGCTCGGACTCTGGAATTCTCTTACTCATCTGAAATTGACTTTATTTTTTCTTTGTCCTTCTGTCTAAAAAGACCTTTGTAGGGATTATACCCGTTGGTATTTTTCTGGTAATAACCTGTACCATCGTAAGGGCGCTTTTCAGGGTGATCTTTACATTCCACTGAACATGCACCTTCCATTTCCCAGCCACATTTTTCACAAATTGGCAGGTGAGCATTACAGCTCGGGTTTGCACAATTGACCATACGGTCACACTCGGTACCACAAACATGGCAGGTTGAAATCACTACGGGGTTGACCTTATTGATATCTACGGCAATTCTGTTGTCAAAGACGTAACATTTGCCTTCGAAATCCTCACCACCGGCTTCCAAGCCATATTTTATGATTCCTCCGTGCAGCTGGTAGACATCTTGGAATCCTTGCTCTAAAAGGAAAGCCGATGCTTTTTCACATTTGATGCCACCCGTACAGTAAGTCAGTACTTTTTTGTTCTTGAGGTGCTCCAGCTCTTTTACTTTTTCTGGAAAATCACGGAAGTTGTCAATATCTAGGGTAATGGCATTTTTGAACCTGCCCAATTCGTGTTCATAATTTGACCTTACATCCAATATTACCACATCGTTCTGATCTTTGAGTGCTTTAAATTCCTCAGGTGCCAAATGTTTCCCGGTTTTTACATTGGGATCTATATGGCGCAGGCTGCTGTGGACGATTTCAGGTTTAACCCTTACATGGATTTTGGCAAAAGCATGCTTGTCATGGGATTCAATTTTGAATTCTGTTTTGGCAAAGCGGGGATCTGCATGGATATATGCCATGTATTTTTCACAATCCTCTTTAAGACCTGAAACTGTTCCATTCAAGCCTTCAGGGGAGATTATGATCCTTCCTCGGATGTTATTTTCAATGCAGAAGAGATGATGCTCCTCTCTGTATGCCTCTGTATCTTCTATATTGGCATAGCAATAATAAAGCAGGATACTGTAATT
Source organism: Cecembia lonarensis LW9 (assembly GCF_000298295.1). GTDB lineage: Bacteria > Bacteroidota > Bacteroidia > Cytophagales > Cyclobacteriaceae > Cecembia > Cecembia lonarensis. The sequence continues at coordinate 9,691 of NZ_AMGM01000014.1, forward strand.
GTTGTTTTCCATAACTTAAGCCCTGTTTCCGACAGGGTGTTTTGGTATATAATTGAATTGAATATTTTACTTTTTGATGGGTGCAGCTGGATTTCCAAATACGGTCTCCCCATCTTTGACATCAGCAATTACTACGGAACCTGCACCTACCCTGGCTTCTTTACCAATGGTAATGCCGGAAACTATGGTTACTCCAGAACCGATAAAGGCCCCTTCTTTGATGGTCACACCCGCATTGATGATGGAGCCAGCACCAATTTGCACAAAGTCTTCCAATTCACAGGTGTGGTCAATGATCGCACCCGTATGGAAAATGCAATGACTTCCTACTTTAGCACCTGCTCCAACAGTTACTTGGGCATTGACAAAATTCCCATGACCTATACTGGCGTCTGTAGAAATGTAGGCACGCTCATGGATGGCATTTACGGGTTGTACCTTCCTTTTTTCATTGAGCATTTGTACCAGGAATTGCCTGTACTTATTGTCGTCTACGGCGACAAATGCTTCACATTTTTTACCGATGAGTTTGAGGTAACCATCATCCTCAGGATGTCCCAATATGGGTACTACATTGATTTCACTGCCATGCAATTTTTCGTGTTCATCCAAAAAGCCATAAACAATGACTTGGTTGCTGTTGAAAATTTCCAATGCAGGATGTGCTATTCCTTTTGCTCCTAAGATGATTACCGGTTTATCCATTTTATTTTCAATTGGAGCACAAAAGTACGGTAAATCAAAGTTTAAACCAAAAGGCCGACTTTTGGTGGCTTCAAAAGATTCTGCCCTATTTTACAGTCCATACAGCGTTTTTCTCTACAGTAATTATGATATAGTCCCAACATGCCCTGGGAATCAAACGCATTATGCACATGCCAGCCTATTTTTTCAAATTTCCTTGAAATGAAATTATTTTCAGAATTAAGGTCCTGAAGCAGTTCAAAACCCTTTTCTTTCCAGTGCACTTCATTCATGAATTTTCCATAGCTGTACCATAATGGACTGATAAAATTGATGATGAGTAAATCAAAAGTATTTTTACTCAAATTGCTGGCAAGTTTATTCTTTGAAATAATGCCAGGTTTGATGTGATGTTGCCAATAAACATCCACATTCACATCAAACATTTTCCGGAATTGGGCTATCTCTTTGGAACAATCTAGGACTACAGAGAAAAGGGAACTGTTTGCGGCCAGGATTTTTGCGAGCTGGGCTATTCGACGATAGGGGAAGTTACCTGGTCTTACCCCCATAAATTTCCAATCTTGAAAGGATAGGGCTGGCTTTAATCCATATTTCTTTTGGTAAAAACCATATTCGGAAACCAAAAAATGGCTGTAGGCATCATGTCCATTTACAGGCAATAAGCCTGCCTGACCAAAAAGAATGGCTTCAATGACTTGAGCTTTGTCCCCTTGCTTTTTTAAGATTTTATAGGGGATTGATTTGGCAAGGTTAAACATGGTTTCGGCATTTGTTTTGAAACCAAAACACCGGAAAAGCCACCTGTAGGCAGTTTCTTCCCAGTCGTTTTTGGTATTTCCCATGATGTATAGGATTTGGTCTGATTTGAGTTCAAGACGTTCTACAAGAGATTTTTCCAACATGGAATAGCGGATGATTTCTGGTGTTTCCTGTAATCTGGAGCCACATAGAATTTCATCTTTGCTTTCACTCAACCTTTCATAGTTTCTGATCACTTCAAGAAATATTCTACCTTTCAATTCCAATGTAGGAATCTCTGTTCCATCCGATCGAAGAATGGGGCGGTCGTGCTCGAAGACCACATGCAGCATGACAGCATTGTAATTTTCATCATCAGAGTGTCCGTGGCTGATCCAGTCAGATGATTTTCTGTGGATTTCAATATTACCATGGTATTGCATGGTTCCTAATTGGATTTGGGCCTCCAAAAAGTCAGGCCCTTCATGAAAATTATGAAAGCCGATTTTATTTATTTCCAAGTTTTGACCAGTAGTGGTCTGGAGATTTTTTTTGTCAAAATACTGGTATTTCCAGATTGTATGGAGAAAGTTTTCCTGAAAATCCATAGCCAAAAGTCTTTTTAAAAATTGAAACCATCGATTTTAAATAATCATTTAATTTATAGCAGAAATTTTAAAAAAGGAATGTCACTTCCGATCTTATCCGATTATTTTCAAAAAGTAACTCAAAAAAGCTGGACAGGCTATGGGTCATTGGAGATAGCCGGTGCGATAAATATATTTATTTTTTTGAGGAAGCGTTAAATCACTGATTTGGGCTAAAGGTGTTTGTTTAAAAGTGCCTCCATTTCCTGCTGGAGTTTTTTAGCCTCTGATTTGGCTGCCGCTGCAAAATTTAGATCATTGGCGGCATATATAATTCCCCGGGAGGAGTTTACTAACAGGCCACATTGACTGTTCATGCCATTTTGAGCCACCTCTTTAAGACTTCCCCCCTGTGCCCCTACTCCGGGTACTAGGAAAAAATGATCCGGTACGATCTTTCTGACTTCAGCAATTTTCTCTCCTCTCGTTGCCCCTACCACATACATCATGTTTTCAGGGGTACCCCAAGTGGCACTTTTTTCCAAAACTTCCTGAAAAAGGGGTTTACCATCTTGGGAAGTGATAAGCTGAAAATCCTTGCTTCCTTCATTGGATGTCAAGGCCAAAAGAATCACCCATTTATCCTTAAATTCTAAAAATGGTTGGACACTGTCCACTCCCATGTAGGGCGCTACCGTAACGGAATCAAATTCCATGGTTTCAAAAAATGCTTTGGCATACAATGAAGAAGTATTGCCGATATCGCCTCTTTTGGCATCGGCGATGGTAAAAATATCTTTGGGGATATAGTCTAGGGTTTTTTGTAAACTCTCCCAACCTTTAGGCCCCAAAGCCTCATAAAAGGCGATGTTGGGTTTGTAAGCCACAGCAAAGTCCGAAGTGGCATCAATGATTTGTTTATTGAATTCAAAAACAGGATCTTCTTCCCGGTGAAGATGAGGAGGGATTTTAGAAAAGTCAGTATCCAGGCCCACACATAAAAAGGAGGCTTTTTTTTGTATTTCTCTAAATAGTGATTCTCGGTTCATCTTGGATATCCTTTTTCCAAAAGTAGGGATAAAAAATAATCCCGCATGTGCAGCGGGATCAAAATCATCTCAAATCTATAATTTCTACTTTTCCGTATTGCTGTGGATCGAAGTTAAAATAGTCATTCGGGATGTCCACGTTGGTATTAATGTTGGTAAAAGTATATTTGAACATGTCTCCTTGGTCATCGTAAATTTCCCATCCCAAAAGGTCTTTTTGCTCTTTGTCGACGGTAAGAATAACCCGCTTGAATGGGGCACTGGCACTTTCAGCCAGTAATTCTATATCTTGAAGGATTTTTTTGTTCTCTGTTCGTTCTCCAATCAACCTGTAATTGTATCCTTTTTTGTAAATGTTATACACCGAAGAAGGTGTAAGCTCATCTCCCATATCGCTGGCATTGTTGATGGTTACTTCTTTGTAATTTCCGGATTCAATAAATGTCCAAACTGTTTTTCCATTGTTAAAAATTTCCTGTTCAGGCAATTTGATGCGGTATTTTTCTCCCTTAATGGCTACTTCTCCTTTCCTGGGCTGCATGCGTCCATCAGAAAACTCAAAGCTGGCTTTCATTCCTTTAAGCGATTGGTATTTTTGACTGACACCATCTAAAATGGCCTTGGCTTTTGGGTCTTTTTGGCTAAAGGCTGTATTGGAAATAAGCACCAATAAAAGGACAAACCTTACTAATTTCTGAAACATTTGATTTTTTTGTTAATACGTAATTCAAGGACATTTCACGGTTTTACAAACTGTTCAATAACCGTTCCAAACTTTCTTCATCTTGTATCAAAACTTCCCGGGCTTTGCTGCCTTCAAATGGGCCTACGATGCCAGCTGCTTCCAGTTGATCCACAATTCTTCCAGCCCTGTTATAGCCTAGTTTTAATTTCCTTTGAATAAGAGAGGTACTACCCTGTTGGTGCAGTACAATCAGTCTGGCCGCATCGTCAAAAAGAGGATCTCTATCGGCCAAATCTATGTCTCCAACACTACTATCCCCATCCTCACCTTCAAATTCAGGCAATAAATAGGCGTCAGGATAACCTTTCTGCTCACCAATCCAATCACAAATGGCATCCACCTCAGGTGTATCCAAAAATGCGCATTGAAGTCTGGTGACATCCGAACCATGAGACAATAGCATATCACCCATGCCGATCAATTGTTCTGCACCGCCAGAATCTAAAATGGTGCGGCTGTCAATTTTCGAAGTCACTCTGAATGACAGTCGTGCCGGGAAGTTGGCCTTGATGATACCCGTGATGACATTCACAGATGGTCGCTGGGTAGCAACTACCAGGTGTATACCAATGGCCCTCGCCAACTGGGCCAAACGGGCAATGGGGCCTTCAATTTCTTTGCCTGCAGTCATCATTAGGTCGGCCAATTCATCAATCACCAAAACAATATAAGGCATGAACCGATGCCCCTTTTCGGGATTCAACTTTCTGGCAATGAATTTGGCATTGTATTCTTTCAGGTTTCTACAACCGGCATCCTTGAGCAGGTCATAGCGTCTGTCCATTTCAATACAAAGGGAATTCAGTGTGTAGATGACCTTTTTGGTATCGGTGATAATGGCTTCCTCTGACCCGGGTAATTTTGCAAGGAAATGACGCTCAATTTTGTTGAATAGGGTCAGTTCCACTTTTTTGGGATCCACCAAAACAAATTTAAGTTGAGCAGGATGCTTCTTATAGACCAAAGAAGCTAGAATCATATTTAAACCCACTGATTTCCCTTGCCCTGTAGCCCCGGCCATCAAAAGATGGGGCATTTTGGCCAGGTCAATGACAAAGACTTCATTGGAAATTGTTTTGCCTAAGGCAACAGGAAGGTCTTTGTCGCTCTTCATAAATTTCTCCGTGCCTAAGACGGATTTGGCAGGAACCAATTCCCTGTTTTTGTTGGGAACTTCAATGCCGATAGTCCCTTTTCCCGGCATGGGAGCAATGATCCTGATTCCCAAAGCTGCCAGGTTAAGGGCTATGTCATCTTCCAGGTTTTTGATTTTGGAGATTTTTACCCCTGGATCAGGCACTATTTCATATAAAGTTACTGTCGGTCCGATTGTTGCCTTGATTTCCTGTATGCCAATTTTAAAGTTGACCAGGGTCTCGACGATCTTATTTTTATTTTCTTCCAATTCCTGCCTGGATACAGTGACTTTTTGAAAATCATATTCGTTTAGCAGGTCTAATGTAGGATACTGATATTGTGGAAGGTCCAGTTTGGGGTCGTAAGGATCTAGGTTTTCTACTTCTTCCGCGGTTTTTTCTTCTCCTTCCGAAGTGACCACAGAGAATCTTTTGTCTTCTTCCTGCTTTGAAACAACGGGCGGCTCATCTGGGATGTCTTCCCCTCCCTCTACATTAAATACTGGAGAGGGAACAGGTGATTTTGCCTGCTTGTCTTCCTTGCTGATGGTCCATGAACTTCCATCATCTTCAAGGGCTAACTCTTCCTCAGGGTTTTCATCTGTATCACTCTCATTTTCTTGACTTCCATCATCCGCCTCTGTTTCTTTGGATGAAGCGGTACTTTCTGGTTTTTCAGAAGAGGAAAACCAATTTAACTGATCAATATTGAAAAAGAATACGATAAATATCAAAAATGAACCTACGATAAGAATAAAGGTGCCCCAGCCCAGGAAATTGTCTGCTAAAATTCCCAATTCAACACCAAACCCTCCACTGAGATCTCCCAAACTATGGTAACCATCGGATTTTTGTACCAAGTAACCTGTTAACAAACAAAGCCAAAAGGTAAAAAAGAGTGCAAATGCCAGGTATCTGGATAACGGATAAATTAATTTTTTGAAAGCAACCTTAACTCCCAGAATGAACAAAAATGGAGGCACTAAAAAAGCAGCAATTCCAAACCATTTATGGATAAAAAGATGAGAAACCTGAGCACCCCAAAAACCCAACCAATTTCTGGCTTCCTCAGCTGTACTGCTAAGATTTTGATTCATAGGGGATACTACGATATCCTGATCCGCTTTTCCTTCAAAAAGGTAACTGATAAAAGCAAAAACCATGAATATAGAAAGGGAAATCAGAATGATACCAAAAGTCAAAGGAATTCTTTTGTCTTGGGTAAAAGAAAGGGAAAACCGCTTTCCATTTCCAGACTTTGATTTTGATTTCGGTTCGTTCTTTTTTCTAAAAGTATTCGTTCTGGGTGTTTCTGAAGCCATTTTTGATTCAGTCAGTCTCTTTCTTGGAATGAAGATAATTTAAATTTACGGATTTACTTGGGTTGTTTTTCCAAATATTCGGCCAAACCTTTCTTAATCCGCTTGACAATACCCGGACCCTCATAAATCATGCCTGTGTATATTTGAACCAAAGATGCTCCTGCTTCTAGTTTTTCTATAGCATCTTTTGCGGTAAATATTCCTCCCACACCAATAATAGGGAAAGCTTGATTGGATTGAATGGACAGATATTTGATTACATCAGTACTGCGTTTGGATAAAACTTTACCACTCACGCCTCCTGCACCTATATTTTCAATTAATGCCTTCGGAGATTTCAGTTGATTTCTGTCAATGGTGGTATTGGTAGCGATCACCCCGTCTATTTTTGTTTCCAGAACAATGTCTATGATGTCGTCCAATTGCCCTACGGTAAGGTCAGGCGCAATTTTTAATAAAATGGGTTTGGGTTTGCTTTTTTTGGTATTGGCGTTTTTCACTGCGGAGAGCAATTTTTTTAAAGGCTCTTTCTCTTGCAGTTCCCTTAAGTTCGGCGTATTGGGAGAACTGACATTGACTACAAAATAATCTACATAAGGGTGTAAAACTTCCAGGCAATACAGGTAATCCAATACGGCATCCTCATTTGAAGTAACCTTGTTTTTCCCGATATTGCCTCCTATTAAAACTGACGAATTTCTTTTTTTAAGCCTTTTTACCGCTTCTTCTACACCTCCGTTGTTAAAACCCATACGATTTATGAGTGCTTTGTCCTTAGGAAGACGAAACAGTCGAGGTAAGGGATTACCTTCTTGAGGCCTAGGTGTCAAGGTGCCAATTTCTATAAAACCAAAGCCTAGCATGGCCATTTCATCAATCAGTTTGGCATCTTTGTCAAAACCAGCAGCGAGACCAACTGGGTTTTTGAATTTCAGTCCAAACACCTCTCTTTCAAGGACTGGGTTTTCATAATTGAAAATGGACTTGATAGAGGATTTGGCAACCGGCAGGTTAAAAATTCTTTTTATCCAGGAAAAGGTGAAGTGATGGGCTGCTTCCGGGTCTTTTTTAAAAAGGATTGGCTTGATGATAGATTTGTACACGCTGTATCAGGTTTATAACGCCAGCAAAAATAAAGGTTTTGGATAAAGTCTGGGAATAAAGTTTGATGATCTTCTCCAACAATAGCCAATCAAAGGGATAATCCTGCAAAAACTTGAATTTCAATAAATACAATATTGGATGATTTAAGGAACAGGGAGCCTAGAAAAAGATGTTCAAACCTAGTCCAAATTGTGAAAGAAGACTGATGTTGAATCCATTTTGTCTATTGATCTGTACATCTTCCATTAAGTTATAGGTTGTTGAGGTATTGTACTCCAAAAGACCGGACTTTAACTCTATGCCAATGGTTTTTGAAAGCATATAATGAAATCCTATGGACATTCCCGCATGCCAGCCATCACCCTTGGTATCATAAAATCTGCTATCGGAACCTTCAAAAAATGGTCTTTCCCAGATTCTGCTTCCCTGACCTTCCAGAAAAAAAGAGAAATTTTCATCCAAGACCAGAAACTTTCTCACAAATATACCGGCATAAAAATCCCTAGTAACTGTTCTAGAGCCGGAATAACCTTCCATTGATAGGGAATTGGTACCTCTACCGATTCCTCCCTGGGCTCCAATTGCCAGATTTTCCCTTATGAAATAGCCTAATCCAGGAAGCAATGTCCAAATGTTCTCCGTTTGCTTATCCGAATTTGGAAACTGGGGATTGATGAATGTTCTGTCAGTACTGACACGGTTGATACTGACATTACCCCTGCCCATGAAAGTTCCTTGTTGGAATTGCCCATAGGCTAATTGATGGGATAAGCATATCAGGATAGGTAGGAGCAAGAATTTTTTCATTTTTTCCTATTGATAAAAAAGTTAACCACTAAAAAAACAGAAGTAGTATTCAAATCTAAATTGAAATAAGAAGAGGAGATTTCTGTACTCCATCCTGTAGCACCTGAACTTTTGGTTTCATTCCATTTTAATCCAAAATTTATCGGAACTGCCTTCAGTTCAATGGCTATCCATGGTGTAGGAAAGAATGCCAATCCTGCACCAATTTGATTCTCCCACCTACGAGCATTGCTTTCAAAAACAAGTGAACTGTTATTCTGATCAATGGAATTTTCTTGGTTATTACTCAAATAGGTAGTGCTGAATTGTCCAAAGAATGCGAGCTTTTCGTGGATTGGGAAAAACTTTCTTGCGAAAGCCCCAGCTCCTATATCTTTTATTTCTAAAACATTGGTAGCAGGTGAGGGGGGCATGACTTCAACATTACTATTAAAACTGGAAAACCTACCTTCTAACCCGACTACCCAAGTATCAGAAATTAAAAAACCGACCTTCGGATTTAAAGTAAATGTTCTTATTTCGGATTGGCTTGCTGCACTGAAAAAATCAAAAGCTTCAGTATTTGAACGGTTGTAGTTTATGCCGCCTCCAATCATTAAATTCCCCTTTTGAAGTTGGGCAAATACTAAAGTTGGGTTGAAGATGCCCAGCAGCATGATAGTCAGGGGAAAGAGCGCTTTTTTCATTCAAAGGTTGGATTAAAAACTAATGCTACAAATACGGGGAAGCAGTAACCAATTTTTGCACTCGCTTTTCCGCATAGGTAAGACGACAGTGATTTTGGGATTGTTTCAGCAATTCAATAAAAATAAAAATATTTTAGTTGTAACCATAGAAAAACCCAATTTATGGAATCCAATTTGGCTTTGGACCTTATTTCCTGGGATGGAATTCATTGAGTACCTGCCTGAGATACTCCCTGTCCAAATGGGTGTATATCTCTGTTGTGGTAATGCTTTCGTGGCCCAACATTTCCTGTACGGCTCTAAGGTCTGCCCCTCCTTCTATCAAATGGGTAGCAAAACTGTGCCGAAAAGTATGGGGACTGACATTTTTATTAAGTCCAATAGCTTCTACTTGTTTTTTGATGATCAAAAATACCATCACCCGGCTTAGTTTTTTACCCCGTCTATTCAAAAATACAAACTGCTCGTGTCCTTTGGCTACCTGCATGTAATTTCTAAATTCCTCTAGATAAAGCTTCAGATATTTTAGGGCATCCCGCCCAATGGGCACCAAACGTTCTTTGTTACCTTTTCCAATCACTCTTAAAAAGCCTACATCAGCATATATGTTGCCCAGTTTTAAATCCGTCAATTCAGAAACCCTTAAACCTGAACTGTACAAAATCTCCAATATGGCCCGGTTTCTATGGCCTTCAGGTTCTCCGAGTGGGATACTTTCCAGGATTTGGTTGATTTCTTCATAGCTTAAGGTGTCAGGCAATTTTCTGCCAAGTTTGGGCGTCTCCAAAAGTTGTGCAGGATCCTCATTGATTTTGTCCTCGTACATGAGGAATTTGTAAAAGGCTTTGATGCCTGAAATGATCCTGGCCTGGGTGAAAGCTGAAATTTCCAATTCGGCCAATCCATTAACAAAATACCTGAGATGTTGCAATTTGACTTCTTTTGGGCCTGTTTCAGGAAAATTATTTTCCATGAAGCGGCTGAGTTTCTGCATGTCCTGTTGGTAAGCAAGGATCGAGTTTTTACTCAAAGACCTTTCAATTTTCAAGTAATGTTGAAATTGCAGGATATAGCTGGCCCAATCGTTCATTGTTTTTCTCTTATTTTTAAAAATTAAGTAAACAGATTGCCTCAAATTTAATGGTGTTTCCAGATTATTCTAGATTTATTCCCTTTTCAATGAGAAACCTTGATTAACTTTGGGATTCAAAACCACTAACCATCAAAGATTTTGAAGATCATTATTATCAACGGGCCTAATCTCAATCTTTTGGGAAAAAGAGAGCCTGACATATATGGAAGTACTTCCTTTGAAGATTTTTTCAAGGCACTCCAAGCTAAGTTTTCAGAAATCGACCTCAGCTATTACCAAAGCAATGTCGAGGGAGAACTGATCAATAAAATCCATGAAGTAGGATTCAGTTATGATGCGATTTTATTGAATGCGGGAGGCTATACCCATACCTCTGTGGCGATTTCAGATGCCATTGCCGGGGTAAATACACCTGTACTTGAGGTCCATATATCCAACATTTATAAAAGGGAGGAGTTCAGACACAAGAGCATCATATCCAAAGCTTGTGTGGGTATGATTTCAGGATTGGGTCTGCAAGGATATGAATTGGGAATTTTGTATTTTCTTAACCGTTAACGAGGATGATAACATTTGCAGCGGGGCCATCGAAAGTCTACGATAAATTGCCCCAATATATGATGGATGCTTATGCGCAGGGTATCCTGAGTGCCAATCACCGATCGGCTGTTTTTATGAACCTGTATCAAGAAACAGAAACTTTGATGCGTGAAAAACTACACATGCCTGAGGGGTATAAGCTTTTGTTTACATCTTCTGCGACAGAAAATTGGGAAATTATTACGCAGTCGATCGTGCAGTCGGCGGGTTGCCATATTTTTTCAGGTTCATTTGGCAAGAAATGGTTTGAATATGCCAAATACATTGAACCCAAGACTTTTGCTCATAAAATTGATGCAGAGGAAACGATAAATGTAGAAGCTTTACAAATTGGTAATGACTATGACCTGGTTGCTCTTACCCAAAATGAAACCTCCAATGCCACTCAGGTCCACAATGCTACGATTGCTGCCATCGCCAATAAGTATCCGGAAAAGATGATTGCCGTGGACACTACTTCTTCCATGGCAGGTATAGAATTAGACTTTAATCTGGCTGATATTTGGTATGCCTCTGTTCAAAAGTGCTTCGGTCTTCCGGCTGGACTAGGTCTTTTGATTGTCTCTCCCAAAGCTATAGCAAAAGCAAAGGACAAAGGAGAGGTAGGCAGGTACAATAGCCTCAATTTCATGTTGGAGAATGCAGAAAATTACCAGACGCATTATACCCCAAATGTTTTTGGAATTTACCTTCTTAACAGGGTACTTCAGGACATGCCTGAAATCCAACATGTAGACAAGCATACCAGGGACAGAATGAGAATGTTGGAAGATGCTATTGCCTATACTTCAAAATTCAGACTATTGATTCAGAATCCGGACGCCCGAAGCAGTACAGTAATGGCGGTAACCGGGAGAGAAGAGTTTATTTCAGAAATTAAGAAAAATGCTGAAAAGGAAGGCATGCAATTAGGAAGTGGTTATGGGGCATTGAAACCTACCAGTTTCCGAATCGCCAACTTTCCCGCCATCACGGATCAAGAGATGGAGCGATTGATTACCTTTCTCAAGAAATATTAAGCATGTTTGATATTAAAGAAATATTTTCAGTTACGCTGATATTGTTTTCGGTGATTGATATTCTGGGTTCTGTCCCAATCATCATCAACCTCAGAAAAAAAGTAGGGCATATCCAGTCCGGTAAAGCCACCATTGCAGCGGGGGTGCTGATGTTGTTGTTTTTATTGGTAGGTAGATCCATCCTTTCCCTGTTTGGTATCGGGGTGGAGGATTTTGCCATTGCAGGAGCCTTGATCATTTTCGCTTTAGGGGCTGAAATGATACTGGGCATAGAACTGTTTAAGCCTGACCCTGAAGCATCCACCACCTCTGCATCCATTGTGCCTATCGCCTTCCCATTGATTGCAGGGGCAGGTACGCTTACTACTATTCTCACGCTTAAATCTGAGTTTAGCCAATGGAACATCGCTGTTGGAATCATCATCAATTTGGGTATTGTGTATGTGGTATTGAAAAGCACCAACTGGTTGGAAAGAAAGTTGGGGAAGACTGGATTGGACGTTTTAAGGAGGATCTTTGGTATCATCCTTTTGTCTATTGCTATTAAGATTTTCAAAACTGCCTTATCGGGAAGCGAATTGTTATAATTTCTTTTCTGAGCTTCTAAGGGAGTAATGTCCCAGTTGTCAATTAATCTTTATTTCTTTGTGCCATGATTATCATTCATACAGATGGAGCGGCCAGAGGTAATCCCGGTCCGGGGGGGTATGGAGCCGTTCTTCAGTACAAACAGCACAGGAAAGAGCTTTCAGAGGGTTTCAGAATGACTACCAATAACAGAATGGAGCTTTTGGCAGTGATCAAAGCCCTCCAGGAAATCAAAGTAAATGGTATTCCGGTAACCATATATTCCGATAGCAAATATGTAGTGGATGCAGTGGAAAAGGGCTGGCTTTGGTCTTGGCAGAAAAAAGGGTTTAAAGACAAGAAAAATCCTGACCTTTGGCGCAAGTATATTCCCTTGCATTTAAAATACAAACCAAAATTGATCTGGGTGAAAGGACATGCCGGTCATCCGGAGAATGAACGCTGTGATCAACTGGCCGTAGCTGCTGCTGAAAAGCCGTATCTTCCTCCAGATCAAGGTTATGAAAACCCTGAATAGGGCTTTATGTTCTAAGCCAAATATATCTTTGATCGCTTGAGTTTAATTTATACTGTAAGTATGTCCAAGTCATTTTTCCAATTTAAGCAATTTGGCATCCATCAGGACCACTGCGCTATGAAAGTCGGAACAGATGGGGTCTTATTGGGTGCCTTATCCAGGGCGGATAATGCTACTCAAATGTTAGAAATTGGAGTAGGCACAGGAGTTGTTTCGCTAATGATGGCCCAACGTTATCCCAATTTGGATATTACGGGTGTTGAAATTGACCAAGAGACATGGAGTCAGGCGTCTCAAAATGCAGAAAATAGTCCTTGGGCCGACAGGATATGCTTTATAAATGAAGACTTTAAGCTGTTTTCCAAAACTTCAATAAGGAAGTTTGACTTGGTTGTCAGTAACCCCCCTTATTTTAAAGGGTCTCTTCTCTCTATTGATCCCAAAAGAAATTTAGCCCTACACCAGTCAAGTTTAAACTTTGAAGCCTTATTGGACGGGACTATTGAAATATTAGCAGATGATGGTGAGGTATTTGTCATACTTCCACCTGTAGAAATGGCCCAATTTAAACACCTAGCAATGCAAAAGGGGCTTTTTCAAAAAAAAGAATTTTTGATCAGGGATAAAGCAAGTAAGCCTTTGTTAAGAAAAATGGGCAACTTTTCCCGTCAGGAAGGTGGTTTTGAGTCCCAAGATTTAATAATTAAAGATGAAAACGGAAAATTTTCGGACACCTATGCAGCTTTACTGAAGGATTTTCTATTAATTTTTTAAATGTTCCAAAAATTCATCCCTGAGAACAGGGACAAATTTTTTTTAAAGTAATATTCAATTAAATTTAACGCTCTTTAAAGTATAAACCTTAAATGAAAGTAAGAATAGTAGTAGCTTTATCTTGCCTGAGCTTACTGGCAGGTATATTTTTTTCTTGTGAAGAGGACCTTGATTTTAATCCTGCGATTGTTACAGAAGATGTGATTTTTGCAAGTGCTGAGAGATTTAGGATTTCAGGAAGGATTATTACCAATCAGAGGATAGATGCCAGTGATCATGGATTTCAAATCGCGGATAATCCTCAGTTCAACCAACCCATCATTGTTTCATTGGGAGAAAGAGAAAACCCAGGAAGATTCCTTGGTGAAGTTGATGGGTTAAATTTAAATACCAATTACTATATAAAGGCATACATCGAGATTGGGGGGCAGTCTTTATTTGGAAATACAATTGAAGCCAGTACCTTATCGCCAGCCATTTTAAGCTTTACACCCCAGACTGCACCAGCGGGTGATATTGTGACAATCAATGGTAAGAACTTTACTTCTGATACAGAAGTGTTTTTTGGGGATCTAAAAGCAGATGTAATAGATATTTCTTTTGAATCTTCTATACGGGTACGGGTACCTTCAGGAGGAGATATTCCTACTGTTAGTATTAGGGTGGTGAATCAGAATTTAGAAATAGTATCTGAAACTAGCTTCAGGTATATTTTGGGAAGATATACATTGATTGCTGAGTTCCCTTCAACGGTACGTGTATTTGATGGGATATCCTTGCAGGAAGGTGATGTTTTCTATCTGGGTAAAGGTTCAAATACTGGGCAATCACTTAACGAAAAGATGTGGCGTTATCAAGTAGGAGATGTAAACTGGCAGGAAATTGATCTCCTAGAGGAAAATAAATGGAATGCCTTCTCAAGTAGCAGGTATTTTGGTGGAGGGTTTTTAGGTGTAAATGTATCTTCACCCAATACGAGGACATTCTTTAGATTACAGAATGGGATAATTACCCAACTTGCAGATTTGCCCTTTAACGTTTCCGATGCAGTGGCCTTTGAAATTTCTGGAAAGTTGTATTTGGCGGGAGGAAGTTTGGGAAATGTCATCAGGAAATATGATCCCACTACGGGCAATTGGAGTACTGCAGGAAATACACCATTTTTAGTCAGTAGCAGTACGCTATCATTTACTTTTGAAAATAAGCAGTATTTTGTTAATCCAGAAGACAGTCAGATACTTGCTTACAATCCAGTCCTTGAAAATTGGGAAGGTATTACCCTATTTCCTGGTACGTTAGGGGCAGGAAAGGGAGTGGCTACAGTAGTTGGTAATAAGGCCTATTTAGGGCTTGGTACTGGAACTGCGCAATTATGGGAATATGATTTCAACAATGGCATTTGGACCCCAAAAATCAATTTTAATGGGATCAGTCTGGCAAGAACAGAAGGTGTATATGTACATGACGGAAAAATATATTTTGTGAGAAGTCCTCAAGGGCAGTTTCCTGGAATTCGATCTGAATTTTGGGTTTTTGATCCTGATCGATTCTAAAATAAGGTCAATATGAAAATAAAACTACTATTAATACTTTCATTGGTTTTGATTTTTATTTTTCAAGGGTTTTCCCAAACGAGGAATGTTGTAGGCCGTGATATCGGTGAATTGAAAAATCTTAAAATCAGTGGAAGGATTATTGATCAGATCACTGGAGAGGCCCTTGTTGGCGCTACTGTTACTGTCCGGGAAATAAACAAAACTGAAATTACCAATACCAATGGAAATTTTAACCTGGTGTTGGATAGGGCAGAATATATCCTTGAATTCAGGTATGTAGGTTATGAAACTGTAATCTATCCAATTGTAGCTGTAGGGGAGGGAAGGATCAATATCACCATGATCCAAGAGGATTTTACCTTGGATGATGTGGTGATTTTTGGCAGAGATCCCGAAAAGAATATCAGAAGTACGGAGATGGGTGCCATCAGTGTCAGTATGAATACCCTGAAGGAGTTGCCTCCATTTTTGGGAGAAGTGGATATTATTCGGTCTGTGGCTACATTGCCCGGAGTTTCTCAAGTGGGAGAAGCCTCCTCAGGTCTTAATGTTAGGGGTGGAGGTGCTGATCAGAATTTGATCATGTTTGCAGGTGCACCTGTTTACAACCCTTCGCATTTATTTGGGTTATTTACAGCATTTAACCCTGATGTAGTCAATGATTTTACCCTTTATAAGGCTATTATCCCTGCAAGATTTGGGGGTAGAGGTTCATCCATTTTGGATATAGCACCAAAATCAGGAAGTCTCACCAGATGGGGGGGGGATATGATGGTAGGTACCGTTACTGGTAAAGCCTCAGTCAACGGTCCCATCGTCAAAGATGTTGTTTCTGCCCAATTAAGTTTTAGAGGTTCCTATATCAACTGGTTGTTGAATTCTCTCAATAATCCAGAATTAAGAACCAGTCAGGCTAATTTCAATGATGTCAATGGTATTATTTATGGCGAGATCAATGAAAATCACAACATTACGTACAGTTTTTATCGAAGTTATGATGATTTTGCTTTGGCTTCAGACACGACCATTTCCCGGACGAATCAAAGTCAATCCGTTCATTATTCTGGAAGATTTGGTGAAAAAACCGAGGTGGATTTGATAGGTTTCCACACCCTGTACGATTTTAGTATTTTCAATCAATCCGGAATTAATAATTTTGACCTGTTATCAGGCATTATTGATACCGGACTTAGGCTAAATCTCAGGTATAATTTCAGTGAAAGAAACAGTATCAGTTTTGGAGGGGATACCAAAAGAATCACCATTCAACCTGGAGAATTGATTCCAGGAGGCAATGGTGAGTCAGGGGTATTACCACAAAAGGTACAGAATGAATATGCCAATGAGTCAGGTTTTTACTTTCAGCATGATTTTGAGGTAGGGGAGAAACTCGGGTTTTCTTATGGAATTCGTTATGATATTTATCAATATTTTGGTCCTAGAACCGTTAGAGAATATGCTCCGAATCTTCCCATAAACAGTGCGAATGTCATTGGAGAAAGAACTTATGAGGATGGGGAATTGATTCAAACTTATGATGGCTGGGGGCCTAGAGTATCTATGCGTTATTCTATAGATCCTAGGACTTCCATAAAAGCAGGTTATAATAAAATGTATCAGTTTATCCATTTAATTTCCAATACGGCCACGATTGCCCCAACGGATGTTTGGAAATTGAGTGATCAGTTTTTAAGGCCTCAGATTGTAGATCAGTACTCTCTAGGTATCTATAAAAACTTCAAAGGAAACATTTTCGAAACTTCTGTAGAGGTATATTATAAGGACATTCAAAATGTGGTAGAATATAAGGATGGTGCCAGGCTATTGCTCCAAAATAATCTAGAAACTGAAATCATACCAGGGCAAGGCCAAGCTTATGGCGTAGAGATGTATGTGAAGAAAAATCTGGGTAGAGCTACAGGCTGGGCTAGCTATACCTACTCAAGGGCGCTCAGAAGGGTGATTACTCCCTTTGAGGAGGAAATAATCAACGATGGGAATTGGTTTCCTTCCAATTTTGACAGGCCCCATGACCTGACCCTAATAGGAAATTACAAGCTCAGTTCCTTTACTTCTTTGTCTGCCACTTTCTTTTACAGTACCGGTAGACCTGTAACTTTCCCTGAAGCAAAATTTGATTTTGCAGGGAATTCTTTAGCCTTTTTCAGAGATAGAAACCTGCAAAGGATTCCAGATTTTCACAGGCTCGATTTATCTCTAAATTTTAAATTTGAAGGCAAAGGCAAGTTTTATGATGGCGATTGGACCTTTGCCGTGATGAATGTTTATGGAAGAAAAAACCCATTCTCCATATTTTTTGCTGATCAGCCTGGATCACCGCCACAAGCTTACCGATTAGCAATTCTTGGGGTACCACTACCCACATTGAGTTATTCCCTTAAATTCTAAAGTACATGTTGAAAAGATTACTAGTTATATGCTTATTGATACCTCTTTCCTGCATTGATCCATACAATATCGGACTTGAGGAAGGGGAACAGCTGCTTACCGTTGAAGGGTTTATCAATACCATGCCAGGTCCGCATGTAATCAAGTTGACCCGTACAGATACCTATGGATCAGTTTTTGAAGGTTTGATCAGGCCTGTAAGACAAGCGCAGGTGATTGTGAGGGATTCAGAGGGATTGGTGACCTTTTTGGAAGAGATTGAACCAGGTGAATACCAAACGCCAGCTGGATTTGCTGCCCGTATCGGTTTAAGCTATACCTTGCAGATTCGCTTATTGAATGGTAGAGAATATACCTCTTTCCCAGAAAGGGTCAACCCTGTGGCTCCCATTGATTCTGTTTCGATTAGAAGTGTGCAGATTGCCACCGAAAACAGATTACAGGATCGGGTAGGGGTGCAATTGGTGGCGCATTTCAAGGATCCGGAAGAACAAAATAATTATTATTATTGGAGGACCAAGCCCGGGACTTATGTGGTGGTGGCCAATCCTGAATTATTCACCAACCCTCCCACTCATCCTACTAATCCGAGAGGACCCAACCCAAAAGACTGCTGTGATATTTGTTATTTGACTGAAAATAACCGGCTACGGGATTTTAGCATAGCCTCAGATGAGGACTTCAATGGGCTGGAAACTTCACAAATCATTACTTTCATTGAAGACAATGGTACCAGGTTTAGGAGAACTTTCAGAACAGAAGTGCTTCAAATGGGCATATCTCCAGAAGCCCACCGTTTCCTTAAGTTAGTCGATCAGCAACTGAGCATTACAGGGAGTGTTTTTGATCAACCACCTGCAAATATTAGGGGAAATATGATCAGTTTAGATGATCCAAATGAACTGGTACTTGGATATTTTATTGCTGCAGATGTACAGTCTCAGGTGTTATATATCAACAACGCGGATTTGGAGTTTCGCGCAACCCCAAGAATAATTCCAGATGATTGCAGGCTGGTACCCAATGCCTCAATTAACCCTCCCCCATTTTGGAATCCACCTGCGAATTAAGCCTTTTTTAATTCAGAAGTTTCTTTGAAAACAATGCCTTCCTCTTTGAGTTTTTGGAGGATTGGTTCATAGAAATCTGAAGAAATGGGCAGTTTCAGACCAGTGGCCTGGATCAATCCATCCAGGAATAAATCTATGGTAATCGCCAAGGGTAACCCCACGGTTTTGGCCATGGCGGTGTATATCTGGTCTTCTCCTTTGCACACCAAGCTTGAGGTGATGGTTTTGATGCCAGATGGGGTTTCTACATCAAATAAGTGCTGCATGACGATCATGTCTTTGTCTTCTGGTTTGAGCGCCCATTTCACTTCTAATAAATCCTGAAGTAGGCTAGCTGGGCTGCCCTTGGTTTTTGTCATGGGCTTATTATCTAATAAGCCAAGCCATTTTATTTTATCCAATATTTCTTCATTTACCCAAGGCAATAAATCCTTGATTTTTTCCTCTACCTGATTGGATTCATGGTAGGGTAAAAAAGTATTGATAAACTCCCTATAAGTAAAACCTTCCGGTAGATCCATTTCAAAAGTATCATTGGTCATTCCAAGCTGCACGAATACATCCCAGCTCCTGCAAAACCCCGCCCTTCTTAAAGTTCCCCGCAGCAGTGTCGGTATATTTTCTAAACCATAAACAGTTCTGTAAGTCAATGAATCTCTATTGGGATAACCTTCAAATTCACCAACTTCTTCAAAATGGATTTTTTCCAATCTCCTGAACAGCATGTGGTAGGGAACGTATTTGTATTTTCCATTACGGATAAATCTTGACATGCCCTGACCGGCCAATACCACATTTCTCGGGTTCCAGGTAAATTTATATTTCCATGGATTGTCTTCGCTTTCAGGGGCCAAAACCCCGCCTGTAAAGGATTTGAAGGCTACGATTTTATGTCCTTTCTTTTTTTCATCATCGATGATTTTCATAGCGGACATATGGTCAATCCCTGGGTCCAACCCACATTCATTCAAAAAAAGAAGATTGTTGGACTCAATGTCAGCTTTCATGGCTCGCAATTCTTCTGACTCATAAGATGCAGTAAAAAAATGCTTACCTAAATCAAGGCAATCTTTTGCAATTATGGGATGCATAAAAGCGGGAAGCATAGATACGATAAGGTCTGCCTCGGCAATAAACTTTCTCCTGGATTTCTCATGATCTATGGCCACTTCTATTGCTTTTCCAGCAGGATGATCTTTCACTTTTTGCTGGGCATTTTCCAGTTGAATATCTGCTACAATTACCTGTCTTTTTTTGTCGATTGCCGAATTCAATAAATATTCAATCAGGTATGTAGAGGATTTACCAGCTCCGAAAATCAGTATTTTTTGCATCGCGTCAGTGATATTAAATTGAATCTACAAGTTGGTAAAAAAGTATCAGCAGCAAAAGCCAGTAGCTATAAATTAGATTCTAGGGAACTTTCCGATTTTTTTTTCGTTAATTGAATCCCTTTTTAATGGAAAATTATGCGTCAAAAGATTGAGATGAAAGTGTTTCTTGAGGTTTATCCACCTCATGAATGGTCCGATCAAGATCGGGTTTTAACAGAAATGGCCAAAGAAATCATGCATAAGGCGCATGCTCCATATTCTGATTTTTTGGTTGGTGCAGCCTTACTCTTGGACAATGGTAAAATGTTTGCTGCCAATAATCAGGAAAACGTATCTTTTCCTGTTGGCGTCTGTGCTGAAAGGGCTGTTTTAAGTTATGCTATAGGCAACTTCCCTGAATCCAGGCCCGTAAAGATCATTATTGTTGCAAAAAAGAGGGAGGCAGGAAGGTATGCCACTGTGACGCCTTGTGGCTTGTGTAGGCAAACCATCAATGAATATGAAGTGAAGTTCGATGCCCCTATTCAGATCATGATGTTAAGTCCTAACGGTGATCTCTTATTGGCACAAAGCATTGAGGCCTTGTTGCCCTTTAGATTCAACGATTTAAATGCCTAATGAAAAACATTGTCAGATACGAACACCAAGCCCATTATCGGCTATCTCATTTGGTGAACAGAAAGGAAGAAGAAATCCTATTTGCTTTACATGGATATGGGCAACTTTCGGAATATTTTCTTAAAAAACTACGTCCCATCTTCAGTGATGAACGATTGATCGTAGTTCCTGAAGCCACCAATTATGCGTATTTGGAGGGGTTTTCCGGTCGGGTAGGGTCTAACTGGATGACCAAACATGAAAGGGAATCAGCCATAGCAAACAATATTAATTATCTTAATACCCTCTTGGAGGCTATTTTGGTTAAGTACACCCATAAACCTCTCTTAAAAGTACTTGGCTTTTCACAGGGGGCAGCTACTGCTACAAGATGGGTGAGTCAGCTTGAATATCCGGTCAAAACTTTGGTGTTGTGGGGCGGCGGGTTTGCCCATGATTTACATCCCGTCACAACAGCTCAGAAATTGAATGGTAGCAAATGTTATCTCGCAATAGGTGATAAGGATGAAATCATTACCCAGGAATCCTTAGAAAAGCAGGAAGCCCTGATCAGTGCTTTAGGCGTTACTGCCGACAAAGTAAGTTATTCAGGAGGACATGATTTGGATATCAGTGTATTGGAAAGTCTGATTGAGGAAAATAAATAGACTCAACTGAGTCGAAAAAAGAGTTTGATTTTAATTGACAGATAGTTAATTTTCTCAAAATTTTATGATTTGTTTCAAATGCTAACCCTATCTGAAAAAGAAGTTGAAAATATAGCGGCTCAGCTGCTTAAAGGGATGATCTGTTTTTACCAGTTGGATAAGAAAAAAATTCATCACTTACCAGACGACGAGGATTATTTCAATTATGACCTTACTCCAGAGGAAGAGGACATTTTGGATGAAATAGATGATAATCCGGAGAATTATGCAGAGTTCACCAAAATGGAGCCTGCACAGGAACATCAAATGATGGAAACTTTTGCAGACAGGATTGTCAAAGAAAGGAATTTTCAGGATGATTTATTCAATGCACTCAGTAAGCCTAAAGCAGCTACAGCATTTAAGTTTTTAATAGACAGCTCGGGTAAATACAGAGACAAATGGATTTCCTACAGACTGGATAAATACAAAGACTGGATAAAGGAGCAGGTAGATAGCTTCAATTATGCCGAGGAATAAAAAAGTGGCTGTCCCTATTTATAAGACAGCCACTTTTTTATTCTGGCAGGTATCTGAATCAAATTTCATATAGCCAAGTCTCAGGTCCTTCATTTCACTTATGATACAAGCTCTTTGTTTTAATCTGATTTGACCCATTTCCATATTGTTTTGTAGTTTACCTTTGTACCATGAATCAGTATGCCAATGCGATAGATTTTTCCAGCCAGCCAGGTAGTGCAAATAAATCCCGTGATGAGCAGGCCAATTGATAATAATAGCTCTGAAAAAGGGATTCCATAGCTTGCTCTGCCCATCATGGCAATTGGTGAAGTCAGTGGTATGATGGAAAGCCAAAACGATGCATTGCTATTGGGATCATCCAAAACAAAGATGAATAAACCCATATAGGCAATAAGAAGTGGTATTGTGATGGGTAACATGAATTGCTGAGCTTCTGATGGTGCATCTATTGCAGCTCCAATGGCGGCGAATAAAGCACCATATAGTAGATAACCACCAAGAAAATAAAAAATAAAAGTCATGATCAACTGAAAGAAGTTGATACTTTGAAGTACCATAAAGGTTTGGTAAACATTATTATCGGGGTACATCTGTCCGCTTAACTCAGGACTACCTAACTCCATCAGTTGCTGTTGTGGCATTTGGAGTCCTAAGTAGCCCATTACAAAAGCAGAAAGTGAACCTATTAGAACTATCCATATTAAAAACTGGGTAAGACCAACAGCACCGATCCCTATGATTTTACCCAACATCAACTGAAAAGGCCGGATAGAAGAAACCAATATTTCGATGATTCTGCTTGATTTTTCTTCTATTACCCCCTGCATAATCTGGTTACCATAGATAAAAATGAAAATATAAATCAGTATACCTGAGATGAAGCCGATAATATAGTTTACAGAGGCATCAGAGATTTTTTCTTCTCCTGAAATGTCAAGCGTCACCGTTTGAAGTGTCACTTTAGTTCTGTATGCATCCAAAACATCTGGGTCTATGCCAGCTTCAAAAAGCTTCTGTTCCTCTATTCTTCTTTTTAAACTATTTTCTATGAAGGTTCTTAGGCCGATGCTAGGTGTGGTGCTGCTGTAAAATGTGATTCCGGAAGGATTGGAAAGGTCCAAGGAGGGAATATGGATCGCGCCAAATCTTTCCCCATCCCTAACCATTCTCTTGGCCTCCTCAAAAGATGTATTGGAAAAGGAAAAGGCATATTGTTCTGAGCTTTCAATGAAAAAAAGGTTATTTTCATCTACTACTTCAATTATACTTAAATAGAGACGGTCCACATCATCCAACGCTATCCAAATGAAAATCCCCATTATGGCAGGAAAAATCAAAGGCGTCAGCAAGGTGGCCAAAAGAAAGGATTTTTTCTGTACTCTGGAAAGGTATTCTCTTTTGATGACAAGCCAAACTTTATCCATTTTCGTGCATTTTAACCTGTTGGATAAATATTTCCTCCATGCTAGGCAGAATTTCTTTAAAGCCGACAATCTCCCCAATCCCTAAAGCTTGTTGTAGCAGCTCATTGACCTTGCCTTCTTCAATGAGTATATGGTAGGAATGATACTCGCCGCTTTCCATGCAGTGCCATGTCGCTGGGACATTCAAAGTGTCAGGGTTTTTAATTTTCAACTCAAATGTATTGGTCCTGAACTGATTTTTTACTGATTTTAGTTTACCCGAAAGTATTTTTTCAGATTTATTAAACATGGCGATCTCATCACAGAGAAGTTCAACAGATTCCATTCTATGGGTGGACAATAAAATTGTAACTCCTTTTTCTTTTAATGAAAGGATTTCATTTTTGATAAGTTCAGCATTAACGGGGTCAAAACCTGAAAAAGGTTCGTCCAAGATCAGAAGTTCCGGTTCATGAAGTACGGCAGAGATAAACTGTACTTTTTGAGCCATACCCTTAGAAAGATCGTCAATGCGCTTGTGTTTCCAATGGCTGATTTCCAACCTTTCCAGCCAAGCCTCTACTTTATTTTTAGTCTCCTCAGAAGACAGACCTTTTAATCTTGTGAAATAGATCAATTGGTCCCAAACCTTCATTTTTTTGTATAGCCCCCTTTCTTCGGGCAGATAGCCTATATTCTTTATGTGGGTTCTTTTTAATGGCTGGTTTTTAAACAGTACTTCTCCGGAGTCTTGGTCAATAATCTGATTGATTATGCGGATCAATGTTGTTTTACCAGCACCGTTTGGCCCCAAAACGCCAAAAATACCACCTGAAGGGATAGATAGGTTGACATTGCTTAACGCTTTGTTATTTCCGTAAGATTTGTTGAGTTGCTGAATTTCTAAAATGTTCAAAGCCTTGGTATTTGGCTAAAATTAATAAAAGTTCTGAAATTATCGGATAGTGACTGATCCGACAGAGACATCTATCATCAAGCTTAATAGATTTTCAGCTTTTTCATCGTAGGACTTGTTTACATAGGTTTTGTTTCCAATGTCTTTCCAGTGTTTTGGAATTGAAGTCCTGCACATGGCAGTGGATTTAATTTTGACAATGGCAGGCTGATTTTCGTTGGGTAATTGTAAGTCAACTTTTCCTGCTCCAACCGTAGCGTAGATCTGACTTGATTCCGGCATGCTTTCTGAAAAATTCAAATTTAAACTTCCGTAATTTGCCTCAAACAACATGTATTTGGCGTTGGTTAAATTGAGATGGTTGGCCTGGAGGGTTCCCATATTGATGCTGATATGCATGGTATCCATCTTGACAGAATTGGCCTTCTTTTTACTATAATCTAATGTGATATCAGCACTTGCTGATTTTATATGGCAATTGGATATTGGTAATTGGGATAGGTCAAAGTGTGCTTTTCCAATCCCAAATTGAAAATTAAGCGCGTATAGGTAATTGGAATTCAGATTTACTGTCCATTTGTGATCAAAGTCATCATTTTGTGACGAAAATAATTTATATGAAAGGCTTTTACCTAAATTTTCAGACTCTACATTGCGGTGGATAAGTTCTGAATACAATACCTGATCTTTTATATTATGGCTAAAATCAGGGAGAATATTCACCTTAGATAACTCACAGTTAATTTTAATAGGTGAATCGTCTATATGTCTGACGATTTTTGAAGTTCCTTTGTAGATATTGAAATCAACTTGCACTAAGCTGAACCCATACTTTTCTTCTACCTTGAACTCTTTGGTCAGCTGTGCCCAGGTGTTAGCCTGCCAACCAAAAAAAAGACATAATAGTAGGGATAATCTATTTAACATACGGATTGATTACGTCTTACATCCCAAAAGGTTTATTATCCCCATAAAAAAAGCCGGAATTTACTCCGGCTCCAAATATTTAAAAGAATTCTTTCATTTTATCGAAGAAACTTTTTTCTCCTGACCCTGGATCAGGCTTGAAATTATCTGAGTTCCTCAAAGCTTCCAAACTTTGCTTTTCCTCCTTGGATAATTGTTTAGGCACCCATACGTTGACATGAATCAGCTGATCTCCTTTATGATAGCCATTAATGTCTTTTATACCCTTACCTTTGAGTCTTAGTATTTTTCCGGACTGAGTTCCGGGGTCAACCTTTATTTTTACCTTTCCATCTATGGTGGGTACTTCTATCTGCGATCCTAATGCAGCATCGATGAAACTGATGTAAAGGTCATATACTACATTATTGCCATCTCTTTGAAGAACATTATCTTCAATTTCTTCAATAACAATCAATAAATCTCCTGGAATACCACCTGCGGTTTCATTCCCTTTCCCTGACATGCTCAACTGCATACCATCTGCGACACCTGCAGGAATATTGATGGGTATGATCTCCTCTTTTAAGATAAGACCCCTGCCATCTGCTTCAGCAGGTTTTTTGTCAACAATCTGACCATTCCCTCCGCAGGCATGACAGGTGCTGGCCGAAACCATTTGACCAAGCATGGTATTGACTACTTTTTTGATCTGACCAGAGCCTTGGCAGGTAGTACATGTTTTGAAAGTTACTCCGTCAGCCAATACCTGACGTTTTACTTTGATTTTCTTTTCAACCCCATTGGCTATCTCTTTAAGATTCAATTTAAGCTTTACCCTAAGGTTGGTGCCTTTTTTGGTTCTTCTTCCTCCTCGTCCTCCTCCGAAAAAAGAATCGAATCCACCACCACCGAAAATATCGCCAAATTGAGAGAATATGTCTTCCATATTCATACCTCCACCACCAAATCCACCATTACCACCCAGGCCTTGGTGACCAAATTGGTCATAGCGTTGACGTTTTTCAGCATTGCTGAGGACTTCATAGGCCTCCGCTGCCTCCTTGAACTTTTCTTCGGCCTCTGGGTTGTCCGGGTTTTTGTCTGGATGGTATTGGATAGCCAGTTTTCTATAGGCTTTTTTTATTTCCTCGGGAGAAGCCCCCTTAGAAACTCCTAAAACCTCGTAATAATCTCTTTTCGCCATGATATTATATTATGCTCCTGTTACTACTTTCGCGTAGCGGATTACCTTGTCGCCCAAAGTATACCCTTTTTCCACAACGTCTATAACCTTACCTTTTAGTTCGTCATTTGGAGCTGGGATTTGGGTAATAGCTTCCTGTGTATCTGCATTAAATGGATTCCCTATTAAGTCATCCATTACCTTCACACCTTTATTTTCTAATGTTTTGATCAACTTATAGAAAACCAGCTGATTACCCTCTCTGACTTTTGTGGCATCTTCTTCTTTTTCGTTGGCCTTGAAAGCCCTTTCAAAATCATCAATAATAGGAAGTATTTCCCGAATCAGATCTTCAGATGCCGTGGTGATAAGGTCTAAACGCTCCTTTGCAGTTCTTCTTCTGTAATTTTCAAATTCTGAGTATAATCTGAGGTACTTATCTTTTAACTCTTTTACTTCGATTTCTAACTTTTCTTCCACTGATGATGTAATTGTGTCTTTTGGATTTATTGCTTCTGCTTGGGAAGCATCCAAGTCACCCTGTTTCACATCTTGCTCCTGAGAAGTGGTTTGCTCTTCATTCATGATTTCTTTCTCACTCATCTTGATCAAAATTTAATATCTATCAGTAATCAATAAATTTGCCAGTAGCGTTTTCCTGACAAACTGACACTTTATTGACTGGTTATGGCCTGCCATAACATGTCCTTCAATTTGTCTAAATTGAATTGTGTGACAGATGAAATAAAAATCGAGGGCAATTCTTTGGGAATATCTTTCATCATTTCTGCCATCAACTCCTCATCCAGCATATCAGCTTTTGTTATGGCCAAGAGCCTTTTTTTGTCCAAAAGCTCTGGATTATATTTCTGCAATTCAGAAAGAAGTATGTTGTATTGTTCTGTAATGCTGTCGGCATCAGCTGGGATCATAAATAGTAAAATGGAGTTTCTTTCAATATGTCTTAGAAACCGTAAGCCCAGTCCTCTCCCTTCTGCCGCACCTTCAATAATACCGGGGATATCTGCCATCACAAATGATTTATCATCCCTGTAGGGAATGACGCCCAGATTAGGTACCAAGGTTGTAAAAGGATAATCCCCGATTTCAGGTTTAGCTGCTGAAATAGTGGATAGCAAAGTGGATTTGCCAGCATTGGGAAAACCTACCAGACCTATGTCTGCCAAAAGTTTCAGCTCCAAGATGATCCATTCTTCGATTCCGGGTTCACCTGGCTGGGCATAATGAGGTGCCTGATTGGTTGCTGTTTTAAAGTGATCATTACCGAGCCCTCCTCTGCCGCCTGGGGTTAGAACGACTTCTTGACCGTCTTCTGTAATTTCAAAGCGGACCTCTTGTGTTTCAGCGTCCTTGGCTACAGTCCCTAGAGGTACTTCTAGGATAACATCTTTGCCTTCACGGCCTTTTCTTCGGCCTCCTTCTCCACCTTTTCCGTCTTCAGCAATGACATGCTTTTTATATTTTAGGTGCAGTAAAGTCCAAAGTTGGGCGTTTCCTTTCAAAATGATATGACCTCCCCGGCCTCCATCGCCTCCATCAGGTCCACCCTTTGGTACATGTTTTTCTCTGCGAAAATGTACAGAACCACTTCCGCCTGCACCCGACCTGGAACAGAATTTTACGTAATCTATAAAGTTGCTATCTGCCACTTGTTCACTAGTTTTAAAATAAAATGGCTAAGCTTTTAAGCCTAGCCAATTATGGGAATACAAAGGTAACAATAATTTATCGATTAGAACCGATCAATTACCGTACAGATGTCTTCGAATATACCATCTATGGTACCTATGCCATTAATTTTGGAAAATTTACCCTGTTTTTCATAATAATCTGCCACGGGAAGGGTCTCATCAAGATACACTTTAATTCTAGTGGCTATTTTCTCCTCATCCTGATCGTCTGCCCTGCCAGAAGTTTTACCCCTTTCTCTTATTCTCTCCTTTAATTCTTCCTCTGCCACGTCCAAAGCAATCATTCCGGAAATTTCGGTATTGTTCTTTTGCATGAGTTTGTCCAATGCCTCTGCTTGGGCCACTGTCCTGGGGAAACCATCAAAAATGAATCCCTTGGTATCTGGGGTATTTGCTATTTTATCATCTACCATGCCAATAACAACTTCATCAGGAACAAGATGCCCTTGATCCATATACTTTCTTGCGAGTTTGCCGAGCTCTGTACCTTCTCCCAAGTGCTTTCTAAAAAGATCGCCCGTAGATAAATGTGTCAATTGATACTTTTCAATGATTTTTTCACTTTGTGTGCCCTTTCCTGCACCCGGAGGGCCAAATAATACGATGTTTAGCATCTCTTTAATGTTTTGATTCAATATAATAATGCCGGTATAATCAGGTTGTTAGTTGATAAATTTCTGAAATGTTTCTCCCATACCCATCATAATCCAGTCCATATCCTACTACAAATTTGTTTGGGATTTCAAATCCAACATAATCTAATGGAACTTTATGCTGGAGTGCTTCTGGCTTGTGAAGAAGGGTGACAGTTTTTACAGATGCTGGATTTTTCTCATAAATCTGGCCCAAGAGATGTACCATGCTCAATCCAGTGTCGACGATATCTTCTACGATTAATACATGCCTGTCCTGCAAGTCGGTATCAAGCCCAAGCATTTTTTTTACTTTTCCTGTGGAAGTTTCTCCCTGGTAGGAAGAGATTTTGATAAAAGAGACTTCAGCGGGGATACCAATGAATTTAGAAAGGTCTGCCAGAAACATGTAAGCCCCGTTGAGTACTCCAATGATGACGGGGTTTTTCCCGTCATAATCATTTGTTATTGCCTTACCCATTTCCATCACCCTTTTTTCTATGGCTGATTGAGTGATGTAGGACTTAAATGTTTTGTCTTTGACCTGAATCATTGATTTTAATAAAAAAGCCCTTTTGACAGGGCATTACAAATATATAAAAAAATGATACTGTTGCATCTATTAAGTTGCTAAAGCCTATAGATTAGCCAATAAAAACCGGTATAAGTCTATCATGGCCTCCAAATCCTGAAGCGCTACTTTTTCATTGGGGCTATGTACATTGTCTTCCGGGGCACCTATAAAACACCAATCAATGGCATATGGGGAAAATTGAATTTCCCGTCCATCACTTCCTCCAATAGCCTCTACTTCCAACTGATAGGGGATTCCGCTTTTTTTAGCCAAATTGACGACTTTATCTAAAAATGCTTTTCTTGGAATAAACTTATCACGGAGTGAAATCACCACCCCTTCCCCATGATGAATCCCATCTGTCACCCAAGTAATGTCGGAAATCAGTGCCTTGCGTATGGGAGCAGATTTTTGGATGAATTTCAACAAAAAAGGTATGCTGCCCCCACCGTGTTCTTCATATGTTGAAAAAATAACCCATCCGTTTTCTATGGTTTCGCAAAGCTTTAATGCATTGTATACCCCAAGCCTATTGTCTAAATAGGCAGCCTCGATATAATTGTTGTCAATTTTAATATTTTGTTCAAATGATAACCTAGTACCCCTCTGAATTGGCCTTGCAAAATCATGGTATAGCTGATCATCTCTGCACAATAGTTTACACCTTATCGGGCCCATTTCGTCTTTTCCAATCAAAACTGTTCCCTCAATAATTTCGGGACCACCTACCGGAATCAATTGATTTTCGTACCTTGCCATAAACCCAATCGTATCTATATGGGCAAAAACAGCCGTCCTTGGTTTGCCAAACTTAAGTAAAAGACATTCATGGAATTCATCACCTGAAAAGATTTCTGGCGCAACTTTCCAATCATGTTTACGTTTCATAACATAATTGTGTAAATAGGCTTTCATCTCAGATTCATCACCCGAAATGCTTTGAATTTGTAGTAGTTCTTTCAATGTTTTCATATTGGCATGATTTCTGATGGTTTAGTTTGTCCAAAAAAATTGCTGTAAAAATCAAAAGAATTTGAATAAAGTTTAAAGTTTTAAAAATAAAATATACATTTGTGATTAGTTAGAAGTTTATAAATTTGCAGTTAAATCAATCAAACACTTAAAAAAATTTGAAAAAATTTTTTATTATGAAAAAAATAGTACTCTCAACAATTATGGCAGGTGCATTGGCTTTCGCAGCTAATGCCCAGGTTGACTACAACAGGTGGTCTGTCGAGTTTGGTGGTGGTTTCAACAAGGCTATGGCTCCTATGACTCCAGGCTTCTACTCACCAACACTCAACATTGGACATGCTGACTTAGGTGTGCGCTATATGTTCAATGAAAAATTCGGTGCGAAACTAGATTTTGGTTTCGGTTCATTTAGTGAAGCTTCTAGGGACAATAACCCAGAGTTTTCTACGAATTATCACAGAATTAACTTGCAAGGTGTTGCTAACCTTGGAAGAATCATGAATTTCGAATCTTTCACCAGAAGAGTTAATTTACTCGCTCACATGGGAGCAGGTGTTGGTCAGGTTAGACCTCAAACCGGTGCTTTCACTGATTTCAACGATAATGTTTACAACATTATTGCTGGATTTACTGGTCAGGTGAAGTTGTCCGAAAGAATTGCCTTGACAGGTGATATCAGTACCATTCTTAATGGTAGACAAACTGTTGCTTTTGATGGAGGTTCGGCAATTGGACCAATGGATCCAGGTTTCTACGGTACCAATGGTACTTGGTGGACTGGAACATTAGGTTTGAACATTTACCTAGGAAGCAAAGACACTCATGCTGACTGGTATGTAGCTGCTGACAAATATGCTACCAAAGATGAACTGGCTCAACAGATCGGAGAAATCAGAGATATGTTGAAGGATTCTGACGGAGATGGTGTTCCAGATTATTTGGATAAAGAGCCTAATACGCCTGCAGGTGCTAGAGTAGACTCTCATGGTAGAACTTTGGATTCTGACGGAGACGGTATTCCTGATCACTTGGATAAGTGTCCATTTGTACCTGGTCCTGCTTCTAATGACGGTTGTCCAATTGAAGAAGTTAAAGAAATTGACTACTTCAAGAAAGCTATCAATGAAGGTTATGTAAATGTTTACTTTGCATTTGATAGTGCTAAACCACTAGGCTTCTCAGCTTCTGGTATCAACTATGTTGCTAATTTCCTTAAGAGAAACCCTGGCGTAAATGTTGAATTGAAAGGCTTCGCTGATGAGCTAGGTCCAGAAGATTACAACATGAAGCTTTCTGAAAGAAGAGCTAAATCAGTGCATGACATTCTTGTAGCAGCTGGTATTGATGCTTCCAGATTGACTGTTAAAGGTTATGGTGAAGATACTAGTGTAGATAAGCGTTCTGCAGATGCCCGTCAATTGGCAAGAAGAGTTAGCTTTGAAGTAAAATAATTTGATTAATTGCAATAAATGATAAAAGGTCATCCATTTTTGGATGGCCTTTTTTGTTTCAACATTCCGCAGAAGTTCAACCGGATAAAGACATTTTTGTTGAGTCAAAAAAAGGCTGCCCTTTTCGGACAACCTCTTTTTTATTCTTCTGATTCGAGCGCTTCAGACTCAACTTGACTTAGTTTCAGATTTCCATTGGATTCACCATAGGGTTAAATACCACGATTTTTAATCAATGCGTACGATATCTGCTCCTAGTGCATTCAGCCTTTGATCGATGTATTGATATCCTCTGTCAATCTGTTCTATATTGTCGATGATGGATGTTCCATCTGCGGACATGGCTGCAATTAAAAGAGAAACCCCTGCTCTAATGTCTGGAGAGGTCATTCTAATGCCTTTCAATGGGTATTTTCTATCAAGGCCTATAACAGTAGCTCTGTGTGGGTCACAGAGGATAATTTGGGCTCCCATATCGATCAGTTTATCCACAAAGAATAAACGGCTTTCAAACATTTTTTGATGAACCAAAACAGTTCCTTTAGCTTGAGTAGCTGTTACCAAAACTATACTTAATAGATCCGGGGTAAATCCTGGCCAAATAGCATCAGCTACAGTAAGAATGGAGCCATCAATAAAAGTTTCAATTTCATAATGTTTTTGGGAAGGTATATAAATATCATCTCCTTTGAATTCCATCTTAATCCCCATCCTTTTGAAAGTGTCAGGAATAATTCCTAGGCGGGGGATTTTTGCATCTTTGATGGTGATTTCGGATTGGGTCATCGCAGCCATACCAATAAAAGAGCCTATTTCTATCATATCAGGGAGCATGGTATGCTCTGTGCCTTTGAGTTTCTTCACACCTTCAATATGAAGCATATTTGAACCTATTCCTGTAATCTTGGCTCCCATTCGGTTGAGCATGTCACACAATTGCTGTAAATAGGGTTCACATGCGGCATTGTATATGGTAGTCTTACCCTCTGCCATGACGGCTGCCATGACGATATTGGCGGTTCCTGTAACGGAAGCTTCATCTAATAGCATGTAAGCCCCTTTCAGGTTTTTACCGTCTATATGATAAATTTCTTTTTTACTGTCGTAGTGAAACTCGGCTCCCAATTTCTGAAAACCGAAAAAATGCGTATCCATCCTTCTTCGGCCTATTTTATCACCTCCTGGCTTGGATAAACGCCCGTGTCCGAATCTGGCCAACAAGGGGCCTAAAATCATTACTGAACCTCTTAGTGATGAAGCCTTTTTAAGGAAGTCTTCTGTTTCAAGGTATTTGATGTCCACATTATCAGCTTGAAAATCATAGGACTCAGGACCAATTTTTTGGGTTTTTACCCCCATATCAGTGAGGAGTTCAATCAGTTTGTTGACATCACGGATATTCGGGATTTTATGGATGGTGACTTTATCTGAAGTCAATAATACTGCGCAAAGAATCTGCAAGGCTTCGTTTTTGGCTCCCTGAGGTGTAATTTCCCCCTTAAGTTTTAAGCCTCCTTTTACTCTGAATGATGACATTTATCTGCGTTTTTTGGAATGACCTCCGTTTCTTCTTCTATCTCCACCATTGAATCGCTTTCTTCCTCCTGAGGAGCTTGATTCTGTCTCTGAGGGGATTTTAAAATCTCGTCGTGTATTGGTTTCAAACAAGCCCATTTGCCTGACTTTTTCCAAGTCTATATGCAGCTTGCCTTTTGAAAGGGTCTTGATATCATCGATGATTATGGCATCATCAAAATTGTCCCTATTCCACGTCGAGTGAAAACTCCTCATCAATTGACCAATATATATGATGGCAATCTCTTGCTCCTCATCATTTTCAATCTCTATGGCTTTTTCTATTAGCTTTTCGATATTTCTTCCATAGTGTTTGAATTTGACTTCTCCTTTGGGATAGCCTACACGCTGCGGTTTTCTAAAAAGTAAGTCTTTTTCCGGCTTTGGATATGGGCCATCTACATCCAAACTAAAGCCCGACATGATATGTATATCATCCCAGATTTTCTGGTCATTTTCACTTTTCATTTGGGGATTTAGTTGCTTTACTAATTCTACCAATGCAAAAGCACTCTGTGTCCTCTTTTCACGGTCTTCCATGCCCGCTATGTGATTGGCCAGACGTTGAATGTTTTTTCCGTACTCTTTGAGCGTTACGGCATGTTTGTTTGTTTCTATGTTGTCCATAAAGTAATGCTTTAGTCGGGCGATCCAATTAGAAAAGTCATTTTTGTCGGCCCGTTAATCTATAATCCGAAGCTTTGCAAAGCTAAGTAATAAAACCTTTTCTCCAAAGTTATCAAATTGTATGCTAGCTTTCTTGTTAATTCCTTCAATTTCTATCTTTGTGACCTTACCATAACCAAATTTTGGATGTTCTACCAGCATTCCTTCCTTAAGATTATTTGTATTGGAGGGTTTAAAATCTGGACTCGGGGTGTGGATTTTGGCAGTGGTCGTAGGGCGATTCGCTGGTTTTTTGATCCCTATAAAGCCTGACCTTCCTTCAGAAAATTCATTTCTTAATGCCCCTGATAGTGCAGATGTCATCCTTTTGTTTACCCGGATACAGGCTGGGTCTACTTCTTCCAAGAACCTACTGGGCTCACAATTGAGTAAGCGTCCAAATCTATAACGTGTCAGGGCATAGGTGAGGTATAATTTCTCCATGGCCCTGGTAGTTGCCACATAAAAGAGTCTTCTTTCTTCCTCCAGGTCTTCCCTGCTTTGCATCATCATTTGTGAAGGGAAAAGGTCTTCCTCCATACCTACTACAAAGACCTGTTTGAACTCTAAACCTTTTGAGGAGTGTATGGTCATCAATGTGACGGCATCTGTAGTGTCCTTATCCCTGTCATTATCAGTCAGCAAGGCTATTTCCTGAAGAAATGCGCCCAAACTTTTATCTTCATTCTCCGGATTATCCACGTATTCCTTAATGGCATTGAGGAGCTCTTGAACGTTTTCATAGCGGTTAAGCCCTTCTATGGTTTTGTCTTCATACAATTCTCTCAAAAGCCCGGATTGTTTGGCTATGGAATTGGCTGCCTCATAGGCATCCTTTCTCTCCATCTCTATACCAAAACTTTTGATCATGGTGGTAAAATCATCCACTGCATTGGCTGCCCTCCCGCTTAAAAAGCTATTGGCATTTGTCAGTACTTCCCAAAGGGGGATATCATGCTCATATGCCGCTACCAGAATCTTTTCAACTGTAGTATCTCCAATACCTCTCTTGGGGTAATTGATAACTCTTTTGAAGGCTTCCTCGTCTTCTTTGTTGACCACAAAACGCATATAAGCCATCAAGTCTTTGATTTCTTTCCTTTGATAAAATGAAAGTCCACCTACGATTTTATAGGTAATGTTCATTTTTCTCAATGCTTCCTCTATGGACCTAGACTGTGAATTTGTACGGTATAGAACGGCAAAATCACTGTTGTTGAGTTTTTTGTTGTTTTTTTCCTCGAAGATGGTGGTGGCTACCATCCGGCCTTCTTCATTGTCCGATGAAGCCTTGATCAGTTCGATCAGTTCACCATTGTGATTTTGTGTCCAGACTTCTTTTTTGAGTTGGGCCTTGTTTTTCGCAATGATACTGTTGGCTGCCTGTACAATATTTTTGGTGGATCGGTAGTTCTGTTCCAACTTGACGACAAATAGATCCGGGTAATCTTTCTCAAAATTGAGTATGTTCTGTATGTCTGCACCTCTAAAGGCATAGATGCTTTGTGCATCATCCCCGACCACACAAATATTTTGGTGGACTGCAGCCAGTTTTTTGGTAATCAGATATTGAGAGACGTTGGTGTCCTGAAACTCGTCTACCATCACATACTTGAAGCGTTGTTGGTATTTGTTCAATACATCTAAATGGTCCCTAAAGAGTACATTGGTATTGAAAAGAAGGTCATCAAAATCCATGGCACCTGCCTTGAAAAGCCTTCTTTGGTAATTCCTGTAGATTTCACCCATACGAGGCTTCATGGCTGCCTCATCATCGGCTTTGATAAAGGGGTCATTGAGGTAAGTTTCCCATGAGATTAATCTGTTTTTTGCGCCTGAAATCCTGGACAAAACAGTGTTGGGCTTATAGACTTTGTCATCCAGCTTCATTTCTTTGACAATTGTTCGGATCAAGGATTTGCTGTCGTCGGCATCGTAGATCGAAAAATTGGAAGGATAGCCGATTTTGTCAGCTTCTACCCGCAGGATTTTGGCAAAAGTAGAGTGAAAAGTTCCCATCCAGGTATTGCGGGCTTCAAGGCCGATCAGCTGCTCTATTCTGTTTTTCATCTCTGCGGCAGCTTTATTTGTAAAGGTCAGGGAGAGAATATTGAAAGGATCAACTCCCTTGGCATGTATCAAGTGGGCAATTCTGTACGTGAGTACTCTGGTTTTGCCTGAACCTGCACCAGCGATGATCATCAGGGGCCCTTCGGTATGTTCTACTGCTTCTCTTTGGGGGGGATTGAGTCCTTTTAAATAATCCATGCTTCTTTTTTCCAACAAGTTTCAAATTTAGGGAATTTTTTCACTCCCCCTTCCTCCATTTCCAACGATTATGGCTCCAAAGGTAGATTTCGGGATGCTCTCTGATGTTGTTTTCCAATAACGCTATAAAACGGTTGGTAATACTGTGTTCGGCCTGGTCTGTGTAGGGTGGCGCATCCATCATTTCATAGCTAAATACATAGTGTCCACGCCTAGGCTTGGATACATGGGCGTATAGGACCGGGTGGTTAAACCTTTTTGCGAGTTTTTCGCCCCCTTCAAAAAAAGCCGTTTCCCTGTTCATGAAACCTGTCCAGTAACGTATATCCCTGTTGCCAGGACGCTGATCAGCCGCTAATACGATCATTCTAGGTTGGTTTCTTTTTCTTAGATAGTCTCTCTGAAAAGCTCCTTTTTCCACCATTTGCCCCCCGAAACGCGTGCGGATATTCATCATTAACTTTTCAAAAAATGGATTGTTGACTTTGGTATAGACTACATCAACCCGATTATTAATATTAGCCATCATTTGTAATAGGTGCCATTCCCAATTAAAAAAGTGCCCTGTCATTCCGATCAGAACTTCAGCTCTTTCAATATGTTGATTTACAAGACTGTAGTTGTTGATTTTCACTCTTTTGTCAAACTCCTCTTTACTCATACTGTAAGCCTTGATGATTTCTGCGAAAGAATCGGTCAGGTTTCGGAAAAACTTTTTGGCAATACGCCGATGTTCCTGAGGTGACTTTTCAGGAAATGCATGCTGGATATTAGAAATGATGACTTTTTGTCGGTATTTCAAAATATGGTAGCCAAATAGATACAATACATCCGTAAAAAGATAAAGGACAGGTAAGGGTAGGTAAGATATAAGTTTGAATATAAACATGCCGCCGGCCAGGGTTAGTCTGCTAAAAGCATTCAAAATAAGCTAAAAGCCCTGACTTTATTGAAAAAAATTAGTGATAAATTTAGCCATTGATTACTTTTGGAGCTTATGTCAGAAGTGCAGCGCAAAAAATATTCCGATAAGGAAAAGAACCATATATTTGATCAGGAATTTATGCCTCACATAGATTCCATGTACAATTTTGCCTACCGTTTGACTTTTGATGAGGATGATGCTAAGGATCTGGTGCAGGATACTTACCTTAAAGCCTATCGTTTTATCAATTCATTTGAGCAAGGTACCAATGCCAAAGCCTGGCTTTTTAGGATTCTCAAAAACTCCTTCATTAACGACTACAGAAAAAAAAGTAAGCAGCCTGCTAAAGTTGATTATCAGGAAGTTGAAACTTATTACAACTCGGATGATGTTGATTATAGCGGGACTACTGATCTTCGCGTGGATGCGGTAAAAGACATGTTGGGGGATGAGATTTCCAATGCTTTAAATAGCTTGGCAGTGGACTTTAGGACAGTCATCATTTTATGTGATTTGGAAGGGTTTACCTATGAGGAAATGGCCAAGATTTTGGATATTCCTATCGGTACAGTTAGATCAAGGTTGCACAGGGCTAGGAACTTATTGAAAGAGAAATTACGTTCCTATGCTCAGAACATGGGTTATAATACGGATGAAGAAGAATAGATCAATGCTTTTTAAAGAGGATTGATAGTGAGGAAATAATTACTTATTTAGCATACAATGGATAAAAACTTATCATCAGCTGGAGAACGGAAAGTAAATTGTGCCGAGCAGCAGAAATGTTTCCAGCTTTTAGAAAGTATCTTGGATGGAGAAAATATCCCGGAAAGTGATAAGATACTGAAAGAAAAGCTGGAAAAATGTGATCCCTGTTATAGGTACTTTCATTTGGAAATGGCAATCAAAGAATTGCTGAAAACCAAGTGTTGTCAGCAAATTACACCCCAGGATCTCTTCGAAAACATCCGCAAAAAGGTTCAAGAAGTTAAATAAAAACCCATGCCTTCAGGTAAAGCCATTATTTTTTCAGCTCCTTCTGGGTCTGGGAAAACAACCATCGTTAAGCACCTTTTAGGGAAATTTCCGAACTTAGGGTTCTCCATCTCTGCCTCTACTCGTGATAAAAGAGGGAGAACAGAGCAAAATGGGAAAGATTACTATTTCCTCTCTCCGGAAGAATTCAAGCAGAAAATAGATGAAAATGAATTTATTGAGTGGGAAGAGGTATATGAGGGGAATTTTTATGGTACCTTGAAAGAGGAAATCCAACGCCTTTGGGATAATGGGAAGCATGTTATTTTTGATGTAGATGTAAAAGGTGGACTAAATCTTAAAAGATATTTTGGAGATAAGGCCTTGGCGATTTTTGTAAAAGTGCCCTCTATGGAAGTGCTTCAGGAAAGGTTGAAAGATAGGGGGACAGAATCAGAAGAAAGTCTTTCTAGAAGGTTATATAAAGCCAAGTTTGAAATGACATTTGCTGATAAATTTGACGCAGTGATTGTCAATGATAATATACAGCATTCTTTTGAAGAGGCTGAACAAATGGTTGCTGCTTTCCTTTCCAAATAATCCCTAATTAGCTTTGAAAATAGGATGTTTTTTCGGATCTTTTAATCCTATTCATATTGGACATTTAATCATTGCCAATGTGATGCAGGATAACACAGACCTTGATGAAATTTGGTTTGTAGTGAGTCCTCAAAACCCCTTCAAAAAGCAAAAGTCATTACTTCATGAATTTGATCGGCTAAAAATGGTAGAGCTCGCCATCGCCGATCATTTCTATTTTAGGGCTAGCGATGTGGAGTTCCATATGCCCCGTCCCAGTTATACTATCGATACACTTACCGTTCTTGCAGACAAGTATCCCCAACACCAATTCAAACTGATTATTGGTGGGGATAACCTTACGCATTTCTGCAAGTGGAAAAATTATGAACAGATCCTGGAATATTTTGGACTTTATGTTTATCCCAGGCCTGGATCACATCCGGAATTCAGTCACCCGAATGTGAAATTTGTAGAGGCACCCCTAATGGATATTTCAGCCACTTTTATAAGGGAATCTATTAAAAACGGACATTCGGTGAAATATTTACTACCTCAGCCTGTAGAGGATTATATTCGGGATAAAAAGTTGTTTGTCTGATTATATGTGACGCTCCTTCCCTTGGGCTATTTCATAGAGCAATTCCCTTGATCGGTGTAACTGTGCCTTGACAGTACCCAAAGGCTTTTCCAGTTCTTGGGCAATCTCTTCATAAGAAAGTTCATCAAAATAGCGCAACTGAACCAGCTTGCGGTACTTTGCGGGAAGTTTATCGACAAAAACCCTAACCATTTCAATCCTCTGGGATTTGATAAATTCATCCTGGGGATTGTTGTCATCATCTTCCACGTCAATGGTAACGGAATTTCCGCTGTCATCGCTCATGGTAGTATTTAAACTCATGGTCTTGAGCTTCTTTTTACGAATAAAATCAATCGTATTATTGGTAGCAATTCTGAAAAGCCAGGTGGAGAAGGTATAGTCCTTTTTAAATTTATGGAGGTTTTTAAAAGCTTTTGCAAAGGCTTCCATGGTCAGGTCTTCGGCATCATCCGCATCCCTGATCATTTTCAAGATCATGAAGTAAACCGCCTTTTTGTAGCGCTTCATCAAAGTGGCAAATGCTTGCTGGTCCTTTTCAAGAACAGCCCTGTCAATGAGATCAAAATCTTCTAATGCCTTATTTGAAAATCCTCTTTCGTTTACTTCCATCTAACTTTTTTTGATTGGTATCCTAATGCGCCAATAATCCAAAAATACCCCACATACATCAAGTCGAATAAACCTGTCCAAAAAACATTGGTCTTCCCTTCCAGTTTTTTTCTTGCTGATGTGAATACTGATGTGAGCAGTATGGATCGAACAATAATTATACCTAAAATGATTCCAAAATGTTCCCAATTTTGCTCCGAACCCCAAATAATTAATAAAGAAATTGAAGAAACCCAAAAAAGCAGGTGGGTAAAGGCATAAATGCCTATTTTTTGTTTGTCACCAACTCTGTAATATTTTCCTGCGTGGAAATGTCTTTTCTTTTGCAGAAAGTATGATTTCCAGGTGTTCTTTGGTTCTGAAAGGGTTATGCTGTCAGGATCGATTACTACTGCAGTATTTTTACCCTTGGCATATAGGTTTACAAAAAGGTCATCATCGCCACCTGTGATGTGCCATAAGCCTTTAAAGGCTTTTTTCTCCATGAAAAAATTCCTTCTGTAGCAAAGATTTCTTCCCACTCCCATGAATGGAGACTTCCAAACAGCAAAAGATAGGTATTGGAGACCTGTCCAAAGGGTTTCAAACTGAATCCATTTGTTGAGAAAACCTTTGCCATGGTTGTACTGTGAAAACCCCAAAGCAAAGGTTTTTCCTTCATTGCGCACAGGCTTGGTCATCAAGCGGATCCATTGATCACTTTTTGGAATGCAATCAGCATCTGTAAGCAAAAGCACATCGTTTTTGGCTACTTTAATGCCCAGCGTGAGTGCATATTTTTTGGCTGTTACGTGGTTGGGGGTATATTCCACGGTAACGGTACGCAGTTTTGGGTATTGGGACATCATTTCTTCCAAAAGTCCCCTTGTGCCGTCCCAAGATCGGTCATTGATAACCAAAACATCATAATCTGGATAATCCTGACTGCAAAGAATGGGGATCAGCTTTTTAAGATTGTCTTTTTCATTATGGGCAGCCACAATGACCGTTACGCCTTCACTTTGGGAATCTGAGGATTGGTTTTTCTTTTTGTACCAAAATGACATGCGGCCAAAAATGACAAGGATATAAAAAAGCTGTATCCCAAGCGCAACCAAAAAAAACACCAATAGAATTTCTGTAACCATTCCCTTACCTTTACGGGCGCAAATATAAAATCAAATTGAGGATGGATTAAGAATAAGCTTATATTTTTGTCTCCGGATTCAAATCGCTTTAAGGAAAATGGAAAGAAAGCCTTATCCATCAAATATTTAAGATGAAATTCAAATTAGAACATACTGATAGCAAGAGTAAAGCCAGGGCAGGCACCATAAAAACGGACCATGGGGATATTCAAACTCCTATTTTTATGCCTGTAGGTACAGCTGGTTCTGTCAAAGCGGTGCATCAGCGTGAATTGATGTATGATGTCAAAGCACAGATTATTTTGGGGAATACCTATCACCTGTACCTTAGGCCAGGCTTGGATATTCTGGAAAAAGCTGGGGGACTGCATAAATTCAATGGTTGGTCTAAGCCCATTTTAACAGATAGTGGGGGGTATCAGGTGTTCTCTTTGGCAGAAAACTGTAAGCTGACCGAGGAGGGTGCGGTTTTCAAATCCCACATAGATGGTTCCAAGCATTTGTTCAGCCCGGAGCGGGTAATGGATATCCAAAGGATCATAGGTGCAGATATCATCATGGCCTTTGATGAATGCCCGCCTTATCCCTGTGATTTTGGATATGCTAGAAAATCCATGGAACTCACCCATCGCTGGCTGAAACGTTGCATCGATAGATTTGATAGTACAGAAGGAAAATATGGATACAGCCAGACACTTTTTCCTATCGTACAGGGTTCTGTATTTCCGGAATTAAGGAAACAATCTGCAGAGTTTGTGGCTTCTTGTGATAGAGAAGGCAATGCCATAGGCGGTTTATCAGTAGGTGAACCAGTGGAGGAAATGTATGCCATGACCGACATGGTAACCGATATCCTTCCAAAAGATAAGCCCAGGTACCTCATGGGCGTGGGTACGCCTGCCAATATATTGGAAGGGATTGCATTAGGTGTTGACATGTTTGATTGTGTGATGCCCACCAGAAATGCCCGAAATGGCATGTTGTTTACCTCAGAGGGGATTATCAACATCAGGAATGAAAAATGGAAGGATGATTTCAGTGCTATTGATCCACATATCAATTCCTATGTCAGTTCGTTTTATTCCAAAGCCTACCTAAGGCATCTTACCATAGCCAAGGAAATTCTGGCAGCGCAGATTGCGAGTATTCATAATTTAAGTTTCTACATATGGTTGGTAGGTCAGGCTAGGGAACATATTATTGCAGGAGATTTTGCTGTTTGGAAAAACCAGATGGTAGAAAAAGTTAGCCGCAGACTCTGATATGAAAATACTGGATAAACTCATCATCAAGGATTTTCTCAAGACCTATTTCTTTGTGGTCTTGATGTTGATTTTGATTGTCTTGGTACTGGATTTTACCGAGAAGAATGATGCCTTTATCCGCAATAAGGTCCCCGCAAAGGATATTCTTATCTATTTGGGAAATTACGGTCTCTACCTGAACAACCTCCTTACGCCCATAACAGTGTTTATTTCTGTAATCTTTATTACCTCAAAAATGGCAGGTAGGACAGAAATTATTGCCATTTTGAGTAGTGGTGTTAGCTTTGTAAGGCTCCTTGTACCCTATTTTATTGGGGCCTCTATGATTGGTATAGCAGCTTTCCTTTTGAATGGATGGGTATTGCCCGGAGCTACAGCAGGAGTTACCGAGTTTAAATCCAGATGGATGGAGGAGAGTAAATTTTACACGGAAAACAACATACATATTAAAGTTGCCCCTGATGTGTACGCCTACATTTCCAGGTATTACTCTTCAGGAAATACAGGATACAATTTCACCCTGGAACAGATTAGGGATGGACAGTTGATGGCCAAACTTTCAGCAGACCGTATTGTATGGGATACTGCCATCAACTCCTGGTCCATCAAAAACTGGAGGTTGAGAGAACTGCATGACTGGGGAGAGGAATATACTGTAGGGGAGTCACTGGATACTTTGCTTTCCATAACACCCAATGACTTCGATCTGCCGGTCAACCACCACGAGACCTTGAAGTTACCTGATCTCAATAGGCAGATCAAGATATTGGAAGATAGGGGAGCAGATAACGTCAATTACTATCGGATAGAAAAGTATGTCAGGTTTATGTCTCCATTTGCTGCGGTAATCCTGACTTTTATTGGTGTCATCGTTTCTTCCCGAAAAACAAGAGGGGGATCAGGTTTTCAGATTGCATTGGGTTTCCTTTTGGCTTTCATTTATATTTTGATGTTTTTGCTTTCCAGAACTTTTGCGGAGGCAGGCACTGCCTACCCGCTTTTGTCTGTTTGGATTCCGAATATCGTTTTCGCCATCACAGGTTTGGTACTATATAAGACTGTTCCAAGATAATATGCAACCTGACTCCACTGTCAAAGATTATTTGATGCTTCATTTCATAGTATTGATTTGGGGTTTCACCGCTATTTTAGGCCTCTTGATCAGTATCGGGTCTTTGGAGATTGTATTTTATAGGACACTTCTGGCCACGATAATCTTGGGATTGATTTTCTTTTGGAGAAAAACTTCCATCCGTCTTCCCCGAAAGGAGTTGGGTAAAATCATTGGAACTGGTTTTATCATTTCCCTTCATTGGTTGCTGTTTTTTGGGGCGGCCAGGGTATCCACTGCCTCCGTTTGCCTGGCCGGGATGGCCACTACTTCTTTGTGGACCGCATTCCTAGAACCGCTCGCCAATAAAAAAAAGATAAAGCCTTTTGAAATTTTTTTGGGATTGATGGTGATCGCAGGACTATATGTGATTTTCAGGTTTGAATTGGATTATTGGCTGGGTTTGGTAATGGCCATCGGTTCTGCTTTTTTGAGCGCGGTATTCACTGTTATTAATGGGCGCTTTGCCAAGCGTCACAGTCCCTATGTGTTGACATTTTATGAAA
Organism: Cecembia lonarensis LW9; assembly: GCF_000298295.1. Classification (GTDB taxonomy): domain Bacteria; phylum Bacteroidota; class Bacteroidia; order Cytophagales; family Cyclobacteriaceae; genus Cecembia; species Cecembia lonarensis. Next base: position 53,285 of record NZ_AMGM01000014.1, read on the forward strand.
TGTTTGGGGCTTTTCTTTTTTCGGCATTTCTGCTGCCCTTCTATGGTTATTTTTTTGCTCCTGAGGGACTCTTAATGCAGCCTGATATGATGGATTGGTTTTGGTTGTTGATTCTTAGTGGTATTTGTACGGTTTATGCTTTTTCTGTATCCGTAGAACTGATGCGTAGGATTACAGCTTTTGCAGTCAACCTGACCATCAACCTGGAACCTGTTTATGGGATCATTCTGGCTGTATTGATTTTTGGGGAGAAGGAAAAAATGACCGGAGGATTTTATTTGGGTACTTTGATCATTTTGGTGTCGGTGCTGATTTATCCGGCATACAATTATTACCTTAAAAGAAAGGCAAAGGGAAATAACCTGTTGAGGGCTTAAGGGATATATTTATGGTTTTATTAACAAAAACCATACATATTCACAATCCCAAAACCTAGTAATGCCTAATGTTAGGTAATATTTTTAAAATAAGCTTCCAGTATCTCTCCCTAGCTATGATTAGAAAAACTCTATTTTTGGTTCTTGTATTCTCTTCACTTTTGATTTACATTTTCTGCATAGTTGATAGCCTTTCGGTATTTAATACAGCCCCTGTATCCATCTTTCAAAAAAAACATCATATACTTCGTAGGTTGTGTTACCATCTTTATCGTATGCTTTGATAATCATTTCTTTATCTCTAAGCGCATCCAGAGATTTAAAGACAGTTGAGGGATTGCCAAGGTTATTTTTTCCTATAAAATCTTTGGAAGTTGGTGCTGTTACTTCACCTGTTTTGGCAATGGCGACAAGAAGCTTCCATTGTTGTGGGCTCAGAAGAGTTCTGTAATGGATGAAGAATGCTTCCTGTTCCTTAAGTATGTCCTTGGCGCATTTTAGCCAATCTTCCTTTAAATATTGTCTATTAGGCAATTGATATAGCCTATTGCAAAGCATTTGGACATAGTACGTATAGCATTTGGTCCATTCCAGCACTTCATCTACCATTTGCTCGGGTATGGATTTTCCAGCTAAGCTAAAATGGCGGATGATGAATTCCTTATATTCGGGCCTATGTATTTTTTCTATTTTAATGGGAGTGGCACTTCTGAAAAATGGTCTGGAGGGACTGCTGAACAGTTCGTTTAAGATACTTTGCTGACTCCCGGAAAAGATAAAATAAACATTCTGCAATTTGATTCACCTTTTGTAATTTACTTTTAGTGAATTACAAAAGGTGAATTAGGAAATTTAGCCAGACCGAGTATAAATCTTGTCGGTTGTTCTTAACCTAATACAATTGGTCATTGAGGTTGTTCTAATTTTGGGGAAAGCGAGAAAATGACGGGAGGATTTTATATGGGTACCTTGATTATTTTGGAGTCGGTGCTGATTTAAAAGTTTAAATACCTTTAATAAAATTCAAACAACCAACTTATATCCAATACCTCTGATGTTAACAATTTTTATTAAAGGATCATCTTTAAGATATTTTCGGATTTTGGTGATAAATACATCCATGCTTCTTGCGGAGAAAAAATCATCAGTCCCCCAGACAAGATTTAAAATGTAAGACCTGTCCAAAACTTGATTCCGCTTTTTGATCAATTCGTTTAAAAGTAATGATTCCTTATAGGTTAGAGTGGTTTCTTTCCCATGTAGGTCCAAAATCTGGTGTTCAAAATTGAATTTATATTTTCCAATTGATACCCACTGTTGTTCAAAATTGATTTTCGAAATTCGTAAATGGGAATTTATCCTAACTATGAGTTCTTCCATGCTGAAAGGCTTCTTTATAAAATCATTGGCCCCGTTTTCAAATCCATCTATAACATCTTGGGTTCTGTTTTTTGCTGTTAGAAAAATTATTGGAACATTTCGGTCCAACATTCTGATCTCTCTTGAAACCTCAAATCCATCTTTATGGGGCATCATAATGTCCAAAACGACAATATCAGGTGAGAACGACTTGAAAACCTCGATTGCTTTTTTGCCACATGCAACATGTTCTACTAAAAAACCTCTACTATCAAGACTTTCTTTGATGATTTCTCCCAAAGAAATCTCGTCTTCTGCCAGTAAAATCTTTCCTTTCATGATACTTTCGGTATTTTAATTATAAAATTAGTCCATCCGTTTTTCAAGTTCAACTCAATTGAACCATTATGTGCCTCAATGACTTTTTTGGCAAAGAACAGTCCTATCCCATGACCCTTTATGAGATGTAGATTTTCCCCTGGAATTCTGTAGAACTGTTCGAAGATTTTAGGAATTTGTTCCTTGGCAATGCCAGGACCATTATCAGAAATGGACAAGGATACTTCATTTTGGTCTGTTTCAAGTCTAATGATTATTTTTTGCCCACCGTATTTTAAGGCATTATCCAATACATTCACAAGTGATCTTTTCAAATGGAATTGATCTGCCTGAATGTTAACAGAAGAAATATTGCTAAAAAATTCAATTCGGTTAGAATGATGATCAAATGGAGATTCTTTTAAAATGCCTTCAACCAGTTTCACCAAATCGACTTTAATTTTCTCCAAAACATTACTTTCAGATTCAAAACTTGCAGCCTCCAATAATCGGTTAATCATATCTGATACCTGATCGAGATAGTTGCCGGCAGTTGCGAGGTATTTTTTATTTTTTTCTATGTTGTTTTCAGGGTTGAAGTTCTGAGCGGCCTCGATTGCAACTTTTGCAGCTGAAATGGGTGTTTTAAATTCATGGCTTAAATTATTAACAAAATCATTTTTCAAAGTTACCAAATCTCTTTGCCTTTTTGCTGTACTATACAACTTCCAAAGTGCAAAAATAAATAGGAGCAGAAATACCATTGACAGCAATATCTCTATTCCTCCTTGAACGAATATGTAAGAAAAATCTGGGTGATAAGTTAATTCAATCCTATGGTTTAAGGGTATTTCTCTTGTATCCGATGTAATGTTGTATCCTTGGGCTGAAATGTTCCCTGTTGCTATTTTGTTTAATTCTATGCCCCTTAAGGAATGACTGATACTGTAAACTCCTTTTAAGCCATAATAGTCCATTTCATTTTCAAGAAAACCTTTGAGCAGCAGCATATTTACGGTGTCATTGGAGACCTTGACTACAGCCAGATTGTTTTGAGTAAAATCCTCTTTCTCTAATTCATTCCCCTGACGTTGTACTTTTGAATTGCTTGGTTCCTTTGGAATAGGTATACCCTCGTCAATTTCATTTAGCTTTTCAAAAAAATCAGTTCTAATGGATATAGTCCGGGTTCCATATTCTAGATAATAATGCTCGACAGCTCTATCCAATGCTGTTTTGATGTCCCTATGAAATTTTTGCTGTAGAGACGTATAGGTGTCCCAAATTCGGAATAGCTGTAAGGCCAGTGCCAATGAGGCAACAAGCCATACCATGACCCACATTTTTTTAAAATTCACCTGTTGCATAATATGCTAATATAAATTCAAAAAATCTATTAACGGAAGATTTAACACTGGTTAACACTGCATAACGCTTAGTCAGGAATAATTAAATGATTTTTGGTGAAACAAATATGAACACCTATCTAATTCATTTTGAAAACCAAAACCAAGAATCATGAAAACTTACATATTATTACTAATCTTCACGATTGTGATAGGTCTTTTCCCATCACAAATACTAGCTCAGGAAGGTAAAATTACTTATCGTGCCTATTCAGGAAAATTGGCTATCGCATCCCCTCCAAATGAAAACGGTTATCCAAATGAATATGAAATCGAAAAGGCGACCTTATATTTCTCGGCCTCAAAGTCCCTTTATATTCAGGATCAAAATAAGGTAGTTGTCCAATTCATTTCCTCTCCTAATGGAACTGAACGGATAGAGGTTCCAAGAAACAATCTTGACCCTTATGGTACAGTTTTTTTTCTGGATTTTTTGACACAGGAACAATATGCCAGAGAGTCATTCTGGAATAAAAGTACGTTCGCAAACATTAAAGAGGAGATTTTACCGATCGAGTGGAAAATCACTGACGAGAAGAAAATAATTGGGAAATATGCTAGCATTAAGGCCACAGCAACAATATTAGGCAGGGACTGGGAAGCTTGGTTTACCCCTGAAATCCAAGTGCCATTTGGACCTTGGAGATTAAATGGACTACCAGGACTTATCCTTGAAGCCCATGATTCAACATTGGATTTTATGTACCATTTGTCTAGCGTGGATATTCCCCATGCATTTACCCCTCATATTGATACAAATATTGTCTTTTCGGGAAAACTTCTAAGCAGGTCAGAATTTGATAATGAAAACTTAACTAAAAAAGAAAAATATATTTCTTACATGAAATCTGTCGCACTTGAAAATGACGGAAAAGTAGAGATTAGATTCTATCCTCAAATCGATTTATCAGCGAAATCTCTTAAAAAGTGATATTGTGGAAATTAAGCCTGTATTTATTTTATACTCAGTTTTTTTACTTTTTATTTCCGGCTCCTCCCTGGTATTTGGACAAACAGATAACAGGATAACAGGAATTGTCCTTGATGAGAAATCCAAGCCGGTACCTTTTGCTTCGGTTATGTTTCTCAATCCACAGGACTCCACAATTATAAATTTTACCCAGACAAACTTCCAGGGGGAATTCCTTTTTATAAGTGAATTCCCTTTACAACTATTTCTAAAAGTTTCCAGACTTGGTTATCAGGATGCTTTTTTTAAAACTGATGACCGAGGTTTTCTGACACTTACAATCCAGTCCAAAGAAATAGAACTCAATCAATTTACTGTAGAATACCAGGAGCCCATAAGAATAAAAAGTGACACTACGACTTACGATGTAGCAGCTTTCAGTGATGGCTTCGAAAGAAATCTGGAAGAGCTCCTGAAAAAAATTCCCGGAATGACCGTCAGTGATAATGGGACTATTTTCTTTAATGGTAAGGCTATAGATAAAATCCTGGTGGAGGGAGATGATTTTTTTTCGAAAAATTATAAGGTTTTATCCAGAAACATTCCACCGGGATTACTTGAAAGTATAGAAGCCATCGAAAATTTCAATGATCGAAAACTATTGAGAGGAATCGAAAACTCAGATAAAACTGTTTTGAATCTAAAATTTCAAAAAGGATTAAAAGCCTCACTTTTTGGCAATGGATCAATAGGGGGAGGTCTGCCTCAGAATTATGAAGGAAATGCTGTTCTCTTTTCTTTATTGGATAAAATAAAAGTAGGATACATTGGTGATATTAATAATTCCGGAATGGAAAGTTTAGCGGAATCAGAGGATTTTCTTTCATGGGAATCAACAGAATCCTTATTGATAAAACCTTACTTTTTAACCGCCGAGCTGCCCTTAAATGCGTTTACCCCTTTCATCCCAAACCTTCCAAAAAGAAGATACAATATCAATAACGACTTATTACAGGCTTTACAGTTCAATGGCTCAAATAGTAAGAATTATAAATCTAACACCTATGCGCTTTTTCAGCAGAACCGGATCAGAAATACCTTAGAGAACTTTAATAGTTTTTTTCTTGATAACAGCACCTTTGATATCAGGGAGACAGGAAATGGAAATTCAGGAATCCGGAATTTACAGCTTAGATCTGTGCACGACATAGAACTGGACAGCTTGTCCCAAATAACATTTACTTTGAGAGTAAATAATAGTTTAGAATCTTCTGTGTTAAACAGTAGTTTGGAAACAGAGGATAGACAGGCCAGTGTTTTTCAAAATCTGAACTCAATGGGCCAGACGGGGTATTTTAGAGGTGAATATCTGAAAAAGTTAAATTACCGTACTGTCCTACATTCAGATTTTTTTATTTCACGAAATATTTCTGACCAAAATCTTGATATCTTAAGAGGAGCATTTGAAGAAAATCTTCCTGAACAATTAGAATATGAACTGATTCAGTCTTTTAATACGTCTTCTTTTTCAGCTGGTAGCAGTTGGAAGTTTGCCGGGCGAGTCGGAAAACACCAGTACGGCTTTCTTTTTCATTATGGATATTTAACTTTCGATCTCAATTCTGACCTTACCCAACAGCAGGCTCCTGATCCATCTGAAATGGAAAAAGCTGGTTTTTTGAATCAAATCAACTTTGAAAACCATACACTAATCTTCTCCTTTTCGGATCGGATTTTTTTGGCAAAAAATACTTTTCTTAAGTTACTTGGTGAAAAACAGTGGTTCCAAAATAATATTGGACAAGCTGGGAGTGATAATCAGACCAAATCGGATTGGCTGCTGAACTATAAGATAGGATTAAACCATACTATCAGTTCAAGACATAAGTTCTTTTTAGAGCATTACAGCCATAATCAACTTTCCTCACCTTTACAGGTTTTTAACGGTAGGGTATTTAATAGTGCAAATTCCAGCGTAAATTTTGCCGGTAGGCTAAACATAATTGAGCAGAGGGGGCTGAACTGGCGTTATGATTTTTTTGACCGTACGAGTTATTGGAAAATGGCTGTTTCAGGGAGTCATTTTATTCAAAATAATCCGTTTATTATTGATTTTCAAAATGATGGTGACCTCCTTTTCAATATTACCGGTTTTGCTTCACCAATATCCAATTCACAAAATAGAGCTGATTTGGAGACAAGCAAAATGGTGTTCCCTGTGAAGTCAAGAGTTGGAATAAGAGGTAGTTTATCCCAAAATCAGATCAATAGGGCTGTAAATGGGACTTTACTTCCAATTGAACCTGTCAATTCAACAAGCTTTGGATTCTTTTGGGTAAGTGCATTTGATAGGCCGTTTAATTTCCGATGGGAATCGAAAAGAAGGGATTCCAGGATAATTTCAGAAAACTTAAAATCTGATTTTTCATTTTCTAATTTCCAGCACCAAGGATCACTCACATACAACCTAAAGGAAAACCTGAGACTTAAATTAGCTTATGAACTTGTATCATGGGATGAAATAAAAATTGATTTTCTGGATTTTCATGCCGATTATACTCCTTGGAAGAATAAAGGGGTCCGTTTTCAGCTCAATGCTACCAATCTGCTAAATAATTCAAAACTCACCTTTCTGAATCTTTCAAATACTCTAAAGAATAGTACAACCTATTCTATCCTTCCCAGATTAATTTTGATAAATGTGTCTTTTGATATTGGAAGACGATAGTGGTAATAGAGTCCTTGACCGAGACATGAAAAACACAATTTTTTTATCTGTAAAAGTGTTATTCATACAGTTAGTCCTTCTCCCGAGCTTGTCAGACCTCGGTTAATAACTTAAGTTCAAGCAGCAATAAATTTCTAAAAAAAAAATAACTTAATGTTCAAAAAATTCCTTAAAAGATTTTAAAGTTGAATTATGTAGAATTTTCAGAGTGAACCTTTGCTCTTTTTTTGAAATTATAGACTTAAATGCAGCTTGATAAATTTAACTTTATGGGAATATAATCCTTTAAAGTTATAACATTACAGGAATATAATCCTCCAAAGTTATGACTTTACGGGAATAGATCTTAAATTTGTGTTTGATTTAGATTTTAAAAAAATTGATAGAATGAAGTTTGAACGGTCCATTCAAGAGTCAATACAACAAAAGTTTTTTTCAGGAAAAGCGATTGTATTGTTGGGGCCTAGACAGGTTGGGAAAACTACCTTAATTGAAACCATCCTGAGAGGTAGGGAGGAAAAGTTTTTATACTTGGATGGTGATGATTCTACCGTAAGGGAAATTCTCGAGCAAGCTAATACGGAGACTTTGCGAGCCATCATTGCGGACAATAAAATAGTTTATATTGATGAAGCTCAACGTATCAGCGCAATTGGGTTGCAGTCAAAGATCATCGTGGATCAGTTCAAGCATATTCAATTAGTCCTGAGCGGATCTTCAGCGTTTGAACTCAATGATAAAATCCAAGAACCCCTTACGGGAGGAAAGTGGACTTTTCACCTGTGGCCCATCGCTTGGCAGGAATATGAAAAAGAAGTGGGCTATCTGAAAGCGGAACAAAGTCTGGAAAACAGACTGGTGTATGGGTTTTATCCAGATGTTATTACTGATGCTACTCATGAAGAGGAAGTGCTTTTGGAATTAACTGAAAGCTATCTATATAAAGATGTGTTGATTTACGGAAACTTAAAAAAGCCCAAATTGATACGAAACATCCTAGAGGCCTTGGCTTACCAAGTGGGTAATGAAATAAAATATAAGGAACTGGGAGAAACCGTCGGTGCAGATCCAAAAACTGTCGCCTCTTACATTGATGTCTTGGAGAAAGCATTTGTGGTTTTTAGTCTATCCTCTTACAGTAATAATCTCCGTACTGAAATTAAGACAGCCAAGAAGATATATTTCTATGATAACGGTGTCAGGAATGCTGTGATCAGGGATTTCACCCCAATGGCGGCAAGACAGGATGCAGGGGCTTTGTGGGAAAATTTTTTGATCAGTGAGCGCTTAAAAGCTAATTCGTACACTAGGAGCTTGGCGAGAACCTATTTTTGGAGAACCAAGCAGCGACAAGAGATTGATTATGTGGAGGAACTTACAGGAAAATTTCATGCCTATGAATTTAAATGGAATCCTAAGCGAAAAGTTAACTTCCCAAAGACCTTCACAGAAGCTTATAAAAGTCAAAACACCTTGGTTAATAGAGGGAATTTTAGGGGTTTTATAAAAGTTGGTGTTTTTTAGCGTCTTTAATGCTATTCTTTTAGTCTATTTTTATATTCAGCTGAAAGTTTTTCATCACCATCAGCAACTCCAAATAAGTCCCTACCAAGCTCAAAAGAGCTAAGTGCAGGATCTAAACTCTCCAAATGTTTTGTTAGAGCATCCTTGACTATTTTGGATTTTGACACGCCCTCTCTTTTGCTTACGAGGTCTAGTTTGTCTTCTAGTTCTTTATCAATTCTAACGTTTAACATTCCTTACCAATTTACGTAGTACAGTAACTTAAATTTTTCAAAAAATACGCTTTTTAACGTTTAATGAAATCAATCCAAATCTCACCTTGCCTCATCTTCCAGCTGTTTGAAGTAGGCATGCATGCCTTCTTCTGCCAAAGTCAGGATATCCTCATCATCGGCTGCGGTTTTGTAAGATTTTACATAAGCGGCTCTTTTCAGATGGTCCAGATAGAGACTGAGTGCCTTCTCTATCAGTTTATTTTTGGGCATAGCCATGGTATTGGCATACTCAGCAAGCCTTTGCACGAGGTCATCGGGGAGTGAAGTGGTAATAGTGGTCATATTTACTGTATTTTTTGTAAATAAAAAACATACATATAAATCATACAACACTCTCAAAAACAATATATTCTGAAGGCCACTTGATGGATTCTGGCTTGGTTGAAAATAATCCAAACACAGTCGAACCTGAACCTGACATGGCAGCATAGTAGGCGCCCATGTCATACAATTCAGCCTTTATTTTGGCTATTTCTGGATATTGAGGAAAAATACTCGCCTCGAAATCATTGACAAGCATTTCTTTCCAGGAGCTTTTGTCACTTAGTATTTCTTTAAGTTGAAATTTTGGTGTTTGGGGCTTTACCCCAGCGTAAGCTTCCTTGGTGCCGACATGGATGGGAGGTTTGATCAATACCAAATGGTCACCCTCAATATCTACATCGACTGGCTCTAAAATCTCTCCTCTTCCTGTTGCAATTTTTGGGGTGTTTTGGATGAAAAATGGGCAGTCACTACCCAATTGGGCGGCATAGTCCTCTAAGATCCAATCTTCTAAGTAGAGTTCAAACAAGCTGTTCATTAATGTCAAGGCAAAAGCAGCATCTGCTGAACCTCCTCCCAAACCGGCACCCATGGGTATATTTTTATGCAGGTGAATATGTACAGGTGGTAGGTCGTTAAAATCCTTTTGAAGCAATTTGACAGCCTTCAAAATCAGGTTATCCTTCTCTTCTCCAGGTATTTCCAAACCGGAGGTTTCGAAAACTGCTTTTTTGCTCACTATCATTTCCAAAGCGTCCTTCAGAGGAATAGGAACCATGCATGTTTCTATTTCATGATAGCCGTCTTTTCTTTTCGAAGTGATGTGTAGGCCTAAATTGATTTTGGCATTGGGAAAACAGATCATACAGATAATATCCTTAGGTGGTGTAAATATGGGAATAATATATCTAAATGTGCATTGACTTATCTTTAGCAAACAAAGGTTTTTGTTGAAAAAATGACGGAGATAGATTCAGATGATTGAATAAAAAATAAAAAAAATCAGTTTTTATTCTTCATGCCTCAAGGGCGGAACAATATTCTGATTTTTCCAAAAGCTTAAAAGTTAATTTACAGCTTTATCTGAAAAATGGCATATTTAAAAAATAAAGTTTGTTTAATAAATATTTAGCATACATAATAAATCTATTTGTTGTGTAAAAAATGAAATTAAATATTGTATCTATCAGAATTCAGACGTAATATTGTGTCAACATTAAAAAACGAAATACAACCGCATGTTTGAATTGGTCACTCCTCTAAGCTTTATTATTCTCATTTGTAATAAATGATGAGGCGCTAGACTATTTGAACTATCAACCATAGAACCAAAAGTGCCTCAGTCAATGAGGCACTTTTTTTATAAACCTATTTTGACCTATAATTAAGCATATGAGTCTCAAAAAACACAGTTGGGAAATCAGTCAAAATGAAGAACATCCCGCAGGCAAGGCCATGTTGTACGCAACAGGGATGTCGGACAAGCAGATGAACCAACCCTTTTTGGGGATAGCCAGTTGTGGCTATGAAAGTAACCCCTGCAACATGCACCTGAATGATTTTGCCGGTCTGATCAAGCAATCCTCCAAGGCTTATGATCTGACCGGTTTGGTTTTTAATACCATGGGGATTTCGGACGGCATATCCATGGGCACATCAGGAATGCGTTATTCCTTAGTTTCCAGGGAAATTATTGCCGATTCGATCGAATCATTTATTCTAGGCCATTCTTTTGATGCCTGTGTGGCAGTGGCAGGTTGTGATAAGAACATGCCAGGTGCTGTGATGGGTATGTTGAGGATCAACCGGCCCTCCATCATGGTTTATGGTGGCACCATCCGTTCTGGGAATTACAAGGGTGAAAAACTCAATATTGTGTCCGCCTTCGAAGCTTATGGCAAGCGTATCAAAGGCGAAATGAGCGATGAAGATTATCAAGGCGTGATAGAGAATGCATGCCCGGGAGCGGGTGCCTGCGGCGGTATGTATACGGCCAATACCATGTCTTCTGCCATTGAGGCCATGGGCATGTCTTTGCCTTATTCTTCCTCTACTCCTGCTACGGCCGAAGAAAAATTGAATGAATGCAAGGAAGTCAGTAAGTACATCAAAGTACTTCTGGAAAAAGATATCAAACCAAAAGATATTGTTACAAAAAAGAGTTTGGAAAATGCCGTTCGGGTGGCCGTGGCTCTCGGGGGCAGCACCAATGCTGTATTACATATTTTGGCCATCGCCAAAACGGCCGGAGTAGATTTCACGCTGGAAGATTTTAAGCGTGTGAATCATGAAACCCCACTATTGGGTGACTTTAAACCTTCGGGCAAATACCTGATGGAGGATCTTTTTGAACAGGGGGGCTTGCCTGCCTTTATGAAATACCTGTTGAACAAAGGCATGTTGCACGGAGACTGCATGACAGTTACCGGAAGAACACTGGCCGAAAATCTGGCTGATATTGATCCTGTAGTACCCTCAGTGGTCAATGTGATCCATCCGATTGAGCAGCCTTTAAAAGAAACCGGACATTTATGTGTGCTGAAGGGCAATCTTGCTCCTGAGGGTGCTGTGGCCAAAATTTCAGGAAAGGAAGGTAAATCCTTTACCGGTCCAGCAAAGGTGTTTGATTCTGAATTAGAAGCCAATGAAGGTATCAAGAACAAGTTGGTGAAAAAGGGTGAGGTAATTGTCATCCGGTACATTGGTCCCAAAGGAGGACCGGGAATGCCGGAAATGCTGAAGCCCACTTCCATGATCATTGGAGCAGGGCTAGGAGCTGATGTGGCTTTGATTACTGATGGCAGGTTTTCTGGAGGTACTCACGGCTTTGTGGTAGGACATGTGACACCAGAAGCTTTTTCCGGTGGTCCTCTTGCCATGATTCAAGATGGGGACATTATTACCATAGATGCAGATACCCTAACACTGAATGTGGCTTTGTCTGATGAAGAATTGGCAGAGAGAAAGAAGCACTGGAAGAATAAAGACCTTTCTGACCTTCAAGGTACACTCAAAAAATATAATAAACTGGTTGCCTCCGCTTCTGAAGGATGCGTGACCGATAAATAATAAATGAAATCACCATGATTAGAGGAGCAGATATCGTTGTCAAATCCCTGATTGAAGAAAACTCCGAATACATTTTCGGATATCCAGGGGGGGCGATCATGCCGGTGTATGATGCGCTATACGATTACAGTGATCAAATCAAACATGTCTTGACAAGGCATGAACAAGGTGCGATCCATGCCGCGCAGGGTTATGCCCGTGTTTCCGGTAAAGTGGGTGTAGTCTTGGTCACTTCAGGCCCAGGAGCCACCAACCTCATCACTGGACTGGCAGATGCATTGATTGACAGCACTCCTTTGGTCTGTATTACTGGACAGGTAGCCGCACACCTCCTAGGATCGGATGCTTTTCAGGAAACTGACGTAGTGGGTCTTTCTATGCCCGGTACTAAGTGGAATATTCAGGTGAGATCAGTAGAAGAAATCGCTCCAGCAATTGCCAAGGCCTTTCACATAGCAAAAACAGGAAGACCGGGACCTGTATTGGTGGACATTACCAAAAATGCCCAGATAGAATTTGGCGAATTCAATTACGCACCTTGCCTTTCGGTTAGGTCTTTCCGTCCTTATGTGAAGATCAATGAAAAAGCTGTGGCAGATGCTGCAACCTTGATAAATACTGCCAAACAGCCCTATGTACTCTTCGGACAAGGGGTTGTCTTGGCCAATGCAGAGGCTGAATTGAAAGCCTTTTTGGATAAAACAGGCATTCCCGCTGCTTCTACTTTATTGGGTTCAGGAGCTTTGCCCCAAGATCACCCCTCATATGTGGGCAAACTGGGCATGCATGGGAATTATGCGCCTAATTTATTGACGAACCAATGTGATGTATTGATTGCGGTAGGGATGAGATTTGATGATAGGGTGACCGGCGATTTGAAGCGTTACGCCAAACAAGCGAAGGTTATACATTTGGAACTTGATCCTTCAGAAATAGATAAAAATGTCAAAACCACTGTGGCCATACAGGGAGACTGTAAAGTCAGCTTGGCCTTGCTGACCGAGGCGGTCCAGTCAAATTCACATCCGGAATGGATGCAGCGATTCAGGGAACTGGAGAATGAGGAGAAATTGGCCGTTATGACAAATGACCTTCATGCCACCCAAGGTGGCCTGCATATGGGAGAAGTGATTCGTTTGATCAATCAGTTCAAAGAAGAAGATGCCGTTCTGGTGACCGATGTGGGACAGCATCAGATGATTGCCTGGAGGTATTTTGATTATAAAACCACCAGAACACAAGTCACCTCAGGAGGATTGGGCACCATGGGGTTTGCCTTGCCAGCTGCCTTGGGGGCACAATTGTACGATTACAAAAGACAGGTGGTCTGTGTAGTAGGAGATGGGGGCATTCAGATGACCATTCAGGAACTGGGCACCATTATGCAGACCAAGGCTCCGGTAAAAGTAGTCCTGCTCAACAACAACTATTTGGGAATGGTACGCCAATGGCAACAGTTGTTCTTTGACAAAAGGTATTCCTTTACAGAATTGGAGAATCCAGATTTTATCAAAATTGCCGAAGCCTACAGCTTCAAGGCAAGGAAGGTAACAGAACGGGAAGATCTTGAAGCCTCAGTGGCAGAAATGTTGTTGCACCAAGGTCCTTATTTCCTTGAAGTTGTGGTGGAAAAAGAGGACAACGTTTTCCCAATGATTGCCACAGGCTGTTCTGTGGAAGAAGTAAGATTGAGCTAATCCAGCACTGGCATTTATGAATCGATATACCATATTAGTCTATACAGAAAATTTCATCGGGATCCTCAACAGGATCACTATCATCTTTACCCGAAGGGGGATCAACATTGATGCGCTGACTGCTTCAGAAAGCCGTTTGGATGGCATACACAAAATTACCATTGAAGTCACAGTCACCGAGGAACAGATCATTCAATTAACCAAACAGATTGAAAAAGTGGTGGATGTGATCAAAGCCTATTGCTTTAAAGATGAGGAGGTAGTCTATCAGGAAATTGCCCTGTACAAAGTTCCAATTGAAAGTTTGGATCCAGGGCTTGAGAAAGTGATCAGGCAGTTCAATGCCCACATCATTGCTGCTGAAAAGGAATTTGTGGTAATTGAATTTACCGGGCATAAGGAGGATACCCAAGCTTTGCTTGAAATCCTTAAGCCTTTCAATTTGTTGGAATTTTCCCGTTCGGGTAGGGTGGCTATCGCTAAACCTAAGTTTTCTGTTCAAGAATATTTAAATAATCAAACCTAATACATAACACTATGAAACTGAAATTTGGATCAGTAGAAGAAAATGTAGTTACCAGAGAGGAATTTCCTTTGGAAAAAGCTAGAGAAGTATTGAAAAATGAGGTCATTGCAGTGATTGGTTATGGGGTACAAGGCCCTGGTCAGGCATTAAACCTCAAGGACAACGGCTTCAATGTGATTGTCGGTCAGAGGAAAAACTCCAAAACCTGGGACAAAGCAGTGGCGGATGGCTGGGTACCCGGTGAAACTTTGTTTGAAATTGAAGAAGCTTGCCAAAAAGGAACCATTATACAATTCCTTCTTTCTGATGCTGGTCAAATTGCGCTTTGGCCTACCGTAAAAAAATACCTGACTCCGGGCAAAGCCCTATATTTTTCCCATGGATTTGGGATCACTTACAAGGAGAAAACCGGTATCATCCCCCCTGCGGATGTGGATGTGATTTTGGTGGCACCCAAAGGATCCGGTACTTCCCTGAGAAGGATGTTTGTGGAAGGTAGAGGCCTGAATTCCTCTTATGCCATTTACCAGGATGCTACAGGAAAAGCGAAAGACAGAGTAGTTGCCCTTGGTATCGGTGTGGGATCAGGATACTTGTTTGAGACGGATTTTTACCGTGAAGTGACTTCTGACCTTACAGGAGAAAGAGGAACCCTGATGGGTGCTATTCAGGGGATATTTGCTGCTCAATATGAAGTTTTGAGAGCCAACGGCCATACCCCTTCCGAAGCATTCAATGAAACCGTAGAAGAACTGACCCAAAGTTTGATGCCTTTGGTGGCCGAAAATGGGATGGACTGGATGTATGCCAACTGCTCCACGACTGCTCAAAGGGGTGCGTTGGACTGGTGGAAACCATTCAGGGATGCCACCAAGCCTGTATTCGAAGAATTGTACAACAGTGTAAAGACAGGCCAAGAAGCCCAGAAGTCCATTGACTCCAATTCTAAATCTGATTATAGGGAGAAATTGGAGGCTGAATTGAAAGAATTAAGAGAATCTGAAATGTGGCAGGCAGGTGCGACTGTCAGAAAATTAAGACCTGAAAATAACTAAAATTATTATGAGTGAAAAGCTATGGATATTCGATACCACACTCCGTGATGGGGAACAGGTACCTGGTTGTCAGTTGAACGCCCAGGAAAAGATAGTGGTGGCTAAGGCTTTGGAAGCACTGGGAGTAGATATCATCGAGGCGGGATTTCCGATTTCCAGCCCTGGTGATTTTAATTCAGTAGTAGAAATTTCAAAAGCAGTTTCTAATCCTATCATCTGCGCCCTTTCCAGAGCTGTGGAGAAGGATATAGAAGTAGCAGCAGCGGCACTCAAATATGCCAAGAAAGGCCGGATACATACGGGTATAGGTGTATCTCCCTACCATATCCAATACAAGCTGCGGTCTACCCCAGAAAATATCATCGAGCGTGGTGTCAAGGCAGTAAAATTTGCCAAACGCTTCGTAGAAGATGTAGAGTTTTACGCTGAAGATGCGGGAAGGGCAGAACTTCCCTTTCTTGCCAAAATCATCGAGGAGGCCATAAAGGCCGGTGCTACGGTAGTGAATATACCCGATACCACAGGCTATTGTCTTCCAGAGCAGTATGGAGCAATTATCCGATACCTGAAGGAAAATGTATCCAATATTGACAAAGCCATTATTTCTACCCATTGTCACAATGATTTGGGGATGGCTACGGCCAATACCATTTCCGGCATTCAAAATGGGGCGAGACAGGCAGAACTCACCATCAATGGGATAGGTGAAAGGGCTGGAAATACCTCTTTGGAAGAAGTGGTCATGGCCATTAAGTGCCATCAGAGCATTCCGGTATATACTGATATCAAAACGGAAAAAATTTACGGTACCAGCCGTTTGATTTCCAAGTTGATGAATATGCCGGTACAGCCCAATAAGGCCATCGTGGGTAGAAATGCCTTTGCCCACTCTTCGGGAATTCACCAGGATGGGGTGTTGAAACATAGGGAAAATTATGAAATCATTGATCCCAAAGAAGTAGGGGTGCATGAATCTTCTATCGTGCTTACTGCAAGAAGTGGTAGGGCAGCACTGAAACACCATTTAGATAACCTTGGCGTAGAGTTGGAAGGGGAAGACCTCAACAAAGTATATGAGGAATTTCTGCTTCTGGCGGATTCCAAAAGGGATATTGGACCTAAAGACCTTCTAGAACTTGTTGGGAAATATATGGATGAATCCTCCTTTATTGAACTTCAGGAAGTCAGTTACCAGTCCAATGGTACGATCAAGGCCCATGTGAAACTGAAAATTGGGGATAAATCCCATGAGGCCAGTTCCTCCGGTAATGGTCCTGTAGATGCTGTATTAAAAGCCATTGAAAAAATAGTAAAACCGCATTATGTTTTGGAGGAATTCCTGATTCAGGCCATTACTGCCGGCAGTGACGATGTGGCCAAGGTACATATGCGTTTGATGCAGGGTGAGCGGCCTTATTATGGTTTTGCCTCTAATTCAGATATCGTATTGGCTTCGGCTCAGGCTTTTGTGGATGCCTTAAATAAAATCCCTGTCAAAGACAAAGTGACCATAGATTAACATGGAAAAGAAAACATTATTTGATAAAATATGGGATGCGCACGTGGTCCGTTCGGTACCTGATGGCCCGGATGTGTTCTTCATCGATAAGCATTTTATCCATGAAGTGACCAGCCCAGTTGCCTTCCTAAACCTAGAAAAGCGTGGGATAGGCGTGTTGTATCCTGAGCGTACCATTGCAACCCCTGACCACAATGTTCCCACAGTGGATCAGGAAAAGACCATCAAGGATAAATTGTCCCGCATGCAGGTAGAAAAGCTGAGGGATAACTGTAAAAAATATGGCATTGAGCTGCATGATTTGGGCTCTGCCCACCATGGCATCGTTCACGTGATCGGACCTGAATTGGGAGTGACTCAGCCGGGGATGACCATCGTCTGCGGAGATAGCCATACCTCCACCCACGGTGCCTTTGGAGCCATTGCTTTTGGGATAGGAACTTCTGAGGTAGAAATGGTTTTGGCCACCCAGTGCATCATGCAGTCCAAACCCAAAAGGATGAGAATCACGGTAGATGGGGAGCTGGGGAAAGGAGTGACTTCTAAGGACATCATCCTGTATATCATTGCTAAAATTTCCGCAGCCGGTGCAACTGGGTATTTTGTGGAGTATGCAGGTTCGGCTATCCGCAACCTCAGCATGGAAGCCCGAATGACCATTTGCAACATGAGTATTGAAATGGGGGCCAGAGGGGGGGTAATTGCTCCAGATGAGACTACTTTCAATTACCTCAAGGGCAAACAATATGCGCCAAAAGGCGAAGCTTGGGACAAAGCAGTGGCCTATTGGAAAACCCTTCAGACGGATGAAGGTGCTGAATTTGACAAGGAGTACCACTTTGAGGGCAGCGATATAGAACCTATGATTACCTATGGTACCAATCCTGGCATGGGTATCAAGGTCATAGACAGCATACCCACCACTGAAGGAATGGAGGGAAGCAATAAGGCCTCATTTATGAAATCCTTGGATTATATGGGCTTTGCTCCCGGAGAACCGATTAAAGGGAAAAAAGTAGATTATGTATTTGTGGGCAGTTGTACCAATGGTCGGATAGAGGACATTCGTGCGGTGGCCAACTTTGTGAAGGGCAAGCATAAAGCCGATAACATAACCGCTTGGATCGTTCCCGGTTCCAGGGAAGTAGAAAAGCTGGCTCATGAAGAGGGATTGGTCAAGATATTGGAAGAAGCAGGGTTTGAATTGCGCCAACCTGGTTGTTCGGCATGCTTAGCCATGAATGATGATAAAATTCCGGCAGGTAAATATGCGGTCTCTACCTCCAACAGGAATTTTGAAGGCCGTCAAGGGCCTGGTGCCAGAACCCTATTGGCCAGTCCACTGACCGTAGCTGCTGTCGCTGTGACTGGAGAGATTACCGATCCCCGTGACATTTTCTAAACCTTAAATCCGAAAAAAATGCCATACGATAAATTCAATGTGCTGAAAAGCGCTGTAGTTCCTTTGTCAAGAGAAAATGTGGATACCGATCAGATCATACCTGCCAGGTTTCTAAAAGCTACAGAAAGGGAAGGATTTGGTGACAACCTGTTCAGGGACTGGCGCTATGATGTAGAAGGAAATCCCAAGCCGGATTTTGTATTGAACGATACTACTTATTCAGGTAAAATCCTGGTTGCAGGCAAAAATTTTGGATCAGGGTCCAGTAGGGAACATGCGGTTTGGGCCATTTATGATTATGGCTTCCGCTGTGTGGTTTCATCTTTCTTTGCAGATATATTCAAAAATAACTGTCTGAATATTGGTGTATTGCCAGTGACTGTGAGTCCGGAGTTTTTGGATAAAATATTTGCCGCAGTGGAGGCGGATCCCAAAACCGAACTAGAAGTGGATTTGGATAAGCAGTCCATTACCTTATTGTCAACCGGGGATGCTGAGTCATTCGAGATCAATACCTATAAAAAAGAAAACATGAAAAATGGATTCGATGATATTGATTATCTGTTGAACATCAAGGGAGAGATTGAGGAGTTTGAATCTAAGGGCTAAAGTGGATATCGGAAGTCGGAAGTCGAATATTTTGAACCATTAAGGAGTTAAGGGATTAAGGGGTTCATTAAGAATTAGGAATGAGGAATTAGGAATGAATATCAATAGCTTATCCCTAAATATTTTCCTAATTAACCAATCCCTAATCACTGATAACTCATCACTCCTCACTTCCCACTCAACACTTCCCACTCTTCACTAATCATTAATCAACATGGGTTATCAAAGGAAAATAGAAATCATGGATACTACCCTGAGGGATGGAGAACAGACTTCGGGCGTTTCCTTTCTGCCTTCTGAAAAGCTTCAGATCGCCAAGTGGCTATTGGAAGAACTGAAGGTGGACAGGATTGAAGTGGCCTCTGCCAGGGTTTCTGAGGGAGAAATGGAAGGGGTGAAAAAGATTACCCAATGGGCTGCAGAGAAAGGTTTTTTGGACCGTGTGGAGGTATTGGGTTTTGTGGATACTCCCGCTTCTGTGGACTGGATTACGGCTGCAGGAGGGAAAGTGTTGAACCTTTTGACCAAGGGCTCTTTGAACCATTTGGTCCATCAGCTCCGCAAGACGCAAGAGCAGCACTTTCAGGAAATCCTGGACTGTGTGCACTATGCCCGATCCAAAGGACAAAGTGTGAATGTGTACCTGGAAGATTGGTCCAACGGCATGCGGAATTCCATAGAGTATACCATGGATTTGATCGGTATGTTGGCAGAAATAAGGGTAAGAAGGATCATGTTGCCTGATACCTTGGGTTTGTTAAATCCAAGAGAAGTCTCCCATTTTATTCGCTTGATCACCACTGAATTTCCCGATGTACACTTTGACTTTCATGCCCATAATGACTATGACCTATCGGTTGCCAATGTTTTGGAAGCCATTCATCATGGGGTCAGAGGTATTCATACCACGGTAAATGGCCTCGGGGAAAGGGCAGGGAATGCTCCTCTGGAATCAGTGATCGCTGTGATCAAAGATTTTACCGATTTCAAATTGAATATCAGGGAGAATAAGATTTACCGGGTAAGCAAGCTGGTGGAACAGTTTTCCGGACAACATATTCCTGCCAATAAGCCCGTAGTCGGAGAGAATGTGTTTACCCAGACCGCAGGTATTCATGCAGATGGAGATAACAAGAAAAACCTTTACTTCAATGACCTGATGCCGGAAAGGTTCGGTAGGCAACGAAAGTATGCCTTGGGTAAAACTTCCGGAAAGGCCAATATTGTCAAAAACCTACAGGAGTTAGGGATTTCTTTGGAGCCCGATGAACTGGCCAAGGTGACCCAAAGGATCATTGAATTGGGAGATAAGAAAGAGAGGGTGACGACTGAGGATTTGCCTTACATTATTTCTGATGTTTTGCAGAATAACTCCATTACCCATCACATCTTCATTGAGGGGTATAACCTTAGCCATTCTAAAGGGCTGAAGCCCACCGTGCAGTTGAAGATGAACATTTATGGGCAAAGCTATGAGGAAGGTTCTTCTGGAGATGGGCAGTACGATGCCTTTATGAAAGCCCTCAGAAAAATCTACAAGTCCTTGAATAAGGAACTCCCCAAGCTGACCAATTACCATGTGACCATTCCTCCAGGTGGAAAAACAGATGCCTTCGTGGAAACGGTAATCACTTGGGATTATGGAAGAATCTTCAAAACCAAAGGTCTGGACAGCGATCAGACCGTAGCCGCTTTGAAGGCTACAGAAAAAATGCTGAATATTATTGAGCAATTAGATAAAGGAAATACAGGTCCTATCAAGGGACAGGAAATCAACCCAGAAAAAGAAAACACAACATCATATGGAAATGAACATCGCGCTGTTGCCGGGTGACGGCATCGGACCGGAGGTAATTGCACAGGCTGTAAAAGTAGTCAAAGCAGTAGGAAAGAAATTCGGACATACCATTCATTTTGAGGAAGCACCTGTTGGAGCTGCAGCTATTGATCTGACAGGAGATCCTTATCCTGACAGTACCCATGAAGTTTGCCTGAGGGCAGATTCAGTACTTTTTGGGGCCATTGGTGATCCCAAATATGACAATGATCCCAAAGCCAAGGTCAGACCGGAGCAGGGTTTATTGAGGATGCGTCAGAAGTTGGGCTTGTTTGCCAATGTCAGACCTACATTTACCTTTCCTTCATTGATCCATAAATCTCCATTGAAACTCGAAAGGGTAGAGGGAGTGGATTTTGTGTTTTTCAGGGAATTGACAGGAGGGGTATATTTCGGCGAGCCCAGAGGCAGGAATGAGCAGGGTACGAAGGCTTTTGATACCAATGTGTATTCCAAGGAAGAGATCACCCGCTTGGCAAGAATGGGGTTTGAAGCGGCCCAAAAAAGAAGAAAACTCCTGACCTGTGTGGACAAGGCCAATGTTTTGGCTACTTCCAGGTTGTGGAGGGAGACTGTTCAGGAACTGGCACCGGAATATCCTGATGTGAAGGTGGAGTATGAATTTGTGGATGCGGTGGCCATGCGACTCATCCAATGGCCCAAGGCTTATGATGTGTTGATTACAGAGAACCTTTTTGGAGATATTTTGACCGATGAGGCATCTGTGATTTCCGGTTCAATGGGATTGATGCCATCGGCTTCTTTGGGTACGGATAATAAATTATTTGAGCCTATTCATGGGTCCTATCCTCAGGCAGCAGGGAAAGACATAGCCAATCCATTGGCCACGGTATTGTCTGCAGCGATGATGTTTGATTACGCCTTTGACATGAAGGCCGAGGCCCAGGCCATTACCGATGTAGTGAATAAGTCCTTGGCGGAAGGAGTGGTGACAGAGGATATTGCTGAAGGGGGTAAGGCTTATAAGACTTCCGAGGTGGGGGATTGGTTGGCGGAGAATGTGTGAGGAATAAGAGCCAAGGCAAAAGGCAAAAGGAAAAAGGGGGAGCTCGGTTTTTAAGACTGACCGTTAAGAAATCAGCCTTTTGGCTGATTTTAGGGAGGGACCAGGATGCAGGCGAGGAGAAAACCATTCAGATTTAAGGGGTTAAGGGGTTTATTAAGGTTTTTGGATTGAGGCTTTCCATACTTTGACGGGGGACTACTGACAAGGTGAATCCTTTTCGTATTTTATTCCTATTCTTGAAGGAAAGGTCTTGATTAATCTCGCTTTTTAGATGAAGAACAATATCAAAGCCATTTATCAAACAATACCGATAGGCCGTCCCTCCAGGACGGTGGGGAAAATGGATGTCCGTTTATTTCTACCAACAGGCCATCCCTACAGGATGGATATTTTGATCGACCGGGTTTCTTCCTTACGATAGGCCGTCTCCCGATTCTCGAGACAGGCTCTACAGGACAATGGGTTGATCGATCGGTTTTTTTTGCTACCGATAGGCCGTCCCTCTGGGACGGTTGGGGTCATTTAGGCGTTGGATTTGCTACCGGTGGGTTGTGCCTCTGGCACAATTCAAGGATATTTCAAGATTGGGGAAGGCAGGTGGTTGATTGATATTAGGTGAGCTGGAATTTGGGAAGAGCAGAGATAGTCAGGATGAATCCGGTTTTTCAATTTGGGTTTTGTTTTATTAAAATAACAGCAAACAAAATCTGATAACCCCGATCTCGTAGGGATCGCCATTTGTTGGTGACAATCTGA
>NZ_AMGM01000015.1 GCF_000298295.1 Cecembia lonarensis LW9
AATTTATGAAATGGAACAAATCCATCACCACAGCGCAAGAACATGATAAAGCGCTAAAGAGACTCTCTTCAATATTTGATACCAATCCAGATAGTCCTGAAGGTATGGAAGCAGAACTATTGGTGACGCTGATAGACAAGTTTGAAAAAGAGCACTACCCTATCGCCTTGCCTGAGCCTATCACGGCGATCAAAGAATATCCTCAAACCTCTCATTAATCAATTCCTTATAAGAAGCTTTAAAATCATCAGAAAGAAAACTGATATCAATCCATTCCATCCAAAGTTTTTTTGATCTGATCATCTTATCAAAAATATAGGCTTGTTGTTTATTGGCTATCCCAGCAGCATCAAAGGACTTAATAAAATCTGCTCTTTTTATTCTATTCCTTTTACCGTTAAGTGTTAAAGCCATTTGTTCTTTATCAGCAGGGTTGACTAATGCCGTATTGACCATATCATAGGCAGGACTTAATACAGGACCTAATTCAGGCTGATAAATCAAAGAAAAGTTTTTGAGATGCATATCGGCATTGCCCGTTAAGAAGCTGAACAAAACCTGTTCATAGAAATTGATTAAGTCTAGACCAGGAGTTTTTGAATATAACTTGATAGCCTTAGCTATCTGTTCATAAGATGCCCTGTACTTATCCTCAGTCAGTCTTTGCAAGAGCTGGCACATATCTTCCATGTGAATCTTGGAATGCTTTACTCTATCGATTCTTTTGGTGATGTAGGCTAGATTCCCTGACTTCAATCGGATGAGTGCATGAGGAACTACTTTAATTTGGCTTAGCTCAGCAAGGTGCATCGTTAAATCCTCAACTTCAGGAAGTTGTGGGTAATATTGAGATGCAGGCTTTAAAATGTAACCTCCCCATAAGCCTACTATTGTAAACTTCTTAGGCACACTCCTTTCTGAGGATATATGCAAAGAAATTTTTGCCTGAACACCAGTCAAGCCAGTATGATTAGCAATTGAGATTTTAGCTAATTCACTTAGTTCTGATTCTGAATAGGGTAATTCAGGGGCTCTAGCAAGTCCAAAAATCTTCTTACTACACTTTACATGGTAATCTATCTCTGTCCCTGATAAAGGTTGATAACAATATAGACATCTATTTTCCATGCATTATATACTAAGTGGTTCAATGCTTACCGCTCCAATTGTATCCTTACAACAAAGCAACAAAAGCCCCATTCTATCCCGGGGATCTAGTTTCCAATTACTCACGGCTATATCCAATAACCAGCCCTCTGGAATCAAACCATCAAAAAATGGAATCATGGTCAAGGAATCATAAGTTGCCTCCTGAAGTGGTAAAGTCACACTTATAGGTTGTGCTTCTTCTTTACTCAAATAAGCAGGATCATATGTAAAATGATACCCTGTATCATCTTGTATATAGATTCCTGCGAGAGAACCATGCATCAATACTTTAGCACTTCTATTGCTCATCTTGCGCTTCTGGTATAGGGCCAAGCCTATGTCCGAACATGGAAAGAACTTGATTCACTTTATCCATTCTCAAGGTCTCTTTACCTTGTTCCAACTCTCTGAGAAACCTCAACCCTACCCCAGCCTTTTGAGCCAGCTCGGATTGTGTTAACTTTACAGCGTTTCGCTTTCCTTTGACAAAATTCGCTAAATCCATTTCTTTATACCTTATCGGGTGTAAATTTAATAAAAGATTAATATCTATACCATATCGGGTATAAAAAATTAAATTGAGATCTAAACTATACCCTTTTGGGTATAATTTGAGCTATTGAACTTATTTACCATAATAGAAACCGGCCCCAAAGGGAACCGGTTTCTTTACTTATCAAAGGCATGTTTATGGAAATTTCACACTGATCATGGCAAAGAAATTCCTTCCAGGCGCAAACAAAGGCACTCTATCTGGACCAATAGGCCTGTTTAAATGCTCATAGTAACTTTCGTTCAATAGATTCTGTGCACCAAGCTTAAAGGAAATTTGAGGGTTGAGGGCATAACTGGCATCAATGTCCAGCAAAGTAAACCTAGGTGTGGCCATTTCGCTGAAACTTTCAGAAATCCGGTTTTGGGCAATTACATGGCGAAGCCGAAGCGCTGTATGCAGGCGGTTGCTCAAATGGGAACCCATCAGACTGTATCGGATATCCAAAGGGGCAATTTCCGGCAAGGCTTCATTGGCAGTCAAATTTTTGCCATAGGTATAGGCCATCATTACTTGCTGCCTAACACCCCATCCTAATTCATGGGAAACTGCCATTTCAAATCCTGTTTTTAAGGCTTCATCTACATTGATAAACTGTCTCACCCCAGGGCTGCTGGGAATCCTGGGTGCTACATCAATTCGCTCTGCAGTAATATAATCGGTCAGGTACGCAGCAAATACACTCCATTCCACCTGAATGCGGGATTTAGTGAAGCCCAACACCAAATCAACCTGATTGTTGGTTTCCGGCTTTAATGCTGCATTACCCACCATTTCATAAGGATCTACACCTACGGGAAAATAATTGATAAACCTTTCGGTGATGCTGCCACTGCGCTGCACCCTGGCCAGCCACAGTCCCAGATTAAAATGTTGACCCAGATCCCTTTTCAAACCGGCCGAAATACCTGGATTCAATTGGGTAACCTCTGTTTTTTCGTTGATTTGTTCAAATTCAGGTTCCTTGTCCTGCGCTAAGGCCTGATTGACATCTATTCGGCCGGCAAGGCTGAAGACATAAGCTCCCACAGGTAACTGATAGGTGGCAAATACCCCCGCTTTATTGATCCTGGAGTCCTGCCAGGCATTGTCAAACAAGGTTCTTCCAGCATTAGGACCCATCAAAAATTCACGCTCCCGGATACCCTGAGCGGCTTCTGTCCTAAAGTCCGCACCAGCGTACAACTTTGCATTTCCCAGCTGCCACACTCCTTCTGTTCTGGCTCCCAAATTTTGGGTATTGGCAGGGGTTCTTGCATTCATCATCCTGGGTTGGATATCTCTGAGCCCATTGTCCATCAAATGGTCTACCAAAGTAAAATATCCGGAGGTAGTCCATTTTTGAAGGTTTCTGCCCTGAAAATTTCGGGTATGCCTTACACTGCCCATCCAGGTATCATCCGTCCTCAAATCCATGCCCAAAGTCGGGAAGTCCACATCTCTGGCAAAGTTCCTGTTTACGGTCACCTGAAGTAAATCATGATGTGACAATTTAAAATCAGCATACATACCGACCGTTCCCCTACGGAAATTGGCAGGGACGACATTGCCATCCCCGTCCACATAATCTGTTCCTTGGGACCATGAACCCATTATTCCAATGTCATGGTTCTCTCCAGTAAACCCTACCCTTCCTTCATTTCTGAAAATATTTCCATTGGACTCGTACATGCTTGAATATCTTCCGTAAACTCCCCTTTCCACAGAAAAATGAGGGTCTTCCTGTATAAAATTGATTGTTCCTCCAAGGCCTATCCCATACCTCAGCGCATGTGGGCCTTTCAGTATTTCCACTTGCTTGATCCGGTTTAACGCAACTTGGGAAGTAGGCGGGTCCATGCGGTTAGGGCAGGCTGCATTAGCACTCTGCAACCCATCAATGACAATATTCAACTGCTCGTATTTGAATCCCCTCATCACGGGATCAAAGGCAAAGGCGCCACTTTTCCTTATCCCATTTACCACAGGATTAAGGTTAAGAATCGCACCGGCGTCATGATGTAACCTTTCCTGATCCGAGATGAGAATTTTTTCATCCTTTTCATCCATCATTTTGAGAGAAATGACCGATATGGGCTGTAGGTTGATGATTTGTTCCTTTCTGTAAATTCTATTCTTGGAGGCTGCTTCCAGAACTTCTTCCGGGCTCAACTGCCACTTTCCATACAGAATATGGGAAAGATGGAGGTTTTCCTTTGCATAATAGGACAAATTAATGAACCCTTGCTCGTCTGAAATCCCTTTCTGGAATCCATAATGATAGGTCAAGCCGATGATGGGTTCTTTATTGATCTGATCCATAACCTGAAACCTGACTTGTTGTTGGGCCATAGCGGTAACCGCAAATAAGCAAGCTAGCCATATCAAAAGCCCAAGTTTTTGAATGGATATGATATATGTTTTCATGGTGAAATCATTTTGAATTTGATAATGGAAGGCAAGGGTTTTCCCGCAGTAGGGAAATACTGAGCAATTGCCTTTGAAAAACAGGTAAAGTGGCGCTAAGATCTTGCGCTTCTTTAGAAAAAAATCAAGCTTGTGGGGGATGGAAAAAATCTTTAATGGACAACAAAATTTCAGGTTTTTCATCCAGAACCCCAAAAACCGGATGATAATGCTTCCAATATTGGTCAAGGGCTGATTTTACTTCTGGTTTCAGATACACCCATGTAACTTCTTCCTGTACTGCCCTACGTTTATTTTCTTCAGTTTCCTGGGCTTCATCCAAACGTCTTTCCAATTCGCATTTCCCATCGCAGGCCAGTTCCGGTTTGTCTTTATTGATACAAAAGAGGGCTGCTATTTTATCCTGATAAATGTAAAAATCAGCTTGGATTACAGAATATCCCATGCCATTAATCAAAATGAGCAATGCAAGCAGGATATGTAGGGTACGCTTAAACATTTTGGATGCAAATTTATCTTCCTATTAATGCTCAGAGGTGACCTAAATCACTTCTTGTTTACTTTTTAAACTTTTTTCCTCACCGGAATCCACTATTGTCTTAACCAGATTGGTTGCTTGTATTTCTATTGATATGATAGCTTTACGTTTGAATTTACCGGCCAAAACTTTGACCAATACAATACCAGCCATCATGACAAACAAGAGGACAATTGACCAGCCATTTACCACTCCAAATATAGTCCTGAGTGAACCCATCCCTGTAAGGGAAACCAATAACCTGCCCAACAGACTTACCTGAAATAGTATCCAAAATGGCCACAATATTCCATGGTAAGGACTTTCTTTTATGTTCAGTACCATGGGCAGAATGATAGGTGCATGGGCCCAAATCATAGAGAAAGTAAAACCTAAAAAGAAGGTGTGCAGGTATAAATCATAGTATAGGGCATGCTGCTCCAAAAAGAGCAGGATAATACCATTCAACGTAAGCCATAAATAGCCTACCCTAAGACCTACCCCGATATATTTGAACTGACGGGATTTTTTTGAAGCAATTTTAGCCATATCAAAATGCAGCAACCAAAATGAAATGAAAATAGCCGCAGCCCCCATGATCCAGTTTCCATGCCTATGAAAGGGCAACCACATCCCGAGCAGAAATAACAGCAGCAGGCCATTGAGGCCTTTTTTGGCCCAGCGGGGTGTAGGTAAGAACTTACTTAATTCCAACCTTTCTCCTATGATCGTAAACAATATAAATCCTATCCACCAAGGGGTAGCAGCGGCTACCAAGCCGGAATGGATTAAAGAAAAATTACCGACCAACCAGAATACAGCCCCCAAACTCATGATCAATTGATGAACTACCTGGTGTTTCAAGGTTTGCAAATACATTATAGTGACCAAGCCCAAGCTGGCAACAAACAAGGCATATGTCCCAAGGGAGGCCCATCCCGCTACCATAAGCGGGACAGACATTCCACTAATAAATGGAACCAACAACCAAATTTTATTTTTCATCACCATTGCTCTTTCCAGAGCGATCAAGGTGCCTAAGAAACCTCCAACCATCCATATTCCATGGTGAGATGCTGCATGGGGCACCAGCCATTCTGTATAGCCCAAACGTACCCAGCCACCGGATATACCGAGTAAAAGGGCCAGTACGACCAAAGGGAACAGAAATATGGGTTTGATCTGTATTTTCATAATAAAGGACAATTTTATCCTTATTTTATCCTTTTTAATTGTTTTAAAAAGGGAGAATGATATTCTCCCCTTTATTGATAGCTCAAAGATAAGAACAAAAATATTATCGGACAAATATATCTTTTATTTTTTTTCTGTTCTTATATCTTTATTTTTTGGCCATTAAACCCACCTAAGAAACTGTAGGCACCATACCTTGAACCTCTTCCTGAAGGGTTTTCAATTGAACCTTCATTTGTTCAAGGACATGGTTTGCATCCAAATTAACCCGCTGTACCAAATCCTGATAGTAGTTGATCCCATCGTTTAAATTGGTCTTAAACTTATCGATATAAGAAACATACTTAGCAGTCTGTTCAGGAAGCGATTTCTCAATCTCCTTTTGCAAATGTTGGACATACAATTGCAGTTCTTTAATGAATACATGAGGCCTATCCGGATCCAACTGTAATTGGATTTTACCATAGATATGATCCACCATCTCTTTTAGAGTAAAAGTGCCCTTAAAGTAAGCCAGGTTTGGTCCGGGACAAATCGTAACGGCATTGAGGTTTCTTCGAGGTTGCTCGCCTGCACTTAGCAAGGCCGGTGCACTCAATCCCTCACATAGGCAATCTTTTTCCAGTATTTCATTGACTTCCTGCTCCCCTACCTCTCCTCTATCCAACTGCTTCAATTTCAAATGTTGGTATTCTCTAGAGGCCGTACAAATGGGTTTCTCTGAAAACTCCGTGCTAAAGGTCAAAAACTTTTTATAACAGGGGCTTCCGGGCCTATTCTTTGCAATTCTTGCCTTTCTTTGATCCTCACCACTACTGATACGGAGGTTGTTAAAGGGAACTCCTAAGGGTGACGCATGACTGAGGTAAAAATCAGATTTTTTGGCTTTCAAAAGGCGCTGTAAGGTATCTTCATCCACGCTGGTAGCTTCTGGTACCAATAAGAAAGGACTTCCCCAGCCTGTGCCATCCAATTTATAATGCTTCAATAGAAACGCATTCTCCTCTGCATTGCCAATACCTCCCTGATAAGTGATTTTGGGCACAGCCTGCGCTGCAATACTTGTATAGCCTTTTTCCTTCCATACTTGCTGGCAACCTGTCAGCAGCGTTTGCGCCAATTCCGCCCTGTTATTTTTGAAATCTTCCAAAATAGGGCCCACCAATAGGCCATCCGTAGCAAAAGCATGTCCTCCACAGTTCAACCCCGATTCAATTCTGAACTCCGACACCCAAAGGCCTTTTTTGGCCAAAAATCTTCCCTGAATCAAGGCTGATCTATAATCTGATACTTTCAGGATAATTCCTTTCTTGATCTGACCATTTTGGTCAGGGAAAAAGTCTTCAAACTGCTCTGCATAGGCAAAAAGGGCAGGATTCAATCCCGCAGAAAATACCACCGAACCTTTGGCTTTGCTTTTTGCAAATCCTCTCAATGCAGAAAGGGCATCAGAATATTCCCGCGGCAAGGCCTCTCCGGCTTTATTATAATTGATTTTATCCACTTTGGTCATGATGTTGACATCAATTTGACCAGGCTGAATATATTCCCGAAGTTTTTCCTGCAAGACTTGTCCTTGCTTTCCTTCAGAATTCATCATCTGCTGATACAATTCCGTCGCAGGGTGCTGCTCAGGCAGAAGTTGAAAATATTGATTGATTTCGCGGCTGCTTTCAAAATCAGCCTGCTTTAATACCTCAACCTGTTGGTCCACCACCTCCTGAAGCAAGTTGAGATAAGCGGTGACCCTTTTCGCTCTATAGTCCTCACTGCCCTCATCAATGGGCAAATATGGGATTTGGTAAGTCCTGGAATAATACCTTCGCATATCTTCCAAGAGGTGGTCATCCATAATGGATACAACAGAAGATATTCCAAATTGGGCAACTTTAATGGGAGAATCTACAGTAAAGCCCAGTCCCATGACCGGTATATGAAAAGTGTGAGGTGATGACATGCTTGAGGAAATTTAATGAATGCTATTAACTAACTAATTGAATATGGTAATGAGACAAAAGTAGGGTATATAAAATCCTCAGAATATGATTTATGTCAGGATAAATGAAAACTTCAGTGGTTTTTAAGGCGGACACTTTGATAATTAATGCCCAAAAACGGACAGACCATTATTTCAAATGCTGAAATTTTGCGAAATTTCAAACGTTTCCTTGCATGGCATTGCATTTGAACGAATAATTACAAAAAACACCATGGCAACTTTCTTACTTTGGCTTATTCTTATCGTGATTTGCTGGCCGCTGGCCTTATTGGCCATCATCTTGTATCCCATTGTATGGCTGCTGGTTTTGCCTTTCAGGTTACTGGGCTTTGCCATAGACCTTTCCTTTTCCTTCATTAGAAATCTGGTCATGTTGCCTTTTAACCTGATCAAAAGGTAAATGTCCCACTTTATTGAGAAAGTCTTGATCCGTTGGATCAGATCAACTTTTTAACCTTTTCCTATAATGTAGGTACTACCATTTGCTCAAACCATGGATTCCTTCTTTGCCAGAGCTTTGAATATTCATCCCCTAAAAGGTATACGATTAGGTTGAATTTGCAAAAAAAGCACCTTGAAAATTGGAAGACAAATTTATCCTTTATTGCTTGTTCGACCTAATTTTATGAAAGATTTTTTCCCTGATTTAAGTCAAGTTCAAACATGACCAAAGCCCTATACCAACCTTATTCTAATCCTTACCTTGTCCATGTTTTTATACATTTCCACCTCGCAAACCACAAAAATATGGATCAATTTGTCATTAAGAGAAACGGGGAATATGCCCCTTTCGAAGCTTTTAAAATCGAAGATGCTTTAAAAAAAGGATTTCAAAGCGTTCATAAACCTTACGATCCGGTTGTATTCCAAAAAATTTTGAAAAAGCTTGATCAGCAAACCACCTGGGCAGTAGAAGATATACAGGACATTATCGAAAAGCAATTGTTTGAATCTGGCTACTTCAATGTCATGCGCTCTTTTATGCTTTACCGGCACACCAGGAAAATGCAACGGGAACACGTGGCCGGGCTAAATGAAGACACCACCTATGTGGACAGCACGCAGACCATAGAGGAATACATTATGGAAACAGATTGGCGGATCAATGCCAACGCCAACACTTCCTATTCCAATGCAGGATTGGTAAATAATGTTGCCGGGAAAATCATCGCCAATTATTGGTTGGACAAAATCTACAACAAGGAAGAAGGCTATGCCCACCGCAATGGGGACATACACATTCACGACCTGGATTGTCTTACCGGCTATTGTGCCGGATGGTCTCTCAGGGTGTTACTCAATGAGGGCTTCAACGGTGTACGGGGAAGGGTGGAAAGTAGGCCTCCCTCCCACTTTCGTGAGGCGCTTGGACAGATGGCCAATTTTCTCGGGATACTTCAAAGCGAATGGGCCGGTGCACAGGCCTTCAGTTCTTTTGATACTTATCTGGCGCCTTATGTTTTCAAAGACAATTTAAGTCAAAAAGACGTAGAAAAAGCCATTCGTTCTTTTGTATACAACTTAAATGTTCCCGCAAGATGGGGACAATCCCCTTTTACCAATATTACTTTGGACTGGGTAGTTCCGGAGGACCTCAAAGATCAAATTCCCACTAAAAATGACCTTCACCTTTTCAAAGGATTGGAGGACCCCGAGTTGTTGATCCGAGTGATAGGTAGAGGGGTCAATCATGTAGAAGAAATGACTTATAAGCATTTCCAAAAGGAAATGAACATGATCAATAAAGCCTACTATACTGTAATGACCGAGGGAGATGCTTCAGGACAGCCTTTCACATTTCCTATTCCTACCGTCAATATCACAGAAGATTTTGACTGGTATGGAGAAAATACAGACTTGCTTTTTGAGAATACCGCCAAAATTGGTTCTTCCTACTTCCAAAACTTTATTGGAAGTCAATACATGTATGATGAAAATGGAAATAAAATAGAAAACCCCGAAGCCTACAAGCCCAATGCAGTCCGTAGTATGTGTTGTAGGTTACAATTGGACCTGCGGGAACTATTGAAGCGGGGCAATGGTCTTTTTGGCTCAGCAGAGATGACCGGAAGTATTGGAGTAGTCACCATCAATATGGCCCGATTGGGATATATCTATAGGGGAAACAAACAAGGGCTTTACAACAGACTGGACACCTTAATGGCCATTGCTAAATCTACCTTGGAGAAAAAGAGAAATTTTATTCAGGAAATGTACGATCGAGGACTTTACCCTTACACCAAAAGGTACCTACCACATTTCAGAAACCACTTCTCCACCATTGGAGTCAATGGAATGAATGAAATGATATTGAATTTCACTTGTGAAAATGAAGATATAACAGGAGATTTTGGGCAGCAGTTTGCCACTGAAATTCTGAAATACATCAGAAATAGGATGAAAGAATTCCAAGAAGAAATTGGAAACCTTTACAACCTGGAGGCCACCCCGGCCGAAGGTACTACTTATCGCTTTGCCAAAGAAGACCGTAAACGCTTCGTGGATATTATTCAGGCTGGGACTGCCGAAAACATCTATTATACCAACAGTTCTCAAATACCCGTGGATTTCACAGATGATCCATTTGAAGCCTTGATACTTCAGGATGAATTACAGTGTAAATATACAGGGGGAACCGTCCTGCACTTGTACATGCGGGAAAAACTTTCCACGCCGGAAGCTTGTCGCAATCTGGTCAAAAAGGTCCTCACCAATTTTAAACTCCCTTACATTACGGTAACTCCTGTATTCAGCATCTGTCCTGTACATGGATACCTGAATGGTGAACATGAATATTGCCCAAAATGTGATGAAATTCTATTAGATCAAATTAACCATAAAACCTCTTAAGTTATGCAAACAAATGAAGCAACAATTGAAAAAATTGAAACCCAAACCTGGCTGGAAGCCAACAGGGATAAAAGAACCAAATGTTTGGTCTATACCCGGGTAATGGGATACCACAGGCCAGTAGAAAGTTTTAACATTGGAAAAAAAGGTGAACACAAGCAACGGGAACATTTCAAAGAAGAAAAGGACAGATACTGCTAGACCCATTTATAGCATTACCCCTTTTACATTACTGGATTATCCTGACCATACAGCCTGCATCCTTTGGTTTGCAGGCTGTAACATGCGTTGTGGATACTGTTACAATCCTGAAATTGTAGCAGGCAAAGGGAAACTTAGCTATGGGGATATTCTTCAGTTTTTGGAGAAAAGAAAAAATCTTCTGGATGCGGTTGTATTCAGTGGAGGGGAATGCACCCTCCATCAGGATGTCCTGTGGTTAGCCCATCAAATCAAAGAATTGGGCATGAAGGTGAAGATCGACACCAACGGCAGCAGACCGCACGTTTTGGAAAACCTCATCGCAGAGAAACTGGTAGATTACGTCGCTTTGGACTTTAAAGCCCTGCCTGGAGCTTATCAGAAAATAACAGCCTCCCAGCTTTACGGTGAATTTGTAGAAAGTCTGGATATCCTGCTGTACAGCAACATCAATTTTGAAGTCAGAACCACCCTCCACAGCTGGCTAATCAGTGAGGAAGACCTTTTTAACATGGCCAAGTTCCTTAAGGAAAAAGGATACCAAGGCAACTACTACCTTCAGCATTATGTCGGAGACAAAGGCAGCATTTCCAAGCTACCGGAAAGTATAAAGAAAGTATATACCCATGAGAAATTTGATTTTCCGGTGAAAACCATTTGGAGGAATTAAAAAAAGGTGAAGTCAAGAACCTCACCCTTTCATTCACCGAAAACACATGATTTACACACACATTTCTGAAGCCAAAATTTGAGGTTCCATGATGACCATGGTCTTAATAGAGTTAGAAATCAGACAAGCATTTTCAGATTTTTCCAATACTTTTAACGCCTTACTTTCAGACTCCTCTGTACAAATGGTCAACTCGGGCTTAAGCACTATTTCTGTCATCATCCATTTGCCTGACTCTCTGGAAAGCCTTCCAAATGCCTGACTGGAGAAATGTTCATATTTTAATTTGTAATTATCTGCCACGGCAAGAAACGTCGTCATAAAACAGCTGTTGACTGCTGCAGTAAACAGGTGCTCAGGAGACCAGATTCCCGGAACACCTTCCGGAAATTCGGGAGGCGTAGCACATGAAAAAGAATGTTCAAGTTCAGGAGAACTCATCTTTCCGATTCTTCCATTTTGCCAATGGACATTGACTTCATAGGTAAATGATTCAAACATATATTAAAATTCTAATTGGTTTAAACTGTTTCTATTTCTTCTTCTACTTCCTCAAGGTGATGATCAATCTTTTCCATTTCATAGGCTGGTTTGAGATGCTTGGCACTTTTCAACACAAACCAGGTCAGAGGAAAGAGGCCGCCGATACAAAAAACCGCTCCCCCTACAATCCTTAACCAGGTCATTGCCTGAAAAGGTACACTTTGGATAAACTCCTGAGACCTGGCAAACCAATACCCTTCCTCCATCACTGCAACAAGTTGATGGATTCCTGCAGGGAATAAATCCAAAGTCACCATCAATAAAAGTCCAATATTGATTGACCAAAATGCCGTTTTCACTAATTGGGTGTTCCATGCTTCAGGCTTTAGTAAAAATCTCAAAGCAAAAAGAATGGCTGCTATGGATAAATTACCGTAAACCCCCATGAGTGCTGCATGCCCATGATTGACTGTCAGGTAAGTTCCATGCTCATAATAATTGGCTATGGGAAGGTTAATGATCAGACCAAAGACTCCTGCACCAAAGAAATTCCAAAAAGTAACCCCAATGATAAACAGGAATACTCCAGGCATGGCAAATAGAGAGGATCGGTGTCTTTCTTTTTGCTTGGTCGATAATAGGTAAGGCATACGTTGCATCCTCCATGCCTCCAAGGTTAACAAAATCAGCGGAACCACCTGTAAGGTCGAAAATACACTTCCCAGAGCAAGCGTTCCTACAGGTTTGGCATTCCAATAGAAATTATGTGAAATCCCCAATAGCCCTGAACCCAAAAACAGTAAGGCTGCGATATACACTACTTTCACGACAGCTTGCCTGTTGACCAAACCCATCATCACCATCATGTAGCCTACTATTATCGTGGTGAACACTTCAAAGAATGCTTCCACCCACATATGCACTACCATCCATCTCCAAAAATCAGCAATGACGAAATTGGTTTCAGGTCGCGCTACAAAGCCCGATAATAAAAGAAGTAAAATACAGACAATGGAATACACCAACCAATTGGGTAGGCCCCAGGGCATACCAGGTCTAAGGGTGTTTTTAACCCCCCGATATACAATAATCGCCCATAGTGCAAAGATGGCCAAAAGGAAATATTGGTATAGTCTGCCTAATTCCACAAACTCCCAACCTTGATGCCCTAACCAACGGGAATAATCCCCCAACATCCCCATTGGTCCCATGAAGATTCCCACAAAAGACCCGCCTACCATGACAAAAAATATCCCAAAGAGCAAATTGATCAAAAATAGCTGACCTTTAGGTTCACTCTTTGCCAACAAGGGTAGGATAAAAAAGGAAATCCCAACCCAACAGGCTGAAATCCAAAACAGAGATAACTGAACATGCCAGCTCCTTGAAATTGTAACAGGTAATACTTCCTGAATATCCCAACCAAAGAATTTGGTAAACCCAACAAAATCATGAACAGTCAGAACTCCAGCCAAAACCTGAATCAAAAACAGGATTACCGCAACATAGAAAAACTTAAAGGTGGCTCTTTGGGTCGGCGTAGGTTTGTATTGTTGTAATTTTTCTTCAGTGACCATTTCTGATGCACCTTTTGCATAATACTCCTCACTCAGTTGTTCAAATTGTCCATAGTAATACAGAACAATTCCCAAACCCAATACCAGCCCCAAAAGGCCCACAATACTCCAAATTAAAGTGGAAGGCGTAGCGACATTTCCTGCAAATTCATCATAAGGCCAATTATGGGTATAACTGTATTTTTCACCAGGTCGCTCTACACTACAGACCCAGGATCCCCAAAAAAAGAATGCACTTAAATCCTTGATCTCTGTGGGATCGGAAATATATCCAGTTGGCTTAAATGCCTCATGAAAATCAGGATTGAGAAACATCTCCTGATAAAAGCCCTCCAAATCCCGAATGGCAGCTACCTGAGCGAAAGAAATGTTAACCTGATTGTTATTCTCATCGTATGTATTTTCCTTAATTTCTTTTTGAACTTTTCTTAAAATACCCTCTGACTCAAACTCACTCCTGCTTCCATTCTCATTCAAACTTTCCTGATAAAAACGAAACATGGATTTGGCTCTTTCATTCAAGGCCTGAGCTGTAAAATCAGGACCCCTTAATGCGCCGTCACCAAACATACTTCCATATTCCATCAAAGCATAGCGATGGAAAACCTCCTGTCCTCTCAATATTTGCTCTTGGGTGATGATTTCTTCTCCCTTTTCATCTACATAATGCGGAATAGGAGGCGCTTCCTCGTAAGTCTGATAGGCAATGAACAAAAGACCTACTATACTGATGACAAAGATGACCATAAAAGGAAGCCACCAGTTCTTTTGTTTCATGATGTAATTCAGGAATTTAGTATCCGGTTTCATGGGTTAATGGTTTAAGGTAGATTTATTTCATATTTAAGAGTATTAATTCTTAATTAACAGGAAATTTTTTTTAATCAAATAACCGTACTTCTTCAGCAAGTATCTTTTCTCCTAATTGGGCAAGGCTCGTATTACAGAGATGGGATTTTATGTCCTCTTTGATGCCTTTCCAAAAATTGTGGACAGGACAAGGCTTTTCTACACCACAGCCTGGAAAACCTAAAAGACAATTGTCAAAGTAATCCTCTCCTTCCAAAGCCAAGACAATGTCTATAAGCATTATCTGATCTGATGGTTTGGCCAATGCAATCCCTCCTGAAGGTCCCCTATAAGAGTACAATATGCCTTTATTGGTCAACTCTCTAAATATCTTAGTTAGAAAATGAAAGGAAAGATTCAATTCTTTTGTTATTTCCCCAATACTGACATATTCTCCTGTACTTGGATTACTCACAATATACAATAGAGCCCTTATGCCGTACTTACTCGTTTGGGATAATACTTTCATGCTTTTTAATTAAGACTTTTAACTCTGAAATTAAAGTATTTTTTTCTTGACAATCAAATTTTAAGAGAAAGTTTTTAAGCCCAAAACCCAACTACCACTACCACCAGCAATCCTATAAGGACAGTTGCAAACTTCCAGAAGAAATGGGCCTTACGCAATTCCATAAATACAAAGGCAACCAGGAAGAATTTAACAGCAGCTAAACCCATCACCAGCCAAGTCAAATAATTTACAACTCCAAGATTGAAAACACCAAGAAATGCAGAGACTTGGGTCATCCCAATCAAAATGAAGAGTATTAATAAATTTTTCTTTTCCATCTTAGAATATCAGGTATAAGGAAGGGAATAATAAAAGCCAGATCAAATCACACATGTGCCAAAAAGCGGCCCCAGATTCCAAATCTGTCACCTGAAGAGATCTAGGTCTGGTTTTTATCTGCCACCAACTGAATACCAAAATCACCAGACCTACCAAAACATGCGCAAGGTGGAATCCGGTCATTAGCCAATAAAAGGTAAAGAACATGTTATCCCCCATGTCTAGGTCGCCTGTCAATTTTTCAACATATTCATAGCTTTTCAATCCTACAAAAAGCAACCCGCCCAACATGGTCCAAACCAAGTATTTTTTAGCTGATTCAATAGCCCCTGATTTAAGTTTCAGGACAGTATTGGTCATAAAATACCCACTGACCAATAAAATTAAGGTATTCAAGGTGCCGATAGAAGTATTTAATTGAAGCCTGGATTGATGGAATAGTTCGGGCTCTAATTTGCCATAATAAACCAAGCCTCCGATCCCCAATCCGAAGGTGATCAGCTCCAATATGATGATTATCCATAACAGGATGCCACCCGGAGGGTAAAAGATATCCTTATGATCTATATTCTGGGCTTTTATTTCCATTCCAACAGTCTTTTTTCTCCATCTATATGCTTGATATCTGTGATATCCTGTGACATTTCTATGACCCCACGGTAATTTTTATCCGCATCCCGTACAGCGAAATACCGGATATAGATCAACCTGCCTTTAAAATTGATCCAAAAAGAAGCTTCACTTTGCGTGCCCTTTCTGAATTCCTCCAGTATTCTCAGGACAGTATCCACACTTTTGGGCGGGTGACAGAACCTGACTTCCCTACCAATAATTCCTGCACTTCTTGGAAAGGTCCGTTCCTCTCCTCTATTGTAAAAGATCACTTTGTCATTTTCATCCACATATGTAATATCCAAAGGCATCGTACGAAGTAATAGGTTGACCTGTTCTACCGTCATATAGCCTTCATCATAATGCTGACTTTCAGCCTTAGCAAAACTTAAATCTCTTTGAGTAAAATCTTCTGATGGGTGCACATAGGCCTGTTCAGGATAAGCAGCAGGCTTTTCTGATAGCATCCATCCTATCTCCTCCTCTCCTTTCCGCATTTGCTGCCAGTCTTCTTCTTTAAGTATTTTCAGGGAATTGGGGAATAAAACTGTCTCCTCCACCAGCATGAGCCTTCGGATATTATTGCTTAAATGATGGAAATTCTCATAGACTCCACGGATATCCCTGGCTTCCACTTTTTCCCTGACAAACTTGAAAATACTGCGAATGGTGTCATGAAAAGACCACATATTTTGGGAAGGTCCGTTCCAACCACTTTTTTCAAGAAAGGAGAAAAGTTGGTTTTCTTTGCGTTCAAAACGCCTTTCAATTGTTTGAAGTTTATTAAAGAGGTTGTAGAATACCTGATAATCATTTTCAATATCGCACTGTTCCAATTCATCAATCAGCTGATGAATCATGGCAGTTTCCTGCAAATAGGTATGGATGGGATGACCTTTTGGGAGGTCTAATTCTTGTTCGTAAGCATTCATATTACTGGTGTTTAATCCTTTCGTACAATTTGACCAGGGAACTCAATAGCTCCACCGGTGTCGTCAGAATCTGGTAATGGTTTTGTCCAAACATCTGGGGCAGGTAATATTTGGCCTGAGCTTCTATCGCAAGAGCGTAGGAGTTTATCTGGCGTTCGTTAAGTTCCCGTAGCGCCTGTTTGATATCCTGAATACCGTATTTCCCTTCATAGCGGTCATAATCATTGGGCTTACCGTCAGAAATTAGGATTACCCATTTATTCTTCGTGCTTCTCTGATCAAGTCTTGCGCCTGCATGCCTCAATGCTGACCCTATACGGGTGTACCCCTGAGGTTCTACCGCTCCAATTCGTTTTTTACCCAAATCCCAGCTTTCATCAAATTCCTTAAGGGTAAGGTAAGTGGAGTAATTTCTGGTTTTGGAATAAAAACTATCAATGGAAAAATCTATATCAAACTCATTCAAAATCTCTCCGAAAAGAATGGATACTTCCTTTTCCACGTCAATCACCCGGTTATTGGCAGCATAGCTATCGCTGGATAAACTCACATCCAAGAGAAGTAATATGGAAAGATCCTTCTCTTTTTTCCGTTTGGAAAGGTAAATGTCTTCAGCTGGGGTCTTCCGTGCATGAACGTCTGTAAACAAATCAGTCAAGGCATCAATGTCAAATTCATCGCCCTGATTCTGTTTGCGTTGAAGTTTCATTTTGTTGTTGATAGAAGTCAGCATCTTTCGTAGCCCCAGCAAAGTACTGGCATGCTTGGAAATGGTATTTCGGTAATAGGCCAAATCAGTTTTCACCAAAGTTTGGGGATACACTTTACAAAAATCAGGTTTATAAATCTGCTTTTTAAAATCCCACTCATCGTAGCAAAGGTGGAAGCCTTTTTCATCCCGCTCAGCACTTTCGGAGATGGTAGTGTTTTCTACAAATTCTGCCTGATAAACCGAATGCGCAGGGTCATCCACCCTTACGGTAAATTTCATACTTAACTCTTCCAATGCATCCTGATGATCTTCCAACTCGTCCTTGCCATCAAAATCCCTCCAAACCCCACTTGATTCTTCAGCCGTTTCCACCTTTTCAAAGTTGTGCAGTAAAACATAGTCTTCTTGCTGCTTTTTATCGATGGTGAGGTTTTTGACTTCCTCCACCGCTTTAGCTATCAATGTGGTTGTTGGGTTTTCTTCTTTGCCTTTTTTGATTCGATTGTCAAAATTCTGAAGCGGATCCTCTTCCGTTGCTGAAGGGTCAGCATACATCCACTTTCCATAAAGTAAACTCAAATCTGCTTGCTCTCCAGGCTTGGTCTTAGACTGAAAATGGCTTTTTAATTTTTCATGAAGTTGGGCTGCAATCCTAAACTCATCAGCTAACTTTTCCAGGACGGCAGGAGCCGTCTGTTCGGCCATCTGACGGGAAAGAATCAGATCGTCCGTTTCCTTGGTCCAATTGTAGCCTAGGTCTTGTTGTGCGCTCAGGTAAAGTGTTCTGAAAAAATAGAAATAGAGATTTTCTTCCCAAGTGGGAAACTCGGCAAAAGAAATGGGAAGGAAGAAATTATTGTTTTTAAAACCTCCTTCAGCTTCAGCAGGATAAATGTCAATTGCTTTCCCGGTAATGGCCCTGGCCAAAAAAGTCAATCTTG
The DNA here is from genome assembly GCF_000298295.1 of Cecembia lonarensis LW9. Taxonomy (GTDB): domain Bacteria; phylum Bacteroidota; class Bacteroidia; order Cytophagales; family Cyclobacteriaceae; genus Cecembia; species Cecembia lonarensis. The sequence continues at coordinate 18,436 of NZ_AMGM01000015.1, forward strand.
GTCGGATAACTTCCAAATCCACCTTGTGGTGCATTTCCAACTCGGCTTTCAATCGGCTTTTTTTAAAATACCGAACCAATCTGCCATATATCCATTCATCTATTTCCAGTCCCATCTTCTGATTTATTTCTATTTATTTCAATTTTATTTCGCGAAGCTTATTTATATTCTATTTCCATATATTTCGCGCACCATATTTCAACCATATTTCTATTATATATCCAACATATTTCAATTTCATATCATCAAATCAACCAAATCCTTCATAGACTCAATGGTCTGTGCATCATCGCTAAGCGGTTCCACTATGGCGACATGACAGGCCAACCTTTTGGGAAGACCGGATTGAATCAGCTTCGCCGCATCCACCAACAATCGGGTAGATACCGTTTCGGTCAAACCCAATTCTGTCAGATTTCGGATTTTACCTCCTATAGCAACCAGCTTTTTGGCAATATCCTGCTTCACTCCAGTTTCGTTGACAAGGATTTCTGTTTCAATTTTTGATGTTGGATAACCAAAGCTCAAAGCCACAAAACGTTGCCGTGTGGAAGGTTTCAGCTCTTTGAAACCTCTTTGGTAACCTGGATTGAAGGAAGCAATCAACATGAAGTTTTCATGGGCTTTGACCGTCTCTCCGAGTTTATCAATGAACAATTCCCTTCTGTGATCTGTCAGCGAGTGGATAGCCACTATCACATCAGGTCGGGCCTCTGCCACTTCATCCAGGTAAAGGATGGCTCCTTCTCTAACAGCGGTGGTCAGTGGGCCATCTATCCATACCGTTTCAGCTCCTTTGATGATAAACCTACCGATCAGATCTGTGGATGATGTTTCTTCGTGACAGGAAATAGTGATCAGTCTTTGACCGGTAGCATGTGCCATATATTCCACAAATCGGGATTTCCCGCTTCCTGTTGGCCCTTTTAGAAGCAAAGGCATGCGGTTTTGGAAGGTTTGCAAAAAAACCTCTGATTCCTGATCTGTCTGATGATAATAAGGTGCTTCTATAACCATAATGTTAAGTTTTGAGGTTTGAAAGCCGGGCTGCCAGAAGAGGCGACCCAGCTATTTTCAGAAGTCGGCAAACTGATTAAGAAATAAACCGATGGCCGATTTTCCTGTTTGACAATTCAAATGAAGGGTTTAACTAACCAAAACAGTTTCTTCTTTTTTGGATAGTGCTTCATTAGTAGGTCTTCCATACTTAATAAATTCATAAATATAGATCCCGATTCCAGTTGCAAACATGGTAGCACAAAGCAGCATGACCACAAAGTGGATTTTAACTTCTTCCTGAGCAATCATAAAATCCATACTTAACCTTCTTTCAAGATAAACCTGAACAACACCTGCAACACCAAGTGCTACCACCATACCGAGCATACCGATATTTGATAGCCAGAATGCCAAATGTCCGTTGGTTTTATCATGTCGTTTTCTGCCGGTGATGTTGGGCATGGCATAACTGATGATGGCCAATACGATCATCACATAAGCACCCCAGAAAGCATAGTGGCCATGCATAGCCGTTACCAAGGTTCCATGGGTGTAGAGATTGGTCTGAGGAAGGGTATGGGCAAAACCCAGCAACCCGGCACCAATAAAGGAAACAATTGCAGCTCCTATAGTCCAGAAAAGAGCAATTTTGTTAGGGTGGTTTTTCTCACCTTTGCGGTACATATAGACTGCAAACAGGGCCATGGCAAGAAAAGCAAGTGGCTCTAATGCAGAGAACACGCCCCCTACTACCAACCAGATTTTGTTGACACCAATGTAATAATAGTGGTGACCTGTACCGAGTATCCCTGAGAGAAAGGTCAAACCAACGATCACATACAGCCATTTCTCGATGACTTCTCTATCCACACCGGTTAATTTGATCAACAGGAAGGCCAAGATACCGCCCATGATCAATTCCCAAACGCCTTCTACCCAAAGATGAACTACCCACCATCTAAAAAAGGAGTCGGTTACCTGTGAATCAAACCATATCATTCCAGGGAGGTACAAGAGCGCGGCAAAAACCAGCCCCATAGTCATAACCAAAGCTGTGGTGGTCTGCCATTTCCCTTTAAACAAAGTAGCTAGAATTATTCCCAAAAACAGCAGGACATTGACGACTACCAGATAATCCAATTCACGGGGAATTTCCAGAAATTTCCTTCCTTCCCAGATATTAAAGTGGTAGCCCGTAATAGCGGCCACCCCAACCACAGCCAGAGAAATCAATTGCACGTAAGCCAGCTTGACACTGACAAGTTCCCGCTGGGCTTCCTCTGGAATGATATAATAAGCTGCACCCATAAATCCGGTCAGCAACCAAACAACCAATAAATTGGTGTGCACCGCCCTTGCGGTATTAAAGGGAATCCAGTCATGGAGTCCATCCATGCCGATTCTGGCAAATCCCATGATAAATCCATAGACGATCTGTAGTGCGAAGAGCAGCATACATAAGGCAAAAAACCAGTAGGCTACCTGTTGTGATTTATATTTCATGTTTCTAGTCTTTTAACTTATCTTTTGCCAATGGTGAAACAATACGGTCGAAGCCGTTAAGATCGATTTCCCCTATCCACTTTAGGTATTCAATCATAGCTTCTGCATCCTCATCGCTCATTTCATAGGCGACCATTTTCCTCCCGTTGGGTGCCCAGGGAATGGGCGATTGAAGGATGGCTTTCACCAAAGGTGCACCACGTCTGTCAATCACTTTGGTGAGTTCCGGTGCATAATAGCCCCCTTCCCCCATAATGGCGTGGCAACCCATGCAATTATTGGTTTCCCAAATGTGCTTGCCTTTGATTACCTGCTCGGTAATGTTCTGATGATTAGACTGGTCATTACTAGGGGCCATGGAATAAATGGTTAATCCGATAAATATCAGAAAGGTCACCACTGTACCACCCAGAAAGAAAGTCCTTGCTTGTGATTTTGATAGCATATAGAACTGGGTTAAATTTAATTTAGATTAAAAGACCTTTTTATCTTTTTATGACACGAAGATACAGGTGGATTTCAAAAGTCAAATAGCACAAAGGAAAAAAAATCTACAAATTTGTAAAAAACTGATATCAATCATGTTTTGAATTGCTGTATATCACTTGGGCCAGTACCAAATCCTATTTACTTGCAACTATTATGAATATAAGTCCAAACTGCAAAATGTGTCCAATTGCTACATGCTTGGTAAAGCAATGCAATCACACATGGATTAATCGTTTATCTGATGCCAAAAACTCCCCTATCTATCCAAAAGGGCAATTTGTTTTTATGGAAGGCAGTTTGGTTTTGGGTGCTTACTTTATTTTGAAAGGTAAAGTAAAAGTAATCAGTTCCAATGTAGGCGGAAAAGAACAAACGGTCAGGTTGGCAGGTGAAGGGCACATGTTGGGACATTCGGCCATTGGCCTTGAAAAATACAGCATAGGTGCTGTCACTTTGGAGGAATCACAAATCTGCTTTATCGACAATGCTACACTTTATGAAGCTTTTATGGCCAATCCAAAGTTTACTTTTGAAGTAATGCGGTTTTATTCCAGGGAATTAAGAAAAAGTGAAATCCGTACAAAATGTCTAGGATTGATGAACAATGAAGAAAAAGTGATTTTAGGCTTATTGTACCTTGCTGACACCTACCTTCTAGGATCCCAAGGCAATCAGGTTGAAATTGATTTAAACAGACAAGAAATTGCACAGATCATCGGTACAAATGCAGAACAAGTCAGCCGGGTTTTAACTTCCTTGAAAAAAGAAGGGCTCATCCAAACGGTTGATAGGACAATTCAATTACCTGATATAACAACTTTAAAAGAACGAATACGTCAATATGCCTATGCCACTTCTTACTAATAGCCTGCGAAAATGCAGGCTTTTTTTTGCGAAAATAAAAACCTTCTGTTGAGGTGTATCAGTGTACAATTAAAAATTATCTGGTTTTTTTGTGTCAATGAATAATTGAGAAGTTCATATCAAGCATATCTCCCAAAAAAAAATTAAAACGATAAAGCCATGACTAAAAAACTTTCTTCATTTAAAGGATATATTTATCTTTTACTCTTTTTATCAGGTGCAATATTCACTGCTTGTACCCAAGGTCAATCCAGAAATACCGGAAACTCGAATTACACCAAAGACTACAGTAAAACCAAAGTCTTTGGAGAAATGGTGGCAGAACTAACTGCTCCTCCTCATGTACCACCACCAGTGGGCAACCGTCCTGCCATGAAGCTATACATGGAAATGGAAATAACAGAAGAAGAAATGGAAATGGCGGATGGGGTATCTTACCTTTTCTGGACTTTTGGCGGTACTGTCCCGGGCTCATTTATCCGTGCCAGGGTCGGTGATGAAGTAGAATTCAAAATCAAAAACCACCCTGACAATAAATTGCCCCACAACATCGACCTTCACGCTGTAACAGGCCAAGGTGGGGGCGCTGAGGCTTCATTTGTTGCGCCAGGGCATGAAAAAACGTTTTCCTTTAAACTGATCAACCCCGGACTCTATGTATATCACTGTGCGACAGCTCCTGTAGGCATGCACATTGCCAACGGCATGTATGGACTGATCTTGGTGGAACCGGAAGGTGGTTTACCGCCAGTAGACAAGGAGTTCTATGTCATGCAGGGTGATTTCTACACCGAGGGAAGATTTGGGGAACCAGGTTTACAACCTTTTGATATGCAAAAAGCCTATGATGAAAGACCAGATTATGTGGTATTCAACGGTAGCGTCAATGCACTCAGTGGGGAAAATGCACTGCAGGCAAAAGCAGGTGAAACCATTAGAATATTTTTCGGAAATGGTGGACCTAACCTCGCTTCTTCCTTCCACGTCATAGGTGAAATTTTCGATAAAGTGTATGTAGATGGAGGCGATCAAGTCAACTCCAACGTAGGCACAACCCTGGTTCCGGCAGGTGGAGCAGCTATCCTGGAATTTAAAGCCGATGTACCTTCTAATTTGGTATTGGTAGATCACTCCATTTTCAGGGCATTCAACAAAGGTGCATTAGGTATTCTGAGCGTCACAGGAAAAGAAAACGAGAAAATTTTTGCAGGTGAAATCATGGAAGGAATCTATCTCCCTGAAGGAAGTACCATTCAGAAAATGCCAAAAGATGGCAATGTCGTAAGCCCTCCTGTTACCATGACCAAAAGTGAGCTGATCGATACAGGAAAGAAAATCTACATGCAGGCATGCTTTGCCTGTCACCAAGCCAACGGTGAAGGGGTAGCCAATGCCTTCCCTCCCCTGGCAAATGCAGATTACCTGAATGCCGATGTCAACCGGTCCATCGATGTGCTTCTCCATGGACTATCGGGTGAAATCACTGTTAACGGCAAAAAATACAATAGTATCATGCCCTCTCAGCAACTCAAAGACGAAGAAGTTGCAGCTGTTCTCACTTATGTATACAACAGCTGGGGCAATAACGGGACTGAAGTTACTCCCGACATGGTAAACAAAAGGAGGAAAAAATGAGAAAAGTATTTCTTTTGATTGCCGCCTTGTTTTTGATCAATAATGCTTCTGCCCAAGGAGGTAAGATGGCTCTGGTAAAAGGGGGGAATTATACCCCCCTCTACGGAATAGGTGAGCAAGCAGATGTAGAAGTAAGGGATTTTTACTTGGAAATCAATCCGGTGACCTATGCTGAATTTCAGGAGTTTGTTCGCAATTATTCCAAATGGCAGAAATCCAAAGTAACCAAATTATTTGCAGACGAAAGGTATTTATCCAATTGGGAGAATGACCTAACTGCTCCTGTAGCCCTTTTGGACAAGCCCATCACCATGATTTCTTGGTTTGCCGCTAAAGCCTACTGTGAATGTCAGGGAAAAAGACTTCCTACAGTGGATGAATGGGAATACGCTGCCATGGCCTCCACTACAAAAAGAGATGCTCGGGAAGATAGCCTGTATAATGCAAGCATCCTGCGCAGCTACGAGCAACCCAGAACTTTCCTGAAAACTGTCGGCCAATCCGATGCGAATTATTGGGGAGTTAAAGACATGCATGGCATGGTCTGGGAATGGACCCAGGATTTCAACTCCATTATACTCACCGGAGAGTCCCGTAATAATGGGAATACTGATGCAAGCTTGTTTTGTGCCGGAGGTGCTATAGGAGCCAAAGATATGATGAATTATGCCGCGTTTATGCGATATGCGATGCGATCTAGTCTGAAAGCCAATTTCTCTCTTACTACATTGGGATTTCGCTGCGCGAAAGATGTCAATCATCCACTCACTTTAAACTGATAAAACCATGAAATACTTTAGCCTAATACTGCTCTTAATCCTAATTTTTTCATGCCAAGAAAAGGAAATCATAAAGGACACGATAAATCCTGAAGAAGTTATGGACGACTTATCCATTTATCAGCTCCCCGCCTTATGGAAAACCCAAGATGGTCAAACCATTGAATTCAAAGATTTGAAGGGAAAACCACTGGTCGTGGTCATGATTTACACAGCATGCCGAACAGCCTGTCCCCGATTGGTGGCTGACATGCGAATGATTGAAGAAAAAGTGAGCGGAAAAAAAGGAAAAGACATCCAATATGTCCTTGTCAGCATAGATCCAAAAAATGACACTCCTGAAAAATTGAAAGTTTTCGCAAAAGAAAACGGAATGGAAGATCAAAAATGGCTTTTCCTTCAAGGGACAGAAGATGGAGTCAGAGATTTTGCCAATATCATGGCTGTCAAATACAAGCAGATCAATCCCATCGATTTTTCACACTCCAATATCATCTCGGTTTTTGACCGCCGAGGGGTAATGAAGTACCAAAAAGAAGGGCTTGGATTGGTTGGCGAAGAGATTGTAAATAAGATTGTGGCTGTGGCTAAAAACTAACCGCTCCACCGCTCCTCGAAATTTGTAATTCCAGTCGAGTCATCCTCAAACAAGACCAAGATTTCAAATCTTTTTTAACTACTGTTCAATGACAAAGCTTTGGTTCAGGTGTATAGCTTATTCCAAAAAATAATTCTTCAATAATTTTGAATTTGAAAATAAATATTTAACTTTGTTAGTGAATACTAACTAACCAAATGGAAATCTCAGAAAGACAGCTGGAAATCATCTGTGCCGCCGGCAAAATCCTCACAGAATCGGGTTTGAGTGGCCTTACTACCAAAAATCTGGCGAGGGAAATGGAATTTTCTGAAGCTGCTATCTACAGGCATTTTGGGAGTAAAGAAGATATAATCCTTGCACTGCTCCAATACCTTCGTAGCAATATGAACGAAAGACTGTCGCAGATCTGCCTTCCTGATACGGCTCCTGAACTTAAATTTCAAGCGATCTTCAATAGCCAATTTCAATTTTTCAAAGCCAATCCACACTTTGTAGTGGCAGTGTTTTCTGATGGCTTATTGGAAGAAAGTGAAAAAATCAATCAGGCCATCCTGCAGCTGATGCAGGTCAAAATGAAGTATTTGATGCCCCTAATCATGCAGGGACAACAATCCGGTACATTTACGCAAGCAATTACCACAGAAGAACTTGTACATATCATCATGGGTTCATTTCGCCTGCAAATGTTCAAATGGCGCATTGCCAATTTCCAGTTCGACATCATCCGACAAGGAAAAAACATGCTCGAAGCATTGATCACTTTAATGAAACCTTAAAAAAATTTACTTCAAAATGTTAGTAAATACTCACATACTTAAATTAACCTTGGTTTTGCTGATCCTCTTCAGTTTCCAAGCTCAGGGACAAGTGAAAACATGGACCTTGCAGGAATGCCTTGATACAGCAATGGTGCAAAACAAAAATATCCAGCTCACCAAAAATCAGAGCGAAATCGCACTTCTCAAAAATCAGGAAGCCAAGGCTCAATTGCTTCCAAAGCTCTTTCTTCAGGGGGACTATCGCTATTTCACTGAACTCCCCTTTCAGCTGATGCCACAATCCGCATTCGGAGGTCCTGAAGGTTTCTTCAGGGAAATCCAATTTGGGGTGCCGCATAATATCAGCACCAATCTGACCTTCAGAATGCCGCTCTATGACGCGCAGCTGATGGGAGGGATCAAAGCTTCCCAAACTTATCAGGAACTCGCCTATTTACAGGAAGGAAAAACCAAAGAACAAGTTTACCTAGAAGTTTCCAATCTGTATTACAATGCCCAGATTTTAAAAAATAAACTCGCATTCATCCAGCAAAACCTCGACAACAGCCGGAAACTTGAAAAAAACACCCGTCTATTGTACGAACAGACCATTGCGCAGCGAACAGATTGGGATAAGGTACTCCTCCAAATCCAACAACTCGAAAGTGCAGCGCATCAGGTCGAAAGTCAGTATGAGACTTTCCTGAAAGCTCTCAAATTTGTGATGGGATTGCCTTTAGATACGGAAATGGATATCCCTTTCAACATCAGAATAAGTGAATCAGAGGATTGGTCCACACAGAAAACTTTGGATGAATTAATTCAGGAGAAAAAACAGCAAATAAGCCTACAGGAAATCAGGACTATAAGAAACAGCAGAATCCCAAGCCTTGCCCTTTACGGAAATTATGGCCGGACAGGATTTGGATTTACAGGTCAGCCCGAATCCTTCCTGAATTTCTATCCGGTAAGTTTTGTAGGGCTTCAACTGAACGTCCCGATTTTTAACGGTACGGTTACCCATAAGAAAATCAGCCAGAAAAAAATCGAACTCCAAAACAACCAAATCCAGCAGGAACTGATCGTGCAACAAACGGACATGTTGCAACAAAATGCCTTACTACAAAGTCAGGTAGCCAAAAGCCAACTCAAAACCAGTCAGCAACAGATCCAAATGGCTGAATCCGTTTACCAAAGAATGCTCCTCCAACAACAGGAAGGATTGGCCAGTCTGACTGAAGTCTTGTTGGCCGATAATGCCCTGAGAGATGCCCAGCAAATCTATCTCAACGCAATGGTAGAATACCTGAAAGCAAATCTTGACATCAAAAAAACCAGTGGAAACCTCTTGAATTGATATTAAAATGAAAAAGATCCTATATATCCTGATCCCCTTGGCTCTTGTCGGCCTGATAGTCGCCAAACTCCTGACCAACAAGCAAATCGCAGAAGATCGTGTTTATCTTTATGACAGGGAGCAACCGGTACAAGTTACCGCCCTACAGGTTAGTCAAACCAATATCAATCCCGAATACAGTTTCACGGGTACCTTTGAACCCAATAGAGAAAGCAAACTCAGTGCAGAAGTACAGGGCAAAGTCAACCGTGTCTTGGTAGAATCAGGTTCTACTGTGAGAAAAGGCCAGGTGCTTATCCAGCTAGATGACGCACTGCTTCAGTTGCAACTCAAGGCCGCCGAAGTTCAGGTAAAAGGACTCGAAGCAGATCTCAAACGCTACCGCATCTTGGTAGAAAATGAGGCCATTCAGGGCATACAATTGGAAAAAACCGAATTGGCACTGGAGACAGCCAACGTACAGGTCAGTACCCTGAAAGAACAAATCAGCAAAAGTCAAATCCGTGCACCCTTTGATGGGGTTGTAACAGCCAAACTAACGGAGGAAGGGGATTTTGCGGCACCAGGAAAGCCACTATTGCAGCTTACTGACATTTCTCAGGTCAAATTGGGCATTCAGGTACCGGAACAGGACCTCAAATTATTTGAATTGGGTAAGAGCTATACAGTAAGCATTCCTTCACTTCCTGTAGAAACTATAGGAAAGGTCAACATGATTGGGAGCCGTGGCAATCCTGCCAATAACTTCCCTGTAGAAATCATTGTTCCAAACCTTTCCAAACAGGAAATCAAAGCCGGTATGTTTGGTCACCTGACCTTAATAACCGATAGGGACATTACGGGAATAGTAATCCCTTCAGCGGCTATTGTTGGTTCAGACTTGGAGCCTCAGGTTTATGTAGTCAAAGATGGCAAGGCCCGCATCCAAAAGATTCAAATTGAAAAAAGAATGCAGGATCAGGTACTTGTTCGCTCAGGTCTTCAAGAAAAAGATGTCATCATCATTGGAGGACTGATCAATGTGTTTGAAGGTGCTTCTGTCATCACCAACCTTTAATCCTAAAGCCATGAACATTACCTCCATATCCATCAATAGGCCTTCGCTGATCATCGTACTGTTCAGTATATTTATTCTGCTTGGCTACATCGGATTCACCAACTTGTCCTACGAGTTGATGCCGGACTTTAACCAGCCCGTAGTCGTGATCAAGACGATTTATCCGGGTGCTGAACCCGAAGAAGTGGAAAGTTCCGTTTCCCAAAAAATAGAAGATGCATTGTCCAACCTGGAAGGTGTAGATTATTTGGTTACCAAATCCCTGCCCAATGCCTCAGTGGTCATTGCCAACATGAAATATGGCGTAGATTTGGATCAGGCCATGCTGGATGCACAGCGGTACATAGACAATATCCGGAAGGACTTACCCGATCAGGTTTTGTCTCCCGTAATGACCAAGGTCTCCCCCAATGACCTGCCCATCATGTCCATCACTGCTACGAGTAATCTGAGCAGCACAGCATTCTACCAAAACCTGATAGACGAATACCTTCCCCAAATCCAACAGATCAAAGGCGTAGCTGAAATCACTGTTTTGGGCGGCGAACAGCGAGAAGTACAGGTCAAAGTAGATCAGGAAAAACTGCGTCAATACAAAATATCGCTCAACCAAGTAGTAGAAGCCATCAACCGCTCCGGTTTGGACATTCCTGCAGGCCTAGTTCAAACAGACAAGGAACAAAGTGCCGTGAGGCTGACAGGGAAATTCAGAACCCTCGACGACATCCAACAAGTGCAGGTAGCAATGCCTGTTCCTGGAAGTCCTGTTTATGTTCGGGATCTGGCGATTGTCAAAGAGGGTATCAAAGAGATTACTTCAGTCAGTAGATACAATGGTCAAGAAGGTATAGGCCTCATGCTCAAAAAGCAGGGGGATGCCAATGCGGTAGATGTTTCCCGGGCTGTACGGGAAAAATTGGCCCAAATCGAAAAACTACATGCCGCTGATGGGGTGAGTTTTATCCTTGCAGATGACAGCACCGACAATACCATCGCAGCAGTCAACTCGGTGGTATTTGACCTGATTTTGGCAGTTATTCTGGTTTCGCTGGTCATGCTGCTGTTTTTGAGAAGTTTCAGAAACTCCCTGATCGTGTTAGTGGCTATTCCTACCTCACTGGTCACTGCCTTTGCTGTGATGTGGATATTGGGATATACCCTCAATTTAATGACCTTACTGGCCATGTCATTGATCATCGGTATTCTGGTAGATGATGCGACGGTGGTTTTGGAAAACATCCAAAGACACTTGGACATGGGCAAGGAAAAGCGTGCTGCGGCCATGGATGGCAGGATGGAAATTGGTTTTTCTGCCCTTTCCATCACCTTGGTCGATGTGGTGGTGTTTTTGCCTATCTTATTCCTACAGGTCTTTGTAGCGGATATGTTGAAGCAATTCTCCGTAGTCGTCATTACCTCCACCATGACGAGTTTATTGGTAGGGTTTACCCTCACGCCTTGGATGGCTTCCCGCATAGGCAAGTCTGAAGACCTACAGCCAAGCAATGCCTTTAACAGGTTTTTGATCTGGTTTGAAGAACAATTGGACCGCTTCATTGCTTGGTATGGTCGACAGTTGGCCTGGGTGCTTGACCATAAACTGGCTTTTGTTGGTATAGTGCTCGCACTTTTTGCGATGACTGGTCTGATCTTAAAACAGGGAATTATCGGAAAAGAACTGATAGCCACAGGTGATCAGGGGAAATTCAGGATGTATCTGGAATATGATAAATCCACCAGCATCAAGGAAAACAATATCCGGACACTTGAAGTAGAGCAGTTCCTGCTTCAGCAGCCCGAAGTGGCCACTGTCTTCAGCAATGTGGGCGGACCAAGTACCGGAATAGGAAGCTTGGGAGTAGGGTCACCTTATAAGTCAGAATTGACAGTGCAGTTAAAGGAGGCCAAAGAAAGAAACAACATTCCGACAGAAAGCTATATGAAAAATATCCGTGAAGAACTCAAAAAAGAGTTTCCCGGAGCCAGCTATGCCATGTCTGCCTTGGGTTTGGTGCCACGTTCTGCACCCATAGAACTGACATTAAGCGGTCCAGACCAAGAAAAGGTGATGGCTGAAGCCAAAAAACTAAAAACGGTTATTGAAAATATTCCAGGAGCAGACTTTGTTAAATTATCTGTAGAGGAAGGCAGTCAGGAGTTTCTGGTCATTCCCGACCAGGACAAGTTACAACGCCTAGGGCTGACCAATGCTTATGTGGGATTAAACCTTCGCCATGCCTTAAGCGGGAATGATGACGCAACCCTTAGCCAAGGAGGGACCGAATATCCTATCCGTGTGCAATTAGATAATTTTAACCGCCAAAATTATGACGATGTTCAAAGGCTACTTTTGGTCAATCCAATGGGAATGCCGATTTCTTTAACACAAGTGGCTACTATAGTACAGGATAAATCCCCTTCCCTATTGGAAAGGAAGGACAGACAACCTGCGGTAAGCATTACGGCTGATGCCTTGGGAAGGCCTTCTGGAACAGTAGCTGATGAAGTAGTGGCATACTTTAAAGAAAACCCACTTCCTGAAGATATCAGCTATGTGTGGGGTTCCGATATCAAAAGGCAGAATGACAGTTTCGGGGCTTTGGGTTCTGTTCTGCTGATTTCTTTCCTGCTGATTTACCTGATCATGGTGGCCTTGTACGACAGTTTTGTTTATCCTTTTGTGGTCTTATTCTCCATTCCTGTGGCAGTAATCGGAGCTTTCCTAGCACTCAACCTTTCCATGAACAACCTCAGTTTATTTGCACTATTAGGACTGATCATGCTGATGGGGCTAGTGACCAAAAATGCCATCCTGATTGTGGATTTTACCAATCAGTTGCGGGAAAAAGGGTTAAATGTCCGTGATGCGCTGATGGAAGCTGGTAAAGGTAGGATGCGACCTATACTGATGACTACCCTGTCCATGGTCTTTGGGATGCTCCCTATTGCTTTAGCAGCAGGTACCGCTTCGGAATGGAAAAACGGGTTAGCATGGGTCATCATTGGCGGGCTTGTTTCCTCCTTGATACTTACCGTTTATTTGGTGCCGGTAGTATATGAAGCCATGGAAAAACTACGGGGAAAATTGGGTAAAAAAACGAATAGAGTCAAAGAAGTGACTGCTTAAAGAAATTTGATATTTGGGGTTTTCAAGAACCCCAAAGGTCTTTTTCCATAAATCATTCAAAAACAGCTCATATCCTTGCAAAAAAACCTTTGAGCTTAAAAAAAGACCTCAAAGCTTGGTGACAACCTGACCTTCGGGGTTTTCAAAGCCGAGAAAATAGTTATATTCCAATCTCAAATAAATCCCTTTAATGATACTTATCACGCAATCATGAATCAGAACCCTTCCACATCCTATTGGGAAAATATTTATACGACCAAAGACACACAAAAAGTAGGCTGGTATCAGCCACGACCTGCCTTGACTTTGTCTTTGATTGAAGAACTTTCCATACCCAAAGATTCTCAAATTATTGATATCGGCGGCGGGGATAGCTATTTGGTAGATAACTTGTTGGCCGATGATTATAGGAATGTCAAGGTATTGGATATTTCTTCCAAAGCAATCAATAAAGCAAAACTAAGGCTAGGTGAAAAAAGTAAGCTTGCTGAATGGATAGTATCAGATGTTAGGGAATTCAAGCCTAATCGCCAATACAATTTATGGCATGATAGGGCCGCATTCCATTTCCTCACAGCAGAGGCGGACATCAGTTACTATGTAGAAACGGCAAAAAATGGAATCGTTGAAAATGGCTTGATGATTATAGGTACTTTTTCAGATAAAGGACCTAGCACATGCAGTGGCCTTCCTGTTAGGCAATATACATTGGATGAATTGCAGCAAACCTTTTCACCTTATTTTGAAACTGTCAAAAAATTTAACACAGACCACATCACCCCTTCCGGGCAAAGTCAGAACTACAGCTTTTGTATTTTCAGAAGAAAATAAAATGAATTACTTCTCTGTATTTGCAATCCCTGGGACAGATAAAGAGAATTTGCAATTCAAGAAGATTCCTTCTTAAAGAGACCAAGATTACAAATCCTATTTATCAAGAGTTCGGGATTGCAAATCCCGAATAGCCTACCAAATCCCGCACAGCTTCACTACTTCCAAAATTCATCTTCCCAATCTTCGCAGGAAGTGGCTTTGCCATGGTGTTGGGCGATGATTGTAAGCTGATCTGCTGTTGCTGTGTCCTGAATTTCATTGAATAAGACCCTTTCTTCGAATCTGATATGGGCTTCCAATTGCCTTTCCAATTGATTGAGGTGATCATAATCCGACTTTGAAGCATTAAAAAGATCTTTCAGGATTTGATGTTCCTCGAGTGCTTGTCTTACCATTTCGTGATCATTACCCAGCACGGGAAAAACGAACCGCTCCTCTTCCTGAAAATGCGGCACCAAGTGTTCCTTCCAGAACCAGTTGCAATACTTTTTGATTCTTTTTTCCTCTACTCCCATTTTTATACCCTGTCGGATCTTAAAACAAAGTAACAATCCCTGATGATGGTCTTTACTGAGTCCGTGCAGGCTTTGGTGACGTTTAATGGGTTGGTGCTTGGTCATTTTTTGAAATCTAAGATGGTTTAAAACATGACATAAGGCAATTTGCCTATTTTTGCATCCATGAAAAGAAAAAGCTGAAAAAGTCCTTACAAAAAGCCCGATACATTGTATATAAGGAAACAAGGCACAATCCTACAGACAATGCATGGTCTTTTTTTGGTGGCTTTTTAGGTTTAAGTACTATAGGCATCCTTCAAGGACTCTTCCACACTGATGACAATTCGGATATTTTATTTTTGATTGGAGCATTTGGAGCCACCTCAGTCATATTATTTGGCAATCCTCACGGTCCATTTGCTCAACCCAGAAATTTATTCTTGGGAAGCTTAATCTCGGCAGTTATTGGAGTTACAGTTTATAAGTTTTTTTACATTGAATCCATGATCTGGTTTTCACCAGCATTGTCTGTTTCATTGGCTATTCTGGCCATGCAATACACCAAAACTTTACATCCTCCTGGGGGTGCCATTGCACTAATTGCAAACATCGGTTCGGATGAAATCAAATCAATGGGATACTTTTATGTCATCAACCCGATCCTGACCGGCATCATAATTCTTTTTGTAATGGCAATTTTATTCAATAATTTGTCAAAAAACAGGGTTTATCCATACAGAGATGAAGAAATCCGACACTTAAAATATGGAGAGAAAGTCTGTTTTTGGAAAAAGGAAACCAACCATTCTAAAAGCATCTGAACCTGATGGCTGATAACACTGACCTTCAAAATCTACTTCAAAAAATCCATTCAGGAGAATTTGAAAGTATGATCAATTCAATACAGAAAACCCTGGAATTGGTTTACATACCTGAAAGTGTTCCAACTTCCAACCTTTGCTTTAGAGAAGCCAAAGAAGTTTGTGATGAATACAAAGCCCATTTTTCCAGCCTGGATTTTGCATATTACCTTGTTGGAATTGATTTCGAAAAGAGGGTTAGGAATGATTTTAACTCAGTTATTCCAAAGTCAACCGAGAAATTTTGGCAAAAAATCAGAATTGGTATTAAAAAAGTTTGAACCAATATACTTTCTTATAATGTGTTATTCATTTACATCCTCCTCGAAATTGTCATAGACCTTGGTCCTTACCAAATTTCTAACGAACACTTATTTGGTTTAATTTCAAATTACTGTTTTTCAAAACCTTAAACCTTATTTTGTGTATATTTAAGTATAATCAAAAGAAACTAGCGAGATGGAAAAAACATGTTCAAACTGCAACCACTGGGAGCCAAATGCACCCGTGGTAGCCAAAAGAAAAAACTATGGCGAATGCAATAAATTGAGTCATATTGAATCAAAAATGGACCCCGACTATATTATTCCAGTATTGAATGATGGCAAACCAATGGACCCCAACACCAAAGCCATTGAGTTTATAACCGGAGCCAACTTTGGATGCAATCAGTTTGCCAGTGCTTAATGGATTAATCTTGTCTCCATATTCTATCCATGAATTTGGAGACACCATTTTCCTGGTTATTCTTTATTTTAATAATTCACAATCAAAGGCTTATTGATGCATAAAAATGCATTATCTCTGTTGATATTCCGTAATTTTTCTCTTCCCTGTTCAGACCCAATCTTAAAAATACAGTAAATACAAAAAATATTTTTTTATTTTCGAACCTGCTTACCTAATTAAGTATCCTAACAATCACCCCCAATCATCTCAATGAAAGGAATGCGATTAATACTAATTTGTTTAATGCTGTTGGCTTTTAACCTTAGCTTGGCCCAAGAAGCAGCCCCAGAGGTATTCAATATAGTTGAGATCGAAGGTGTTCGTGTGTTCGGTAAATCCGTTGACCATCAAACCCGCTGTGTCCATTGGCACTCGGCATTGGATGTTATTGCGATCAAATTCAAATGCTGCGATAAATATTACCCCTGTTTTTCCTGTCATGAGGAGGAAGCAGACCATGAACACCAAGTTTGGCCCAAATCTGAATTTAACCAAAAAGCCATCCTGTGTGGTGTATGCGGACATGAGTTAAGCATCCAGGAATACATGGATGCTGATAACACTTGTCCTAAATGTGAGGCCAGTTTCAATCCAGGTTGTAGCAATCATTACCACTTGTATTTTGAAACCAATGAATCAAAAGCCAAAAACACTCCAAAGGACTAAATGAAACAGATGATCTCAGTAACGGAAGCCAGGGCTATCCTCGAAGAAAATATTCCTTTAGGCCCCATAAAGAAGGCGCCCTTGCAGAAAGCCTTAGAATTGGTGGTGGCCGAGCCATTAAGGTCTCCTATGGCAGTCCCCTCCTTTGACAACTCTGCTATGGATGGCTATGCCATAGCCTGGGATGAAACACAGACCCATTGGGAATTGAGCGATGAGGTTACAGCTGGAGATGGGAAAATGCATATGCTGGAGAAAGGCAAGGCCTGCAGGATTTTCACGGGTGCCCCTGTTCCACAAGGAGCAGATACCGTGATTCCACAGGAATGGGTGACAAAAGATGGCAATTCCATCACTTTCGATATTGCTCAATTTCAAAAGGGCCAACATATACGACTAAAGGGAGCCCAAACCAAGTTGGGAGATCCTATTTTAGACAAAGGCCAATTCATAAGCCCGGGTGCCATCGGGCTTTTGGCCTCAGTGGGCATCGCTGAAGTTCCTGTGTATGCCCCGCCTTCTGTAGGGATCATCATCACCGGTAATGAGCTGAAGAACCTTGGTGAACCTTTGGATTTTGGGCAGATCTATAATGCCAACGGACCTGTTTTGGAGGTCTACCTCAGAAAATTGGGTATTAAAGAAATACAGCAGTACGAAGCGAAAGATGAACCTGAATTAGTTCAAGCAGCCATAGACAAGGCTTTGGCAAATCATGATATAATCCTCCTTTCCGGGGGAATTTCCGTTGGGGATTATGACTATGTAAAGGCAGGTTTG
The DNA here is from genome assembly GCF_000298295.1 of Cecembia lonarensis LW9. Taxonomy (GTDB): domain Bacteria; phylum Bacteroidota; class Bacteroidia; order Cytophagales; family Cyclobacteriaceae; genus Cecembia; species Cecembia lonarensis. Next base: position 35,971 of record NZ_AMGM01000015.1, read on the forward strand.
GAAAAGGCCAGAGTACGTCAACTGTTTTATAAAATCAGGCAAAGACCTGGAAAGCCTTTATATGTAGGCAAGAAGGCGAATAAAGCCGTATTTGCACTTCCTGGCAATCCTTCTTCCGTGATAACCTGCTTCAATCAATACGTTAAGCCCTCTTTATTGCAATGGATGGGACATTCCCATCCTTGGAAGACTTCTGAAACACTTCCTCTGGCAAGCCCCATCAACAGAAAACCCGGCTTGACCTTTTTCCTGAAAGCAAAAGTTGAAAAGGGACAAGTCCATATCCTCCCCGGCCAGGAATCTTTCAATCTGATCGCCTTTGGTGCGGCGAATTGCTTTGCAGAAGTTCCTGAGGAAGTAGAACAATTGGCTGTGGGAGATCAAATCGCTATTTATTATTGGTAAATGATAATGGAAGAAGCTTGGTGGATCCTTTTTATTTTGATGCCGGTTGCTGCTTTTTTATATGCAGCAGTAGGCCATGGCGGGGCAAGCAGCTACCTGATGTTCCTGGCCTTGTTCAATTTTGCACCTGAACAAATCCGTCCAACTGCTTTGATGCTTAACATTGTGGTATCTTTAATGGCATTTTTTGCTTTCAAAGGAACAGTAAAGTTCCCATTTAAACTTTTCCTTTCTATTACCCTTTTTTCTGTGCCTGCTGCATTTTTAGGGGGTAAAATCTTGGTTGATGCTGGACTATACAGGCAGATTTTGGGCTTACTATTGTTTTTTCCCATCCTCCGTTTTCTCAATGTTTTCCCTAAAGGAAGGGAACAAAAAATCAACGAAAACTGGCTACTTTCCGCTTTTTTAGGATTAAGTATAGGATTTGTATCAGGATTGATCGGAATTGGCGGGGGCATTATCCTTTCCCCGATCTTATTGTTACTTGGTTGGACAGATATGAAAGAAACCGCTGCTGTCAGCGCCTTATTTATCTTTTTCAATTCTATCTCCGGCTTGTTGGGTACCCAGTTTTTAGCAATTGAATTTGATCCCAGAATTTGGGTTTTGATGCCTTTGACCATTACAGGGGGAGCACTTGGCGCTTATTTCGGTGCCAAAAAATTCAATTTCAAGGCAGTTAAATATACCCTTACCATCGTTTTGTTCATTGCAGCAGTAAAGTTGATTTTAGGGTAAATAAGTGCTAAATTTAATTGGAGAATTAAATTTTTATCTGATTATGGTGAATTTTAAAACAATAATTGCAATTGAACCTGGAAAAAGAGGAGGTAAACCTTGCATTAGAGGGATGCGGATTACAGTTGGAGATATTTTGGGATGGTTAGGTTCAGGAATGACAATTAATCAAATCTCAGAAGAATATGATGAATTAACAGAAAATGATGTTTACGCTGCCCTACAATGTGCTGCAGATAGGGAAAATAAAACCATTCAAATTGCAGTATGAAACTTTTTTTCTTACCTCTTGCTTCTTATTTCTTGTTTCTAACTTCTAGCCTCTACATTAAATGATCAACATTACCCATAAATCCCCCACCCTTCGTAAAGCCATTGCTCAGGCCATCGTCAAAGTCAGTACCCAGGCGACTATTGATGCCATTGTTGAAAAAAGGGTACCCAAAGGAGATGTCTTTGAAATGGCCAAGGTAGCGGGCTTGTTTGCTGCCAAAAGGACGGCGGACATGATTCCTGACTGCCATCCGCTCCCAATTGAATTTACGGCCATCAGCTATGAAGTCAAGGATTTGGAGGTTTATGTTTATGTAGAAATCCATACCATCTATAAAACCGGTGTAGAAGTAGAAGCCATGCATGCCGCCTCGGTGGTGGCCCTGACCATGTATGATATGCTCAAGCCTATTGATAAAAACATCAGCATCGAGCAGATCAAACTGGTTGAGAAAAAGGGAGGGAAAACGGATTTTAGAAAAAGCATAGAAAAAGAGATCAAAGCCGCTGTACTTGTTTGTTCGGATTCTATCACCGCAGGCAAAGCAGAAGACCGTGCAGGAAAAGTGATCATCCAAAAGTTGGAAAACTTAGGGGTTGAGGTCCCTGATTACTGGATAATCCCAGATGAAAAGAAAGTAATTCAAAATCAGGTGAAAGATTTGGTGTCTAACAATAGAGATTTGGTCATTGTCACAGGAGGCACCGGCCTTTCTCCAAGAGATGTAACCCCGGAAGCAGTTAGGCCCATATTGGATAGGGAAATTCCCGGCATAGAAGAGGCTATCAGATCTTATGGACAGCAAAGAACCCCCTACTCCATGCTTTCCCGCTCTGTTGCTGGATTGATTGGAAATACCCTTGTTTTGGCCTTACCGGGCTCTACCAAAGGGGCGGAAGAATCCATGGATGCTATTTTCCCAGCTATCCTGCATATTTTCAGGGTGATGGAAGGCCCCGCTTTTAAGCATTGAGCGGAAATTGAGTGAGCAGGAGTTGGCTGTTAGCTTATAATATAAGGACAATGAATAATCAAAAAGTTTATAATTGATGGAATCCATTCATTTTCATTGAAAAAAAGGGAAAAGTAACAAATCTCACAGAAACAATACGAGAAAATATTGATTTTTGTCATATAATATAATCAGAATTGAAAAATCTAAAACTGAAATAGCTTATGTTCTTCGAATTAGTTTATGACAAAAGTTTGGCCCAAGCCAGTTATGTAATCGGATGTCAGGCACATGGTGTTGCAGCCGTAATTGACCCTAAAAGGGATGTTGATACTTATCTTCAGATAGCCAAAGCCAATAACATGGAAATTACCCATATCCTGGAAACCCATATCCATGCGGACTTCTTGAGTGGTTCCAGAGAGTTGGCTGCTTTGACAGGCGCTGAAATGTATCTTTCCGATGAAGGTGATGAAAACTGGAAATATGAATTTCCCCACAACAAAATCAAAGGCGGAGATGTCGTGAAAATGGGTAACCTTACTTTTGAAGTCATCCATACCCCGGGACATACCCCTGAAAGTGTCAGCTTCTTATTGACTGACAAGCCCGCATCCAGCGAACCTGTGATGTTGTTTACCGGTGACTTTGTATTCGTAGGTGATGTGGGAAGACCTGACCTTCTGGAGCAAGCTGCCGGCATCAAAGGAACCCAAGATGTGGGTGCTGCCCAGATGTATGATTCTTTACAGGAGTTCAGCAAATTGGGTGATTTTATCCAAGTATGGCCAGGTCATGGTGCAGGTTCTGCCTGTGGTAAAGCCCTTGGTGCAGTTCCGATGACCACTGTGGGGTATGAAAAAATCAGAAACTGGGCCCTGCAAATGTTGAATGACAAAGTTGCTTTTGCCAAAGAATTGCTGGCTGATCAGCCAGAGCCACCTAAGTACTTCGCCATGATGAAGAAACTGAACAAGGTGGATAGAAAATTATTGACTGAAGTACCCCAAGTTCAAAAACTTACCAAGGACGCTTACGAGAAAGTGAAAGCCGATGGTTTGAAAATCATCGATACCAGACCTTGGCAGGAATATGCAGAAGGCTTTCTAAGAGGGACTTACAGCATTACCAATAACAACTCCTTCTCCACTTGGATGGGTTGGTACCTGAACTATGAAGAGAACTTCGTATTGATCGCTGAAGAAGCTGAGATAGAAGATTTGACCAGAAAATTGATGAGAATCGGTTTGGACAACCTTTACGGTTACATCACTCCTGCGCAATTGGCTGAGTTTGAAAAAGGCAATCTGGAAACTTTCCAACCGATCGACAAAGAAGCAGTAGAAGCAAAAATTGCAGAAGGAAATGTTCAAGTGGTAGACGTAAGAGGTGTGGCAGAATACAAAAAAGGCCATATTGAAGGAGCGGACAATGTGTTTGTTGGAAAACTTCCTCAAAACTTGGACAAGATATCTAAAGATCAGCCTGTAATTATCCATTGTCAGGCAGGCGGCAGGTCTGCGATAGCTTACTCCATTTTGAAAGCAAATGGTTTCGATAATGTTGAAAATTATGCAGGTGGATGGGCAGACTGGTCTGCCAAAGAAGAAGCATTGATTAAAGGTTAATGGTGAACAATTTTTCACAAAAGCCCGGAAGACCGGGCTTTTTTTGTTATAAAATGCTCTTGCAGAAAGCAAATGCTTACTCTTTAAACACCTTTAAGTCTTGCTTTAAAAAATAGGTGTTTTTTTTATCATTAAGTATGATATCTATAGTAGCATGATTATTTTTAATAAATAGCTTTATCCCTAAAATCTGTGGATATCAAGTTTCAAGATAGTCTATGATTAGATTTCAACTTAACCCATAATTCCATGTGCAAAAAGATAGTGGTAATTGGAGGTGATGCAGCCGGTATGAGTGCTGCTTCCAAAATCCGTCGGACACATAAAAACTGGGAAATTACGGTTTTTGAAAAAAGCCCACATACTTCTTACTCTGCATGTGGAATGCCTTATTTGATTGCGGGCCAGGTAGACAAACCTGAAAAACTGATTGCCCGAAGTCCTGACACATTTTAAAAAGACTATAATATTCAAGCTAAAACATTTCATGAAGTGATACAGATTGATCCCAGCAAACAGAAAATTTTGGTTAAAAACCTGGAAAAAGAAAAAGCCTTTTGGGAATCGTATGATAAACTTCTGATCGCAACCGGTGCCTCCCCCAACAAGCCCACAATTCCCAAAATCAACACACAAGGAGTATTCTGCCTCTCCACCCTGCAAAGCGGAATTGAGGTTTGGCAGTTTATGGAAACGCATCAACCCAAAAAGGCTGTAATTGTCGGAGGTGGTTACATCGGGGTGGAAATGGCTGAAGCATTGCTTGAAAAAGGCCTTGAAGTCACAGTTATTGACCGATCGACATATATCATGAAGACCCTTGATCAAGATATGTCTGAAGAAATATGCCAAAGCATGCGTAAAGCAGGTATCCAATTGTTGCTGGAGGAGCGTTTGACAGCCATTGAAACTGATGAAAACAATCAATTACAAGCTGTAAAAACAGAAAAAGGACACATTCCAGCAGACCTTGTCATCCTTGGATTGGGCGTCAAACCCAATACCATAATTGCTGAAGAAGCAGGAATTAAACTTTGCGACACGGGAGCCATTTTGGTCAATGAAAAAATGGAAACTTCCATCAGCAATATTTGGGCGGCAGGAGATTGTGCCTCTTCCTATCACATTCTTAAAGAAAAACCCATGTTTATAGCTTTGGGAACTATTGCCAATAAACATGGTCTCATTGCAGGAAGCAATATGGCAGGTGAAAACATAACTTTCCCTGGGGTATTAGGGACAGCTATCACCAGATTCAACGAACTGGAAATAGCAAGAACAGGCCTGTCAGAAATGGAAGCTAAAAGCATGGGATTGGCATATAAAGTAGCCACCATCCAATCATCCAACTATGCAGGCTACTATCCGGGTGCAGGAAAAATAAAGGTGAAGCTCCTCGCCAGAAAAGACAATTTACAGATTATTGGTGCTCAAATAGTAGGAGAACAAGGTGCTGCCAAGCGCATCGATACCATTGTAGCAGCAATTTCAGCCAAACAGACTACTTATAGCCTAGCCATGATGGATTTAGCCTATGCACCTCCATTTTCGAATGTTTGGGATCCTGTTCAGATTGCTGCCAGACAATTGTTATAAAGTTGTATCCATGCAGGCCTTTATTCAAATATAAAGTCAATTGTAAAGTGCAATTATTGACTGAATGATTGACTTGGTTTTTGAATTGTTATCAATAAGCAGGAGCATATAGAAAAGAAAGAAACAGACACAAAACGGATAAAATGGCTCAAATCCTGAAATCTAGTTCCAGTTAATAGAAGACAAAAGGACAAGTTATTCGTGAAAATATAAATTAAAATCCCGGCTAACTGCAGGGATTTTTCATTTTTTATTCCGCTTAAAAAGCTTACATTTTGAAGTTATTGTTTTTGAAACACGATGAAAAAACATGTTCCGATAATTGCTTTCCTGCTATTTGCATGTAATCTTTCACATGCCCAAATTCTCCACACTGAGAACTTTTCTGTTATCCTAGATACGGCAAAGAACTTTAAGGGGAATATCCTACCTAGTTTCAAATATCAAAACCTCCGGGAAGATCTGATCAAGTTTGAAAATACCGCTGATTTCTCTCTCCGCTTTGGACAAAATGCATTGACAATGGCCAATAGGTTTGAGTTGTCAAAATTCGGCGAGGAAACATTCCAAAGCGGAGGTTATGTCTACTTGGAGTATCGGGCTATTTCCAAAGCATCACCCTTTGCGCTGGAGCCATATGGGCAAGTTCATTGGAATGAAGTCCGGGGACTCGACCGCAAATATGCCGGTGGTCTCAATTTCCGTTGGCGGATAGTTTCCAACGAAACTACCGGATTTTTCGCAGGGATAGGTCCCTTTTATGAATTTGAGCGTTGGGATTTCCGAGGAGTGCGTGCAAACGTTGAACTCCCCAACGACCGCAGTCCTATAGAAAGAGAACTATGGCGATTGGGTTCTTATATCAGTTTCAAACAAGAAGTGGCAGAGAAGGTCATCTTGGATTTTAGCGTGTATTACCAAAACTCCTACGATCAATTATTTACCGATCCACGACTTGGGAGCAGTGCAAGAATTACCTATATGCTGACGAAGTTTCTGGGGCTGACATTATTATACCAAAATATTTATGATCCTGCTCCTCTGGTACCTATTCCAGAGCTGTTTCATGACCTTACCTTTAGTGTAAATATCAGCCTTTAAACTAAGAATCTATGGAACCTATGAAGAGCAGATGGTCTAAATGGAAAGAAAAACTGGATGTCCTATTTGAAAGAATAAAGGACAAATTATCCCTGCTTAAAAAAAAGGTAGGCATCATCGATGAGAGTGAACCCATTTCTTTCGATGTAGCAGAGTTTATGTCTGATACGCAACAGGCATTGGAAAAACTCCCAAATGACTATAGAGAAAAATGCGAAATCAAAGCCATTCAGGATAAGCATAATTTTCTTTTCAGGGAAGAGGAAATGGAAAAAATTGAAAAATGCCTGGAACATTGGAAAGAAGATCGTTTTGTTACAGCAGCCTTAGTAGGAGAAAAAGGGTCTGGCATCAGCTCTTTGGTCAATATATTCTTAGAGAACCATCCAGAACTTACAGTTCTACGTGCGGAAATTGATGATAAAATTTCAGAACAGGATATATGCATGGAATGGCTTTCATCTTTACTTCAAAAGCATCTAGAGAATACCCAGATGGCCATACAAATCCTGCAGGATGAATTTGACGGCAAGGTCATTGTCTTGGAAAATCTCCAGCATCTTTTCCTCAAAAAAGTAGGCGGCTTTGAAGGCATTAGGACACTTTTTGATATCATAGCCAGTACAGGAAAGCAGGTTTTTTGGATCGGAGCACTCACCCCTTCATCTTGGAATTACCTGGACAAAACCGTATCCATCAGGAATTATTTCACTACTGATATTCACCTAAATGATATTAAAGCGGATCAACTCAAACAACTATTTTTGAGTAAACATAAGGGCTACAAACTTAAAATTAAGCCTACGAAAGAAATTGCAAAGGATAAGTCTTTTAAAAAAATGTCTGATAAAGAACAACAGGAGTTTTTGGAGGAACAGTTTTTTTATATGCTCAATTCACTTTCACATGGCAACCTTACCTTAGCACAACTCTACTGGGTGAGGGCCATATCTACTGTAGAAAATCACGAGGTACAGTTGGCCGATATTTCCAAAATTGAAACAGATTTTCTTGAAAACCTGAATCCTGAGCAGCTTTTCTCGCTGCAGCAAATGTTAATTCATGATGGACTGAACATAGAAGACTTTGCCAGCGTCACCAATCAACCCCTGCTTGTTTGCAGAAATACGTTGATTCCTATGAGAGAAAAAGGCTTATTGATCCAACCATCTGAAAAATATACTATAAACCCTGTCCTTTATCAGCCTGTGTATCAATTACTAAAAGACAAAAATTTCATCCATTAATGCTAAACTTATGCGGATACTTGAAACGGTATTGTTGATGACCCTAAGTCAGTTTGTTGTAGCACAGGACATGCCTGAGGTCGGTAAAGAGGTAAACCCTCAAGATGTGCTGGAGTTAATTTCAGTCAGCAGGATACTCTGGACCTTATTTTTCATTATTGCAGGCTATATTGCTGTTAAGATCGTCACCAAGGTCTTGGAATTTTTTGCTGAGAAAAGCTCTAAATTCCGAATCACGATCAAAGGTTTGATTCCTGTGATACGCATTTTGTTATGGACTGCCATTATTTTTTGGATCATCAAGGGCATATTTAATCCTCCCATGGAGATGCTTTTGGCCGGCTTGGCATCCGTAGCGATAGCAGTTGGTTTAGCTGCTCAGGATTTACTTAAGAATGTATTCGGTGGCTTGATGGTTCTAATCGATAAACCCTTTCAGATCGGGGACAAAATACAAGTAGGTGAGCACTATGGAGAAGTCATGGAAATCGGTTTGAGGACTACACGCATTCAGACGCCTGACGATAGCATGGTGGTGATTCCCAATATGGAATTGATGAATTCTTCGGTATCCAACACAAACACAGGAGCCTTAGATTGCCAAGTAGTCACTGAAATATTTCTTCCCATCCATACCGACACACAAATCGCCCGTAAAATCGCCACAGAAGCGGCTCAGGTTTCCAAATACATTTACCTCAACAAACCCATCGTCGTGCTATTCAACAATGAAATGCACAATAAAAAGTCTTTCCTGAAAATGAAAGTAAAAGCTTATGTCATGGATATCCGATATGAATTTCCCTTTCAGAGTGATATCACCGAGACGATTGTATCGGAACTTCTCAAACAAAGAGTCGTTCATCAGGAGGATTTGGAATGATAATTTGGTGTTTTCAGGTCATTCCAGATCAGGATAATCTGTCATTGCTAGTATCAAATAAATTAGGAAATTGAAAGGAAATGACAATTCAACTTACTCAGGATAGCCTTTGGCTTTCTTGAAATCCTACGATGACTACCTGTAAAAGGATTTCACAAACTCATCCATCACCCGATTGGTCCTTGCTCCTGAGTATCCTGTGCTGGGACAGGTTCCCAACCCCAATAAATCCTCCACCACAGATTTGATCAGAGGTTGCTGAATATGGTATGGCAATTCCAGTTCAAAGTGCTGCCGGTCTTCCCCATCTTTTTCCAGAATAAACTCGCCTTTTCCAAAGGTTTCAAAGCAGATTTTTCCTTTACTGCCATAGATGGTAATCTCATCAACTTCGGCACTTTTGGAAGCCGTGAAACACCAATTGCCTGTACCTACTACCCCATTTTCAAAAATAAAACTTCCAACAACCAAGTCTTCGGCTTCATAAGCTTTGGCTTGATTGACCGCAAATCCTTGTACCTTTTCTATTGGCCCAAAAAAGAAATCCAATAAGTCCAGTTGATGGGAAGCCAGATCGAAGAAATAACCTCCTCCTGAAATTTTAGGGTCGATCCTCCAATTGTTATCCAATTGTGCCACTACTTCTGGTTGAAGTACTTGCTTAAGATTAATATGAACTGTCCTGACATCCCCTATTGCTCCTTGCCACATCAATTTTTTGATCTGCAAAAAATGGGGCAATGCCCTTCTATAATAGGCCACATAAAGCGGTACTTTTGACTGCTCACAGGTCTCAATCATTGCCTTGCATTCGTCAAAATTCCTGGCCATGGGCTTTTCCACATACACAGGTTTACCAGCCAATGCAGCCATTTGGGTATAAGGCAAATGCATTTGAGGAGGCGTGGCGATATAAATCGCATTCACTTCCGGATCATTGACCAAGGCTTGTGCATCTGTATACCACTTGGGCACACCATGCCTTTGGGCATAATCCCTAACTTTTTCCTCATCCCTCCGCATCACAGCTACCAACTGACTGTTTGCCACCAAATTCATGGCTGGAGCTGATTTTTTTTCGCACACATTGCCAACACCTATTACTCCCCACTGGACTTTATTTCCTGTTATTTTTTTCATCATAGAAAGATAAGGAACTTTTTCCGGGATATTTTCGAGTTTTTCGCAACCTGATTTCTGGAAATTTTTTTTTTAAATATGTAAAATAAACCAAAAACCTGTAAATTTAGTAAGCTATATCCATCAACAAGATTACTTTTAAACTGTATATTTTATGACCGAAAAATTAAAATTTCCCGTAGGGTCTTTTAGGGTCCAGGGTGAGTTTTCTGAGAGTCAGATCAAATCATTTATCCAGGATATCAAAGACTTCCCAAAACTTCTCAAAAATGAAATACAAAACTTAAGCGAGAAAGAAATTGATACCTCCTATCGACCAGAAGGCTGGACCATTAGACAGGTAATACATCACTGTGCGGATTCCCATATGAACAGTTTTATCCGCTTTAAATTGGCCCTGACTGAAGATAATCCTACCATAAAAGGCTACCATGAAGATATATGGGCCCTGGGAAACGATTATACTCAGATGCCTATCGTCTCCTCCATTCAAATTTTGGAAGGCCTACATGCGAGGTGGACTAAACTGCTGGAATCCATGCGCCCGGAAGATTATAAGAGAACTTTTTATCATCCGGAAATGAAAAAAGAAGTGGCCTTGGATAGGAATCTGGCCCTCTATTCCTGGCATTGCAAACACCATCTAGGGCATATCAAACTCATCTCTCAGAGAAATAATTAAATCCGTCAAAAAGCTGTTGGAATTTGATGGGTTTGGACTTAGTTTCAAGCCATGATTAAATTAATAGAGTGCCCTCGAGATGCCATGCAGGGAATGGAAGGCTTCATAGATACCGCGATCAAGGCTGCCTATATCAATCAATTGTTGGAAGTAGGATTTGATACCATAGATTTTGGAAGTTTTGTAAGCCCGAAGGCTATCCCCCAAATGCGGGATACCGCCGAAGTACTTTCCTTATTGGATCTCCATCGGTCAAAGTCCAAATTATTGGCTATCGTTGCCAATACAAGAGGTGCCGAAGATGCCTTGCAATTTGAAGAAATCGATTATTTGGGCTTTCCATTGTCCGTATCTGAAACTTTTCAACAAAGGAACACCAACAAATCCATGGCAGAAGCACTTCGGGCGGTGGAAGAAATCCAAAATTTGTGCGAGGTAAAAGGTAAGGCCTTGGTTACTTACCTCAGCATGGGCTTTGGTAATCCTTATGGAGACCCTTATGCTCCCGATTTGGTTGCAAGTTTTGTAAAGCATCTTGATGACTTGGAGATTAGGATAATTTCCTTTGCGGATACCATAGGTTCCGCTGTTCCAGAATTGATTGCAGCGCTTTTTCAAGTCAATGCGCAAACCTATCCTCAAATAGAATTTGGCCTTCATTTGCACTCAAGGCCGCAGGACTTAAAAGCAAAAATTGAGGCTGCCTTGGCAGTTGGCTGCAATAGATTTGATGGCGCCCTGAGAGGCTTTGGAGGCTGCCCCATGGCCAAAGATGAACTCGTGGGTAATGTGGCCACAGAATCTCTGATTCAGATCTTGGAAAGCAAAGGTTTAAATACCGGCATTGATAAGGCAGAATTTTCAGAAGCCATGAAATTGGCCCAAGTAGTTTTTGGGTAATCTACCAAAAATTACAACCGTTAACAGGAAAACATGCCTACCCCAAGAAGATTCATTTATCTTTGAATGCAAATGCCAAATTCCCGTATTTCCAATATAGCTACCCATACAAGAATCCATAGAAGAATCCATAAATGGATCAGTCTTCCTTTTGTCTTTTTCCTGCTGCTTATTGGGATTACTGCTATACTTCTAGCTTGGAAAAAGGAAATGCGACTGATACCCAAAACCCAAAAAACGAAGGTTGAAAATCCCTTGGAATGGATTCCCGTGGAGCGCATTATGGAAATCGGAACGACGTTTATGATGGACAGTTTGCAAAAGTCTCATGAAATAGACCGTTTGGATATCCGTCCTGATAAAGGCATTATTAAAATTGTTTTCAAATATCATTTTACAGAGGTGCAGGTAGACGGATACTCCGGAGAAATTCTTTCTGTCAGTCAAAGGAATTCGGACTTGATAGAAAAGATCCATGATGGCAGTATTTTGGATTTTTTATTGAAATCAGACTCAGAAAACAGCAAGTTGGTTTATTCAACACTAACCTCATTGGCACTGATCATATTGGGCATCTCAGGATTTTACCTGTGGTACAACCCCAAAAAAATCAAAAGCATCAAAAAAAGAGGTTACTCTTAGCGCTATTACCCCTGATAGAGGGATTGCTACCGCTTAGAAGTAACCTCGAAAGCCAAAGGCTTTTCTGGCTGGGATTTATTCAAATTTAACGCTCAAGACAGGAATATCTGACTTGAACAATACGGTATCTGTAACACCTATTTGATATGCTGATTTGGATTTTCGATTGGATGAGGCTAATCCGATTAATCCGATTTTATTGTTTTCAGCAAACTCAATGATACCGGACTCCGCGTCTTGGTGATTGTAAATGTGCTTATGGATCACCATGTCCTCTAAGCCTTTGGAATAGCCATCCATTTTTTTCAAGGCATCTGCACTATTGGTAAATCCACTAGGTGTATTGATGAAGAGAAAATTAACGGAAGTCTGAAATTCCTTGATAAAGGGTTTCATTTTAACAAAGGCGGGTCTAGAATCTTCATTGAACATGGAAGCAAAAGCCATTTTTCTGAAATGATTGCCGTTCATAGCTTTTTTGACTGCCAAGACCGGGCAATCTGCATGACGCAATACTTTTTGCAAATTCGAACCCACAAATTTTTCATTGGTATGCCCTTTACCATAGGCACCGATTACAATGAGATCAGCTTTTTGTTTTTGGGCAATTTCTACAATTTTTTCATGTGGAACCCCCACTTCTACAACCGACTCAACAGGCACGCCTCCAAGTTTGTGATCCATGACAAATGCCCTTAGTTTATCCTTTGCCTCAGCTTCGGCATCCAGGATATCAGGATGACTTTTTCTTCTATCAGCACTAAGGTTTTTCCAGTCCAGTGCAGAAGTCACGACATTAATGCAAGTGATGCTACTGTTGCCTTTATTGGCTATTTTCAATGCAGACAGAAAAGCATTATCAGCGTAAGAAGAGAAATCGATAGGAACAATAATTCGTTTCATAGTGCGTGGTCATTTGGTTTAAATATGCTTAAAGATCAGCATTTTGGCTTTTCAAAATACTGATGAAAGTCATATTATCACCTGATTCTTTCCATTAAGTAAACGAAGAATAGTAGGTAATTTTGATCAAACCAAAAACCAATAACCCAATATGTTATTAAAAGGAAAATATGCGATCATCACCGGAGGCTCAGGAGGTATAGGCTTGGCTACAGCCAACATGTATTTAGAGGAAGGAGCTGCAGGAATTTTGTTGGTGGATCTCAATAAAGAGAATCTGGAGGAAGTGAAGCAAAAAATAAACAATGATAAGGTTCATACTTTTGTGGCTGATGTAAGTAAGGCCGATCAAGTAAAAGCCTACACCGATAAAGCTGTAGCATTATTTGGCCAAATCGACGTTGTTTTTTTGAATGCCGGAACAGAGGGAGTGGTCAAGTCCTTGACGGAATATTCGGAAGAGGAGTTTGATCTGGTGCTTGACGTGAATGTGAAAGGCGCATGGTTGGGCATGAAGTATGCTTTCCCTTATATGGAAAAAAATGGCGGATCTATTCTCATTACCTCATCTGTCGCAGGAGTAAGAGGTACAGCCAAAATGATTGCTTACACCGCTAGCAAGCATGCGGTAATTGGCGCCATGCGGGTAGCTGCCAAAGAAGGGGCGCCTAACAATATTAGAGTTAACACCATTCACCCGGGTCCTGTTGAGAACAGGATGATGCGTTCTTTGGAAGACCAATTTGCACCTGGTGCTGGAGCAGAAGTTAAAAAAGGATTTGAAAGCATGGTGCCCCTGGGCAGGTATGCTGTAAATGAAGATATTGCACATATGGCTGTCTTTCTGGCATCCGATAATGCAAAATACATAACCGGAGCCGTACATATGGTTGACGGTGGTTTTAGTGCTTAATTAATAGGTTTGGTGGTTGAAAAGGGCCGGGTATTTTATCAGGCCTTTTTCTATTGTAACTTTTATCACTAAATTGGGGCAAAGTCAAATCCTATTTTTAACAAAATTTTGACCATGGAATTAGAGGATCTTAAGCAGAAATTACCCAATATCACCGACCCCAATTTATTAAACGCACTATTGGAATATAGTGCTATTTATGAATTCCAAGCAGGGAAAATCATCACTGAACCCGGACAATTTATCAAAATGGTGCCCATTGTCCTGGAAGGAGCCATCAAAATCCTACGAATGGATGAAGATGGTAAGGAACTATTCCTTTATTATCTGGAGCCAGGTGAAACCTGCGCCCTGTCCCTGACCTGTTGCTCTGCCTCAAGACCCAGTGAAATCAAGGCAGTGGCTGAAGAAAAAACGGTAATTTTGGGTGTCCCAATTGCTAAACATGAGGAATTCACAGACAAGTACAAGCAATGGAAAGATTTTGTATCCATGACCTACCAGACCAGATTTCAGGAAATGTTGGTAGCCTTAGATGCGGTGGCTTTCAAAAGAATGGATGAACGGCTGATGCGTTACATCGTCACTAAAATGAAACAATACAAAGCCAATGAACTGAACATCACCCATCAGGAAATTGCCAATGAATTGGGCACCTCCAGAGAAGTGATCTCCAGACTTTTGAAGCAATTGGAGAAGAAAAAGTGGATTGAATTGGGCAGGAATGTGATTTACATCAGGGATGATTTTGAAGAATTGATCAGTGCTTAAGGGCTATCAGTGACAGAAATGTGCCTCGCCCTGAGACATTAAAATTTACAATTACAGAAAGGCAATGACATCTAGCAAACCGTCATACTGATCCGCCACAGGCGGAGAAGTATCTCCCATAAAATAGGAGACCCTTCGCTTCACTCAGGGTGACGGGCGTGAAGTTCTGTCATTGGTAGTGAAGGGAAAGCCTACCCCGATCCTTTCGGGGAGTCTCCCAAAATATAGGAGATTCCCCGTAATGCTACGGGGCAAGCTTTCACCTCCGCAGGCTGCGGTTACCAATGACAGAAATGTACGTCACCCTGACGAAGGAAGGGTCTCCCAAAATATGGGGGATCCTTCATCCTCGTTCCTCGGATTCAGGATGACGGTGGGGAATGTCATTACCTTTCTGTAAATACCAAATTATAAAATCTTAATGTGAAGAAAAAGAAGGATTGCAAATCCTTTGTACCGCTCCTCGGGATTACAAATCCCAAAGAGCAAGAAAAAAAAATGCCGCCCATAAGACGGCATTTTTTGCTTTGATCATATGTCGATCAATCAAAAAATCATACCACTGCGGGCATAATATTGTATTTCTTTTTCAAATCGTGTACCAAACCTGTGGAGAAATCAAATACCCATGCATGTAACCTGATTTCCTCACCCCTAGCTATCGCTTTTTTATATACAGAAGTCTGTTTGATATTTTCTATTTGCTCCAATACATTCAGCTCCACCAGTTTGTTGATCCTTTCATTTTCATCCTCAATGGACTCGAGTTCATTCTTATAATGGCGGATTACATCCTTAATGGTAGCCAACCAGTTGTCTATCAGTCCATTAGTTTTATTTTCATAGGCTGCCTTGATACCCCCGCAACCGTAATGGCCGTACACGATGATGTCATGGATGCCCAGACTTTCTACCGCATATTGCATCACTGATAGAAAATTAAGGTCTGTATGGGACACCACATTGGCAATATTCCGATGGATAAAGAGTTCTCCCAGATCAATTCCCAAAACTTTGGAAGGAGATACCCGACTGTCCGAGCAACCTACCAATAAGGCTTTTGGGTGTTGTCCTTCTTTCAAGGTATCGAAATACCCTTTTTGGGAATGTAACATGGTAGAAGCCCATTCCTTATTAAATTCCAAATATTTATCTAAATCTAACTTGCACATAATAATTAATTGGTTTGAGTGGCATAGGGTGAATATTTATCCAGTAATTCCAGATCAATATCCTTATCGTAGGCAGAAACTGCGGAGTTGTCATCAAGGAATACATGGTCAGCTCCCACACATTCCAAAATCCCCCATCTGTTCAATACATCTCTAACAGGGCCTTTGATACTGCTCATGCAAACATCAATGCCTGATTTTCTCCAAGCAAGAATCCATTCGTTTAACTCATGGGCTCCTGTACTGTCAATATTGGTAACACTTTCCATATTAAATACAATCATATTGACCTTATCCTTTTTACCTGCAATCCACTTATCCAGCTTACCTTTGATAAATTCTATATTTGCAAAATAAATTGGCCCATCAATCCTGACCATTAAAAGCTCATCTCTTTCTTCCAAATCTTTGAACCTGGAGACATTCCTGAATATATTTGTTCCAGGCACCCTGCCCAAACGGGCCATATGAGGCCTGGAAGCACGATAGATGACTACAATCAAGGATAAAACCATGCCTGCAATAATGCCTGTTTCAATACCCAAGGTTAAGGTAATCAGAAATGTAGCAATCAACATGGCAAAATCAGATTTGTCCTTGTGCCATAAATGAATGGGTTCTTTGTAATCAATCAAGCCTGAAACTGCTACCAATACTACCGCTGCAAGAATCGCACTTGGAAGGTTGTAGAATAAACCTGTGAAAAATAATAAGGTCAATACGATCAATATAGAACTGATAATGGCAGCCAATCCGGTTCTCGCCCCGGCATCATTATTGACCGCTGTCCTGGAAAAACCTCCTGTTACCGGATAACCTCTGAAAAAGGCAGCACCAAAATTGGCCATACCTAATCCTATCAGTTCCTGATTGGCATCCAACTTGTAATTTTTATGCTTGGCCTGTATGGTTTTGGCTACAGCAAAACTCTCTGCAAAACCCACCAAAGAAATGGTCAATGCTATCGGAAGCAAGGTGTTCCATACTTCCATATCAAAAGAAGGGGAAGATAAGGTCGGAAGTCCACTAGGTACATCTCCTACTATCCTAACCCCTTGGTTTGTCAGGTCAAAACCCGATACCAGGGCAATACCAACAATCACTGCTACCAATGGTGCAGGGAAACTCTTATGTATTTTTTTACCATATTTGATAATAATGATACCGACAACTCCTATTCCAAAGGTTAACCAGTGGATGTCTCCAATATTCTGTGCAATGGCCACTACCATTTCCTGAATATGCTCCGAATTAGGAAGATTGATCCTGAAAAGGTGCTTGATCTGACTCAGACCAATGATAATGGCTGCCGCTGAAGTAAATCCGCTAATCACTGGATGGGATAGAAAGTTGACTACAAAGCCTAATCGTAACACCCCCATGCCAAACTGAATCAAGCCTACCAAAAAGGCCAATGACAGGGCGTATAACAGGTACTGTTCAGGTGAATCTGCATTCAAGCTGGCAATCCCTGCTGCTGTCAACAAAGAAACCATGGCCACAGGACCTACTGCCAATTGTCTGGATGTACCAAAGATAGCATACAACAACAATGGCACCGTAACTGCATAAAGCCCATGAATGGGCTCCAACCCTGCTAACATGGCATAAGCCATTCCTTGGGGGATCAACATGATACCTACAGTCAAACCGGCAGACAGGTCTCCCTGAAGGTCTGTCTTCTTGTAATTTGGCAACCATTCCAGAATGGGCAAAAAGCCCTTGATGGTATTGGTAATGCTTTTATTCATGACGTGAATTTTCTCTAATTAAAACTTGATAACAGGAAAGTCAATTTACTTTCCAACACATCTACAAAAGTCCCAACTTTCAGGGGCAATGTTGGTGATGTTTGTTACATGTTAGGAAGATGTAAAGCAAAGCAGTAAAATCAGAGTTTAGTGTGAAGACTAGATTAAGCCATTTTTATGTTTTCATCAATTTAGTTCCGGACCGATGGAGATCCAAAATTGAATTTTGAACTTCGGATTCATATTATCACCCAGCATGAAAAAAAGCGTTTTAATACCCCTTATTTCCTGTCTGCTTTTGATGGCTTGTACTTCCGAAAGTTGGGCCCAAAACAGAAGAAGCAACAGATCCTTTATTGAAACCATCAGCTTTGGTTCCTGCAATAAACACGATCTCCCTCAACCACTTTGGAATCCCATTATGGTAGACAACCCCAATGTCTGGATCTGGCTTGGCGACATCGTGTATGGGGATACGCATGACATGGATCTATTGGAAGAAAAGTACAACATTCAAAAAGACCTTTTAGACTACAGAAGACTGAGATTAAACACATCTGTGATAGGCATTTGGGATGACCATGATTATGGGATCAATGACGGTGGTAAATATTTTGCTCAAAAAGCGGCATCGCAAGAGCGACTGTTGGATTTTTTGGATGAGCCTGCAGACAGTCCCCGCCGAAAACAGGAAGGTGCTTATGCCAGTTATTCCTATGGGATAGGAAACAATTCGGTAAAAGTGATCCTTTTGGACACCCGGTACCACAGGGATACCCTGTATAAAGAAGACAGAAAATACCTCCCAAATTTTGAGGGAAGCATGCTTGGTGAAATGCAGTGGACTTGGCTGGAAAAAGAACTTAAAAACAGTACCGCTAGAATAAATATCATCGCTTCAGGTATCCAGGTTATTCCCACGGAACATCCTTTTGAAAAATGGGCCAACTTTCCCAATGAAAGGGAGCGTTTACTCAACCTGATAGCAAGTTCTAAGGCAAGGAACCCTGTTTTGATCAGTGGTGACCGACATATTGCAGAAATCTCCTTGCTGAAAGACCAAAGGTTCCCTAATGGGATCTATGAGATTACCTCTTCTGGTCTGACCCACACTTGGTCAAATTATAGAGAGGAGTATAACCCTTATAGAATCGGGAATCTTATTGCCTCCTTACATTATGGTACGGTGAATTTTGATTGGGAGAAAGATTGGATGACTTTTTACATCAAAGGTGAAAAGGCACAGATCTATTTGGAGCAAAGGATACCTATTAGGTAATAGGGATATCGTTCCTCAAGTCAAAAGTACATTAGTTTTTTTCGAATCCTTTTGAATAGTTGGGTAATTTGAAATCCAGATGGCTCCGTAACTAAGACCATCCCACATTTGGAAGCAGGTGTTTAAACTTATTCAATACATCCTGTATTTTTCCCGCATGGCCTTGTATGACCCCAAATCCTGCTGCCAGCCTGCCCGTATTTCCTCTTCTGACTTTCCGGCCAGGATATCCTTTCTTAATTGATCTGTACCTGCCAGCTTATCAAAGAAATTATTAAAAAACTTCTCCTTTTTTCCTGAAATGCCATAAGCTCTTAGCAGATATTTCAAGGTAAACTGATGATCCAATGATTCATTCCTAAGATCCTCTCCATAACATAACTTATCCTGTTGCGGGGGATTCTTGGACATTCCCACAATACTGACAGGAGTAAAGGTAAAATCGCCAAATTTAGGATCAGGATAGCCATAAACCTGAAAAGGAAAGTATGTCCCTCTTCCCAGTGAAACATCTGTACCTTCAAAATAACATAATGAGGGATAGAGCCTTATAGCAACATCATTGGGAAGATTGGGAGAAGGCTTCACAGGTAGGCTATAAGCCATACTATGGTCCCAGTTTTTTACTGCAACTACTTGAATGGGTGCTTGCACCCCTCCTTTCAGCCATCCTTCCCCATTGATCATACGGGCTAATTCCCCAACCGTTAGCCCATGTACTACCGGAATTGGATGCATGCCTACAAAACTTTCAAATCCTTTTTTCAATACCGGACCATCCACATAATTCCCATTGGGGTTTGGCCTGTCCAGAATCAATAGCGGCATATTATTTTCAGCGCAGCTTTCCATCACATAGTGCATGGTGCTGATATAGGTATAAAACCTCACACCTACATCCTGAAGGTCATAGATCAGGATATCAATATCATTCAAAGAAGCTTTGGATGGTTTCTTATTGTCACCATAAAGGGATACAATAGGGAGGCCTGTTGCTTTGTCTACCTCAGACTTGATGGCCTCTCCGGCATCCGCGTCCCCTCTGAAACCATGTTCCGGCACAAATACCTTCTTTACATCTATCCCTTCCATCATAAGAAAATCGACCAAGTGCATGTTGTTACTCTGGGTCAAAATAGAGGTCTGATTAACTACAAGTCCTACCCTTTTCCCTTCCAATAGAGGCAGGTATGTTTCAGGCTGATCAGCTGCCGGCAAAATAATAGAAGGCAAATCACTTACAATTTCTTCCACTGGCTTATCTGGATTTTTACAAAAAGCCAGTGATATCATTAAAAAACTGAGAAGAATGATCAATTTGAAGGACTTCATAGTTATTTTGCGCTAAATTTCGACCAAATTAAGAAATTCCTTGAACCTTTCTTATTTCATTGCCAAAAGAATCAGCTTCAAACGAACGGGTGGTTTCACAGGAACCATACACAGGATTGCTGTGGCCTCTGTGGCCATAGGTATTGCCATTACTTTGATTTCATTTATGATTCTTGGAGGCTTTCAAAATGAAATTTCCAACAAAGTATTTTCTTTTACCGGACATTTTCAGGTGATGCGCTTCATGTCAGGCAATGCATTTGAAGAATCTCCTACCAGCAAAAAATCAGACTTCTACAAGGAATACCTCAATCAGGACTATATCGCACATGTTCAGACATTTGCCCACAAGGCCGGACTGCTTAAAGGTGATAATGAAGTAGAGGGCGTATTAATGAAGGGTGTAGGCCCCGATTTTGACTCCCTGGCCTTTCAAGCTTCCATAAAAGCCGGGCGGTTTATCCAATTTTCAGAAGAAGGTGCCAGCAATGAAGTGTTACTAAGTACCAAAATCGCCAACAAACTTCTTTTAGAGGTGGGGGACCGTGTGACCATGTATTTTGTCCAGGATCCTCCCAGGTTTCGAAGATTAGAGATCGTGGGACTTTATGAGACTTTTCTTGAAAATTTTGACGATAAAATTATCATTGGTGACATTCAGACCATCCGAAACCTTAATGGTTGGACGGAAGACCAAGTTGGCGGCTTCGAGGTCTTTGTTGATAATTCCAAAAATCTCGAGATGTATGTAGATCCACTTTATGATATTTTGGATTATGACCTCAAGTTGGTCAAGGTCACCGATAAGTACATGGAGATTTTTGATTGGCTACATTTACTCAACAATAACGTCTATATTTTCTTGGGATTGATTCTTTTTGTAGCTGCCTTTAACATGGTGTCCATCCTGTTTATCCTGATCATGGAAAGAACACAGATGATCGGTATATTGAAAGGACTTGGCGCCAGAAACAGTCAGATCAGAAGAATATTTGTATGGAATGGTATAAGGATCATTGGCCGTGGCTTGCTTATAGGCAATGCCATAGCCCTGAGCTTTGGCTTCATTCAGGAAAAATTTCGCCTGATTCCACTCGACCCGGAAAACTATTACATGAGCTTCGTGCCCATATATTGGAATTGGCCAATTTTTATTGTGATGAACTTATTGGTATTGACCGTTACATCCTTGGTACTGTTTATTCCTGCCATGGTCATCAGCAATATCCAACCCATTAAGGCAATACGCTTTGATTAGGACGGTAACGTACAAAGAGACTTTTAAACTTCATGTATATTACGCCAAATATGGCTTCCCTAAAAATATGCGTGCTCATCTTGGAGGTACCTTTGGTTCTATCGGTAAAAATGATGGGTACTTCTACAATTTTAAACCCGAGTTTCCAAGCCGTAAACTTCATCTCTATCTGGAAAGCATAGCCAATAAAGCGAATTTTATTTAAGTTGATAGCCTCTAACACCCTCCTGTGATAACACTTAAAACCTGCTGTGGCATCTTTGATGGGCATTCCGGTTATAAACTGGACGTATTTACTGGCAAAAAAAGACATCAAAACCCTTCCCATGGGCCAATTGACCACATTTACCCCGGTAATGTAGCGGGAACCAACGGCCATATCATAGCCTTCCTCAGCACAGGCTTTATAAAGTCTGATAAGGTCTAGGGGGTTATGTGAAAAATCAGCATCCATTTCGAAGATATACTGATAACCGCTGGACAATCCATATCGAAACCCTTCAATATATGCAGTTCCGAGACCAAGCTTTCCTTTTCTTTGAAGTAAGTGTAACCTTTCCGGATAGTCTTTTTTCAGTGCTTTGACCTTATCTGCCGTACCATCGGGAGATTGGTCATCAATGATCAACAGTTCAAAATCGCCCTCCAACTCCATCACGGAGCGTATCATGTCCTCAATGTTTTCGATTTCATTGTAGGTAGGAATGATGACGAGTTTCTCTTTTTTCATAAAACCAAAAGCCAAAAATAGGATTTATCATATGGAATAACAGCCCGAAAAACAAAAAATCATAAAATTCCCTTATCATTGCTAGCGAAAACCGGGCATAAATTATGAAAATAGCGGTCATTACCTATGACAATAAAGGTGAATATGCTTCCAATGAAGTAAATGAAGATGTCACACTGGAGAAAATACTCAGGGAACTGGGTTTGGACTTTTCCTTTGAAATCTGGTCTGATCCTAAAGTAGATTGGCATGAATATTCTCTATTATTGGTCAAATCCCCTTGGGATTACTTTGACCGGTATGAGGAATTCAAGTCTTGGTGTGAAAAAATGCTGGATTACGGCATTCCTAGCCTCAATACCATGGACACCATCCTATGGAATTCAGACAAATGGTATTTACAGGACATACAGGAAAAAGGGTTCCCCATCGTTCCTACCCAATTCCTCAAGAGACAGGCTCCTCTTCAGTTAGATCGTTATTTTCAGCAATTCAATACAGACACCTTGGTCATCAAACCCACCGTAAGTGGTGGATCCAAAAACACCATCAAATTACAAAAAAGCGACTGGCAGGAACATGAGGCTACCCTAAAGACCTGGTTGGAAGAAGCCGATTTTATGGTACAACCATTTGTAGAAGAAGTAGCCAAGACAGGTGAATATTCCTATCTTTTTTTCAATGGAAAATTTTCGCATGCCGTACTGAAAAGTCCTAAACAGGGGGAATTCCGCGTACAGCACTTTTTTGGGGGGAAAATTCACCCCATCAGCCCAAAAGCGGAGGAGTTAAACTATATGCAACAAATCGTAGATAGTTTTGCTGCTGATACCCTTTATGCCCGAGTGGATGGGGTTTGGACGGAAGGGGTTTTCTATCTGATGGAACTGGAGTTGATTGAACCTTATCTTTTCCTGTTTATTTCAGAAGAAGCTCAGGAAAATTACAAAAAGGCCATTGAGAAGCAGGTGATCAAACTGATCAAAACTTGAGTCATTCTGAGCATTTAACATTTAGGGGAATGTAAAGAAAAAGAAGTGACAGTTATGGTAGCGTCATCCTGAACCGCAGCCTGCGGAGGTGAAAGCTTGCCCAGTAGCATTACGGGGGATCTCATCTATTTTTGGAGACTCCCCGAAAAGATCGGGGCAGGCTTTCGCTTTGCTCAGAGTGACGATTCCGGTATTCTGTCAATGATATTCCTCACTAGTAGACAAGTTATGGCAGTTTTTTTAACCACATAAGAGAACATAGCACACATAGCTTCCCCTGTATCAACCGGTTGATTTTAAAAATAAAGGTTTGCTGCTGCCCTGCTATGTATTCTATGTTTCTATCCCGCATGCGGGACAAGTTGTGGCAAATAAAAAAGGATTTTTGTGGAGGTTCAGGTTGTTTTTTGGACAACATAGTAACATAGCCAACATAGTTAGGCTGTCGCTGCTGTGGTTTTTGGTATTGGAACGGCCTGGCTCTGATGACCGTATTATGTGCCGGATTTTTGTTATGTATTCTATGTTCTAGGTGGCGGATTTTTTCAACCCCAAACATAGTGCATATAGTTTTCCAAGAGCCAACTGTCTGGTTATGAAAAGGCTTGGTGTCGCCAATTTATCCCCGATTCATAGGATAAGTTGTTTTATAGGTCACTTTCCCTATTCGGAGAAGGAACTCTTTTGCTTTAGGAGACCCCCCGAAAGGATCGGGACAGGCTTTCCTTTCACTTCTTAATGAACTCCTTAAATCCCTTAACTTCTTAATGTTTCCAAGTCTCCGACTTCCCACTTCCGAAATCCGCCTTAGTAAATCAACCCATAATGTTCTTGACCAGATTTTTTCTCAAAATAGCAGAAGAAGTGATCAGCCCCCCCATCAGTGCCCCTCCTATGCCACAGGATACTATGTCCTGTCCGGTGAGGTAAAGGTTTTTGATGGGTGTATGAGGCGTAAGGTTTTCATTACGAAAGCGCGCGGGACTGTGTTCCAAACCATAGATTTCCCCGGACTGATAAGCCGTGAAGTTTTTGGTAGATAATGGTGTGGAAAGTTCATAGTAGTCAATATCTCCCCTGAGATGGGGAAGCTGTGCGTACAGGTTTTCCAACAAACGCTGTGACCACTTTTCCTTCAATGCCTCATATTCTTCTCCCCTTTTTCCCCAACGGGTATTTTCCCAGTTTTTGAACCAGTCGTATGGAGCCAAAGAAATTATCTCAATGGTGGCTGTTCCCGGATAGCGCTTTTCCCAATCGGGATCTTTGGCAGAAGGAAATGAAATGTACACCACTGGAAAAGGCTTTTCATCAGGATTCTCCAGGTATTCCTTTACATTTTGATCATGGTCATAACCAGGATATATCCAGAAATTGGACTTGGGCAATTGCAATTCCCTGTTGCTTTTCTTTATACCGATATATAAGCAAATATGTGCCACGGAAGCCGATAGACCCTCAAACTGACGCTGTAATTTAGGATAAAGCGGATGCTGCGGATCAATCAACCGTTGAAAGGTATTGAATACACCGGCATTGCTGATCACTTTTTCAGCCATAAGCTCATTACCATCTGCCATGCGTACACCTACAGCCTTATTGCCTTTAATGAGAATTTCCTGAACCTCTGCATTGGAATAAACCTCTCCCCCTCCTGCTTTGATTTGAGGGTAAATGTATTCCGCTATTTTGCCCGAACCACCTATGGGAAAATAGCCGCCATTGAAATAATGGCTGACCAAAATGGCATGCATGGCAAAGCTACTTTCTGCAGGAGGCAGACCATAATCTCCATATTGCCCGCAGAGCACCCCGATGAGTTTTTCATTTTGGGTAAAGGACCGGAGTACCTCCAAAGTCGTCTTATCCGAATATTGAAGAAATTTCTGTGAAACCCATTTTCTGATCCATTTTCCCGGCCAACCCGGAATTACCTTCATGCTGTAGAAGTTTCGGCTGGCGATTATGACCTTTTTGACTGCTTCCATATAGCGGTCAATAGCTGCATGATCTTCCGGAGTATTAAATTCAGATTTGAGTTTCGCCACCAACTGTTCCCTACCCTTGACCAGGTCATAGGTTTTGTCCGTGAAGACTATCCTATCATAGACTTCTCCCATATCCTCCCACTGCAATTTGCCATCTGTGATGTATTGAAAAAGCCTTGGCATCAATTTCCTTTGGGAATGCATATCGCCCACATAATGTATGCCCACATCCCATTCATAGTCCTTTCTTTTGAAAACATGGGTAAAACCGCCAATGGTATAATGCTTCTCCAACACCAGTACTTTTTGGCCATGTTGGGAAAGCAGGGCGGCTGTGGTCATTCCTCCCAGACCCGAACCAATCACGATAGCGTCGTAGGTACCGGAAGGTTTGCTTTGTTTGTATGAAGGGAAATTGCGCATGCTATAGTCTTTAGCTAAATATAGCGCATTTGTGACAGACAAGTGAAAAAGTATTCCAGAAAACATCCTGCCGTCCCGAATCCCTTCGCCCTCGGGACAGGCTATCGCTAAATCCCGATAGCTCAGGGGCAGCCAAAGGGATCATTTTTTTACGCCTGCCTGATCGATAGACAGGCTCAGTCCTCCTTTAAACTTGGGGTTTCTGTCGGAGGTGCTACACCCGGAGGTAAATCCAATACCGGATCATCATTATCTGGAATACCTCCATCTTCGTCATCATCATTATCCCTGTCCTCAATCACATAAATTTTGATCACTTTGTAAATGATAAAAATATTCAGGATGAGAAATGGTATATACAAGGGATGAGCAAGGATGTAATCAAGCATGCTTCAGAGATAACAAGTTGCGCTGTAATGTAAAACAGACAATTTAAACCAATTTTGATTTCAATTGTTTGTCTCACAAACAGTTAAAATTCAATTAGTTCATTTCCCTTATTTAAACAAATAATACATTTGAAATCATTTGACTGAAGTCACCTTCAAAAATGCAGAAATAGTGATTTTTTCTTTGATAGCTATTCAGTCTGCTATTTATTTCTTTAGTGTCACACCCTAGGTATCTTTACTTACACTTCCGAGAAGTATCCAATATATCCATCCTCTATACATCATAAAATACCTGCTATAAGGAATAGGGATGCAAAAGCTATAATAGCGTAAAGCTCAGGGAAAACAGCCAGAATCAGCGCTCGTCCAAATACGTCGTTCCCTGATCCAATACTGTCAATACTACTGGCGCAAACTTTGCCTTGATACATACCGGAAATCAAACCGGCCAGGCCGAGTGCCAAGCCACCCCCCAAGACACCCGCACCTTGTAAAAGTGTTATTTCCGAACTGATAAGATCTTGTAAAATAAAAAAGCCAGCAAAGCCATAAAGTCCCTGAGTACCGGGGAGGGCACTTAAGACTATAAAAGAGCCAAAAGATTCCGGACGTTTTTTCAAAGCTCCTACGGTAGCCTGGGCTCCGATGGCAGTACCCATGGCGCTACCACAGCCTGATAATCCTACCAATAGTCCGATTCCTATAAATGCGAGTGTTAAAGGTAATGTTTCCATGTATTTTTTATTAAAGTTCTATAGGTTGTTTTCTGAATGGACGGTATTCTTTACCGCCGCCTTTGAATTGGGCGTTGTTATAGAATTCCACAAATGTTAATCTTAGCGGATGCACGAAAGATCCCAGCACGGCAATACAAAAATTGAGTGTATGTCCAAATAAGAGGAAAATCACCCCGATTATCGCTCCCCACCAACTGTTTTCCATGATCTGCATGCCAATCTGATTGACTACCAGACCAAGCACTGATGAGGCTACCCCTAGCGCAAACAAGCGCACATAGGACAATATATCGCCC
Source organism: Cecembia lonarensis LW9 (assembly GCF_000298295.1). GTDB lineage: Bacteria > Bacteroidota > Bacteroidia > Cytophagales > Cyclobacteriaceae > Cecembia > Cecembia lonarensis. Next base: position 63,099 of record NZ_AMGM01000015.1, read on the forward strand.
AAAATCCCTGTGAAAATGAAAAACAAAGGTAAAATCCCACTGGCTGCCCGTACCGGCATAGCTTGCTCCATGTCATGAAAAAAAAGCACCATAACGACCCCTGATACCAACAAGATCTGGCGTAAATACCCGAATTGCTGCAATGCGGCCATTTCTTGCATGTCTGCCAAAAAAATCCAAATGACCCCGGAAACGATGAACAGCTTACCGATTTGGGAAATGGCTTTGATCCAATGTTCGTAGGTGAATTTATTGTAAATGGAAACAAAGATCCCCATGAAGATTTGCACCACACCAATCATTAGCGCCACATTGAAGGCATTGAATATAAAATCACGGTCATCGGGAATCAGGACGTACTTGCCAAGTCCTTGAAAGAGTTCCCAGTCTTGGGAATTGGTAGGAATCCCAAAGACAGACCCCGACTTTATCAAGCCCATAACTGTGGTCACTAATCCTAAAATCATGCCCAGAAAGGCCAAGCTTCTTGTGTTTTTCAGGAAGCTAAACCAACCCAGCAATGAAACCAAAAAGAAAATAAGACCATACCCGGCATCACCCAAGCAGTAGGCAAACATGATTGGGTAGAATACCGCTATCAATGGTGTAGGATCCCACTCGTAATAATTGGGCAGTTCAAATACCTTTGTAATGGGTTCGAAAAGCTTTGAATATTTGCTGTTCTGAAGCTTTACAGGCACATCATCTCCGGGTCTTGGTCGTTCTATGGCATAAGTTAATTTTTCGGTTTTTAAATAAGTGATCAAATCATTCTCCATAGCCTCTGGAAACCATCCGCTTAGGGACATAATTACTCCCTGATGGTGTGCCTGGTAACTGCCCTGCGCCAAGGCAAATGCCAACTCATTTTCAATATTTATTATTTCAGCTTTCAGTTTAGGTAAGTGCCCTGCATAAGCAGCTAGCTCTTCCTGTATGTTTTCATTCTCGTTTTGTAAGCTTTCTTCCGCTTCAAGCAGTTCTGTCAAGGTCCTTTCAGGTACTTTGACTGACTCAAATGGAATGGGTATGTCTGCTTGCCCAATAACCGCGAAGTATACCTGATTGGCAGTAGTTTGAACAGCTTGATGAATAAGCGTCCCAAAATCAAATGCTTCGTACTCTTTTTTGGAGGCTATGCAAAGCTTAACCTGCAGTCCGCGCTGGGTCAAACGCTGAATTTTACTTAAATCCAAGTCATCCCAGGGTATTCTCTGAAGTTTTTCTTTTAATAGGTTTTCTTTCTGAAGAATATTTGCTTCAATTCGGTACCTTAAGTTAAGCACTTGGTCAACTGTTTCCTGAACAGGAGCTTCTGTAATGGTTGGAATGCCAGTTCTGCTGCCCGCATAGGTCTCAATAATCTCAACAGCCTTGAGAATTTTACCTTTGTTGCGCTCTAATGCATCCACGGTTTCACTGCGGAAATCTTTATTGATTTCAATATGCAAAACACCGATCTTCTGCAACATTTTTGTGATTTGCAGTTTTTGCCTATGAAAGACAAGCAGGGTCAGTTTTTTAAAGGAAGTTTTCATACAGCCTTACTCTCTTTTCTTTTTTTCACAATTTTTTGGGCTGCCTTGGAAATATTTTCCTTGTCTTCCAAAAAGCGCTTGATCTTCATGATGGCATCTTCATATTCGGGTATTTGCACTTTTTCGTACAGGTTTACTTTCTGGGTGGTCTTTTTTCTTGCCAAATCAAGAATTTTGATTTGTTGTTGCAAAATGTCAGCTTTTAAATTCAGCGTGATGACCTCTTTCATAAGTGCTATGCCTCCAGGTACCCAAGCAGGCAAATTCCACCAACTTACATCGGCTATTTTGAAGGTGATTTCTTTAATTTCAGGAACTTTTACACCAATTACTTTTTTGCTGAACGTTTCAACCTTATCCATCAGAAGGATTTCAGGAAATTCTGCCCATAAGGCTTTATAATAACCCTTTCTGACCTTGAGTTGCTCTTTCTGCAGGCTGATTTCTTCCAGTTCACCCATAAGCTTCACTACTACCATACGCAAGGCCATTTCTTTATTCTTGAGGATAGGCAAAGCCTTTTGCCTGATGGCAAGCTGCCGCTCAAAAAGCTGTATGGTCGTTTTATTATAGTGAAATTTCAGGGCCATGGTATCAGGCTTTTATCGTTTTCTCCTCATTCCAATACTTTTCTAAAAACTCCTCCTTAATGCCCACTTCATATTTTTTAAAATAGGTCTTCAGAAGGGACCAGCCTGTATCGAGCATTTGTTCAATGGAGATATTCACATCTACAGCCAATAATTTCCTTGAATACTCTTTTGCAAAGTCCATACAGCGCTTGTCATATTCATTAAGGTCAAAACCGTTTTCTTTCTTGGATTTGGCATTTACCGCATCGGCATAAAGCCTTATAAGCGCATTCATTACCTGTGGGTGGTCCGATCTCGTTTTTTTGCCTATCACATTTTGTTTCAACCTGGAAAGACTTCGAAAGGGATCTATGATTACCTTACCGATATCAGGGTCTTGCTTCAGAAAAAGCTGCCCCTCAGTAATGTAACCTGTATTGTCCGGAATGGCGTGGGTAATATCTCCTTCATTTAATGTAGTAACAGCAATGATGGTTATAGAACCACCGTGGGCAAACTGTACAGATTTTTCATAAATACTGGCCAGGTCGCTATAAAGTGATCCTGGCATGGAGTCTTTAGAAGGAATCTGATCCATTTTATTGGCTACAATGGCCAATGCATCGGCATAAAGTGTCATATCAGTAAGTAAAATGAGTACTTTTTGCTTCTGGTCGTTGGCAAAATATTCTGCCGCCGTACAGGCCATATCAGGGATAAGCAGGCGCTCTAAAGGAGGGTTTTCTGAAGTATTAATAAAGCAAACAGTCTTATTAAGCACACCTCCCTTGGTGAATTTATTTTTAAAAAACAGGTAGTCATCATTGGATAAGCCCATGCCACCCAAAATAATCTTATCAGCTTCCGCCCGCATGGCTACATCCGCCAATACCTCATTGTAAGGTTGGTCCGGATTCGCAAAAAAGGGTATTTTTTGCCCGGTCACCAAGGTATTGTTAAGGTCTATGCCTGCAATTCCGGTGGCCAATAAAGTGGAAGGACTCGAACGCTTTATCGGATTAACTGCATTGCCTTTGATCATTCGGCTTTCCCCGCGAAGTTCAGATCCACCATCAATAGGTTCACCATACCCATTCAGAAATCTTCCTGCGAGTAAGTCACTTACTTTCAGCGTGGGAGGCGAACCTGTAAAAACCACTTCTGAGTAAGAAGACACACCTTCTGTTCCTGAAAAGACCTGCAAGGTGACATCCTCGTCGACTACACTGATCACCTGTGCAGGCATACCGTTGACCTTCGCCAGCTCACCATAACGCGCTCCTTCAGCCTTTAAGGTACAGGTTGCCTTGGTGATGTTTGAAATTTTAGTATAAATACGCTTAAAAGCCATGATAGTATTATTCTGTTAGGGTTCCTTCTTTATTCTTCTGAATTGCCATTTCAAGTTCTTTCGCGTATTTCTTAAATTGAGCAGAATCAAAGGGCGAATAATTCATTTGTTTGAGAATATTGATAAGTTGCTTAAAAAACGTTCCCACTTGTTCAAATTCAAAGAACACAAATTCCCTTTCTCCAATTTCCATGATTTTATTGAACATGTACTTTTGCCTTTCAAGGGAGGTGTTCATGTCCACATCATCAAAAGAATCCTGTTGGATAAGCGCAAAATCAATCATTTCGCTTTTCCAAAAAGCGATGTGGTAATCAAGTGGTACAGCATCGTCTCCCAAAATACTGATTTGATCCCTGGCTTCTAATCCGTTACGGATGATATCCTTACATTTTTGCACCTTTGCCACCCAGCCCTCTTGGATAAATTTATCGGCATTATCAACGAATTCAGGATAATCTAAATATTTGGAATAAGAAGCAATGGGATCAATGGCCGGATACCTTTTGGCATCTGCACGCTTTTGTGAAAGCGCATAAAAGCATCGAGCCACCTTACTGGTAGATTCTGTTACCGGTTCTTTAAAGTTACCACCAGCCGGTGACACAGTACCAATAAATGTTACAGATCCCCAGGCACCATTGTTGAGTTCGGTAAGTCCTGCCCGGCTATAAAAATTTGCAATAACTGCGGGCAGCTCCACAGGAAATGCATCGGGTCCCGGCAGTTCTTCCATTCTGTTGGACATTTCCCGCAATGCCTGTGCCCATCGGGAAGTACTGTCAGCCAAAATCAACACTTTCAGGCCCATTGCACGATAGTACTCTGCCAGCGTCATGCCTACGTAAACTGAAGCTTCGCGTGCGGCAACCGGCATATTGGAAGTGTTGCAGATAATGGTTGTTTTTTCATCCAGGGTTCTGCCTGTAACCGGATCTGTAAGTTGTGGAAATTCAGTGAAAATTTCTACCACTTCATTGGCTCTTTCCCCACAAGCTACAATCATCAGCACATCGGTTTTGCTGTTTTTGGCAATGGCCTGTTGTAAAACAGTTTTTCCTGTACCAAAAGGTCCAGGGATATAGCCTGTGCCACCCTCAGCAATAGGGTTGAGCGTATCAATGACACGAAGCCCCGTTTGAAGAATGGTATTTGGTCTTACTTTTTGCTTAAAGGTGTTAATGGCTCTTTTCACGGGCCATTTTTGGACCATAGTGACCTCTATTTTTTCACCCACTTCCGAAGATAAAACAGCCACCACATCATTGATTAAGTAGTCACCTTTTTTAACAATGGATTCTACTGTGTAAGTCCCCTCCAATTTAAAGGGCACCATGATTTTGTGGTCAATCCAGTTTTCTTTTACGCTGCCCAGCCAGTCACCTGCCTGAACGGTTTCTCCTTCTTGAGCTAATGGCGTGAATCCGTAATAAACATCGTTATCTAATGGCGGTGTTGTTTGACCAATATCAATAAATAAGCCGCTCATTTTAGCTAGGTCATTTTGAAGACCGTCGTATTTTTTTGAAAGGATACCAGGACCAAGTTCAACTTCCAACATTTTCCCCGTGAAATCTACCCTACTCCCCATTTTGATGGTCATGCTGCTTTCAAAAAGCTGAGCAGAGACCCGTGTTCCTGTAACACGGATGACCTCAGCCATTAGCTTTTTATTTTCTGTATGGATCAGACATATTTCATTTTGGGTAACTGCTCCATGAGCCTCAATAAAAATAAGGTTAGATATTACTCCAGTTACTTTTCCTAAATTCATATCGTCGGTATTTTAGAAGGTCTACTTTGATTTATGATTTGATGTTGGAGTTTTTCAAAATACTTACTGTCCTTTTTGGAATCAATCTTAAGCCAGCGCTGCAGGATTTGTAACTTTACCGTGTAGGCAAAAACTTGACTAGGGCTGAATGCGCCTTCAGATTGCGACTCAAGAAAATCCCATTGTACCTTGTCTATAAAACGCTCTGTTTTCTTAGGTTGATTTTCTGATAATACTTTGATCAGCTCCTCTAAATAAGGATAATCCTTTGTAACCAAGGCCGCTGGTGACCTATCAGGTCCAACCTGTAACAATAGCCTATCCGCATCCTGAATTTTGGGTTGGGACAGAAAATCATACGTATTGTAATGGAATGCTGCAATCAGCGCTCTTAAGCCTCTAAGGAAAGCATAGTAGCTTATCAAAAACTTGTTTTCTAAACCAAAAACTTCATTGTAAAACCTATCCAGCAAGCCTTCTTCCATTTCCCGCAGGCTCATGCCGGCAAACCTATCTTCATTATCTGTCAAATAATCATGCATAAAATCAGGGAAATTTCCTTTGTTCAATTTGTAGCCCTTCATTTCTTCCACTTGGAAGATCGCAGGTTTTTTAAAACCGCCCATGGTCCAATCCAAGTGTTTCTCTGACAATATGGACAAAAGGTTATCGATATCATTCGGATATATGAGATAGCGAAACAACGCTTTATCTTCTTCTGATAGGTTACGGTATATCAAATCGAAGATTTCTTCAAAGTCCAACTTTGAAGGATCCATTTCCGGTGAAATATCAGGAAGGCTCGCTATGAGGTAATAATAGTTCATTCAGGTGATTTAAATAAAACCTTGTTGGTTTGATCAGAAAGGTAATTCCTGAAAATCTCAATGAAATCGTCATAACTAAAAGAAATCTGATAATTATCGTCTTTCTTGGCAATTCTAAAGCCTGCATTTATACTACTTTCGAAGGTGATACTCAGGTTTGGCGTTAGCCTCTTGATGCTATTGGTGAAAGCACCATTGAGTCTTTCTTCCAAATCTTTGGGTAAAATAAGTTCCCGATCGCCGGTATCCTTCCAATTCTTTAATACTTCTGAAATTGCCGATTGCATAAACTGCACATCTACCAAGGCCTCATGTGTATTGGTTTCAATGATTTTTTGAGAAAGCAAACCTTCTATTTTCACCCTTAGGTCACTGATATATTGTTTGGATTTAAGCTCCAACTCACTTTCTACGCTTTTTTGTAAGCGGACCGCCTCACGTTGTGCTTCCTCCAAGATACGATCGGCTTCTGCCTTCGCCTTTTTTAATATTTGCGCACTTTCAGCCTCAGCCTCTTGAATCATTTGCCTGGATCGCTTCTCCGCCTTTTCTATACCCTCCTGATAAATTTGATCGGTCAGCTTTTCAAGATTATTAATACTATCACTCATGTTTTAACAATTAAAATATGATTAAAAGAATTATGCATTTTAAATAATTTTCCAGGTGATGCTTTCGCAAAAGCAACAATCATTGTGACCATAGCCAATATAGAATTCAACGAAGGCATCCTCTTCATTGGATTTGAATATTCCACAAGCGCTCTGCCTCCATGTCGGTGTTAGGCTAAAGGGAAAAAGGCTTTGAATAATTCCTTTGATGGCTAAATCTCGGTTTTAATGTTTTAAGTCTTAATTTACTGAGTAAGGTTCTGGATTATTTATACTAAAATTCAACTCTTTAAGTTAATAATTTCCGTAATTATGTTATCCGATTGGTACAATTTTTACTCAAATAAGGATATGTTTTCTTAATAGTCAGAGGATGGGTAAATGGAAATCCTATTATAAAAAATCTGAAAAACCTAATACCTGAAAAGGAAAACCAAAGAGTAGGGACATCAATATTGTCCAAGGCAGAGCCAGGTCGGGCTAATTCTATCGTGATTCAGCTTGGAGAGGGCGGGCATTTCGAAGCAATAAGCTTTCGCTCTTAGACAATACCAGTTCGAGGAATAAACTTTCCTGTTACCATCGGCGGCCCCATGTTTTCTTAGGTGCTGTTATGGCACATTTATTTTCATTCATCAATAACTTTAAAAGAGTTGAAGAATTGGTCAGCCATTCTTTTGTAAACTTCTTCATTTTCTTTAACTATCGGATATCTGTTTCTTAACCAATAAGTGCTCTTTTTTCCTAATAGTAATTTATCCAAAACCACTTCATTCTCTACGGTGTCTTGGCTATAGGATTCAAAAATAGCTTTTGGATAAGGTAAGTTTGCATCAACAATTATGTCCGATTGCCCCATAGCAAAAAGGATGTTAACTAAATAATTTTCAATCGTTAGAGTATCATTATCATTACTGTTAAATTCCATATCAACTATCCAAAACTTAACATCATACTTATCAAGCAAATATCCATTAAATTTTTCATCGTCAATGGAAACTACTAGGTTCTTAGGTTTGTCTGGGAAGTATACTTCAATATTTTCTGTCTCTTGAAATAAGGGAAAAACAATAGATTTATTCAACATTGAATCAATTTTATATTCCCAATAATTCTGCTTAGCCCTAATAAGGCTATGATTTGTTTCTTTATCATATTTTAATTGATATTGCCAATCCCTTTGGCTTCTGTCTTGCAAATATTGATTTGCTTCTGAAAAAGTAAGATTTTTGTCTTTGATAGATTGGTTAATCTCTTTTACGAAAACATGAGCTAGTTTTATGTGATATTCTTCATGCCTAATCAAGTAATCGCTTATATGGTGTTTATATATGAAAGAATTAAACCGATCAACAATTACGGCAACCCTTACCTCTGGTTTTTCATATATTCTATACTTGTAAGAAATTCTTGCAGCCGATTTTCCCTCAAAAAATGGAGGTTCGCATAGAAAATCCCTTTCCTCAAGAATCGATCCTTTATTCCAAACTTTATACTGCTCAGGGTTAGATTCCTTTTTGGAAGTTTCCAAAAAGTAACAGAAAATCAGAATTGCCGAAAAAATAATAATGCCAACTAACCTAAAAACCTTTACCATAAAGACAATTTAAAAACCTTAGATAGAATAAGATTTATAAGAGATAAGGCAAATTCTGCCAAGAAAACTATAAACACAGATAAAATAATTAAATTTAAATAGCTCCCTATTTCATAAAACTTGTTAACTAAATTCAAACTGATTCCAATCAAAAGAAAAATAAATATGGCAGTGATTAGATTGTGAATCAACCTTCCCAATATTCGGTTTCTCCTTTTGTGTTCCAATAAATAAAATCTATGTTTAAGAAGAATCGGGCCTAAAATAACCAAACTGATAACAACATATTTTGAATCAACAATACTTAGGTTCCTGAATAAAAAAACCAGTGACACAAACATAAAAGCAGCAAACAAAGAAGAAAGGATTTCTCTATATGAAAATGACCTTAAAAACTCTTTCATTTGGATTTTACCTTTATATGGTCAGTTGATCTAATGTGCTATAATCGGGTCAGGCAAGGGAATTTCACCCTCACCTTCCCACAGAACCGTGCGTGAAGGTCTCTCCGCCGCGGCGGACTCTTCATACCAATAACCACTAAAGGTAATGCACTGATACTAATTTATCAGTGGTGGTCTTGTTTCCTTTTCATAAATCCTCTCCGCCGCGGCGGATTGTAAACAAATTGGAAACATGATATGCTCACACCCCGCACACCTCGCTCAAATGTCCTTCCCGGACATTTGCCGTGCTCCACTCCCATTACAGGAGCTTCAACACTACTACGAATGAGTCTGCCCCCAACACCTCTTCCACATTACCTGAAAGTCTGCATCCTCTCTCGATTTTACAGAGCGGTGTAGAGTTCACTTGTTCCTTGAAGTGGCCTATACTGCGTTCCTGCCAGCTTAACCCCGGATGCGATGTGGCCAGTATATCCGATCGTCCGCCACACTTTGTCATA
>NZ_AMGM01000016.1 GCF_000298295.1 Cecembia lonarensis LW9
GAGTGTGGCCTTATTGTTGTGAATCATTTCCTTTTAAACTCTAAGGACATAAGAGCAGCATTGGGTTCATCTCCTTCCAAGGCCTTACTTATCACATAGATATCCTGTAATTTTCCAGCTTGAGGCTCCTTGATGGGCAAAACACCCATGCCATACATCAATCCGCCTTCGCCTTGACTACTCACTTTGAAAACCCCTTCTCCTATTTTCTCTCCTGAAATACTGCCAAGCCTTAACTCAATCGCAAACCCCTTCCTTGAGGCCTCTTGGCCACCTCCTGTTAATACTAAGGAGCCGATATCGGTCAAGTCAATTTGAGGAATCATGAAAGAAGCCTGAGCTGATGGTAGAATCAACAAATCCATACCATTAAAATTCATGGTACTGGCACCTTCCAGATTTCTGACCTGTCCCATACTCATCGTTGGATTTTTCAAGGCCACTGAAGTATTTCCGGTGAGAGGCTTAATATTATCACCACCTCTGTCAGTAAAGCTTGCCGAAAGCACAAAGACACCTGTAGGGCTCAGCACTTTACCTACTGTAGGATCTATTGAACCTGAAGCAGGCAGTGAAGGTTTTTCCGCTGTCCTTCTGCCCAAGGATAGGATGTAGGAGGTGATCTTACTGGCATCATCAAATTTTAGATCAGGATTAGCAGGCATGACTGTTTCTCCCCAAACGCCACCTCCGCCTTTTTGGATCTTGTTGATCAAATAGCTGGCTGCATCAGCGTTTCTCCTGTATTTCCTAGCAACATCTACATAAGATGGTCCAATGGAGGCTTCATCTTCCTTATGACAGGTCTTACAGGTAAGTGTACTTACCAAGCTTTTTCCTATCATAGCCTCAGTCATAATCAAATGACCTTTAGAAGCTTCAGCCTGATCCATTCCGGAAATGTAATCAGCAGAAACATAAAGTGTTGAAAGATCATCCCCCGCAGCAGGATCATCAGGGTCATTTACTGTAATGCTATAGCTAACGGATTGACCTGGGAAATAGAAACTTTGGTTGCCCAAAATTTGAATATTGACCTCTGGTGCAATATTGCCTGCATAGACAGAAACAATAGTACTTTTTGCAGATAACTTGGCAGGATCACTGACTTCTACCTGCACATCGAAATCACCGATTTCTTTAAAAGTATATGTCAAACTTGGTTCTTTGGTGGTGATCTTTTCCCCAGTTCCCAAATCCCAGGTAAAAGACAATGGATCATTTTCAGGGTCACTGGCCTCCACGGTAAAAGTGGCTGTGAAAGGTAGTGCGCCTGAAGTTTTATCTACAGCAATACCTGTAACTACCGGACTCCTATTTCCTGCATTGAAATCAATTCTCGAAAGACCTGAGTCTGGGTTTTTACTAAACCAGCCATTTCCATATTCAAGGATATAAATTTTCCCATCAGGCCCCACTTCCATATCGATCATCGCATTGAATTTGGTGGAAGACATAAAAGGCTCCATTTTATCAAAGTCACCATTTTCCTGCATGGTTACCACTTTTATCCATCCCCTAACCCAATCGTAAATAAATAGCTTCCCATCATAATAAGCAGGGTACCTACTTTCTTTAGGAAACATATCCGAATAGTACACAGGTCCGGCCATGGCATTCCTTCCCCCCGTTCCCAATTGGGGGAAATCATCAGATATCCCATATGGATACCAAATAAATGCAGGCTCAGCAGGTGGAAGTTCGCGCAAACCTGTATTATTTCTTGAATTATTTACAGGTTTGGAAACATCATAAGATGAACCTGATTTTCCTGTCGCGTAATCGTATTCTACATAAGCATAATTATCTCCAACAAAATAGGGCCAGCCAAAATTACCTGCTTTTCTGGCCTGATTGACTTCATCATAACCCCTTGGGCCTCTGGTTGACAAACTATCTACATTGGCATCAGGTCCCACTTCCCCCCAATACAGGAATCCCGTCTTTTGATCTACAGAAATCCTGTAGGGGTTTCTGTTACCTTGGACATATATCTCTGGTCTGGCACCTTCCACTCCCTGGGGATAAAGATTTCCTGCCGGAATACTGTAGCTTCCGTCCTCATTTACTTTGATTCGAATAATTTTACCCCTTAAGTCATTGGAATTACCGGAACTTCTTCTGGCATCAAATTGCTCAAACCCTGGACGATCGTCCAATGGAGCATAGCCTCTATTGACAAAACGGCTGTTTGCTTGATCAAATGGTGTGGAATTATCGCCAGTAGAAAGATAGAGCAGACCATCCTTATCAAAAGCTATCGAGCCTCCGGTATGGCAACAAATGTTGCGCTGGGAATAAAGCTCCAAAATGACTTTTTCTGAAGCCATATCCCAGGTGTCATTTTTAAAAGTAAACCTCGAAAGCCTATTGATTTCCTGATCACCTGCCGGACTATAAAATACAAATACGTATCCATTTTTCGAGAAATTTGGATCTTTTTGAATTCCCATCAATCCCTCTTCTGCATTGACTCCGGGAACATCAGTTTTCCAGTAAACATCAAATTTAGCCACTTCGCTTACTGTTGAATCTCCGTTTTTATAAAGTAGAACCTCTCCCCTTCTCTGAGCAATCAAAATATCTAAATTGGGTAAGATAGTCATTTCGGTAGGCTCGGTAAACTCTCCTAAAACCAGTTGTGTCTTTTCAAACCTGTTCTCTTCTGGTAACCTTTGGGTCTTAGCTTTGGAATAATCCAGCTTCTTATTATCTCCCATCGCATACTTAATACCTTCTAAAATATGCTGGAGAAAAAGCTCTTCTGTAAAAGATTCTTTGGTATGGCCTCCGGCAGTATACCAGGCTCTTCCTCCATCATATTCATGGTACCATGCCATAGGATGAAAACCCATCGGTTGGGTGTGTTGGTAACTTTCCTCATCGATATCCATCAGAACATTGACGTCAGGATTTAATTTTTTAAAATGATACCATTCATCTCTTCTGTTCCATATTTCAGGCAAAAATCGGGTGCTCTGATGTTTTCTATCCGTAACATTCAAGGTGCCTTCCTGAACATTGGGGTATGGATCCCCAATACCGGGATGATAAGAAAAATAGCCCCCAACAAGACGATTGTACCAACCCCAATGATATTCTGTATCAGAGGCAGCATGAATTCCTACAAAGCCTCCTCCAGCTTGAATATAACGTTCAAAGTCCGCTTCTTGATAATGATTCAGCACATCTCCAGTTGTACTCAACCAAATGACTGCAGCATACTGCTTGAGATTTTCTTCATTGAAAAGCTCCGCATTGGTGGTAGTATCAACGTCAAAACCATTCTCAGCACCCAGCTTCTGAATCGCCGCAATGCCGTCAGGAATGGACTCATGATAAAATCCAGCCGTTTTACTGAAAACAAGAACTTTTGGCTTTCCACTCCTTTTGTTACAAGAGGCAAATACAAATAAGGTTAATAAAGCAAGTAATAAACTGCTTTTAACAATTTTATAGGCTATCATAGGTTATTGATTTTCAGGAAATATAAAGTGAATAATTAAGTATTTGAGAACTAATTCCCATAAATGGTGATTTCTGATTAAGATTGGTCAATCCCTTTCTAACTGCCTGAAAGTTAAAAAAAAAGTTTCATGCCAAACAATCAACATGTGAAAATTACATGTTGGGTAAAAAATAAGTATCAATCATCCACTGATTTAAATATCAATTGAGTTAAGCTGCTTACGTTTTTTAAGGGTATACGATTGATATTTGAAAAATCAACCCTCCTCTTCCTCCTCCGGCTCTAGGAATGTTTTTTCCCCGCAAACAATTCTTTCAACCAGCCTAGGCCTTTCATCTGTACTTTTAGAGTACCATTCCCCTGTCTCAGGATCCTGATTGATGGACCAAAGCCTTCCCGACTCATCCCTATAGGTGAAAACGCCGGTTGCTTTGTTTCTCCTTACATCTTCAGAAATCTCGTAAAAGCGAACAGAGCCGTCATCCATTACGATATAAACTTCACAGGTTTCATTGATTTTCTCAATATCCAGGCAGGAAACAGTTATCCCCGCAAAAAGAATCAGGCATAGTATTGATTTTTTCATATCAAATAAAAGTGGGTTGAATTTCACTATTCAGGTTGAAACTTAATAAAAAGGTTTTTAAAGCTTATGCATTATAACGAATTTTCAAATATATCATTGTTTTCCAAATTGTTAAAAGTTTGCTCCAAGTTCTTGATTAACAGGAAGAATTACAAAAACAAAGAAAGACCGATATTGGCCTTTCTTTGTTTCATTCTATAAAAGATTTTCATGGTTCTAGCGCAGCGACTCCCGGAAGTACTTTGCCTTCCATGTGTTCTAATAATGCACCGCCTCCTGTGGAAACGTAAGAAACTTTGTCTCCAAAACCGAACTTGTTGACCGCTGCGGCAGAATCCCCTCCGCCAATAAGAGAGAAAGCCCCACCTGCTGTGGCTGTTGCAATAGCCTCTGCCACAGCCACCGTTCCATTGACAAAACTGCTCATTTCAAATACACCCATAGGGCCATTCCATAAAACAGTTTTTGAAGATTTGATCACGTCTGCAAATAACTTTCTTGTTTCGGGACCAATATCCAGCCCCATCCAACCATCAGGAATTTCTCCAGCTTTGGCAAGTCCCTGTTCAGCATCATTCGCAAAGGCTTTGGAGGTAACTGTGTCTACAGGAAGATAAATCTTCACCCCTTTTTCCTCAGCTTTTTTCATTAAGCCCAAGACATAATCCAATTTATCCTCTTCACATAGGGAATTCCCTATTGTTCCACCCTTGGCTTTGGAAAAAGTGTAAGACATTCCTCCTCCAATGATCAGGTTATCCACCTTATCCAGTAACCTTTCAATGATCAAAATTTTATCGGATATTTTAGCACCACCCATGATGGCAGTATATGGCCTTTGTGGGTTTTCCAATACCTTGTCTGCATTGTTCAATTCAGAGAACATCAGGTAACCGGCTGCTTTGGTATTGAAAAATTGGGCAATAACAGCCGTAGAGGCATGTGCCCTGTGAGCTGTGCCGAAGGCATCATTGACATATACATCTCCTAATTTGGACAATTTCTCGGCAAATGCAGCATCACCCTTCTCCTCTTCCTTGTAAAACCTTAAATTTTCCAACAACAGCACCTCACCATCCTTTAATCCAACTGCAAGATTCCTTGCTTCATCACCAATACAATCAGGCGCAAATTTAACTGGTTTGTTGAGTAATTTTTGAAGGCTAGCCACTACATGTCTAAGCGAGTACTTATCGGTAGGCCCATCCTTTGGCCTTCCCAAATGAGACATTAAAACGACTGAGCCTCCCTGCTTGAGTATTTTTTCAATCGTTGGGATGGCTGCTCTAATTCTCGTATCGTCTGTAACACTTTGATGTTCATCCAAAGGGACATTAAAATCTACCCTAATCAGGGCTCTTTTACCTTTAAAATCCAGATTGTCCACGCTTTTAATTCTGTTGATCATATGCTTTTATGTTTAAAAGGTTTGGTTAAAATTTAATTGTAAAAACCTATTTCGAGCTTATACTTATTTAGAATTTACAAATATCATTCCTCAATTTCCTGAGCTGCTGCCCTCCTCAGCCTGTCATTAATGGCTTTTCCTAAACCCACATCTGGCACTTCTTCTGATAAAATTACAGAAACATCCATGCTATCCAAAGCCCTCATGGCGGCAAAAAGATTTTTTGCTGCCTCCGTAAGGTCTCCTGAAGGACTCAACTGTATTTGAAATTGACCAAGAAGTTCGGGATATACACTTCTAAAAGCCAGTACCCCTATATTCTCCCCCTTAGAACGATAAACCGGAACCAATTTATCCAGGTCTCCAAGAATTAATGGTTTCCTGGGCGCATAATGACTTTTTAACATACCAGGCGACTTGGGATCACTACTGGAATGGGCCATCACCTCAACTTTTCCAACAATGGACTCAATGGACCTCAAGTCCAATCCACCCAAACGATAAACTATCACCTCATCTCCTTCCATACCAACAATCGTACTTTCAACACCAACCTGACAATCTCCTCCATCCAGAATATATTCAATTTTTTTTCCCAACTGATCGTTGACATGGCTGGCCTTTGTGGGACTGATGTAACCAAATGGATTGGCACTTGGGGCCGCCAGTGGAAAACTTAAGCTGGCCAGTAGCGCTTGGGTCAGTGGATGATCTGGAACCCTTACGGCTACAGTTTCCAAACCACTGGTCACCAAATCAGGAACCAGACTTTTTTTAGGCAACAATAAAGTCAGTGGTCCAGGGCAAAAAGCAAGCGCCAGTTTTTCCAGAGGCTCAGGAATATCTGAAACAAATTCATGAATTCGCTCTAAATCACTGGTATGAAGGATTAAAGGATCAAAGCTAGGCCTGCTTTTTACAGCAAAAATTTTGGCTACTGCATCCTGATTCAGGGCATTCCCCGCCAAACCATAAACAGTCTCCGTGGGAATAGCGACCAATTCGCCCTTCTCCAAAATCGCTTTTGCTTTGTCAATATCTTTTCCGATTTCAGCCATTATTCGGAACAAAAATCATCCACCCAACTCTTGGCTTCAGTAAAACCTAAATTAAGGGCCATTTTGAGATTGGCACAGCCTTCTTCCTTTTGCCCGAAAGCACTCATCTGAGTTACACCCAGCAAATAATAAGCAGCACCATTTCTACTATCCAAATTAACCGTAGCAAAAAGGGATTCAACAGCACCTACAGGATCGTTATTACCAAGTTGGGATTTAGCTTTATTGAAATGCGCCAAGGCATGTTCGGGGACCGCTTGAATGACCACATCCAAATCAAAAATGGCATCTTCATATTCCTCCAATCCCAAAAGTGCCAAGCCGCGGTTATAATATACATCCACTTGCTGAGGGTCTAAACCATTAGCCATATTATAATCCAATAAAGCTTCTCTAAATTCCTTTTTTTCCAAATAGGCATTTCCACGGTTAAAAAAAGGCTTGTAGCTATTGGGATCTAATTCGATTGAAGCAGAAAACACTGCTATGGCATCATCATATTTCCCCTGTTGGAAAAGTGCCACTCCTTTGGCATTAAGGGCAGAAGTATTGTCAGGATTCTTTTCGATCGCTCGATCAAAAAATTCTATCGCTTTTTGATATTGAGAGTTTTGTAGAAGCTTTACCCCCTCTTCAAACAATTCTTCATCTGAAGGACTACAAGACCAGATCATTGCTATCACTACTAGCCAAATTATATTATTTCTCACTGTTTTAGATTTTTTACCTGTTAAGTACGGCTGCTTTTTCAGTTCGTTGCAAAAATTTAAAGCTCCTTAAGGTGCTCAATGCTTTACCCCGTAAAGATAATGATTTTACAGGCTTAGTCTTCCTTTGCCATCAATTTTAGGGCATAATCAGGTGGTACTGGCACGGGCTTCATGGTTTGCATATTCACCGAAACCATGGTGGTAAGGGCCTGAGCAAATACTTTATTTTCCCCTTTTTCACTATTCCCCATCAGCACTTGTTCCAAAACGAAAGAGCTCCGACCAATATGAATACACCGAACATAAACTTTTATAAGGTCAAAAACATGAATGGGTTTCAGGTAATCAATATTTATATTGGCGACGACAGTTCCGGTTTTCATAATATCCCAATTGCAAACCTTATACAAGAAAGCAGCCCGTGCATGCTCGAAGTAACTGAAATATACACCATTATTAACATGCATATACCCATCAATATCAGAATAGCGCACCTGAACTGGGACAGAAAAAGAAAAAGAGGATTTGACTTCCTCTATACTGTAATTCTTCATGATGAATAAAATAGAATTAAAGCAATATTTCAGACTTACTGGTTTTTTCAAGCATCCTCAAAATAGAAGGATTAAAACCCACCAAATCATCCACCGCATCAAAGGGAATCCATGCCAAATCTTTACTCTCTTCAGAAATCACCAGAGGTTCATTCATTTCCGCTTCAATGAGAAACCTTACATCATAATGAAAATGCTCTGGAATTTCACCTTTTTGGGGAATGACATGCCTGTCTATATCAAAAATACCCGCATCTACAATCCTCAGCGAGGTCAAACCACTTTCTTCCTGGGCTTCCAATAATGCTACCTCCAAGAGGTTCTCATTGCCATCTGCATGCCCTCCCAATTGTAGCCATCTGTTAAGCTTTCTATGCAAAGTCATCAAGGCATGCGTCCTCCTTTTGTTAACAATCCAAGCTGATCCTGTAAAATGTCCGGCTAGCCTTTCTCTCACAAAAGCATTTTTATCGTAGGTAAGGGCAGTAAAATCAGGGATAAAGGAGGCTTCTTCCTCAAAAGGCGTCCTGTAGTTTTCAAGGTTAGTTCTTAGAGAAAGTCTATCCATATCATTATGTGTTTTCAAATATTTCGTCGATAAATTGGTCGAAAGGTTTTGCCTCCTGATATAAATGATCGGAGTAAACTGTGACTAAAATCTTTAAGAAACTGGGCTTATCGTTAATACTCACCTTTTCTACACTGATGTTCCCAAATAACTGGTCTATCTTTTGTCCAAAATCAACATTACTCAAAGGCAGCTTAAAATATTGTTTTTCTGTGGTCTTGACAAAATCTTTTAATTCTTCAATTTTTCTGTCCAAACTCACTTGATTATATCCCAAATCTAATATTCGCTTGCCAAAAGCAAAGAAAAGATAAGAAAAAGTTTTTTCATCAAAGGGACTATCATAAGAAACAGCAAAACCATTGGCATAAGGTGAATTCAAAATATGTACCTCTGGATAGTTGTTAATCCCTGATTTCTTGAAATGATAATTCTTAGCAACCAAGGCTAACATGGACTTACCCTCTTCAGATAATTCCCACTCGGTTCCTGCATCTTTTTCGGATTCTGACTGCTTGAAGTTTTCCTTGATTTGAACCTGCTTTGTTTTTTTGGGGAAAAGACGCCCCAGTAAATCGTCTATAAATGAAGCCATTAAAGATTAAGTTTATAAATACCATTTGGGGCTGTTACTATGAGCCCTTCTTCTTCCATTTCGCGTAAAACCTTAATGGCGTTCTGTTCATCTTCAAGACCAGGTAGCTCCTGGAAGTTATGAATGGAAAACAAGGTTCCCCGCTTTAAGTTTTGAATAATTATGTTTTTTAAGTGCTGCTCCTCATTGACCTGTTCTTTTTTCTGCGCTATACATACGTCACAAATACCACATCTCACATCCGTATCTTCACCGAAATAAAAGGAAATCTGATTGGAGCGACACATTGTTTTTTGCTTGACATATGTCACCATTGCGGCAGCCTTTACTATTGCATTACGCCTCCTTTCCTCTATACGTCTTAGGTTCAATGGCAGTTTTCCGGCATCGTAACGTTCAGTCAAAAATGTTATCTGCGGCTGATCCTTACGTTGATTATAGGCAATTACGCCTACTTTGTCCATATGTTTCAACATACGTATCACATCCTGCTCAGATAGATTCAATGCTTTGGCCAACTTCCCTTCCTGAATTTTGAGGAAATCCATAAATAACTCTCCGCCATAGGAGCGCAATAAAATTTTTACCAAAGGATCAAGTTTGGCATTGGCAATCTGAAATTCATAAATTTTGCTTTGATCGACCAAAAACTTCATGGTCGAAGGGCTAAAAAAACTTTCATTAAGTTCCAATAAGCCTTCTTCTTGTAATACTTTGAGGGCGTTATAACTACTTAAAAGTTCAACATTATAAGTCGAAACGAAGTTTGATAGGTCAAAATCAAAACTACTCATGAATCCACTTCCGACTGCTATGCGAAAATAATTGGCCAAGCTTTGGTAAATTTTTTTAAGGAAATCTGCCGGAGGATAAGCTGTTGCCGACCTTTCCTCAAGGACCGTAAGATCCTGTTGATGTGTAATCAATACCGCGTAGGCTTTTTTTTCGTCCCTACCTGCCCTACCTGCTTCTTGATAATAATTTTCCAGGTTTTCTGGTAGATCTAGGTGCAATACCAACCTGACATCAGGTTTATCTATTCCCATGCCAAAGGCATTGGTAGCCACCATCACGCGAATACGATTTTGTTTCCACTCATTTTGACGGGTTTCTCTGATTTGGTTATCCAGGCCAGCATGATAAAAAGTTGCCGATATCCCCATCCGATTTAGAACTGATGCTATTTCCTTAGTTCCTTTGCGATTCCTGACATAAACAATCGCCGCCCCCTGGATTTTCTGTAGAATCTCCAAGGCTTTTTCCAACTTATTCTCCGCCAATCTCACAGAATAACTCAGGTTTTTCCTGGAAAATGAGCGGACAAAAACAGCAGGATCCTTCATTTCCAGTTTATCAATGATATCCTGTTTGACTTGCAGGGTGGCGGAAGCTGTGAGCGCAAGGCAGGGGATACCCGGATGAAACTCCCTGATTTTGGCTATTTCCAAATAGGGTGGCCGGAAATCATAACCCCATTGGGAAATACAATGGGCCTCATCTACTGCGATCAGGTTCACCTTCATGCGTTTGAATCTTTCTATAAAAAGTTCTGTCTTTAGCCTTTCCGGAGATACATATAAAAACCTGTAATTCCCATAAATACAATTGTCAAGTACCGTGTCTATTTCCCTTCTACCCATTCCTGAATAAATGGCTGCAGCTAAAACCCCTCTTTTTCTCAGATTATCCACCTGATCCTTCATCAAAGCAATAAGAGGACTGATGACGATACAAATCCCCTCTTGGGCCAATGCAGGAACCTGAAAACAAATGGATTTACCACCACCGGTAGGTAACAAAGCCAAACAGTCCCTGCCTTCAAGAGAAGCCATGACAATATCGAGTTGGGCAGGCCTGAAATCACTGTAACCAAATACGGTTTGAAGAATATGGTAAGCTTGGGCTTTCAAATCACCAGTTAATTGTTTCCTTATTTAAAAAGGCAGCTATTCCTTTTTGACAATCGGCAGTTCCTCTGGCCTTGGCATTCATGACTGCGGCATATTCCAAACCTTCTTCCAAAGTTTTCTCCTGAACCCTTCCTATCATTTCCTTAGTCAAAGCCATGGACTGTTCTGAATTCTGTCGTATTAATTTTTGGACATATTCATAAACCCTCTCTTCCAACTGTTCTGCACTGACCAACCAATTTACTAAGCCCATGGCCTGTGCCTCTACCGCTGAAATCAAATCCCCATCCAGCAGCAATTGCTTGGCTTTACCTTCTCCAATTTTGCGCAGGAGAAACACCTTAACAATGGCAGGAATAAATCCGATTTTTACTTCCGTATAGCCAAACTTGGCTTCTGGAACGGCAAAAGAAAGATCACATACAGTAGCCAAACCACAGCCTCCCGCCAAGGCATGCCCCTGAATTTGGGCAATAATCACTTTAGATGATGTATATATTTTATAAAAAAGTGCCATGAGATTTCGGCTATCCACCAGGTTTTCCTCAAAGGTATTGGTTTGCAGGGATTGAAGGTAGGCAAGGTCTGCACCTGAGCAGAATGCTTTTCCAGCGGCTTTGATCACCATCACTTTTACCTCCTGATCTTGCTCAAATTCAATAATCGCCTCCATTAAAGCTGCTACCATTTCAGCATTCAGGGCATTACGCTTTTCGGGTCTATTCAATTCTAAATACCCGATTCTTTCTTTTTTGTATGTGATGATGGGCTGTGCTGTCATTATGATTTGGTATTATGAATGGCTAAATATATAGAAAGAAAGCTAATCAAAAATAACGATGTCATCATATCAGTCAAAAACTACCCTATAAGCTGAGGCCCCAAAATTCAAAGTATCCAAATTGGCCATTGGCGTCCAAACCCCATTTCCCCATGAGCATAATTCATGTTGGGGAACGGAAGGAGTAGCAATAATTAATCCCTCATCTAATAGGGACAGCAATGCTCCATTGGGCAGCAATAATACTTTAGCAGTCTCCTTTTCTAACACCTGTAAAGGGTACTGCTTTTCAATCCCTCTTCTTTCCCGATGTGGAGACACTTTGAAACTTATTGATGAATTGTCGGCAGCATCATAGGTAAAAAGCGACAAGGATTGCTCGAAATCAATGGCAAACCCCTTATCCATTTGGTAAACCGTCAATACTTCTTTTTGGGGGTGAAGGTGATAAGGGATCAACCTGTGAATACCAAAGGAGAATAACCCCGCCAACAATGTCCATAATAAGGCCTTTCTTGGCTGATGGTACAACCATAAGCACAAGCCCAAAAACAAAAAATACAGGTATACTTCAAAACTATCCAAATAAATACTAGAGACTCTGGCCCCAGGCAAATCTTGAATGGCTAAGACCAAGGTATTGAATAACTTGATGATCCTCTCAGTCAAGAAGCCAAGTGATGAACCTATTAATGTGAATTTGGAAAAAAGCATAAAGGGTATCCCTACCGTCATGATAAGAAATGCCCCGGGTATTGCCACCAAATTGGAAAGCAAAAAATAGGTGGGGAAAATATGGAAATAGTAGGCTGATAATGGAAAAGTAGCGATCTGAGCTGCCAGTCCCACCGTGCTGATCTGCCAGGCATATTCCAATATTTTATTGGCTGGCAGCCAGGTTTTCACCAGAATGGGCTGAATCAGCAAAATGCCTAACAGGGCGACATAAGACAACTGGAAGCCAACAGCATAGATAAGCATGGGATCAAAAACCAAAAGAATGAGCGCAGAAAGGGCAATAGCATTGAAAATCGAAGGATTCCTAGCCTTCATTTGCGCCAGTGCCATGAGTGAAAACATGGTCGCCGCGCGCATCACGGAAGGAGACATCCCGGTCAATAAAGCATAGGCCCAGATGAGTAAAATAATGGTGCTTAAGTACAACACCCTTTTTCTAATACCTAGACGGTAAGGCTTAATCCAAAGAAAGAAGAACCCATATATGATCCCCACATGCAAGCCCGATACTGCCAATACGTGCATGGCTCCTGCGGTCGCATAGGCATCACTCAGTTCTTTATCTAAGGTTTTCTTTTGCCCCAATAGCAAGGCCTTGGCAATTTGAACAGCCTTGGAATCTTTAAAAACCCTATCCATTCGGTCCATAAGCGCTCTACGAAGTCTGATAAAAAAGGACTCAATAGGAAATTCAGATACGCTTCCCAAAACTTCAAATTGGTCTCCAATAAAGTGCCGATGGGCTACCCCTTGTCTGCTGGTGAATTTTTGATAATTAAATTCATCTGGATTAGTTGGTCCAGGGATATACTGGGGCTTTCCTTTTATCCAAATTAGGTCTCCTGGCGATAAACCTAGATTAGCCCTATGATACACCAGTACTTCTCCCTTACTTTCCCGCAACTCATCTCCGACCCATATTTTTTTTAAGAATACGCGATTGGCAATAGAATTAGGTTTGGCTTCATCCTGCCCCACCACCAAAGCCAAGTAACCTTTGACTTCTTCTTCAACATGAATCAGGTGGTTTAGGTCATTCTTGAAATCACGGAGATAAGAAAAAATCAAACCAGCCAGTACCAATTGTAGAAAGGCCAGGCAAGGGAATATAAATCTAAAGCGTGGGAAAAGTTGGTTCCTCTCCACGGAAATCAAGAGTAAAGCATAAATAACCCAACCCAAGCCTAACATCAATACCACCCCCTTCAAAGGAAGTTCCTGAAAGAATGGATACAGTAGAATCCCGACTATAAAAAACATCAGGTATCTCAAAAATGGAAAATCTGCAAAAATCATAGGCTTAAAAGTTTGAAGAAAATTTACGTAGAAAAAATAAAAAAGGGGACCGATAGGCCCCCTTCTACTATGATTTAATCGGATAAGTTAATCAGAACCTGTATCCCACATTCAAGCCTGCCCTAAATTCAACCGCATTGAAACGATCGGCAACTTTTGAAGAAAATCCTCTGGCCACAGCAGCAAATGGACCAAAAGCAAAATTATTGTAGTTCCACTTGTAGCCTCCTATCAGTCCGATATAACCACTGTTCAAATCTGTAGTAGTAACACCTGACCCATCAACGGCCTCTCTAAACTCCCCAAACCTGTACTTAAAGAAGGGAGAAATGTGCAATTTTCCATTTTCATCGCCTGCAAAATAAAAATTATAAGACAATAGAATAGATGTGGCGTCAAAATCCCTACCCCCTGACGCACTTCTATAATTAAAACGGTCATTGATATGCAATTCTACTCCTATGGATTGATCGTGTCCAACAAAGTGTTCATAACCCAATTCTACAGAGCCTATGATTATGGTATTGAGGAAGTTTAACCTGACCTCACCTGTTGGGTTTTCCAAGGACTGAGCAAAAGTTAGCTGGGCAAACAACAAAAGTGCCGGCAGCAGAAATAATAGTTTTTTCATAATGGTAAAATTTAAAAGGATTAAGATCTATTTGACTCACAAATATAGTTCCATTTTATAATGTAGTATGTTACACTCCTCAAACATTTCTCCGACCTGCTTAAAACCAAACTTTGCATAGAGGGGCATGGCATCGAGTTGAGCGTGCATGTAGCATTTTTTTCCTTTGGATTTAGGCTGCCTGCCAATATCTTCCAGTACAGCTTTGACCAAGGCTTGGCCTACCCCCTTGCCCCGCATGGGTTTGAGAACTGCAAATCTTTCCAGTTTAATCCCTTTATCCGTAAATCTCCATCGTGCAGTTCCTGCAGGATCTCCATCTAATTTGGCCAAAAAATGAACCGATGTGGCTTCAAATTCATCATATTCTTCAGCAGGATCAACCTCTTGTTCGATTACAAAAACTTCTTCCCTGATCTGGAACACCCTATCAAGCTGTTCCTTGTTCAGGACCTTTTGTACGCTTATCTTCATCTTTGTCTGATACTTTTTGAGATTCAACCTTATCGTAGGCTTCTATAATTGACTTTACCAATTTATGGCGGATTACATCTTTTCCCCCAAGATAGACCATTCCAATACCTTTGACATCTTTCAAAACATGAAGGGCTTCCTTTAAGCCGGATTTTTGCCTCTTAGGTAAATCTACCTGGGTTTGGTCCCCGGTAATGATTACTTTGGAATTGGGGCCCATACGGGTCAAAAACATTTTGATTTGCTCACCGGTGGTGTTCTGGGCTTCATCCAATAAAACAAAGGCATCATGAAGTGTTCTCCCCCTCATGTAAGCCAGTGGAGCTATTTCAATTACCCTGGTTTCCTGGTAAAATTTCAGCTTCTCTGAGGGCACCATATCACTCAACGCGTCGTAAATCGGCCTGAGATAAGGGTCGAGTTTTTCCTGAAGATCCCCAGGTAAAAACCCAAGATTTTCACCCGCCTCCACAGCGGGCCGTGTAATAATGATTCTTTTGACCTCTCTGTTTTTCAAAGCCCTTACTGCCAAAGCTACAGCAATGTACGTTTTCCCTGTTCCGGCCGGACCAAGTGCAAAAACAAGGTCATTTTTTAAAGAAGCCTCTACCAGTTTTCTTTGGTTGGCCGATTTAGGTTTAACCACCAGTCCCTTATTCCCATAAATGATTACATCATTTTTTTGGTTTTCTTCAAATGGAGCTCCTTCCAGCGCGATGTATTCCTTTATATTTTCCGGTGTGATGTGACCAAAACGATGGAAATGCTGTAAAAGCATATTGAGCAGGTCATTGATGCGCAGGATTTCCGGAGCCCTTCCCTGTATCCTTATTTCATTTCCTCTGGATACCACTTTGCTTTGGGGAAAAGCTGCAGCTATCTGCTTGATGTTCTCATTTCCCGTACCTAAAAAATCCAGTAAGGGAATATTTTCTAAGGTAATTACTTTCTCTACCAATACGATTGTTTTGAATAATGATTTGTTATTAATGGTGTAATAAATAAATTTATATTTTTGTTCACACCTATCACAAAAATATAAAATTTTAACGGACTTGCTTATATGGCCTTGATAACATTCACCTCAGATTTTGGAGACAGCGATTATTATGTACCTTCAGTAAAGGCTAAAATGTTATCCATAAACCCCCAATTGAACATTATAGACATTACCCATCAGGTTGAAAATTATGATGTGGCCCATGCAGCCTTCATCCTCAAGAGTGTTTACAAAGAGTTTCCTAAAGGCACAGTACACCTGGTGGCTATGAATGCCACGAGTAATGTCACTGATGGCTACATTGGCGTCAAGCTGGAAGACCACATTTTTATTGGCCCTAATAATGGAGTTTTGAGCCTGCTTTCGGAAAATGACCCAGGAATTATCGTGAAGTTTGCAGATATCCATGTTCAACAAAGTACCTTCCCTGCCAAGGATATTTTAGCCCCCATTGCTGCCAAAGTCGCTTCAGGAGCAGCCATCCATGATTTTGGAGGGCCTTTGACCAGCATTAAGAAAATGATTCCAAGAAACTTTAAGGCTACAAAGAAACAGATTACAGGCCATGTGATCAGGGTGGACCATTATGGTAATTTGATCACCAATATCACCAAAGAGGTTTTTGACACCCTCAATCCGGGAAAATTCACCATAGAGTTTGGAAGGGAAAGCCTGAATAGGTTAAATAGTACTTATGACCATGTTGAGCCGGGAGATTGCTTTGCATTTTTCAATAGCTTAGGCCTATTGGAAATTGGTATCAACCATGGACATGGTGCAGATTTACTGGGTTTGAGGTACGATAGTCCTATATTTATACATTTTGAAACAGAAAGCTGATGTTAATCAGGATAGTACGCATGACATTCCAGGAAGATAAGGTAAAGGCCTTTCAAGATAATTTTGATGTCAATAAGGAAAAAATCCGCAATTTTCCAGGGTGTCGACACCTCGAGCTTTGGCAAGATGAAAATATTAAAAATATTTTCATGACTTACAGCCATTGGGATTCTGAAGAAGCCCTGAACCAATACCGTGATTCTGAATTATTTAAATCAGTGTGGACGTATACCAAAACCTTGTTTGCGGATAAACCCACTGCATTTTCGGTGAAAAAAATTGAAGAACTGCCTTAGGACTTCTTGCAAGGAAAAAAAATAGTCTTCATATTTGCATCCCATTCAGCAAGGAATGGGCAAGTTTGAAATTCCCAAGCGGCGGACTTGTCCGCCGAATTTAAAAATCAAATGATTTCAAAAATTCCGGGAATAAAAAAATCCGCTTAACAGCACCATGCCCAGGTGGCGGAATTGGTAGACGCGTTGGTCTCAAACACCAATGAGGTTACACTCGTGCCGGTTCGACTCCGGCCCTGGGTACTTAAACAGAAAAGGTCCTTCTCATCAGAGTTGGACCTTTTTTTATGGCAAAGGCTGAAGGAAGAATAAGCTTCATTGAATTGAAATCAATATTTTAAAAAATAGCACTCTAGTCTCTACCTGATTAATAGCTGCAAGATCTCTGTCCACCATCACCTGCACGTCTCTAATAGAATTGATCAGATTTTGAATTTTGGTATCAGAAATAATTTCGAATCCTTTTGTCATAATCTAAACTTAAAATAAAACAGCTACTAAAAACTCTTACAATTTCACTCTCTTACCAAGTCCCCTATCTGCTTGACAACCGACTTGGACTCGAGAAGCATTGTCAAAGCCATCCATACATAATTCGGGTTGAACAATTATTAACCCCTATACTTTCCTCAGCACTATAAAATCCTTAATTTTACCTAAGCGTTTCATCAAACATCTTTTTTCATGGCTTACAATGATTCCCGGAGAGCAGCCTTTAGGTTGTTCAAAAAATTAAAATATGGATGGATTTGGGCTACCTCTACATTTACCGGCAACTTTATACTCGCCATTGTTATCACTTCCTTTTTTCGGAATCTAGGGTATGAAGATGATGTTAATTATGTTTTTTTTCTAAGTGTTCTGGCTATTGGCCTTTGGGTCACTGAATCCATACCCCCTTTTGCAGTGGGCATATTTATCATTGCAGGCTTATTGATGGGGTTTGGAACCGATTTTATTCTAGAAGACCACAAAACGCCTGTAGAAATGTACCTGGGTACCTGGACAAGTAATGTGATCTGGCTTTTACTGGGTGGTTTTTTTCTCGCAGAAGGGATGAGCATTGTTGCACTGGACAGGGCTCTATTCCGCTTTACTTTGAATAAATTTGGAGAGGATCCCAACCGGCTTCTATTAGGATTGATGCTCACCACGGCTGCGGGGAGTATGGTCATGTCCAACACAGCCACCACTGCTATGATGATCTCTTCCATTTTGCCTTTGGCAAGGTTAATGGGTAAGGATTCCGAATACACCAAAGCCCTCCTCGTGGGGATTCCCGCAGCAGCAACGCTAGGCGGAATGGGCACCATCATTGGCAGCACTCCCAATGCCATTGCTGTTGGTGCCCTACAGGAAAAAGGCATCAGTCTCACTTTTGTGGATTGGATGATTTTCGGACTGCCCACAGCATTGATTGCCGTTTTACTATTTTGGAAATTCCTCACTAAAAAACTTCATTTAAGCCAAGTACAATTGGACCTTTCCGAAATGAAAGGGCGCAACCAAAGCAAAAAAGGATTTGAGCGCAATGCGGTGCTTTTCACGCTTTTTATAACTGTAAGTATGTGGCTCTCCGAACCCCTACATGGCATTCCCATAGCAGCTACTTCCGCCATTCCCATTGTTCTCCTGACCCTATTTCAGGTCATCAAGGCAGAAGATGTTCGCCGACTACCTTGGGATACTTTAATGCTGGTAGCAGGAGGTCTGGCCTTGGGGATTGCTATGGTAGATGTGGGACTGACTGACATCATCATGGAAAAAATCTCCCAATTGCCCATTCCAATGGTCGGAGTGGCATTGGTTTTTGCCATTATTGCTGTACTGATTTCCAATATTATGAGCAATACAGCTGCCTCAGCCATCCTAGTACCTTTAGGACTTTCACTCCCTGGGATTTGGGGAATTGCTGTGCCATTGATAGTAGCCTTGAGCTGCTCATCAGCACTCCTCCTTCCCGTCTCCACGCCTTCTAACGCCATTTCCTTCTCCACAGGAATGGTAGAACAGAAAAGCTTCAGACCAGGGGGCTTATTGATGATTATTCTGGGACCTATTTTGGCCTTCTTAGTCGTATTGCTTTATACTTGGGTATTTCATTAACAGCTACCGCTTATTGCACATGTCAAAAGAAGACCGGAAAATAGGTTAATAAAAGCTATTGAAATTAAACTTGCGCCACCAAAGCCCTCATCTTCTCTAATCCGGTCTTAGCCACTGCTAAAGCATCCTGTTTCCAGTAATCCGGATTAAATAGCTCCAAGGATAGGACCTTCTTCCCTCCCATCGCCTTTAAGTCAGCTAATATTTCTTTCATAGGAGCGGCCCCATCTCCAGGGTAAACCCTATCCTTATCCTGCTGTTCGGCTCTGGGAATATGGGTGACAAAATCATTCATATGAAAAACTTCTATGACATGTCCTTGAACCATTTTCAAGCCATCATAGCCGGAACCTCCCCTAAACAAATGATAAATATCAGGAAGAATCCTTGCATCCTTATCATTGGCTACCGCTGCCACCATTAGGACTTGGCCCAAATGATGAAAGTATGGAAAAGCACCCCAAAACTCCAACTGAGGCATCACACCCGTTTTTCTTCCTAGATCCAAAAGCATTTTATAGCGCTCTCCTGCCTGAAACAAATCCAAGTCAGCATCCACTCCAAATGCGGGGGCTGCAACCCGTGTGCAATCTAAAGCGGCCAAAAGTTCCATTTCCTGCTCCATTTGATCAAAGCCGCCTTTTCTTTTAGTCTCATCATCTACCATCCAAGGGGCAAATCCAATCGCATTTTCAAATTTCAATCCGCTATCAGCGATAAGCTTTTTCAAACTGCCCACTGAATTCCCGGCCTTAATATATTCCTGAAGGTCCCTGATCCATAATTCCACTCCGTCATATCCAGCTCTTGCTGCAATATCAAGATAACCTTTCAGACCCGGTTGCTGCCCCATAATCGTACTGGTATTCAAACAAAAACTAAACTGAGCAGCTGCTTGGGCAGGACTGGCCTGCAATGCATTGGCTGTCAAAAAAGCACCGGCTCCAAGGCCCATTGATTTGATGGCATCTCGTCTGGATATCATGTAATTGAGGTTTTAGGTTTGATGGATAATCTTACATCAGAACTTAAAAATAAGCGAATTAACACTCAAGAATCAACCATTCATAAAAATATTCAGACTAAATCCATTTGAACTAAATTAATTTGGTAAATTAATTTTTGATCAGTTTTATCTTTTACATGAAAGCTCCTGTACTTGTGTTTTTTTTGGTGTTTTCCCCGTATATAAATGAGGTATTTTCCCAAAACGGTAACGGACTGGAGATCACTTACAGAAAGAACATTACTTTAGACCAAGAGGTAATCAGCGGGGGCTATTTTGTGGATCCTCCAAAGGAATATGAGGGCCATCCCTATTTTATCACCAGAAATTTTGAATCAAGCGAAATAACCATCAACGGTTTAAACTATAAAGGAGTACCCCTTTTATACAATATTTGGGAAGATCAGGTCTTGACCTTTCATCCCATCCACAAACAAAAAATATTGATCAGATCGGATAAAATTAATGCATTTACCCTTCAACTAGACACCTCGGTGTCATTTGTACGTTTGGAAGACAATCCATCTTATAGCCATCATGGCAGTGGCATTTATGAATCCCTTGGAGATGGCCCCGCAAGACTGTTGATCAAACATAGAAAGCTTACCCGATCAAAAAGGGAGGTCAGCATTTTCAGTAAAGAGTTTTATGAAGAGCAGGATTATTTTCTGAAAAAAAATGGGGAAATTCTCAAAGTAGCCAATAGAAAACAGGCCATAGATTTTTTAGCCTTGGAAAAGAAGGCTGTCAAGCGGTTAAGTAGAGCCTCTAATTTATATTTCAGGACAGACAAGAAAGATTACCTTTCCCTTTTGGTGGAACTTTATAATCAAGCGCAGGATGAAAAGAAATAAATTGCTCTTGATTATAATCTATTCATTGGTGATCAATTCACTCTTTCATGCCCCATCGCATGCCCAGGTCCAAGAAAAAATTTCTGGCTTATTTCCAGGAATACCTTTTCCAAGGTTTACCCAACAAGTGACTTCAATGACGGACTACCGTTTCTATTTTTCACCGGATGACCTTCAGGATTTTCAGGTCAACATCAGCGCAAAGGACAACACTTTATCACAAATTCTAGAGGCTGTTTTTGACCAAACAGATTTCAAATTCAGCATTGATAGTGAAGAAAGAGTATTTATCACCAAGCACCAACCCTTAGACCTTAAGCTGGCAAAGGACTTTTTTGAAAGGGGCAATTCGAAAGAAGATTTAGATAGTCTCAATCGGCAAACTGATATCGAGAGGGCTTATTCAAGAAATAAACTGTATGTAATCGGAAATCCTAGCAGCCAAAAAGAAGCCACTTTAAGCGGTAAAATTACCGGAATTGAAACCGGAAATCCTGTTTTCGGCGCTGTCGTTTTTGAAAGGGCTGAATACAGGCGGGCCATCAGCAATGAAGATGGATATTTCCAAATCTTGTTGCCGGTGGGAAGACATACCCTGTTTATTCAAAATCTGGGCGGCTTTATTGAACAAAGGCAAATCAGCCTTCAAGGAGATGGTATCCTGGATGTGGCCATTGAGGAAAATATCATTTCCCTGTCTGAGGTCACGGTAAGCTCTGACCGAATGACCAACGTTTCCCGTCCTGAGATGGGTGTTCAAAAATTAAATATACAGTCCATGAAAAAAATCCCGGCCATTTTGGGAGAAGTGGACGTCATCCGCTCCATACTTACTTTACCTGGAGTACAGACTGTTGGAGAAGCTTCGGTTGGATTTAATGTCAGGGGTGGTGCTGCTGACCAAAACCTTATTCTTTATAACCATAGTACCATTTATAACCCCTCTCATTTATTTGGTTTATTTTCTGCTTTTAATCCGGATGTTGTAGAATCAGTAGAGCTGTATAAAGCAGGTATTCCTGTCCAATATGGTGGCAGATTATCTTCCGTACTGGACATCAAAGCCAATTATGGCAATAATGAGAAAATACGGGTCACAGGAGGTATAGGCCTTCTGACGGGAAGATTGAGTGTAGATGGCCCAATTGGCGAACGCACCACTTTTTCCTTAGGCGCTAGAAGTACCTACTCGGATTGGCTCCTTCAGTTATTAGAAGAAAACACAGATTTCAATGATGGCAGGGCTTCATTTTATGACCTCAATTTCAGTATGTC
Organism: Cecembia lonarensis LW9; assembly: GCF_000298295.1. GTDB lineage: Bacteria > Bacteroidota > Bacteroidia > Cytophagales > Cyclobacteriaceae > Cecembia > Cecembia lonarensis. Next base: position 22,156 of record NZ_AMGM01000016.1, read on the forward strand.
CCATCAACTGAACAACAAAAACATTATCCGGGTCAATGCCTACAACAGCAATGACAACTTTAGATTTGATAGAGACACCACTTTCCGCTATGAAAACCTGAATTTCAATATAGGCTGGACACATTATTTCAATGAAAGGCTGGAAGCTGAATTGGTGCTTGGAAGGGACAATTATGCTTTTGGAATTGAAGGAAGGGACAATCCAAGCAATGCCTATGACTTTGGATTCAATATCAGGCAGGACTTCGCAAAAATACATTTCAACTACGATTACAATTTTAGGCATAAGTTCAATTTTGGCGTCCAAAGTACCCGATACAGGTTAAACCCAGGCAAAATCCAACCCTCAGGATTAGAATCAATCGTAGTTACAGAAGAAGTCAATCAGGAACATGCCCTGGAGAGTGCTTTTTATTTTGGAGACAACATTGAAATCAGTGAGCAATTAACCCTAAGTCTAGGGGGAAGATATGTGCTGTATCACTTTTTAGGACCAAATACCGGCAGGTTTTACACCCCCGGACTTCCTATTTCATCCACCACGCTCAGCAGAGAAGAAACCTTTAACCAAGGGGATGTGATTCAAACGTACCATGGTCCTGAATTCCGCATATCGGGCAGGTACATACTCAATAACATCTCTTCCATCAAGGCAGGATACAATACCGGAAGACAGTTTATCCATTTGGTTACCAATAATGCCGCCATCGCTCCAACGGATATTTGGAAGCTCAGTGACAACAATATCCTTCCTCAGTGGGGAGATCAAATATCTTTGGGATATTACAGGAACTTGAAGCTGGACAGGTATGAGTTTTCTGTAGAGACTTACCACAGAAGCCTTCGGAATCTTTTGGATTTCAGATCAGGAAGTACCTTGATTTTGAACAATACCGTAGAACAAGCTGTGGTTCGATCAGAGGGAAGGGCTTACGGAGCAGAAATACTGCTGAGAAAAAATACAGGCAAATTGAACGGTTGGGTGAGTTATACATATTCCAGGTCATTGTTGAGAACCGCAAAAGATGAAGAAGCAGAAAAAATCAACAATGGGGAATGGTATCCCAATAATTTTGATCAACCCCATAATGCGGTTTTGGTAGGCAATTATGAGTGGAGCAAAAGATTCAGTACGTCCATCAATGCCAATTACAGTACCGGAAGACCTATCACCCTACCAGTGGCCAAATTTCAATACGGAGGTTCTGAAAGGGTATTTTTCTCAGACAGAAATGCTTACAGAATCCCGGACTATTTTAGAATTGACCTTTCTGTCAACATAGAGGGCAACCATAAAGTCAGAAAACTGGCGCATTCTTCCTGGTCATTTGGGGTGTACAATTTGCTTGGAAGAAGGAATCCCTATTCCGTCTTTTTCACGCCGGTCAATGGCACATTGCAAGGTTATCAACTTTCGATATTTGCCCAACCAATTCCTTTCATCACTTACAATTTTAAAATCTGATGCGTATTTGTTCTCTCTTTAAATATGGCCTTTTTATTCTGGTTACCATGGTTTCCTGTAGAGATCCATTTGAGCCTGAACTGAGCGCATTTTCCACTGAAGTTCTGGTGGTAGAGGGCTTTATTGAATTGGAGGGTGAGTCTATTGTAAGATTGAGTAAAACCAGCCCGTTACAAAGTGAGATTACCGGGAATTTGGTTTCATCTGCATTTATCTCCTTAAGCGATGGGGAAGACAATAGGTGGGACTTTGTAGAATTAGAAGAAGGAATTTATTCATTGGAGGGGAGTTTTTCAGAAAACAGCACCTATTTTCTGCACATACAATTGAGAAATGGCCATACCTACAGGTCCGAACCCTTAATCCCGGTGATTAGTCCGGAAATTGAAGTTTTGGATTATATAAGGGATGAGGATGGTGTAGAAATTTTTGTCAGTACCCGAGGGACAGAGGCTGCGCAATATTTCTTATGGACTTTTGAAGAGCATTGGATCTTTCAGCCGGGGGTGGTATCCCAACTCATTTATGAAAATGGCACTGTAAGGCGGAGATCTGAACAGGAGCGCATTGACAGGTGCTGGGATAGCAACCTCAATCCCTCCATTGTACTTCAAAATGCGGCAAGGTTTGAGGACAATAGAATCCTTCAAAGGGAATTGGTCCGTATCCCGAATCTATCTGAAAAACTGACACAACGGTATAGCATTGAAGTGCGGCAAATGGCCATAGATCAATCTGCCTTTGATTTTTGGGACATTTTGAGAAGGAATTCCGAAGATGTGGGAGGTATTTTCAGTCCTCTTCCTTCTTTGATCAATGGAAACATCCAAAGCCTTTCCGAAGAAGTACCACAAGCAATCGGACATATAAGTATGGGAAAAACCAGCACAAAAAGGATATACATTGATTTAGATGATGTATTTCCATGGCCGGTATTCATTCCTGAATATGAGTTTTGCTTTGTACTCAACGATACTATCCCTCCGAATTTAGTCAGCACTCAATTCGCCTCTGGCAACCTTATTCCAGCCAGGGATATTTTTAACCAAATGGGGGCTTTATTAGGTTACAGGGCTTCCAACCGTGCCTGTACAGATTGCACTTTAAGAGGGACCAATGTCAGACCTGAATTTTGGGAGGACCAACAATGAAACCATTGAAACTGATTTTACTCTTTTTTGTAAGTTTTAGCGCTTTTGGCCAATCTTTGGAAAAAGAAGAAGTCTTTGCACATATTTCCAAAAATATCAGTCTGGTCAACGAACAAATTTGGTTCTACCTTTCGGTGAGCAATAATGATCAAGCCAGCCCCTCTAAAATTGCTTATGCAGAAATCATAGACAGAGAGAGCCTGCCAGTTATGCAGTTGATCATCCCTTTGCATCAGGGAAGGGCTGAAGGCGTATTGGAAATACCACCACACCTAGAATCTGACCACTATCTCCTACGGTTTTATACAAGAATTAGCCCTCTCAATGAGAAAAGTGACAAAGGTGTTTTCAATCAAATGATCACCATTATCAATCCTAAAAAAGGGCCCATTTCACCAAGGCAAAAGCAATCTCAAAAAACATACAAATTCCAAAGAGCCGGAGTTTTTCATATTTCGGAAAGTAGCGTAAGGAAAAATTCTGAAAATATTTTGACTCAAACTACCCTCCAAGATCCGTACTGTATTTCAATTGCGATAGAAAACCCTTTTCTTCCTGAAGATTTTCAAGGCTTCATCGGACAGGAAATCTACCAACCTTTGGATGAAAAAAATACAGTGATCCCAGAGCTATACGGACATATCGTCCATGGGAAAAATCTTGATCAGATGGCTGATCCCACAGAAACTTTTTTCCTTTCTGCACATGGAAGACAATCCGTACTGCATTCAGCTAATCCTGACCAAGAGGGCAACATGTTTTTCGAACTTGGCCCCCTGAAGGCATATGACTTTTTAATTGCCCAGTCCCTAAATTATGAAAAACAGCTCAATTTTGCTCCCCAATCCCCTTTTTGGAACCTAAGATTGAAGGATGATTTAATTTTTCCATCGCTCGAGTTGAATGAAAAAGATCGGGAATTTTTGGAAGTATTGATTTTGGCTGCCCAGCTCAACCCACACTTTATCCCCGAGAAAGCACCTGAACCACAGCCCATTGTCACGGGCTTGGTGGCAGATAAAACCTACTTCCTGGATGATTATTCCCGCTTTGAAAATATGGAAACCACCCTTAGGGAATATGTCCCTGAGGTACTGGTCCGAAGACAAAATCGTAAGACCGTTTTTAAATTGCTCAACAGCCCATTAAATGGCCTTTTTCAAGAAAACCCCCTCATCTTGATTGATGCGATGCCAGTATTTGACACCGATGCTTTGGCAAAATTTGATCCAAAGGATATAGAAAAATTAGAAGTACTCACTAGGGAATTCTCATTTAATGAAGACAAGTTTGCCGGAGTAATGAGTTTGACCTCATTCCAAAATGATTTTGGGAAATTCGAACTCCCTACAAACTCCTTGTACTTGAATTACTGGCCGATATTAAAGCCCAAAAAACTTGAAACACCACACTTTAATCCAAACATAGGTGTAGCCAACTACCCTGATTTCAGGAGCTGCCTGATTTGGCACACAACCCAATCCGCTGAGCAACTCAAATTTTACACTTCAGAAATCACTGGTAAATACGAAATAACGGTATCCTTTTTCAATGAAAACGGCATACCTCAATCTTTTAAAACCAATATAGAGGTAATCGATTAATTATCCTTTTTACCTAGCTCTTTGGTCATAAAATCCTGTAGTTTCGCTTTATAAGCCCTGGCATCTTCTGCATATTTAGGGGTCAACGTCTGCTTTTCCGGAAAACTCTCCATATGCAAAGTTTGTGTAGGGAACGCAAACCTTACCCCCAATGAATTGGCCAATTTCACAATTTGAATAAGAATTTCATGTCTGCACCTCAATTCTTCCGGCCAGGTAGGCACTTCAAAGAAGATGTAAAACATGATGTCCTGGCTGTATGAAGAAAGATTATTGAAATAAACATTGTAATAATCCTTTCTGGTATCAGGGTGATTGGCAACAATCTGCTTCAACCCTTCCACAAAGGCTTCTACCAAATGAGGAGGCGTATCATAAGTGATGGTCAGTGTGGTGAAAAACCTCCGGTACTGTCGTAGCCCGTGGTTGTCAATAGTTGCGTCTGCTATTTTGCCATTGGGGATATACATGACCGAATTTCTAAAGGTCCTTACCCTAGTGGATCTAAAACCAACCTCTTCCACAGTCCCATCAACATCTCCTGAAGTAATCCAATCCCCTACTTGGAAGGGTTTATCAATAAATATCATGATGGAACCAAAAAAATTCTTGATGGTATCTTGGGCAGCCAAAGCAAACGCCAAACCTCCTATGGACAGTCCGGTAAGGAAGGGTACAATATCTACCTCAAGTCCTTCCTTCAAGACAAACAACGTACCTACGATCACTACAAATGCCTTCAATGTTTTTCTCAGTAAAGGCACCAACTGGTCATCTAACGTGGATTCTGTTTTCTGAGCCAGCCTGGCAAAATACAGTGCAACGATATCTACAATCTTGTAAAACACAATGGTAACCACCAATGGCTTGGCTGCATTCAGAAGCTTTAGAACCATTGAAACTACTTCAATTGGGAGCTGGAGCAATCTGATAAAAAGTGAAGAGATGACTATTATTAGATAAATACTGGTAATCCTAGCTACGGGAAGCAGGTATTTTTCGCCCACATAGCCATAACCCAAGCGTCTAATTACATAAAGGAACCCTCTATCGAGTAAAAATGTCATCAATTTATGGGCTACAAAAAGGCTCAAGATCAATAGAAACAGTCCGGCGAGTTGCCAAAAATGAAGGCCTAAGTAAACTTCATTTCCCATTTTGGGAAGGATATTTAACAAGCGATCAGTCCCATATGGGTAGGTTTCTTTATGCATTTCGTCAATGTTGGAAACCGTAAAGGCACTGAACTTCCATTCTCCATTAATTTTTTCCAGGTATACCATGGGAAGTCTCCTGGTATCGAAAAAGAATCTGGCTTGGTTGGTATATAGTGAGTCAATATAATTAGGATCATTCGGCACTTCTGAGATTTTGACATACACACCGTTTCCATCAAAAATCTGCTTGAGTTTTACCGCCAACCTTTCGGCTTTTGCTTGATCTTTATCCTCTAAAAAAAGTGCACCTGCAGCAACTTTGGGATCATAATTATCCTCTCTGAGGTTATAAAAAAAGGTCAACGTAGTATGGTATGGACTGCTCAAGCTTTGATAATCAGACTCCTCCAAAGGAATGAGTTGATCATCTAATATTACCTGGGCAGATAGTATTGAACTGATGAAAAATGTGAGTACAAAAAGTGTAAAATCTAATTTCAAATGAGGCATAACTTAACTTTTAACTTTCGCAAAGGTAATAACTCCTGCAAAAAGAGGGAAACAAAAAGAAAAAAGAGGTTTGTCATTCATTATCCCTCAGGTTTTCTACGGAATAAACTATTATTACAATGGCAGCCTATATTCAGAAAATCTATTTCCAGAAACCGTGAATATGATATAGTCATTTTGGCTTCCTGAATACCTGATCACTACTTGATTTTCACCAGTAATCGGCAAAGTATTCAGTAGAGACCCTTCTAGGTTGTAGAGGTAGATGAATTCCTGATTTTTGTCTATGATGACAAATATATTTTTATCGGTACCGAAAGAAAAAAACTGAAAATCCAGCTCCTCTGAAAATATATCCACATTAAACAATGTTTGGTATTCATTATTCAGGACCGTCACCTTATTATATTCATGGACCACAAATAAGTACCGGTCCTCTTTTTGGTCTTTGATCAGCGCAAACTTACTCTCTCTATCAGGACGTAAAAGCTGGTTTCTGTAAGTAAGTTCACCTCTCAAGTTGACCTGTACCACTTCTCCATCAGTAGTAATGGTAACCAATCGGCTTTCTTTAGCGCTTCCCCTTTCCAAAAGTATATAATCCGACGAAAGCCCATTCCCTAGTCTGATGGGGCTTCCATGCTCTGGTTCTCCCCGACGGTTGAAGAAATACAATTCCCCTGCAGAAGACAGCGCTACCATTCTATCCCCTACTCCGGCTATTCTATGGTGTGCTGGTTTTACAGCAGTGGGGGCACTGATAACTTTAGGATCCCATCCTTCCAAAAGAGTTCCGTTTTTATCCAAGAGAAATAACTTCCCTTCAGCTGTACCAATAAAAAACCTGTAATCCCTGGTGTTGTTATAATCTACTAGGTTCAGGTGAACTATCGTTTCGTCCAAAATGCTAATGGGATAACCCGGTATCATATTCCCAAGTCGATCAATAATATACAATTGGTTTTCTGTAGCAAAAAGCAGTTGAAGTTTACCATTCTTATAAAAATCCACTTGAAAGATTTCCGAAACAATAGGCCCATCCAATGGGTATCCAAAGACTTGTTCTCCTTCGGCTGATAATAGAAATAGGTTATGCTCAAGGTCCTGCAAAACGAATTCCTGACTACGATCTATAAAATTCTGAACGATGACAGGTCCATAAGTCAATCTATTCTGGAATTGGACAGAGCGGTTTTCTGTCAAAAGCACATCCTGAACGGCCTTAATGGGAGCCAAATTGTAACCCCATTCCATAATAACCTGATTGCCTTTATCCTTTTGCCTGACTTTAAAGCTTAGCAAATCCATAGATTTGAGTTGGGGCGCATATTTTTGAAAAAAAGGTTGCCAGTTGGGCGAACTCTTTTCTAAAACTGCCGACCAGAATCTAGGTATAGGCAGAAGGAAATGATACCCGAATTCTTCATTTAAGTTATCCAGCATCACTTTTTGATTTAATGATTTACCCCAAGTATTGTCATTATTCACATCATCTATGAACAATTTCATGGACTTGCTGCTATTTGAAAAAACAAGGATATCGTCCACCACGGTAATATAAGTGTCAGGAAAACCTTGAAATTTTCCTCCAAAAAGATGTGCTGGAAAATCCTCATTAGAAATCATGAAAATTTCCTGTTGCTGATAATAGTCAGTGGGGAGTATTTCTCCTTCTGAACGGATAAGGTTCAGTGCAAATGAATTGAGAAGCTCTTTTTGTTGCTCAATGGACCTTGTTTGTACCAAAAGTACTTTGTCGAGTGGTTCATTGGGTATGCGTTCAAAAAGAATAAATGCCAGTTCACCCGTTAGATTTTTAAAAAAACCTTTTTCAACCAACTCTTTCTGGATGTCTCCTTTTAAGGTACTGGTAAACTCAAACCCATCATCCTCCATTGTTTTCAGTTGAATCAAGTCTGCTAAATGGTACTGGTGCAAGACTGCAGTTCGGTTACTGATGAGGTTTTGAAACTTTTTAATCTCACCGCCTGCAGCAGTGGAAAAATCCAAGGCTTTTCCATCGGGAAAAAAAGCACTTCCTTCCATGACAATCTTACTGTCAACAAATTTTAATTCTAAATTGGCAGTAATCCCTCTTCTTGAAAAGGATTGAATCATCCCGAGATCAGTATCTCTGGTAATGCCACTTAGAATTCTAGCAAACCCTGGAGAAGAAAGCCTGAAAACACCCAGGCCTTTTGGATTAGGAAGTGCATCAAAGAGGGCATTATGGGCAGACTTGAAATTTGAAAGATTACCTCCCTGGGCATAACGGATAGCTTCTTCTATCAAAAATGAACTGTAACTGGCAACAAAAACATTTCCAAGGAGCGTATAACTAAGGTTTCTTTCCAGATCAAGACTTTGAAACTCTTTAATTTGGACATTACTATAACTTCGGGTATTAATCCTTGAAAGTTCAGGCAGGTTATCCTCCAGGTCTTTCAATATTTCCAATCCCAATTTATCATTAAAAGCTATGGTATATAAAAAATCAAATTCCTCCTTGCCAACAGGGTGCAGAGATATCACAAACTGATTCCCTTTCAGTGCTCTTTCCAGCCTGCCACTTTTCCCGAGCACACTATCCAATGCCATAATTTGAACCTGTGCCTGATCCAAGGCCGGCAACTCTGCCAACCGTTCCCAAAATGGCTGTGTCACCAATTGGTTCCAAGCCATAACAGGTTCAGTAGTTTCAAAAACGAGTACAGCCTCAGAAGATACTAGTTCCAAGGCATTTCTCTTTGAGGAAAGCGATAATCCAAATTTGTTTATGTAAAATATTGCGCCCAGAATGACTGATATTAAAAGCAGCCCTATTAAAATTTTCTTATTGCTCACTTAATACTTTTTTTGATTGAGAAAACTGGAAATCAAAATAAATAAAAAAATCCCGATTAAAAACCGGGATTTAATATTCTGATTGCTAGGAATTATTTCCCTGATAATTTATCCAGTACATCCATCACTTCTTTTACATGTCCCCTAGAAACTTCCAAAAGGGCTTTTTCTTCCTCATTGAGGTCAAGTTCGATGACTTTCTCGACTCCATTTCTGCCCAAAATAACCGGAACTCCCAAATAGCAATCATCAATACCATACTCTCCATCCAATTTGATGCAAACTGGGAACACCCTATTTTGATTTTTCAAAATGGCTTCTACCATCTGTGCAGATGCTGAACCTGGAGCATACCATGCAGAAGTTCCCATAAGTTTCACCAATTCACCACCTCCAAATTTAGTTCTTTCGATGATGGCATCCAGCTTTTCCTTTCCAATCAGCTCAGTGACAGGTATTCCAGCTACAGTGGTATATCTTGGGAGTGGAACCATGGTATCTCCATGCCCACCCATAAGAATTGCCTGGATTTCTTTAGGTGAAATGTTTAATTCTTCTGCTATGAAAGCCCTATATCTGGCTGTATCAAGAATACCCGCCATCCCAATTACTTTAGTTCTAGGAAGCTTTGAAGTGATATGGGCCTGATAAGTCATCACGTCCAGTGGGTTGGAAACCACGATGATAATAGCATCAGGTGAATGCTTGATGACATTTTCAGTAACAGACTTCACGATTCCGGCATTGGTTTCGATAAGATCATCTCTGGTCATCCCTGGCTTTCTGGGCAAACCCGAAGTAATAACGACCACATCGGAATTTGCTGTTTTACTGTAGTCATTGGTACTACCGATGGTTCTGCTATCGTATTGATTGATTGGAGCTTTCTGCCAAATATCCAAGGCTTTACCTTCTGCTACGCCTTCCTTGATGTCTACCAAAACGATTTGTTCAGCAACTTCTCTGTATGCCAAAACATCGGCACAGGTTGCTCCCACATTTCCGGCACCTACTACGGTTACTTTTGTCATGATTATGGATTTATTTAAGTTGATACATTGAATTTCAAAAGAAGCGCTAATTTATTAAAGAAAGAACATTTTCTAAAACAATCCTGCTGATTCCTCGGGCTTAGAAAGCAGATACTTGCTAATTGATATAGACAAAGAATAAATGACTATCTGATCTCTTCTTTATTCCTGTCAAACATCTCTTGAAGATTGAAAAAGCCAAAGGAATTTTTGTAAGATTTAAACAGCCTTTTATTGTTTTGATTATAAAATTCAGCCAAGGATGACATCATTTTAGCTTTTATTTTAGGATTACTGTCAAACACTTCCTGAACAGCAAAATGTGGGACTACCAAAAGCTCAGCCTCTTCCGAAGCCACAATAGCCGTATATATTCTTGTAACGTTATCCAGTAAAGAGTTTTCGCCAAAGGCTTCAGTTTTATTCACTTCGTTGATCACTTCAAAGTTTGCTTTGATATCTATCGTGAGATGAATCCTGCCTGATTTAACGACATATAGGGCCTGACTGGGGTCCCCCGCGAAAAAAACCACCTCATTTCTCCTGTATTTTCGGTAATGAAGTGCCGGTAAAAACCTGGCCATTTCCATGTTTTTCAGTTTTTCAAAAAGGTTAACTTGTGATAAAAACTGAAAAGTTTCTAACTCACTGACGCTAAAGGTTCTAGAAAACGGGTTGATCATACCTTAATCTTTTTCAAATATAAAATATTTTTGCTTTCAGCTTCACATTTATAACGATCGCTGATCCTGTGACCTACGAGCCATACGATATCTTGCCCGGACAACACAACCGCTATCTTTTCTTTTTCCAACAAAGGTAATTTGAGGTCAATTAGGATGTCCGATATTTTCTTTTCTGATTTCATTCCCAAGGGAACCATCCTATCACCAGTCCTCCATTTTCTAACGCTAAGTGGAAAGGAAAGTTTGTCTAAATCCAACATCGCATTTGTTTTATTCCTGTCCAAAGGAAAATCCTGTTCTACACGAAGTATATCGTATACATCACCTTGGATAGCAAACCTTATTTCATCCTTATGGATTTCAAAAGGTTGCCAATCTTGACCTTTTTCACCTAAAATCAATTCTTCCCTATCCAGATTAATGGTATAATTACCTGCATGAAACACTTTCCCTACGACTCGATTTTGTGCACTATGCATAATATCCTCAATATCAGCTGGACCAAAACCGTAATCCCTAAGCCAATAAAATAAAAAGGAATGGCTTCCTGGCAAAGTCAAGAAATCCCGGACACTTAAAAGCTGATACGGCCCCTCTTGCCTGATGTACTTTCCTTTCCAGTCCTGATACAGATAGAAGAATGCTTTTCCCGTATCCTTAACCCTTTGAAAACTTTGCCCCATCATGGACAACCCAGCGGGAAACTTTTGCTCAATCAAAGGTAAAATCTGATTTCTAATGAAATTCCTTTTATACTTATCCTGTATGTTTGAGCTATCTTCTCGCCAATCATATTGGTTTTCAAGCATAAACTGAGATATTTCAGTTTTTCTAAATGGTAGCAAAGGCCTAATGATCATTCCTCTCCGATCAGACATCCCATAAACCCCTTCAATACCTGAACCTCTCAAAAGATTCAATAAAACTGTCTCCAATTGATCTTCAAAATGATGTGCAACCAAAATTCCCTGTAAGGACCGCTCCTTCAACAGCTCTTCAAACCACTGATAACGAATTTCTCTTGCAGTCATCTGCACCGAAGCACCTTGTTTTGAAAAAGCTTTATCATCAACCCGCATTAGATGAACAATCACACCCCATTTGAGCCCAAGTTTTTTAACAAAAAATTCATCCCCATCACTTTCCTCTCCTCTTAGACCAAAATTGACATGAGCGATTTCAAAGCAAACTCCCGCCTCAATTAACAAATATCCCAGTGCAACACTATCCATACCTCCACTGACGGCTAATAAATAATTGCTACTTTGATCAAAAAGATTTTTTTGCCGTATATGTTCGATAAAAGCGCTTACCATAACCCAAAAATATCATTTTTGGCTAATTTTGTCGCCGACCTTTACTGACAATGATAAAAAAGACGCTCATTTTCTTGATCAGCTCATTCGTTTTGATGTGGAACTGCATTTTCGCCCAGCAAAGTAATTTGCTCGAAATCCAGCAAGCTGACCTTTTACAGGGAGCGAGTGGCTTTGAGCGTTTGATCAATAATGTGCGTATGAAGCACCAAAATTCATTGATTTATTGTGATTCTGCCCATTTTTTCAGAGCTGACAACATGGCGAAATTATACGGCAGGGTAAGAATCGTTGATACAGAGGATCCAGTGGTTACGACCAGCCGTTATGCGGAGTATGACGGTTTTACCAAAATAGCCAAATTGAGAAATAATGTGGTCTTAAAAAACGAAGAAACTACGTTATACACTGACTTTTTGGATTATAATAGGGAAACGGGCATGGCCAATTATTTTAATAATGGCAAAGTGGTAGATTCTACCAATGTACTTACAAGCATCAATGCGGTCTATGATACAAGGGCAGAAAAAATAACTTTTACGGAGGATGTAATTTTGGTTAACCCGGATTACACCATGAAGACCAATTTCCTGATTTACATGACTGTTCCAAAAACGGCGGAGACTGTAGGCATAACCAATATTTTATCAGCAGAAGGAGATCGGTTGAATGCAGTAAAAGGTAGCTTTTATGATACTGAAAGAAAACAGTTTCGCTTTTTTGAGGGAGAAGTAGAAACTGAAACCAATAAGATTTATGCAGATTATTTGTTTTATGATGAGCTGGCAAAATACTATGAAGGCCGAAGCAATGTAAGTATGCTGAACAAAGAAAGGGAAGTGGAGATTTTTGGAGAAGAGGGCAAATATTGGGAAGACAGGAAATACAGTTTGGTCTATGGCAATGCCCTGGTGCAGAAATACTTTGAGATGGATACGCTCTATTTGATTGCTGACACGCTCATATCACAAGATAGTGAAGATGTTACCCAAAGGCACCTATTGGCGTTCAATAAAGTTAAAATGATCAAGTCAGATCTTTATGGAGTAGCGGACTCTTTGGCCTATATTTATTCAGACTCCACTGTTTACCTGTATGAGGATCCGGTAATGTGGAACAATAAAAGTCAGATTACAGCTGACAGCGTAAGTTTTTTGATTGCTAATGAGGAGATTGATCGGATATACCTGAACAGAAGAGCTTTTAACATTACCAAAGATACCTTGGGAAACTTTAACCAGATTAAGGGGAGAAAAATGACCGGTTATTTTTCAGAAGGCCAAATCAGCAGGTTTCATGTAGAGGGTAATGGTGAATCGATTTATTTTGACATCATAGGTGACTCCGTCTTAAGAGGTATGAACAAAATGCTCTGCGCCAATATCATGATGTTTTTTGAGGAGGGCAATATCAAAAAAATCAATTGGCTTGTTAAACCGGAAGGGGCATTTAATCCTCCCCATATGATTGAGGAAGATGATAAAAGACTAGAAGGTTTTGTCTGGAGGGAAGATGAAAAACCAAGCATGGAAACAATTTTTTCATGGCGCACCCCTAAAAGAAGGGAGAGGCCAACAGACAATTTGTTTGATAGACCAGATGTAATTATACCTATGCCTTCAGAGGATGAAATACAAAAATTATTGGAGGAAAAGACCAAATCCAAGAAGGAAAATAATTCAGAGGAGCTCAGAGTAGAAGATTGATTTTTCGGAACGAAATTTGCCAAAAAAAATTTTAAGGGGGTTAACAAAATTTAACCGGATTTTACCAAAAAGTTCAAATCATTTTGGTAAATTTAAACGTAATAGAAATAGAATCAGTAATATATAAACTGAAAGCTTATTGGAAAAATCTACATGAAAAACCTCTTTGTTCTCTCTGTATGCATTCTTCTATTGCTTCCGCTTTTTGGGGAAGCTCAGGTACGTGTTTTGTCTGAGAATTTAGAGTTCAGTGGAAAAATAGGCACCTCTCAAAGGCAATCGCTCATCCTACAAAACGAATCAAACCAAACCAAAGAATACCAATTAAAATTTCTAAGAGGTAACATAGGATCTTCTCAGAATTTAAAAATATGCATTTCAGAGAAATGCTTTGACCCCAAAAAAGAATTAAGCAAAGTAAGATTAATACTTCAGCCAAACGAAATTTTCACTGATTTATACCTGGATTTTGATTTTGGAATCAGTGAGCTGCGTGGTAGTTTTGATTTACATTTTGTAAACACAAACAATATTAGGGACATCTTCGTGGTAGAAGCTGTTTACGAGGTCTATAATCCAGTGGAAGATGAAACCAATCATCGGGACATAACCTTAGGAAGTGTTTATCCAAACCCAAGCCATAAAATCGCACAAATAGATTATCATTTCAAAAATCCCAATGTTTCGGCCAGAATTGCCATCAATAGCTTTATTGGTAATCCGGTTGCGGAATTTCAACTGGACCCCTTACAAAATACCTTGGTCATCAATGTGGCAGATTTGAATCCGGGTATTTATTTTTACACCTTATTTGTGGAAAATAAAAATATAGTTACCAAGAAACTCGTTGTTAAAAAGTAAGCCCCTTATGTCCACAGGTTAAATTTGATAACAACATTAAATCCCTTATATTTGCGCCTCTAAAAATCATGAAAGTAAACTACTTATATATACTGGCAGTAATAATCGTACTGGCTTTTTCTTCTTGTGGCAAATTCTACAAGCTTGAAAAAAGTACAAACTGGGAAGAAATCTACGATGCTGCCAATGCATACTACAATGAAGGTGAATTTAACAAAGCCATTATTTTGTATGATAAAGTACTTCCTGTAATCAGAGGAAGTGAAAAATCTGAAATGGCTGATTTTAACTATGCTTACAGTCATTTCCGTACAAAAAGATATATTGAAGCAGCGGGTTATTTTAATACTTTTTATCAGACCTACAGCAGAAGTCCATTGGCTGAAGAGGCCTTGTTCATGAATGCTTATTCCCTTTATTTGGACTCCCCGGATTATAATTTAGATCAAAAAAGCAGTAGAGACGCGGTCAATGCGATACAGCTTTTCATCAATAGGTTCCCTGAATCTGATTCTTATGAAAGAGCAATGTCAATGATCGATGACCTTCAGAAAAGATTTGAAGAAAAAGCTTATCAAGAATCTATGTTGTACCTTCGCCTGACAGAAGGGCTGTTCCCTGGGGATTTTTACAGGGCATGCAAGATCAATTTTCAAAACTTTGCCAAAGACTTTCCCGACAGTAAATATAATGAGGAACTGGCCTACAAATTAGTAGAAGTCTCTTTGGCCTATGGGACCCGAAGTGTATTTGATAAAAAGGAGGAAAGGCTAAAAGAGGTATTCAATTATGCTGATCAATTCAAGAGAAAATACCCTGATAGCAAATACATAGGGGCAATTGACCCGCTACTGAATAAGGCTGAAAAGGAATTAACTGCACATTTAAAGGTCAAGAAGGAATATGAAGAATCCTTAGCGAAAGCCAAATTGGAAGAGGATGCAGCTATCCCATCTGCTGAAGTCAATCAATCAGAAAACGTATTAGAAATTTCAAATAATTAATATATGGCAATCAATCCATCAATCATCACCAGAGACTTAAATAAAATCTCAGGATCTACCGGTAACTTGTATGAATCCATTCATGTAATTGGGCAAAGAGCAAAGCAAATTTCTTCTTCCATGAAAGAAGAGCTGAATAACAAATTATCAGAATTTGCTTCAACTGTGGATAACCTTGAGGAAGTTTTTGAAAATAAAGAGCAAATTGAAATATCTAAGTTTTATGAAAGGATGCCAAAACCTAGTACATTAGCAATGGAAGAGTTCTTGGAAGGCAAATTATATTTCCGCCATCCGGACGAAACTAATGAAGAATAATGCTTTTAACAGGTAAAAAAATTTTATTAGGTGTTACGGGAAGTATAGCGGCATATAAATCCGCACACCTGACCAGATTATTAGTAAAAGAAGGAGCAGAAGTACAAATTATCATGAGTACTTCTGCTCTTGATTTTATTACACCATTGACGCTGGCAACCTTATCAAAAGGTCCCGTACACCATGAATTTTTTGATGCCAAAACAGGTTCATGGACCAACCACGTTGACCTTGGTCTTTGGGCTGATCTTTTTTTGATCGCCCCTATCAGTGCGAATACTTTGAGCAAGCTTGCTAATGGGGGATGTGACAATCTCCTTACAGCTACTTACTTATCTGCCAGATGTCCGGTAATGATCGCCCCAGCCATGGACTTGGATATGTACCAGCACCCATCCGTGCGTAAAAATCTTGAAACTGTTGCCTCTTTTGGAAATATCATCCTGGATGCTGAAAGTGGTGAACTGGCCAGTGGGCTTTCCGGACAGGGAAGGTTGATGGAACCTGAACATATTCTGGAAAAAGTCATCAGCCATTTTAGCGGTAATACTGATTTTTATGGGAAAAAGATACTGATTACCTCAGGCCCTACCCAAGAAGCAATTGACCCTGTAAGATTCATTAGCAACCATTCAAGTGGTAAAATGGGAGCAGCCATCGCAGATGCTTTTGCAAGAAGCGGTGCAGAAGTACATTTAATTTTGGGTACAGGAGCCAAAAAGCCTAAAAACAAAAACATAAAAATTTATCCTGTAAAAAGCGCGAATGATATGTTTCAGGCAGCCAACAGCATTCATAAGGCAATGGACATCTGTGTGTTTGCCGCGGCTGTAGCTGATTATGCTCCCAAAGATATCGCCTTGGAGAAGATCAAAAAAGAAGGGGAAGGCATGACCATCGAACTGGTCAAAAACGTAGATATCGCTAACTGTTTAGGAAAAGCCAAACAACCTCACCAAATCCATGTAGGGTTTGCACTGGAAACAGAAAATGAGATTTTTCATGCTAAACAAAAGCTGGAAAAGAAAAACTTTGATTTGATTGTACTTAATTCCATGAGACAAGAGGGGGCAGGTTTTCAGGTAGATACCAATAAGGTGAATTTATTTTTTGAGGATGGTTCCTCTTTGGAGTCAACGGTACTGCCCAAAGAGCAAATCGCTCAATTGATCTTAGAAGGTGTAAAAAAAGTTCCGGTAAAAATTTAATTGATGTTGTGGCGTTATGTATATTGATTGAACGCATGTTATGATCAAAACGGGATTAATAGGGCTTCTTTTTTTATTTAGCTTCAGCCTTTTATCGGCTCAAGAATTGAATTTCACTGTGATCATCAACAGCGACCGGGCCAGAACACAAGAGACTGGGGTTTTTGAGGACATGAAGATCAACTTTGAACAATTCCTCAATGGTAGATCATGGACGACAGATCAATTCCAAGCATTTGAACGGATTAAAGGCAATGTACTGATCACAATTAGCGATATGCCCCAGGTAGGATTTTACAATGCTACCGTTCAGATCCAGACAGTCAGACCTGTCTATGGCACCAATTACGAAAGCATGGTCCTGAACTTTATTGACAGAAACTGGTCCTTTGAGTTCTTGCAGTCCCAACCGCTGGAATTCAATAGGTTTTCGTTTTTAAATAATATTAGCTCGCTCCTTGCCTATTATGCTTATATTGCTTTGGGATTTGATTACGATAGCTTTTCTCTAAGGGGGGGAGATCCTTTTTTTGAAATAGCCAACAACATCGTTAATAATGCACAGCAATCTCCCCGTCCGGGTTGGCAACCTAATCCAAATGACAGAAGGAATCGTTATTGGCTTGTCAATGACATTTATACCTCCTCAGTATTCGCTCCTATAAGGGAGGCAGTCTACCTGTACCATAGAAAGGGACTGGACCTTTTGACAACTGACCCCGATGAAGCCTTTAGAAACATTACCGAGGCTATTAAACTAGTTTCAGAGGTCAATACCCTTCAGCCCAATGGTATATTTACCATTGCTTTTATTGATGCTAAAGGGGATGAAATCAGTAAAATTCTCAAAAGAGCTCCTATGGAAGTGAGAACCGAAGCTGTGGGATATTTAATGAAAATTGATCCCAATAATGCCAGAAGGTATAACGATATCCTGAAAGGTTGATTAGTTTTTATTAGATTTGCCTACAGCCAATTTTTGACCAAGCAGATGCTTCAATCACTCAGTATTTCCAATTATGCATTGATTCAGGGACTGGAAATGTCACCAAGTCCTACATTGAGTATGATTACCGGGGAAACAGGTGCCGGTAAATCAATCATGTTGGGGGCAGTGGGCTTACTTTTAGGCAATCGGGCAGATACCAAAGCGCTTTCTGATCCTGAAAAAAAGTGTGTGGTGGAAGGCTGTTTTATGATCAAAAATTATGGTCTTGAGGACTTTTTCCGGGAAGAGGATTTGGATTTTGAACCAGAGTGTATCATTAGAAGGGAAATAAGCCCCTCAGGAAAATCCCGTGCCTTTATTAACGATACACCAGTCCGGTTGGAAACCCTCAAAGAACTGGGGAAATCTTTAATGGATATCCATTCCCAACATGATAGCCTTATGCTTGCGGACGGTGCTTATCAATTGGGCTTGATCGATGCCTATTCAGCATCTCGGTCAGAAAAAGAAGCCTATCAACAAGCCTACCGGAGATACAATGCAACAAAAAAGGAATTAGAAAAAGCATTCCAAGAATCCCAAGAACTCAAAAAAGAAGCGGATTTCAATAAATTCCAACTCGAGGAACTTTCCTCCTTGCAGTTGCGGGAGGCGGAACAACAAGAACTTGAAAACGAACAGGAATTGCTCGAAAATGCGGAGGAAATCAAAACAAAGATCCAGGAAGTTTTAAGCCAATTTCAAGACGAACAGTTTGGCGCTTTACGCACACTTTCCCTAGCCAGTCAGGGCATTCAACATTTGGGGAGACTAGCACAAAAATTTTCAACATATTATGAACGCTTCCAAAGTGTCTTAATTGAATTAAAGGACATTGCCGATTGTCTTGAGGATGAAGATGGAGGCATCGAGGTGGATTTTGAAAAACTGGAGTCAGTCAGAGAGCGACTGAGCAAAATTTACCACTTGCAGCAAAAACATGGCATAGATTCGGTAGAGGGTTTGATGCAATTAGAGCGGGAGTTGGCCAACAAGGTATTTCAAGTTGAAAATCTGGATGAAACAATAGAAAAGCTAGAACACAAAAAAGCAGCTGCAGAGAAAGAAATGCTTTCCCAAGGAAAAGCATTAAGTGATAAAAGAAAGTCTGCTTTCCAAGCTTTCAGTGAGGAATTGGAATCCTTACTGCGTCATTTGGGTATGGAAAATGCCAAAATAGAAATGTCGCACCAAGCAATCACACCCAACCTTCAAGGACTGGATCAGGTGGACATTCTTTTCTCTGCCAATAAAGGTGTAAATGCTCAACCCTTAAAGCAGGTGGCCTCTGGTGGAGAGTTTTCAAGGTTAATCTTTGCTATAAAATACATTATGGCAGATAAAATGGCCCTTCCAACTTTAATCTTTGACGAAATTGACACAGGTGTTTCAGGAGAAATTGCCCTACAAATGGTACGAATGATGCAGGATATTGCTAAGAAGCACCAAGTCATCTGTATCTCGCATTTGGCACAGGTAGCAGCCAAAGGAGATCAGCATTACTTCGTTTTTAAAGACAATAGTAGTGATAAGACTATCAGTAAAATCAAATTACTCAGCTCAGAAGAGAGAATCTTGGAAATTGCCAAAATGATAGCAGGTGCCAACCCCTCTGCTTCTGCCTTTGAAAGTGCTAAAGAGCTGCTTAATTACTGATTTGGTCCTCCTTAAGGCACTTCTGTCTCAATATCCTAATTTTTTCCTTATTTTTACCGCTTCAATCTGAATTATAGAACCAATCAAACAATAGATACTATGGCGGAGAATTTACTGAAAGGAAAATTAGGCATCATCACCGGAGCTTTGGATGAAAATTCCATCGCTTGGAAAACTGCTCTAAAGGCCCATGAACAAGGTGCAAGGTTTGTATTAACAAATGCTCCAATTGCCATGAGAATGGGAGCCATTAAAGAGCTGGCAGAAGAATGTAAAACCATTGTAATACCTGCTGATGCCACTTCCCTGGAAGACATTGAAAAACTTTATACTGAATCCAAGGAGTATCTTGGAGGAAACTTCGATTTTTTACTTCATTCCATCGGTATGTCTCCCAATATCCGTAAAGGTCGTTCTTACGGGGATTTAAATTATGACTGGGTCAATAAATCCTACGATGTATCAGCCATCTCATTTCATAAAATGATGCATGTGGCAGAGAGAATGGATATAATGAACGAATGGGGGTCTATCATGGGACTGTCATACATTGCCGCTCAGCGTGTCTATCCTTTCTACACCGACATGGCTGATGCCAAAGCTTTATTGGAGAGTATCGCCAGAGGATATGGTTACCGCTTTGGTAAATCCAAGAAGGTACGTGTTAACACCATTTCACAATCTCCGACAAAGACCACTGCTGGAACCGGTATTGGTGGTTTTGATGCTTTCTTCAACTTTGCTGATAAAATGTCACCACTAGGAAATGCCCCTGCTGAAGCATGTGCAGATTATATCATCACCATGTTTTCTGATCTGACCCGATACGTGACCATGCAGAATCTTTTCCATGATGGAGGGTATTCTACGACTGGTATTTCAGAAGAATTAATGGAACAATTCAAAGACCTATAATTGGGATCAGATAAAAGTCCGATTCCCCGTTGAAATCAAATAAAAAAGAGGGCTTAAACCCCTCTTTTTTATTGATCAGGTGAATTAATCAGATATGGTGTTTTCCCATCGGTAATGATGATTTTTGTATTGGGGGAATTGGCCAGTTCCCGGAAAGCCTCTATGCTCCTCAGCTCAATAATCTCCTTTACCAATCCTTCTGCTAATATCATCTGTGCTGCTCTTGTTCCTTCTGCTTCAATTCTTCTTCTTTCAGCCTCTTTTCTTTCCCTGTCGAGAATAAATTCCATTTGCAAGGCATCCTGCTCAGCTTTGAGCGTTCTTTCGATGGCTCGGCTCAATTCTGTTGGAAGGCGAATACTTTTCATCAGAACTCTTTCGATAACAAAACCTCTTTCCCTTAAGTTTTCATGCATACGGTTTTGAATCTGTTTTTCAATTTCAGCCCTCATACCAGAGTGCATGTCCTTGGCCATGTATTGCGCAGTAATATCGGCCGCTGCAGAACGAAAAACATTTAAAATCAAAACCTCTTCATACATAACACCTACATCCTCCAAAATAAAGGGGACCTTATTTTTTTCAATACTATACAGGATAGAGATTTCAGACTCAATTGTCAAGCCTTCTTTACTTGGAAGATTGAGTTTGACTTCTTGATTCACTGTACGTACTGGAACTTTGATTACCCTAGTGGTAAATGGATTAAATCCAACCAAACCGGCTTCTGAGGGTTCAGGTGCAAGTTTTCCAAATTTACTCTTGACACCTACTTCTCCCTGCCGAATTACAGCACAGGAAGCACTGAGTAATAAAACCAAAACAAATACAAAGATATTTCTCATAACACATCAAATAGTTTAACATCCTATACGGTAAAAGAAAGCTTTGGATTCATTATATTTTATTTTTTGAAAAATATTAAAATTATATTTCTTTTTTTACAACATTTTAAAACCATCTACGTTACAAACTGACCAGCAACAGAACGCATACGGGTTTATTTTTTGGATTTAAGACAATACTACCTAATGGATATCGGGATTTTGGAGAGTTAATTACATATCCCTATTTTTGACAAAAGAAATCTAGGTCCAGCGTGAAAAACATAGCCATATTAGCATCCGGTAGTGGTAGCAATGCCGAGGAAATCATGAAACATTTTCAGGATTCAAAGAAAGGGAAAGTTATACTGATCGGATCTAACAAAAGAGAGGCTTATGTTTTGGAAAGGGCCAAGAAGTTTGATGTTCCTACCTTTATTTTCAACAAAACCCAATTGGAGGAGGGAATGGTTACCCAAATACTTAAAGATGCCAAGGTGGACTTGGTGGTATTGGCAGGATTTTTATTAAAAATTCCTGAAAACCTGTTAGAGGTTTATCCTAACGAAATCATCAATATTCATCCAGCCCTTCTACCCAAATATGGTGGTAAGGGAATGTATGGTATGAAAGTGCATGAGGCGGTAAAGGGTGCAGGAGATACTGAAACAGGTATAACCATCCATCTGGTAAATGAACAGTATGATGAAGGAAAGATTATTTTTCAAGCAGCTGTTCAGCTAGATCCAGAGGACAACCCCGATACCATAGCAAAAAAAGTTCATCAACTGGAATACAAATACTTTCCAAATGTGATAGAAAGTCTGCTTTAATGCCTTGATTTTCCTACCTTT
Source organism: Cecembia lonarensis LW9 (assembly GCF_000298295.1). Classification (GTDB taxonomy): domain Bacteria; phylum Bacteroidota; class Bacteroidia; order Cytophagales; family Cyclobacteriaceae; genus Cecembia; species Cecembia lonarensis. Next base: position 44,254 of record NZ_AMGM01000016.1, read on the forward strand.
GCAACTTGAAAATTTATCTATCAAAATATAGCCACAAAGTTACGCCTCACACCTTTGTGTCTCCTTAGCGTCTACTTTGTGGTCTTCAAAAATTATGGCCAGCAAAAAAATCCAAACTGCACTCATTTCTGTCTATTACAAAGACAACCTAGAACCTATTATCGCCCTTTTGAAAGAACATGGTGTAACCATTTATTCTACAGGAGGGACCCAAAAGTTTATTGAAGAACAGGGGGCATCAGTAGTACCTGTCGAAGAATTAACCGGCTATCCGTCCATCTTTGGGGGTAGGGTCAAGACACTCCATCCCAAAATCTTTGGAGGAATCCTTCACCGGAGAGATTTGGATTCAGATGTTTCCCAAGCTTCTGAATATGACATACCTGCCATTGATTTGGTTATAGTAGATCTTTATCCATTTGAAGAAACTGTTGCTTCAGGAGCCTCAGAAGCAGACATCATAGAAAAAATTGACATCGGAGGCATCTCTTTGATCAGAGCCGCTGCCAAGAATTTCAAAGATGTAACCATCATCGCTTCAAAAGCACAATATGGGGAATTGGAGGAAAAATTAACAGCTCAAGGCGGAGCTACAACATTGGATGACAGAAGGTATTTTGCGGCACAGGCCTTTCAAGTTTCTTCCAATTATGACACCCATATTTTTAATTATTTCAACCAGTCAGAGGAAATCCCTGCTTTGAAAATCTCTGAAAACAGAGCGAAATCCCTACGTTATGGGGAAAACCCACATCAAGCGGCTCATTTCTTTGGAGACTTGAATGAAATGTTTGATCAGCTGAACGGAAAAGAGCTTTCATATAACAACTTGGTCGATATTGACGCTGCTGTAGCTTTGATTTCCGAATTTAAGGGAGAAACTGCATTTGCCATCCTAAAGCATACCAATGCTTGTGGTGTTGCAACAGCGTTTACTGTCAAGGAAGCCTATCAAAAGGCCTTTTCCGCAGATACCACATCAGCATTTGGAGGTGTTTTGGTAACAAACCAAACCGTTGACCTGGCAGCCGCTGAAGAAATGAACAGTCTGTTTTTCGAAGTATTGATTGCCCCCGGTTTTGATACCGAAGCCTTAGCATTGTTAAAAGGTAAGAAAAACAGAATCCTTTTACTTCAAAAAATTGCCGTTCCTGGCACAAAACAGATCAAAACCTTACTAAATGGTTTTATTGAACAGGACAAGGACTTACAGACAGAGGGCAAAGAGGACTTTAGGGTAGCGACAAAAGTTTCACCTAACAAAGGAGAACTGGAGGCATTGGTCTTCGCTGCAAAAGTTTGTAAACACACCAAGTCCAACACCATTGTTTTAAGCAATAGCAACCAGCTCTTTGCATCAGGCGTGGGGCAAACCTCTAGGGTAGACGCATTAAAACAAGCTATCGAAAAAGCACGATCATTTGGGTTCGATCTTAATGGCGCTGTCATGGCTTCAGATGCATTTTTCCCTTTCCCTGATTGTGTAGAAATCGCCCATGAAGCCGGTATTACTGCAGTTGTACAACCTGGAGGGTCAATAAAAGACCAAGACTCTATTGATTTCTGTGATGCCCATGGCATGAGCATGGTGATGACTGGTATCAGACACTTTAAACATTAAAAAAGCCGGCAAAGCTGATTTACTCATGTTTTGTATCAAGCCATCAGGGTGCTCCAAAGGAAAACCTTGATGGTTTTTTTATTTACCGGATTCTATCTACTATTTTGCATTTTGGTTTAAGGACACCAGAAAAGTATTCAAATTGGACTTTATACTGATTTGCATGTCACTTTCCGTCATTATACTCCGTACTAATCTACAATGAGAGAACACCAACTTAAAATTCATAATACACTTTCAAGAAAGAAGGAAAGTTTTGAACCCATAAAGGCACCTTTTGTGGGTATGTATGTATGCGGGCCTACAGTTTATGGAGATGCACATTTGGGCCATGCCCGTCCTGCAGTAACCTTTGACACGGTCTACCGCTATTTAAACCATTTAGGTTACAAGGTTAGATACGTCCGGAATATTACCGATGTTGGCCATTTGACTGGAGATGCGGATGAGGGCGAGGATAAGATTGCAAAAAAGGCCAAATTGGAACAATTGGAACCTATGGAAGTGGCCCAACAATATACGGACACTTACCATAGGGATATGGACTTGCTCAACACCATCAAGCCAAGCATAGAACCACGAGCTACTGGACATATTCCAGAGCAGATTGCTTTGGTACAGGCAATTTTAGAAGAAGGTTTGGCTTATGAGGTAAATGGTTCAGTGTATTTTGACGTCCTGAAGTACAATGAAAAAGAGCGCTACGGTAAGTTATCAGGTAGGGTGTTGGAAGAATTAATGGCTGGCACGAGGGATCTGGATGGTCAGGGTGAAAAAAGGAATCAGGTTGATTTCGCATTATGGAAAAAAGCTGCGCCAGAACACCTCATGAAATGGGATTCGCCTTGGGGATTAGGTTTCCCAGGTTGGCACTTGGAGTGTACGGCCATGTCTTCCAAATATTTAGGGAAACATTTTGATATCCATGGAGGTGGGATGGACCTCATGTTTCCCCACCATGAATGTGAAATTGCACAAGGTAATGCCTGCAATCATCAGGATCCCGCCAAATATTGGATGCATAACAACATGATTACCATTAATGGCCAGAAAATGGGTAAGTCACTGGGTAATTTTATCACCTTGCAGGAGCTTTTCACTGGAAGCCATCAGCTTCTAGAGCAAGCTTACAGCCCAATGACCATTCGATATTTCATGTTGACCGCACATTATCGGTCTACTTTGGACTTCTCCAATGAAGCATTGAAGGCGGCTCAAAAGGGCTATAAAAAAATCATCAATGGTTTAAGGATTGCTAAAAAACTCGAATATTTTGCAGATGTAGATGTAGCCTTAGATGAGGAGCAAATCAAGCAGGTTGAATCTAGCATTCAGCAGGCCTATAGGGCAATGGATGACGATTTTAACACAGCTCAAGCCATTGGTCATCTATTTAACTTGCTCAAAAAAATCAACTCCCTGTACACAGGTCAATTGAAACCAGGTCATTTCGGGGAAGAAGTTTTTCAAAAACTAATCAGTACATTTATTGTGTTTGTAGAAAAAATACTGGGACTAAAGGATGAAAAACCTGAGACCCAAGAAGCCCTTATTGAAGTTCTGCTTCAACTTTATGGTGAAGCAAAAACTGCAAGAAACTACAATAGAGTAGATGAAATTAGAGCTGCCTTAAAAGAAATGGGCTATGTGGTTAAAGACATGAAGGATAAAATTGATTGGGCATATGAAGAATAGATTTTTAATTTTTGTCATCTTACTTGCAATTATTTGGTCTTGCAGTGGGGATAAGATAAACGGCCGTATTCAGGAACCGGTCGTCTACAGGTCTGCACCGGATTTCAGTGCAGATTCAGCATATGCTTTTATCCAGCAACAGGTTGATTTTGGTCCTAGGGTACCAAATACTGAGGGTCACAGAAAAACCAGAGCCTGGTTGATTGAAAAATTCAGGAGTTATGGTTTGGAGGTGCAAACCCAGGATTTTCAGGCTAGAACATACGATAACCTAACTTGGAATTTGAGTAACATTATTGCTTCCTATAATCCATCTGCAAAAAAGAGGATTTTGCTAGGGGCCCATTGGGATACAAGGCGGATGGCAGATAAGGATACAGAAAGGATCGATGAGCCCATCGATGGAGCTAATGACGGTGGTTCTGGAGTAGCTGTTCTTTTGGAAATTGCACGGGTTATCACTTCTTCGGATGATAAACTTGAAATTGGTATTGATTTCATCCTGTTTGACGGCGAGGATGATGGAGAGCCTGAATACAGTAATTCCAGAAACAGTTCACAAGTATGGTGGTGTTTGGGTTCCCAGCATTGGGCTAAAAACCCACATCAACCCGGTTATACTGCCTATTATGGTATTTTGGTAGATTTGGTAGGGGCTAAAGGTGCAAGATTTTACAGAGAAGGCTATTCTATGCGCTATGCAAAAAACATTGTAAATAAAGTGTGGAATTTTGCCTCAGAATTAGGATATTCAGACTTCTTTATTGCAAGGGATGCTCCTGAAATCATTGATGATCACGTCTTTGTAAATAGAGATGCCAAAATCCCCATGATTAATATTGTTGAATTTTCTCCTGATTATGGATTTGGTCATTATCACCATACCCATGCAGACAATATGGACATCATTGACAGAAGAACTTTGAAAGCAGTCGGGCAAACAGTTTTGTTCACCTTGTATCAGGAATAAAGTATTCCAAAACCACTCACTACCATGAAAAAAGGCCATCAGGTTACCATGAAAGAAATTGCCAAAAAACTTGGCGTTTCCGTTTCTACCGTATCAAGGGCTTTGAAAGACTCTCCGGAACTTCATCCTGAAACCAAAAAGCGGATTGTGGAGATGGCCAAAAGCATGAATTATCAATATAATTTATTGGCCCAAAGTCTCAGAATCAGTAAAAGTAAAGTATTGGGAGTTATTGTTCCTGAATTGACTTCTCATTTTTTTTCCAGTAATATAAGTGGTATTCAAGACACAGCGTACAAAAGAGGGTACAATATCATGATCTGCCAGTCCAACGAATCCTTTGAGCAGGAGAAAGCTAACGTAAGGACCTTGGTTTCCTCACAGGTGGATGGGTTACTGATCTCTCTAAGTCGGGAAACAAAAAACTATGAACATCTTATGGAGTTGTACAATCGGGAAATTCCATTTATCATGTTTGATAGGGTAACAGAGGATATTCCTGTATCCAAAGTAACAGTAGATGACGCCCATGGTGCTTATTTGGCAGTCAAGCATCTATTAGAACAAGGCTGTAAAAAAGTAGCCTATTTTTCAGGCCCTGAGGACTTATACATCAGCAAAAAGAGAAAAGAGGGATATTTAAAAGCCTTATCTGAGTTTGGCATTCCAGCAAGTGAAAGTAAAGTTTACATGACTGACCTTACTTCAGAAAAAAACCGGGAGGTAACCTTGGCCATGCTGGCCAGTGAAGATAGACCTGATGGGATATTTGCCATGATTGATCCCTTGGCGATCGATATTATGATGGTATTAAAAGAACAGGGGCTTAAGATTCCTGAAGAGATAGCACTCGCTGGATTTACCAATAATCCAACATCAGCAGTTATAGAACCTTCATTAACTACTGTTTCTCAGCCGGGTTACGAAATGGGGCAGATTGCCGCCAACCATTTACTAGACCAATTAGACGATTTGGTACCAGATGAGCCACAATCATTTGTACTACTTACCACACTTGTACCTAGAAATTCCTCCAAAAAGAAACCTAATGCCTGATCCGGGCAAAGAAATTAAACAGCCTATGAGCCCACAGTTAGAATCAAAAACCTTTGGTGTTTCTCCCAAAGGTGATGAAATCACTCTATTTTCCTTATTTATTAAAGACCAAATCAAGGTATCTGTAATGAACTATGGGGCCACTTGGACCCATTTGTTACTTCCAGACCGCAATGGAAAAATGGAAGACACCGTACTGGGATTTGATGACCTGGAAGGTTACTTGCAGAAAGATTACCAGGACAATTACTGTTATATAGGTTCAACTGTAGGAAGAGTTGCCGGTAGGTTAAGCGGAAATCAATTTACCATTGATGATAAGACTTATCACTTACCACCAAACCAAGGGGAAACCCATTTGCATGGGGGCATAGAGGGCTGGGATAAAAAAATTTGGGCAGCCGCTCCTTTTGAAACCGACAATTCTGTTGGCATTACCTTTTATTACAAAAGTCCAGATGGAGAGGAAAATTATCCTGGAACAGTAGAAGTGTGGGTGACCTATACTTTAGATATTACCGGAAAACTGGAAATCAGCTACCGCGCTATTTCAGATAAAAAAACGGTTATCAATCCAACCAATCACTCATATTTCAATCTATCCGGAGATTTCAGTCAGTCTATAGAAGCCCATGAATTTTTTGTTGACACAGACCACTATTTACCCATCAATGAGAATAGCCTGCCCACTGGAGAAGTGGCCCATGTTGCAGGAACTCCTTTTGATTTTAGAACCCCTAAACCCATTTCCGAGCAAATTCACAAAAAAGATGAGCAGCTCAAATTAGCAGGAGGTATTGACCATTGTTTTGCTTTGAAGGAATCAGAAACCTGTGCTACGCTTTTTCATCCTGGAACTGGAAGAAAACTCACCTTAAGCACCACCGCCCCTGGTTTACAGGTCTATACCAGCAATTACCTGAATCAATCTTTTGCTGGAAAAGGTGGGGTAAAATTTGATAGAAGAGCTGCCATTTGTTTAGAAACCCAACATTTTCCTGATGCGGCTAATCAACCTGAATTCCCTTCCACCTTATTGCTTCCCGGGGAGGTCTTCCAATCAAGGACAGTTTTTGCATTTTCAGTAGAAAAATGAAAATCAAAATCAGCGATAAATTCAGAGAGATCTTTCAACAAGAGCCTTATTCCCTCTATTTTTCTCCCGGAAGAATAAATTTGATTGGTGAGCATACAGATTATAATGAGGGCTTTGTCATGCCAGCAGCCATTGATTTAGGAATTTATGTTGCTATATCGGCCAACGAATTACATGTTTGTAGGATTTACTCCTTAGATTTCGATGAAGAGTTTTCAATCAACTTAAATTCATTAGCACCCAAAAAAGGCCATTGGGCAACTTATATCATGGGGGTTATCTCCCAACTACAGCAGGCAGGCTACCCTGTAAAAGGTTTTGATATGGTATTTGGAGGGGATTTGCCAGTGGGGGCAGGTTTGTCCTCTTCTGCCGCCATAGAATGTGCTGTTGGCTTTAGCATATCCTCCTTATTTGGGTTTAATATACCCAAACATTCTCTTATGCATTATGCCCAAAAAGCTGAACATTTATTTGCAGGAGTTCAGTGTGGCATCATGGATCAATTTGCCTCAGTCATGGGTAAAAAAGACCATGTAATCAAATTGGACTGTAGAGATTTATCTTTCAACTATTTCCCGCTAGATTTGGGAGACTTTAAGCTACTATTAGTGGATACGCAAGTAAAACATTCATTGGCTGACTCCGCGTATAATCGTAGGAGAAATGAATGTGCGGAAGTGGTGCTAATGGCACAGCAAAACCAAGTGGGCGTAGCCTCCCTTCGGGACCTAAAGTTGAAGCACTTAAATGAAATCAAACCTTTCATAGACCGCGAGGTTTTGGGCAGGGGAGTATATGTGATTGAAGAGAATGAGCGCGTCATAGAGGCATCTGAGGCCTTGAAAGAGGGGAATATTTTAAAAGTTGGAAAATTGATGTATGCTTCTCATGAAGGATTAAGCAAAAAATATGGTGTTAGTTGCCAAGAGCTGGATTTCCTGGTAGACCAATCAAAATCATTGGATTTTGTCATTGGAAGCAGGATGATGGGAGGTGGCTTTGGAGGTTGTACCATCAATATATTACAAAAAGAAAAGGTAGGGCAATTTAAGGATATCATTGCCTCCGCATATTTGTCCAAATTCGGAAAAGCCCCAAAATTCTATGAAATCAGCCTTGGTGATGGTACAAGGGAAATTTGATAACAAAATGCTCATCATCCTCTTGGAAATCCATCACCAAATTAAAATCCCGAATCCTTGAAAAATAGGGCAGAGCAAGCATTAAGTTTTTCAAAAAAAGAAAAGCAGCCCTTTGTGGGGGCTGCTTTTTTGATTTAACCCTCGGGTTTAATGTGCGGCAATCACCTCAGTTGATTTGGCGTTTTTCTGCCAAATAAAGAAAATGATAAATAACACGATCAATATTCCTGGAAATGAAACCATTTTTAAAAGGGTGGCCTGACCAGCGGCTAGTTCTGTATCATGAACAAGTCTTGCAGAGTCAATCCAACCACCAATGATTGGTTGGAAAATAGCAGTGGAGAACATTCCCACACCACCTATGATGGACATTCCTAAAGCCCCACTCAGTGGAACCCTTTGGGCAACTGCACCTACCATAACAGGCCAGAAGTAACAAACACCTATGGCAAAGATAACAGCAGCGAAATAAGCCATTGGACCAGTAACTATACTGAATAAGTAAATACCTACAGTTGCAAAGATTGCTCCACCTAATAGAACGCCAGTTTGACCCAGGCTTTTGACGACCGGCCCTGCAAAGAATCTTCCCACAGCCATAATTCCAGTAGTCAAAGCTAGGATGAGCATGCCACTGGCACCACTTTCACTCATAACGATATTTACCCACTGCTGCGGGCCAAACTCGGTAATGGCAGTCAAGGCCATGCAAATGAAAAGGAAAATGAAAACCGGAGAAAACAACGCTTTTACATTGCTCGCCAAAGAGGTGACACCTTCCACCGTTGGTTTTGGAAAAGCTTTTCCAAAGAACAACACTGCATAAGCAATCGTCGGGATCATAATTACCCACATCTGGGCCTGCCATCCAAATCCACTATCAGTCATAAACTTGGACACTAATGCGCCGATTACAATACCTCCAGGGAACCACATATGGAACCTGTTGAGCATTTTATTCATCTTTACGCCTGAATACATATCGGCAATCATTGGATTACAAGCCGCCTCAGTACATCCGTTACCAAAACCGATAAATAGGGTGGAAAGCAACAACAATCCATAGCCCTGCGCATAAATGGTCAGAACTATGCCTAAGGTATGCGTCACAAAGGCAATCCTCATGATATTCTTGGGACCTACCGTGTGGTAAAATATCCCACCCAAAATCATGGAAATAGGGAAGCCTAAAAACCACATGGAGTTGATAAAGCCTAGCTGCTCCGCAGATAAGCCGAATTCACTGCCTAATTCCGGCAGGATTCCTGCCCGGATGGAGAATGAAAGTGCGGTGGTAATAAGAGCCAGACAACTTGCATTAAACAAGGCACTCTTATTGATGTTTTCGTTCATTGTAGTTGGGTTTAAAAGGTTTAAATTGACTTATTAATAGGATGATTGGTTAAATTATTCGGAAAATATAAAAAAATATTTGGATTAGTTTTTTGCCATTGATAAAAATATAGCTGAAATCGAAATATATCGCTACTTCCTTCTTTACCCAAAAAAATTAATCTATGAGGAGAATGCCATCAGTAAGTTGCTGATAACTTTCATCAGAGCGATTTCGGTACTGAATTTTAAGCACATACATCCCAGGGGCTAACTTCTCACCATTGTACGTTCCATCCCATTTACAAAATGCCCCAGAATCTGCAGCATTAGGATTGGAGCAATAAAACAACAATTGCCCCCATTTATTATAAATCCAAACCTGAACCTCGTCGACCAGTTCATTGGCATATATCTCAAAATGCTTACCGCTTTCAGATGGTTGCATGGCATTTGGATACACAACTTGGAGTACACAATTTTCTACTACCTCAAAGCTTGTAAAATAGCTGCAGCCTTCTCTGCTGATTACTTCCAAAGTATAAGTACCTGATTTTTCAGGACTGAAAAATCTTTGGTCAAAAACAACTTCATCATCCAACATCCAAAAATACTGATCAAAATCTCCTGGATCTATCTCCTCCCCTTTTCCATAGAAGGGGCAAACAAGGTATTGTTCTTCAGTAACCGGTCTGCTCGGATCGGTACTTATTTGGATCATTACCGACTCAGATGCAAGTACACAACCTATCGAATTTAAAGCTTCTACTTCATACAATCCCTCTTCAGAAACCGCAATAGAAGTCTCGTTCTCGAACCTACTGATTTCAGTTCTGAGCCCTCTGCTATCCGTATAATACCAGATCAATCGGTCTACCTGCTCCAAAGGTGTTTCCACAACCAAAAAGGTGAAGCCAGGGTCAGGGCAAATCACCTCCCCAGTCAATGTAAGGGGTACTGAAAGAATAGGCGCTTCAACAAAAAATGAGATCGGCGGCTCTGGACAAGTTTGACTGCCTTTTGGTCTTACTTCTAAGAAAAACTCTCCAAATGTAACAGGAAGAAATAATTGCTGATCACCAATTCGATTCATGCTTGAGTCATACCAGAAGAAGTCTACGGAATTTGGATCTTCCCCAAAAATATTAGCTCGATAAACCTTGTCACCGCTACAATCCTCTTGGAAAAGTTCCGGCTGAAAATCAATTGAACGCGTGAATATCACTTCTAAAGTCTTTATAACAGGACATAGTTGGTCTTCCTCTTCCCCAGCCTTAGCTTCAAAGATATACTCTCCCTCCAATGTCAATTGAAAAGAATCCCCAGAGGCGATGGTGAAGGTTTGCCCGTTCGGATCTGTTATGGTAAATATTAGGTCCAACTGAGTTTCAGGAATCAGGTCAAAAAACTCACAAATAATAATTTGATTAGGAACATCAAATTCTGCATCTCGATCGCTTTCTTCTACAAGAATAAGTTTTCTTCCTATTTCACAGCCAAATTCACTAAAAAGCACCACCTCATAAGCTCCTGCACGAGTCACTTCCACTTCGGAGAGTCCTTCAAATTCAGGCAATTCAACACCTGTTTCACCTTCATAAAAAAGCCAGGAAATACGATCAACTTCATCAAAATCGGTCTGGACTTCAATTTTAGAAACTGGGTTTCCGGGACATATAAAATCAGCTGTATGTGAAATTTCCAATTGGAAATCGGGTCTTCTCACTTGGAAGGTTTTTGGAGGAGTAGGGCATGCCTGACTTCCAATAGGTTGGACTTCTAGGGTAAATTCCCCAAAAGTTGTTGGGAAAAGAAAATTTCCACGGCCAACCACTTCTCCATTTTCATTGATCCACTGTATGTCGACCTGACTTAAATCCACAGGTCTGGAGAATTGAACTTCGTATTTTTTATTACCGAAACAATCTTCCTCAATTAAAACTGGCTCATATTCAATCGGCTCTATCAAGACCACCCTAAAAGATCTCTCTCTAGGACAGAAGCCATCATCTTGATTGGGATCTTTGCCCACGATTCTATAAATACCTTCTTGATCCAACCTGAAAGAATCCCCTGAATCGCTGAGCTGCGTCTCTCCGTTTGGAAAGGTCAATTCATAAATCAGAGGCTGATTTGAAGCTGGAAGAAAATCAAAGAATTCACAGACAGTCAAAATATTGGGCACGGAAAATTCTACTTGTCCTTTAAAAAATATTCTTATTTCCTCTTGAGAAGCGTTTTTACAGCCATCATCTCTGATGATTTCAATATAATATCTTCCTGCACGCACTGAAAATTCAAAAACACCGTCTTCATCTGCCTCAATAACTCCTCCAGCCAAAGTCGAAGGCAAGCCGTTTACATCAAAAAGCTGAAACTCTCCCAAAAACCCAGGGTCGTTCAGTTTCACCCTCACTTTGCCATCAAGTTTTCCTGTTTCAGTACATGTTTCAGGAATAACCTCAATAATTTCAAAGCCCATTTCATCAGGCAAATCATCTGTTTCAATGGTAAAAGGATACCAAGTACTACAACCGTCCAGAAAAGTCCTAATGGCATAAATACCAGGTTCTAAATTTGAGACAATGCGCTCATCCCCTTCCTGTAAATCGAAAAAAGTAATAATATTATCTAAGCCTTTTCTTAAATCCAATCGTTCAATTCTTGAATTGGCTTTAATAAGAATTTCTCCATCCTCCTGATTGCAATCCGTAACGTTGGAAAGAACTTCTAACTCAATTTCTGCTTGAGGCAAAACAGTAAAATTCAATGTTTTTTCAATTTCACAAAACTCTCCACCTATCGTTTCTACTTCAAAAATCAATTGATACTCTCCCGGCCCATCTAAATCATAAGGGTAAAATATGGTGCTTGCATCACTGGATAATAAAACTCGCTCCCCTTCATCTTTTTTACTATAAAACCAGGTGCCAAAAATACCTTCTCCGGCATCCAGAAAAATTTCCGTAAAACCATCACATGCTTCCACTTGTGAAATATCCACATTGAATTCAGATGGATCGATTACATTGGTAGTAAGAGAGAATGGGCAAAATGCAACATTATCATTCATTTGAAAAAAATTAACCGTGTAAATACCAGGTTTGTCGACAGGTACTGTATTCCCTATACCAAGGCTTTGCCCCTCCGGATCTAACCATTCAATGGAAATATTTTCTGGAAGATATTCCTCAGGAGCTACAAGTGTCATGCTGGTCTGACCGGCCTCACATAAAAAATAAGTGTTCTGTAAAATAAGTTCAGGAGCACCAAGAATCTCCACTTCCTTTTCTGCAGAAAAAACCAAATTAGCACCTCTCCGGACATTCAAAACCACTTTAAATATTCCTTCATTTGAAAAAGTAAAACTAAATTTTTGAAAAGCGCCTTCCCGCTGAATAACCTGATTACCGTCAGCATCAAAAATCTGCCAGCGGAAGACATCTGAAGGCAATCCCCCGCCGAAAAAATCTCCTATAATACTTCCATAATATAGGCAAAGTATATCTGGACCATCAAGGGTAAAATCATCAAATTCAAACTCCTTTTTATTTTCTTCCAGTCCAACTTCTCTAAAATTTTCCGATGAGGAGCTAAGCGCTGTCAAAATTGAAGCTAAAAAAAGTAATTGAACGATGAGATATGAGCGTCTAACCTTCACAAAATCTTAATTCTGAAATAATTCTTACCTTAGTCAAAATTAAGAAATCCAAGGTTAACTCAATTACATTTACAAAAATTTAATTGATAGAAATATCTTTGTATCAATAAATTACCTGATAAAAAGCCACTCTCCTTTTGGCAAAACTTCTTTAAACTCGTACCCTCCTTCGTTAAAAACTTTTAGGGACTCAGGTTCTTGGATCCTATTTTTTATAATAAAATCCGTCATCATTCCCCTTGCCTGTTTTGCAAATAATCCGATAATTTGGTACTTTCCATTTCTATATTCTTTGAAAACCGGGGTAATCACTTCAGAAGAAAGGGCAGAAGTATCAACCGCTTTAAAATATTCTTGGGAAGCCAAGTTGATAATTGGGCTTCCTTTAGCAGCTTCATTGATGGCTTTGGCTATCCTTTGCCCCCAAAACTCATATAAATTTTTTCCTTTCTTGTTTTCCAATTTGATCCCCATTTCCAATCTATAGGGCTGGATCAAATCCATGGGCTTAAGCAAACCATATAGCCCTGAAAGAATGCGTAAGTGGACCTGGGCAAATTCAAAATCTTCTTCTGAATAATTATCCACATCTATTTTGGTATATACATCACCCTTAAAGGCCAAAAGTGCTTGCTTGGCATTTTCAGGCCCAAAGCTCTTTTTAAAATTTTTATACCTCTCCTCATTCAACTGAGCAAGCTTTTCACTGACGCCCATCAATTTTATGATATCATCTGTACTTTTCTGCTTCATGATATTGACCAACTCCATAGTCTGAGACACAAACTCAGGCTGAGTTTGTATGCTTACATCTGTTGAACTTAAATCCAGGGTTTTGGCGGGTGAAATTATGGCAATCATATTTACTCAATTACTAATATGGTACGTTTTAAAGTTTTTCTTACGTTTTGACTGGTACTTCCGTAATTCACAACTACAGGGTAGGTTCCAATAGGAACGGTTCTTCCATTCACAATCCCATCCCAAGCACATCGTGGAATTTCTCCATTTACTCCATTACTTTCACAGTAGAAGATTAATTCACCCCACCTGTTATAAATAAAGACTTCCAGTTCATCAACAAAGTCATTGGTATACACAACAAAATTTCTTTCAGAATCATTCGGAATAATGGCATTTGGGAAATTGATTTTCAATTCGCAGTCCTCTTCAACCACAAACCTTGCCCTGAATTCACAACCTAAATCATCGGATACTATTAACTCATAGTCCCCTGGAATTGTTGGACTAAAGGTGGGTGAAACCGCCACAACCTCTTCATCCAAAATCCACTGATAATTATCATACTCCCCAGGACCAATTTCTACCAAGATGCCCTCAGGTGCACAAATTACATATAACTCATCCAAATCAGGTGGCCCTATGGTCGACTGCCTGATTTCAATAATAGCAGTTCCAATTTCACATCCATCATTATTAATCAGTACTATTTCAAATACCCCTTCAAATAAGGCAACAACTTGATCTAAGCCTATCCAATCTTCAATTAATTCTCTTTCTCCGTTTATTATTTCAAACCACTGTATAAGTGCTACATCTGAAAGGTCTGCTATTACAGAAATGAGTGTAAAAGGATCCTCAGCACAAAATGGGAGCGCCTCCAATTCAACATCTATTTGAGGATCTGTATCCTCTACAGTAAATGATATCGGATCAATCTCACACAAACTGCCAGTCCTGGGTTGTACCTCAAGAAAATACGTCCCAGGAACTCTTGGAAAAAACAAAGGATTACGGCTGACGACCTCACCATTGCTATCCAACCAAAATATAAATACTTGATTAGGATCTTCATTCGGCCCCAATACGGCTTCATAGAAAAGTCCCAAATCACAATCAACCCTTGGTCCTGCCAGACTAAAAACAGGTGCTGTGGTCAAAGTTACATTGATTTCCCTCTCCCTGGCACATTTAATTCCGTCTGGATCTTCACCGGTAAGGACATATAATCCGGCTTCCGTAATGGTAAAGCTACCTTCAGGTGTTGCTTGAATCTGATTCCCCTGAGCATCTCTGAGCGTATAAACCAACTCATCTTCTGACTGTGGTGAAAATGTAAAACTTTCACAAGCTTCCACATTACCTGGAGCTGAAAACGCCACAATTTCAACTTCCTCCACCTCTACCAAATCTTCAAAGGGCACAGCACAACCATCCACATCCTCCACAACTACTGAATATATTCCAGCAGGAACCGGAACAGTAATTTCTTCTACATCATTAAAATTATCTGAAACAAAAGCCCCATCACCTTGTCTGGTAATTTGATATGTACCACTTGCTCCTCCTGAAATAAACCGAATAGTCAGTTGTCCATCTAATACCCCGTTCACATCACAAATTTCAGGCGACACTTCTACTTCATAGCCTTCTATTCCCCGTGGAGGATTAAGGTTTCTGATGGTAACCGACTGGATAAATTCGCACCCAAAACCATTGAGCATCTGTAAGGTATATAGACCCGGTTCTAAGTCTGTAAATGGGGGCAGGGCCTCTCCCGCTGCAATTGGACCGAATAAAAGACCCAATTCCAGAACTTCCAATGATTCAATGTCTGACAAGGCAGTAATTTCAAAGCTGCCGTCAGGTATTTCACAGTCTTCCGCGTCGGAAAGAATTACCGCATCTACTGCTGGCAATGGGAAAATAGTTAGCGGGACAATTTTTTCAACAAAACAGCCTTCCACTAATGGGTCTTCCGCAAAGAAAATAATCTCATAATCTCCAGGTGATGGAAGAGAAGCAGGAATCAACTCCAACTCAAAGAATTCTCCAAGGGAAACACGGTCAGGTGAACCTGCCGGTCTGAAAAACCATTCTCCTGTAATGGGGGTATTGGGTGAGAAAATCACTACAGGTTCATCCAGACATACCTCTTCAGCACTTTGAATAAGGTCAAAGTCAAATGCCGGACCAACAAAAATAGAACGGCTTACGGGACAAGCATCAAACTCCTCAGGATCAACCCCTTCAGGCACCCTAAATCTTACGGTAACAGTGTAGACACTTTCTTCAACAACTTCAATAGTGTTGCTGTTTTCATCACCGATCAATTGTCCTGCTGCATTTCTCCACTCAAAATCATAAAGTCCTTCTGATGGATCATAACCGTCTATTGCGGTCAATGGTACAGGGGTACCTACACATAGGGTAGCTTCTTCGGGTAAGGTTAGTTCAGGAGAGGCTATGACTTCTACCTCCATAGACTCTCTGTAATATTCAGGGTTACCACAGCGATCCACTCTCAAAGCAACAGTGTAAATACCAACCCTTGGGAAAAGGGGTTCTATTTCCTGAAAAGTCTCCCCAGGACCACCCTCTTCAAAGACCACTTCCCCGTCCTCATGGGTAATCGTCCAAAAATAGCTGTCAATATCGGGCTCTCCTCCTGCTTCAAAAAGGCCAATGGTGCCGTCTGGATCAAAACAAAGCCTTTCTATACCTGCCAAGGCTGGCTCTGGAATACTACTACCTGATTGTTGAACAAAGGCCGGTAACCCCAAATTCATAGAAGTGCCCGGTAATAAGGAAACACCCTGTTCATTGTAAAAACTATCCAAACAATTAAATCCTGGAAGGATGGCCGTAATTTCATTCCTGTCTGGCCTTGCTACATAAATTTGTCCATCTGGACCTATTTGTATAGCTCCAAAAGGACCCGCGGTACTGAGCACATTTCTGGAATCTATGATACAATTCTCTCTTTGGGACCTGTTGCTCGCATTTTCAAAACAATCAAAACATGAAAGATCTGAATCGATATCCTCTCCTTCTACCGCTGTTTCGGGCCTTTTGACGAGATATTCCTCAATTTTCCCAGGAGAACCAGTATAGGAAACAAAAATCCTGGACCCGTCTGGAGAGAATTCCAGTCCATACACCTCTTCTGCACCACAACCTAATTCAATAAGCGCATATTCCGTCAACCTTCCTGTCTGCTCATTGAAATCAAAAATTTCAAGCCTGCTGCAATTCCCATCTGAAATGGTAACAGCTACCTGATTGCCATCAGGACTGAACTTCATGCTGCCCACACCTGAAGTGAAATTGTGGTTAGATCCCACAGAAGAAAAAACTGGCGATCCAATTCCAAAAGGGCTTACCGGATAAGCACGGAAGGTATTGTTGCCCAGTTCGTGGAACAACACCCAAGTCGTATCTCCAGAGGCCAAAGCAGCTGTCTGTTCTGTGCTTGGACTAAAAAGGAAATTGTTTTTGGTCACGACACTTCCCACACCAGTGGGGTTATCTGTCTTGATATCGACCACAGAATAACTTACCCGATTACTCCCATCTGCAGCCCTTTGGGTGGTAAATACATAAAAAATCGTTTGGTTTTGAGGAACCGGAACGGCAATTACCCCTTCGGAAGCTTGATTGTTTCCTCCTATATTATCCCCATTAGCCATGAGATCTCCGTTTAGATCCCATACAGACTCCCCATCGGTAAAGAACAAGACCTGCCCAGTCTCATCTGAAATGGTAGTGGTGCCGGCAGGAATATCCCTATTATGACTGACAGGCCTCGGCAAGGGTGCTTCCTCATCATCCGGATCAGGATTGAAATCCAGCCCTGCCCCATTTCCAAAAAGCCAGACATTATTGCTCTGATCAGGCAAATCCCATATTCTCACACGAACTTCCGCATAGGCATAACATTCAGATCCTGGCTCACGCACCAAAACCCAATACAGACCTGGTCTATCCACACAATTATCGGTATCCCTAACCCATCCTTCATCTCTTCGATTGGACCAAAAATACTCATAGTTTCCACCCTGACCTGGACCACCAACATTTGGGTTTTCACCACCTTGCCCACCTCCTTCTTGAACCTGAAGCAATGAGCCTATATCAACACAAGGCCCTTCACAGATAGTGGTATCTTGAGCACTGAAATTCGCTTCTAAATTATTCTCTGTCAGCTGTATAGTTTTGGGGACAGTTACAACGTTTCCATCGGCAAAAGTAACAGTCAGGGTTACCTGAATACTCTGATTAGCAGTGGCCTCCTCAGGGATCAACAAATGTTCTTGGTTAAAATCAATATCCACCGGCTCGCCATCCTCATCCGTCAGGGGCGGCTCAAATGTCCACTCAAAACTCACCGGACGATAATTCTCCGGGGTGATCTGACTGGTCAACTGCACAGGGTTATTGCTACAGGGAAAATCAGGTTCCCAATCAAAATCAACTGTAGGGTTGATATCCTGATTAGGGGCAAACTGTGGAAAGACCCTTCCACAGAAATCCGTGCCATTAAAAGGGTCTTCCTCTATATCCAGCTCTTCAAGATCCTCTTCATCAGGGTTATTTACCCTTCCAATCAGCTGCGGACCTCCGGGTGTTTCTTCATAGATATAATACAATCGGCCATCAGGACCTACTTTAATATCAAAAATGGCATCAATATCTCCTTCAAGTGGTATTACTTCGGGGTCAGTATCGAGGTCATTGGCAGGGACTCTAAATAATTGATCTCCTCTGGAAAAATAAATAAAATCACCATCAGGAGAAAAAGCAGCTCCTTCTATGGCAGCATTCCCTCCTGAATTGGAAATAAAGGAAAGATTCCCAAAGCTGCCAGTAGAGGTATCAAAATCCAAAACGGCAATATCCTCTCCATCACCTTCCGGAATAAGAATTAATTTGCCCGATTCGTCAAAAATTATGGCCTTAGGGGTAAAAGGAAATCCAAAATTGTCCGTAATGGTAAAATCTCCTTGATTCGCTTCCACTCTTCTAGCAACCAACTCCCCACCCTCAAAACTAATCAGATAAGAAGGAGATTGCGGTGTTTTCACCACTGAGATCGCACCAGAAACATTATTTGACAAGAGTTGATCAAATGCAATCACCTGGCCTAGTGGAGGCGCATTTCCTTGCGCCCCACCTGGCGAATTCATGTCCACAACAGAATATAACAATTGTCCCCCCGGAGTAATGTGGAAAATGTAGAATTGCCGGTCTCCTTCTGCTTCATAATTCAGCGTACCGATGGCTACAGTTTGCCTGACATCTGTTTGACCATTGATTCCATTAGGAGCTCCTTGGATAATTTGGTCATCATAATTATAAACAAGCACACCATTTGTATAAAAAAGTATCTGCCCTGTAATAGGATCTATGACTATCGCATTATTATCCACATTGCCATTCTCATCCCCTATAAGAATCGAGGGTGGCAAGGTACGTATAACAGGATCTTCTCCCCTTCCGAAAGACAAATAACTATTTTCCTGACCTGATCCACAGTAGCCAAATATCCATTGGTTATTGTTAAAGCCTTGTGCGTAAACTTTTTGGTGGTTGCCAAAAATAATCAAAAGGCCTAGGGCAATAAAAAATAAATTTATATTTGTGTATTTTATGTACCTTTTCATAATTTACATCCTATTCACTAAAACAACCCGGATACTTGAGCGTTTAGCTTGATGTGTTCGATCTACCAATTAACGAATAAAAACTTGCAAAGGTCTTATCTATATCGTCTTTTTTTATTCTCCTTAGGCATTTTGGTTTTTTTTCAAAGTTATGCCCAAGACCCGCAATATAGTCAATATTACGCTGCTCCATTGTATTTGAATCCTGCTTTTGCAGGCTCAGAAATGGTACCTAGGGTCGGATTTAATTATAGAAATCAGTGGCCTGGCCTACAAGCGCAGTTTACCACTTTTTCTGCATACTTTGACACATTCCTAGATGATTACAATAGTGGTGTTGGCTTACTCGTCATGAGTGACACAGAGGGAGCCGCTCAATTAAGGTCCACTACCATTGCAGGATTTTATGCGTATGAATTAAGATTGGGTGAGCGGGCATATTTCAGGCCTGGATTTAGAGCAAGTTACGTCCGTAGGGATATTGGCTTTTTTGAGAATTTAATCTTTGCCAATCAGATCAATCCTGCTGATCCAACCGGACCTTTACTAGGTGTTGGGAATAACCTCGATGGTTTTGGTGAGCCAGTTAACTTATTATCCCTTTCTGCTGGCGGTTTATTTTTTACAGATAAATTTTGGTTTGGTGTATCCGCTGATCATTTAAATCAACCCAATCAATCCTTTTTGGAAAATGGCATCAGCAATTTACCATACAAACTTTCCATTCATACAGGTTACAGAATTTCTTTGGGAACAGGAGGGTATAGGCGTGATTTTACCCATATGTATAAAGAAAGGTACATCGTGCCTACCTTAAATTATAAAAGACAAGGTCCTTTTGAACAGTTAGATTTGGGGGCTTACCTATATTTAGAACCTTTGATCCTAGGTTTATGGTACAGAGGTTTGCCTTATAGACCAATAGAAAATCAGAGTAACAGAGATGCGATTGTCCTTATGGCAGGAGTCAATTTAATCAGCGGTATCAGCGTAGGCTATAGTTTTGATTATACTGTATCACAGCTGGGAATCCAATCAGGTGGAGCCCATGAAATCAGCTTGTCCTTTTTATTGGCAGACAGAAACAAAACAAAAATAAGAGGTAGGGATACCATTTTACCATGCCCTAAATTTTAATAGTTTTGTTTTATGGAACCAGACCTTATTAAGAACCTATTATTGGGAATACTTACATTAAGTTTTTTGTCAGGGAAGATATTAGGCTATCTCAATATAAAAAGGCCTGTGCCAATTGTACCTGAAACTTTACAAGAATATGTAAATCAAGATAAACTAATGAATGCAAAAAGTTATCAAAAATCCAATTATAGCTTTGGATTGATAACTTCTTCATTTTCCTTCCTGCTTACCTTTATTTTTATTTACTATGGCTTTTTTGGTTGGCTGGATATTTGGCTAAGGGGCTTTATCGAACATCCTCTAATGCTTTCCCTCTTTTTCTTTGCTTTTTTATTCATTGGATCTGACTTGCTATCCATACCATTTGACTATTATCAGACATTTGTGATTGAAGAAAAATTTGGTTTTAATAAAACAACCAGAAAAATATATTTCAGCGATAAAGTTAAAGGCTATCTGCTCTCAATTATCATAGGTGGAGGATTGTTGGCCGTACTAATTTGGTTGGTGCACCAAATGGGAAATTCTTTTTGGTGGCAATTTTGGTTAGTATCTGTAGTCTTCATGGTATTTGTAAATGTGTTCTATACCGCTTGGATACTGCCTCTTTTCAATAAATTGACTCCTTTGGAAGATAACGAGTTGAAATCAAGGATAGTAGCCTACGCACATTCGGTTGGATTTCCACTGGACAATATATTCGTTATCGACGGAAGTAAGCGTTCTTCTAAAGCCAATGCTTTCTTTTCAGGATTTGGTAAACGGAAGAAAGTAGTGCTATATGATACGCTGATAGAGCAACATACCCCAGACGAACTTGTGGCTGTATTGGCACATGAAATCGGGCATTACAAGAAGAAACATATCATTTGGAGTATGCTGGTCTCTATGATTCAAGTAGGCATACTTTTATTTATACTTTCTCTTTTTATTTTCAATGAAAATATGAGTTTGGCTCTTGGCGGCAGCACAATGGCGATCCACTTGAATATCATTGGTTTTACAATGCTTTTATCCCCCATTTCAATGGTTTTAGGAATAGGTATGAACATACTCAGCAGAAAAAATGAGTTTGAAGCAGACGCTTTTGCCAAGGAAACTTACGATGGCAAACCTCTGGCTGAGGCATTGAAGACACTATCTGCCAACACCTTGAGTAATATCAATCCACATCCTTGGTATGTATTTGTGAATTATTCGCACCCACCATTACTGCAAAGATTGAGCAGATTGGAGGAACCTGCAGTGGATTACAGTTAAAACAAAATAATAACTTCAATTTTTACAGTTCCCCGGCTTGCATTACATGATGCAAGTCAAAATTTGTATCCTCCTGATCACAATTTGGCGGGGCGGTTTTTTCCATTGCTTTTTTGTTCTAATTTGGCAAAAAAATAAACCCATATGGCCCATTCAATTGAAGCCACTCAGGCAATTTCCTTTGATAGAAAATCTTACGATGACCAAACCTTATTGAAAATTTATGAGTCTCTCATCATGCCCAGACGCATTGAAGAGAAGATGCTCATTTTATTGCGGCAAGGAAAAATCTCCAAATGGTTCAGTGGTTGGGGACAAGAGGCAATATCTATTGGAGCAGTCAATGCATTGGAACAAGAAGAGTACATCTTGCCCATGCACCGCAATCTGGGAATTTTCACAGGGAGAGGACTTCCTTTAGAAAGACTTTTCGCTCAATTCCAAGGGAAAAAATCCGGCTTTACCAAAGGAAGGGATAGATCTTTCCATTTTGGCACCAACGAGCATCATATAGTAGGAATGATTTCTCATCTTGGTCCTCAAATGGCCATAGCTGATGGTATAGGACTCGCTCACAGGCTGAACAAAGAAAATAAAGTGACATTGGTTTTTACCGGGGATGGTGCTAGTTCTGAGGGGGATTTTCACGAGGGACTTAATATAGCCGCTGTTTGGAAGTTACCTGTAATTTTTGTGGTAGAACATAATGGTTATGGTCTTTCTACCCCTAGTGAGGAACAATTTGCATTTAAATATTTTACTGAAAAAGGTCCGGGATACGGAATGGAAGCCATAAGGGTGGATGGCAATAACGTACTGGAGGTGTATCACACGATCAAAACCTTAGCAGAAGATCTACGGGAAAATCCAAGGCCGGTATTGGTGGAAGCCATCACATTCCGTATGCGGGGACATGAGGAAGCCTCCGGTACCAAATATGTTCCAAAAAGTCTTATGGAAACTTGGTCTTTGAAAGACCCGGTAGACAATTATGAAAAATACTTGGAAGAAATTGGGGTTTTGTCGGAGGGAGTGAAAGAAAAGCTGAATAAAAAGGTCAAGACGGCTATCAATAAGGGGTTGGAAATTGCTTTTGCCGAAGAAGCGATAGTGGCCAATACAGAGGAAGAACTGAATGACATCTATGCCCCTTATCATCAAATTGTGATTCCACCTGGCAAAAATACTTCAGAAAAAAGATTTGTTGATGCTATCTCAGATGGGCTAAAGCAGTCCATGGAGAAATTCCCAAATCTAGTCTTAATGGGGCAAGATATTGGGACTTACGGGGGCGTTTTTAAAGTTACTGAGGGTTTTGTGGACCTATTTGGAAAAGAACGGGTCAGAAATACACCATTGTGTGAAAGTGCCATTATCGGTACGGCTTTGGGGCTTTCCATCAAAGGCTATAAAGCGATGGTAGAAATGCAATTCGCGGACTTTGTAACCTGCGGATTCAATCAAATTGTGAATAATTTGGCTAAAATCCATTACAGATGGGGGCAACATGCAGATGTAGTCGTCCGAATGCCTACAGGGGCAGGTGTTGCCGCGGGACCCTTTCACTCCCAATCCAATGAAGCATGGTTTTTTCATACCCCTGGATTAAAAATAGTTTATCCATCCAATCCAATAGATGCCAAAGGTTTGTTAAATGCAGCGATTGAGGATCCAAACCCTTATCTGTTTTTTGAGCACAAAGCACTTTACCGCTCCATTTCAGATCCTGTACCTGATGATTATTTCACAGAAGAAATTGGCAAAGCAAAATTAATCAAAGAAGGGAATGCATTAAGTATCATTACTTATGGCATGGGTGTACATTGGGCTTTGAATGTTTCAAATGAACTGGAAATTGATGCGGATATTTTAGATTTAAGGACACTTTTACCTTGGGATAAGGAGGCTGTTAAAAAAACAGTGAAAAAAACCGGGAAAATTATCTTCCTTCAGGAAGATTGCCTGACGGGGGGTATTGGCGCAGAAATCGTAGCATGGATATCCGAAAATTGTTTTGAATTATTGGATGCTCCAGTGATGCGGGAAGGAAGTCTTGATACTCCTGTCCCTTTTTCACCTAACCTTGAAAAAAACTTCCTACCTAAAGACCGGTTTCGTGAAAAAATAAAGACTTTAGCCGCCTACTAAAAATAAGCCCCTGAAAAGCGCTTTCAGGGGCAGTGCAAGCAAAGAGTTAAGATTAATTTTCGACATTAAAGGTACTTAATGTTTCAATAAAATGAAAATTCTACTTTGGGTTTATACCATATACTCAGCCCTGATATTCATTGTATTAATGTTAATCTTAGGTTTATTTATAGTCATTCCATTGATTATCAGCCCAAAATCTGGCGGAATTTCCTTTTTTTTCATCAGGATCTGGGCAAAAATCTGGTCATTTCTTTCAGGCATACGCTATGAAGTTCATGGGAGGGAACATGTAAAGCCAAATCAACCTTACATCTATATATTCAACCATCGGTCTTTTATAGATGCCCCGGTAATACCAGTTGCTATCCCACAGGAAATCAGAGCCATTGGGAAAAAAGAGCTTTCCAAAGTTCCCCTTTTCGGATTTGTAGTTTCTCGGGTAGCAGTTTGGGTGGACAGGAAAGATGCTGCATCAAGAAAGCTTTCCATAGAAAGGCTGTTAAAAATTTTAAGCTCAGGAATTTCTATTGTTGTAGCACCTGAGGGAACAAGAAATAACACTAGCCGAACCTTACTCCCTTTTCAAAGGGGAGCCTTTAGAATTGCAGTTGAAACAGGAACTCCCATCTTACCCATGGCGGTAATTGGCGCAGACCGGATTATGAAAAGAGGGTCAATTTTACTTCGACCAGGTAAGGTGAGGATTTATTTTTCAGCTCCCATTGACCCCAAACCTTATCAAGCAAACGGAGATTACCAGAGCCTGTCCGATAAATGTTATAACAGATTAGGGGCCATGATCTTAACACATGAGTAGTTTTGAAAAGATTTTTTTTTGTACATTGAAGGGAATTTCAACCAACAATCACCAAAACTTAAAAACATGTCATTTAAAAAACTAAAATCCATCCTGGTTATGTTATTGGTCTTTGGTTTCATGATAGGCACCACAGTAACCTCCTGTGGCAATAAGAAAACCGAAGAAGAAACAGAGCAAACAGATGAACATCCTTCCGAAGAAGAGCATCCTGGCGACAGTGATGAACATCCTTCAGGTGGGGAACACCCCAGTGGAGGAGAGCACCCCTCTTCAGACGATTGATCGGAAAATGAAAAAAGGCTTGTTTAAATACAAGCCTTTTTTATTCCAATCTGTTAAAAGAAAAACTGGTTTTAGGATAGAGCATCTCCCCATTTTCCTCCATGATAGGATAAGCTAAAAAATTAATAGGGCCTGAGCTTGGCAGCGTACTAGGCTTTAAGTCTCTACCCCTACTCAACTCAATCCTATTTGCCGGATGTCTGCCAAAATAATAAGTAGCAAGTGCGGTATACTTATTCCCTTCGCTGATATCAACAGGCCACCATTTGCCTTCTGCGTAAAATTCTGCCCAACAATGGTATCCATCAATCCCGCCCTCATTTCTCTCGGAAGGAATGGAAGCTCCTATGGCAAACCTAGCTGGAATATCAATGGACCGCGCTAATGAAATAAAATAGGAGTGAAACTCTGTACAATTTCCAGTTTTAGAATCACAGGCAAAATCTGCACTTCCGGTTCCATAGGTTCCAAATTTCATATACCGCATATTATCTATGATATAATCGTACAATGCACGGGCATGCACCAAAGCTCCATCATTTTCCTTCCCCCTGATCGCCTCCTCTGCAATTTCTCTAAACCTTCCTCCTACAGGAAGCAAGTTATTAGGTTCTAAATAGTGGCTTATATTTTCTTCAGAGCGGAGATAAGGTGTCTTTTCTTTTCTGCTAACTTCATAGACAATTTCTATACTTTTTCCACTATCACTGGCATCCACATCCAATAACAGAATCGTATTCCCATACATTTTATCCACTTGAGTGGACTTTCTTCCAGGGACATTGATGGTTTTGACTGTTACTTCTTGAAAATCATCAGATTGCGCAATGGGTAACCATATTCTGGCTTTCGATTTAATAGTCGGAAGAACAGCACTATAATAAAACTCAAATGAATCAGCTCCTTCTTTAACCCCTAATAATTCATTTGAAGACTGCTCAACGGGAACTCTTCGCCATGTTTTATCGACCAATTGCTTCCACGAATATCTAGGTTTACCATTCAATTTATGAAGTGAGGTTTCCGTCACCTTCATATTTCCAGGCTCTCCTTCAAGGAAGAAATCTACATCATAAACATCTCCTTTTTCATCAGCAAGGTCCACACAGGCAAAATGACGGTTAGGGCCGAGATTGGAGAGGTATTCTGTATGTACCCGGACCAATTTTAACCTTAACTCTTTTTCTTCGTCATTAACAAGGAAAAAACCATTATTTGCTTCTTTTTCCTGCTCTATATACTGCTTAATTCCTTCTTCAATCTCAGCAATTGAAACCTTCTTTTTGGTTTCAATGGGTATCTGATTAGTTGTTTCTGTATTTTGATTGCCGGATTTTTGACAGCTAAGTAATAACAGTATTAAACCAACCAATGATATGGTATGAAACGAGTGTATCTTATTTTTCATTTAAAGCTATTTTCCTACATGGATGGGTGAATTAAATTCAACTGACTAAGTGGACCAACATCTCATAATATCCTATCTGTGACAAGAAATACACAGGTAGTCCAATTATTCCATTAATTTAACGGATTGAATTTAAAAAGCCATTCCTATTCTGATGAAGAAACTGTATTTTATATTTTTGAGCCTACTTCTCTTTTCAGCATGTGATCCCAGAAAGGCCAATACCGAAAACCCTTCGGATAGTCCTTTGTTGCATCCTACATTTGAAAATGTAAATGCTGAAAAATTCCATGAACTAATTCAGAGTGGAGCCGGGATTATTGTAGACGTCAGAACCTTGGCTGAGATACAACAGGGCTTCATTCCGAATGCAGTAGGAATTGACATTTACCAAAAAGATTTTGAAGAAAAGATCAAAGCTCTCCCAAGAGATAAAGACATATATGTTTACTGTACAGTTGGGGCAAGGAGCCGACAAGCCGCAGCAATTTTGCAAAGAAACGGATTTGAAAAAATATATAATTTAGACGGTGGAATTATTGATTGGGCAAGGAGACGATACCCCATCACCAGATAAATAAAAA
>NZ_AMGM01000017.1 GCF_000298295.1 Cecembia lonarensis LW9
GCTGAAAGCCTGATCACGGATTTTATCCAAGTCCTTGGTGTCTGTACCTTTCAACTCAATTACAGCCAATGCAGTACCGTCTTTCAGGATGGCACCATCTGTCTTTTTGGAATCTTTGATGTTTTTGAGTTCCGTGGTCAGATTATAATCCGGCTCAGGATTGATGGTATAGCCCAAGATGTTGACAAAAAGCTCCCTGAGAAATCCTTCCTGAAATTGTTCTTCTTTTGCAGCACGGATATTTTCACGGACCTGTGGATGATGGAAATACTTTTGATACGCTGAAAAAGCTTCCTTTACCAGCAATTGATCTTCTGCTCCAAGGTATTTCTTAAGTACTGAATTTTGAAAAAGGGCCATAAGCAACTATTTGCCTAAAAATATAAAATTAAAATGATTCAGACGTTCATTGGGACGATCAAGACACAAAATGTCTTAAAATTTAATAAAAACATTAATGTTCTTTGATTTTGCCAATTCCTTGTTTGAATTCCGTAAGAAAACCAGTTTAATATTCTGTAATTTTGGTTTACCAAAATTAACTTTAATTCCAAAGAGCTTAACAAACTGAAAAACACATGAAATCTTTCCTGCTGACCATTCTTTTCTACCTTTACTTGTCCTTTCCAAATCATGCCCAAACCCATCCCAATAGCGATACTGAAAAAGAAGTCATTCAACTCTCCATGGACAAATGGCAGTGGATGGCAGACAAAGACGTTTCGAAACTTGCTCCTTTGTTCCACCCGCAGGCAAAGTTTGTCCATATGAGCGGAACATGGACCACAGCCCGTGAACTGGAAATCATCGAAACAGGCAGCATATGGTACAAAAAAGCCACCGTGCATGACACAGCAGTAGAGCTTGTGGGAAATACTGCCATTGTCTGGAACCGGATCACCCTCGAATCGGTAGTCCGGGGAAATGATGCCAAAGTAGAATTTACAGTAACTGAGGTTTATCAAAAAGAGGGTTCTGACTGGAAAATGATGGCCATGACCTTTAGTAGTGTAAGAGACACGCATCAAATAGAAAAGTAATGAAATCTAACAGGTTTCTCTTTCGTCGAAAACAAATTCCTAAAAACCTTCAATCAATTTGCCTTGACATTAGGGCTATATACTGGTAAATTGAGAAGATAATCCATCAACTCATAAAATGACCTTATCCAAAACTTCCCTTAACCGCCGCTCCTTTCTTAAAGTATCTGCCCTTGCCGGTGGAGGATTGTTTTTGAGTGTGGGTTGGCTGGCAGGCTGTAAACCCGGATCCAAAGAAGCGGCACTTGGAATGCCGGAGGAATGGTTCAGGATCAATGGATTTATCAGAATCGGTGAAAACGGTCTCATTACCATCATGTCTCCCAATCCGGAAGGTGGGCAAAACGTCAAAACTGGCATGCCCATGATCGTGGCGGAGGAATTGGACGCAGACTGGTCTAAAGTAGTTGTGGAACAGGCACCATTGGACACAGACAACTTTACCCGACAATTCATAGGCGGAAGTCAGGCCATCAGAATGGGTTGGAATGTGCTGAGACAAGCCGGTGCTACAGCCAGACAACTACTGGTCAATGCTGCAGCCCAAACCTGGGATGTCCCAGCCAATGAAATTACCACCGAATCAGGTTATGTCATCCACACAGCATCCAGGAAGAAAGCCCACTATGGAGAAATGGCTTCTCTGGCAGCAACACTTCCTTTGCCTGAAAATGTTCAATTGAAAGATAGAAAGGATTATAAGATAATAGGAACTGCACGCAAGAATGTAGATGCCAAAAAAATCGTTACAGGCAAACCGCTTTTTGGAGTGGATTACAAAAAAGAGGGTATGCTTTATGCCATGATCATCCACCCTCCTGCCCACGGATTAAGATTGAAATCATTTGATGCTTCTGAGGCCACAGGCATGCCGGGAATCAAAGATGTTTTCCAGGTCAAATCCCATCAGGATGATTACGAACGCACCTTTTTTGACACCACCAGTTTCACGGATACCGTTGCCATCGTCGGGAATTCGACATGGGAAGTAATGAATGCCAAAAAAGCAGTCAAGGTAGAATGGGAAGAATTTTCAACTTACGAGGAAAGCAGGGACTGGAATGGCAGAAAAGAAAAGAGAACGATCCCGGCAGGACTGGAAGACGAACAGGAACAGCTCCGAAAAATGGGTATTGCAGCTAAAAATGCACGGACCGTCAGAAAAGACGGTAACCCAGAAGATGCTTTTCGTTCAGCTGCAAAAGTAATCGAAAGGACCTACAATGGGCCATTCCTGGCACACAACTGCATGGAACCAATGAATTTCTTTGCCCATGTCAATGGAGATAAAGTGGAATGCGCTGGGCCACTGCAGAAACCCGAACTGACCGAACAGGCCCTTTCCAGTAGATTAGGGATTCCCATAGAAAATATCCATATAGATATGACCCGTTTGGGCGGTGGTTATGGCCGTCGCTCCTATGCCCATTGGTTGATCGAGGCAGCGGTAATTTCCCAAAAAGTGAATGCTCCCATCAAACTGATATATTCTCGGGAAGATGACATGACCGGGGGAATCTACCGTCCCATGTACCAGGCTACCTATCGTGCCGCTTTGGACAAGGACAATAACCTGATCGGTTTCCACGTGAATGCCGGTGGATTGGTAGAGCCTCCTTTGTACGCGGACCGCTTCCCTGCCGGATCTGTGGAAAATTACCTGGCAGAGGAATGGACTGTAGCCTCCAACATAACTGTGGGCTCATTTAGGGCTCCCAGGTCCAACTTTATCGCTGCCGCGGAACAATCCTTTTTGGATGAAATTGCTGAGGCTATTGGAAAAGACCCCATTGATTTCCGCTTGGAATTATTGAAAAAAGCAAAAGAAAACCCGATCGGACAAAACAACGATTATGATCCTGTTCGATATGCGGGTGTCTTGGAACTGGTCAAAGAAAAATCCAACTGGGAACAAGTTCCCGCAGGAATATCCAGAGGTGTTTCCGCCTATTTCTGCCACAACAGCTACGCAGCACAGGTAGTAGATCTCAAAATTGAAAACGGGCAGGTAAAAGTAGAAAAAGTGGTTCAGGCCGTGGATTGTGGCCTGATCATCAATCCTGATGCTGCCAGAAACCTCTGTGAGGGTTGCGTCGTGGACGGTATTGGAACTGCGATGTATGGAGAATTGAAGTTCAATCAGGGAGCACCTGACCGATCCAACTTTGACCGCTATCGCATGATCAGGATGAGTGAGGCACCAAAAGTAATTGAAACCTATTTCGTGGAAAGTCAGATAGAACCCACTGGTTTGGGTGAACCCGGTTATCCTCCGGTTTTTGCTGCCTTGGCCAATGCACTTTACCAGGCGACAGGTAAGCGGCTGTACCAGCAACCTTTCGCTCCTCAGCTTTCTTAAAAAATCAGTTCAACTCATTTCAAAAAAAATATCCATAAATATCCCGGCCGTGGCGGATCCAATATCAAATAATATCCATAAATATCAACCAATATCAAGTTATATCCCTAATTACGATCATTTAAAGCAAAAATATATGGCAACATTCAACCTCAACATCAACGGAAAAACCCAAATAGTGGATGTCGATCCCAACACCCCAATATTATGGGTATTGAGAGACCATCTTGACCTGGTGGGGACCAAATATGGATGCGGTATAGCCCAATGTGGCTCCTGCACGGTTATTATGGATGGAAATGCGGTACGCTCCTGCTCTATACCTGTTTCAGCGGCTGAAGGCACTAAAATAACCACCATAGAGGGTCTTTCAGAAAAAGGAGATCATCCCGTTCAAAAGGCATGGATGGAGCATGATGTGCCACAATGTGGCTACTGCCAAGCAGGACAGATCATGAGCGCTGTAGCTTTGTTGGACAACAATCCCAATCCTAGTGATACGGATATAGACAATGCCATGAATGGCAACATCTGCCGTTGCGGTACTTATGTAAGAATTAAAAAGGCCATCAAGACAGCTGCCAATTCCTAACCCTAAAGCATACAACCATGAGCATTGTAAAAACAAAACTCGATAGAAGATCCTTTTTGAAGGCATCGGCTCTGGCAGGAGGCGGTATGATGCTGAGCTTTAGCTGGCTGGCGGGTTGTAAACCCAGTCCTAAGGAAGTGGCTTTAGGATTACCGGATGAATGGTTTGAAATGAACGCCTTTATCAAAATAGGTGAAAATGGTGCTGTTACACTATTCAATCCAAACCCGGAATTTGGACAGAATGTCAAAACTTCCATGCCGATGATCCTTGCAGAAGAGCTGGATGTGGACTGGAAAAATGTATGGGTAGAGCAGGCAGATTTTTATCCGGAAAGATATGGAAGACAGTTTACCGGAGGTAGTCAGTCCATCAGACAGGGATGGCAACCACTAAGAACGGCAGGGGCTACGGCCAGGGCCATGTTGGTCGCTGCAGCAGCACAAAGCTGGAATGTTCCTGCAAATGAAATCACCACAGAATCAGGAGTTTTAATCCATCAAGCCTCCGGCAAAAAAGCTGGTTATGGGGAGATGGCCTCCTTGGCAGCTACTTTACCTGTTCCGGAAGAAGTAGAATTGAAAGACAAAAAGGACTTCAAAATAATTGGAACATCAAAAAAGAACGTAGAAGTCAATAAAATCCTTACCGGGAAACCGCTTTTCACCATAGATTATAAAAAAGAAGGCATGTTGGTGGCCATGATCGAACATGCACCTGCCTTCGGAATGCGCTTGAAATCCTTTGATGCGGCTGAGGCCAAATCCATGCCCGGTATCAAGGATGTATTCAGCTTCAAGGTGCACCAAGATGATTATGAGCACAACTTCTTTGATACCACTACCCATTATGAAATGATTGCCGTCGTCGGCAATACCACATGGGAAGTGATGCAGGCCAAAAAGAAGCTCAAAGCCGAATGGGAAGTAGCACCGGAAAGGTCTATAATGCAATCAGGTTTTGGCGGAAATGCCAGCAAGGTAAAAATCCCGGCAGGTTTGGAGAGTTCAGAGGGACACCGTGCCAGGATGGAAGAATTCTCCAAAAAACCCGGAAACATCCTGCGCAGAGATGGGGATCCTGAAGCTGCATTTAAAAAAGCCGCCAAGATCCTGGAAAGAACCTATAACGCGCCATACTTAGCCCATAATTGCATGGAGCCGGTCACCTGCTATGCTCATGTGACTGCAGATCAGGCAGAACTTTACGGACCAATACAGGCACCGGAAGTGATCAGCAATACCTTATCGGCAAGATTAGGGCTACCTAAAGAGAAAATTCAAATCAACCTGGCCAGAATGGGTGGCGGATTTGGTCAGAGGGCTTATGGCCACCATTTGGTGGAAGCAGCCGTTATCTCTAAACAAGTTGGCGCTCCTATTAAGATGGTGTACTCTCGGGAAGACGACATGACTTATGGTATCTATCGTCCTACCTATACCGCCACTTACAGGGCAGCTTTGGATGAAAACAACAAGCTTTTGGCGCTTCATGTCAAAGCAGGAGGCATTCCTGAGACTCCGATTGCACCAAACAGATTCCCCGCAGGTGCATTGGATAACTACCTTGCTGAAGGTTGGGCCATAGAATCCAATATCACCATTGGGGCTTTCAGGGCTCCAAGATCCAACTTTATTGCCAGTGCTGAACAATCCTTCCTGGATGAATTGGCCGAAGAAATGGACAAGGATCCAATAGACTTCCGCTTGGAACTCCTGGAAAGGGCTAAAACCAATCCTGTAGGCAGCAACAATGACTACGATGCGGAGCGGTATGCAGGAGTATTGAAATTGGTAAAAGAAAAATCCAACTGGGGTCAAAGCGAACCTGGTATCCACCGGGGTGTATCTGCTTATTTCTGTCACAATTCTTATGTGGCTGAAGTTTTGGACCTTCGATTGGAAGGAAATAAACCGGTAGTGGAAAATGTTGTCGCAGCAGTAGACTGTGGTATTGTCATCAACCCTGATGCTGCTGCCAATATGGGTGAAGGTGCCATTGTGGATGGAATCGGCAATGCCTTCTTTGGGGAATTACCATTCAAAGATGGAGTGCCTCAAAAAAACAACTTCCATCAATACCGCATGATCCGTATGGCGGAGGCGCCTAAAAAAGTAGAGGTCCATTTTGTGAAAAATGACATTGACCCCACCGGATTGGGAGAACCCCTCTTCCCTCCTATTTTTGCGGCAGTTTCCAATGCCCTGTACCAGGCCACGGGAAGAAGGCTGTACAATCAGCCTTTTATGAAGGAACTGGAGTCAGAGATCACGAGGATGTAGAAACCTTTGAGTACGCCGCGGCGCACTCGAAGGTTTTTTATTAAGGAAAAGCTGATCAATTGAATATTAGAAAAGATTAAAGACCTTCGAGGTTTTTGGAAACCTCAAGGGTAAGTAACTATTAACCTTTGAGGTCTTTTTTTGACCTCGAAGGTTTTTCAATATCACGATTCAGGCATAAAAAAAGATGCGGAAAACGCAAAGGAATTTAACCCAGTACCACACTTTTCCTCTGCGTCATTTTTAGAAAACCCTTTTCTTGACACTTTAAAAAATAATATGTTTTTTATATAAAACATTTTGATATATTGTTTTACAGAAAAAACATTTTATATTTTTGTTTTGTTCATAAAACAACATGGAGCGACTCATTCAATTTTCTGAGAAAAAAAAGAAAGAAATCAAACAAGATTTCCGACGCTATCTGTTTGATCAAATAGATTGGTCACAGCGGTTGATTTTGGTTTTGGGACATCGTGGAGTTGGAAAGACCACGCTTCTTATTCAGCAAATGCAGCAGGTTACAAGCCCTTCCATTTATCTGAGTTTGGATGATTTCTTTTTTGAAGAAAATAGATTGGTGCTTTTTGTGGAAGATTTAATTGAGAAAGGATATCAAACTTTCTTTTTGGATGAAGTGCATCGCTACCAACATTGGTCAACCGACCTTAAAAACCTTTATGATAATTTTCCAGAGGTTCGGTTTGTCGTCTCAGGTTCTTCTATTTTGGCTTTAGAAAAGGGAAAAGCAGATCTCTCGAG
Source organism: Cecembia lonarensis LW9 (assembly GCF_000298295.1). GTDB lineage: Bacteria > Bacteroidota > Bacteroidia > Cytophagales > Cyclobacteriaceae > Cecembia > Cecembia lonarensis. The sequence goes on from NZ_AMGM01000017.1 coordinate 7,036, forward strand.
AAGAGCCGCGGTTTACCATTTAGCTGGTCTGTCTTTTAGGGAGTTTTTAAAGCTGGAAAAGAAAGGTGAGTTTCACAAGCTCATGTTATATGAAATCTTGGAGAAGCATCAAGAACTGTGCGAACAGGTTACCGATCAGATTGAGGTTCTTTCTCTATTTAAGGAATATCTGGAATTTGGCCACTATCCTTTTTATAGGGAAGGTAAGAGCAACTATAAATCCCGACTATTGGAAACAACACAGGTAGTTTTAGAAATGGATTTGAGCCCTTTGGAGGACTTGACGCATCAGACAATTCGCAACATGAAAAAGTTGATACTGATCATCAGCGAATCTGTTCCTTTTATTCCGAATATCAGCAAATTGGCAGAGAGACTGGAAGTGTCAAGGAATACTGTCCTTAAGACATTGGATTTACTGGAACAAGCCCAGATATTGAACCTCCTTAGACAATCTACCAAAGGAGTGTCTTTTCTCCGGAAGCCTGAAAAAATCTACCTTCAAAATACCAACTTAGCATTTGCATTTTCTTCTCATTCAACTGATTCAGGAAACTTAAGGGAAACATTTTTCTTCAACCAACTCCGGCAAATGCATGATGTAACATTCCCGAAATTTGGGGACTTTATGGTAGATGATACTTACTTTTTCGAAATCGGTGGACCAAATAAAACTGCTCAACAGATTAAAGGTGTTCCGAATGCATTTGTGGTGGCTGACAAGATAAAATTTGGAAGTGGAAATAAGATACCCATATGGCTATTTGGCTTCCTATACTGACCAATTTGCAGATTACCTTCAAGGAGCCAATAAACTGTTTGATTTTTGCAAGGAATTGTGTTTTTCCCATTATCATTTTTGAGCCCTTTGGTATAATTTTACCTTAAATGGTGATAGAATTTCACTCGGGTTCAGAACCTTTTGATCCTATTTTCGATTATATAAAAGTGTTTGTCCAATTCAGCCTTTTTATGAACTGAATTTCTCATCGTGAACATTGGCACTTTGATGATCAGGCCCTTATACAAACAATAACCCAAACTTAAACAGTAAATTCGAATGCTTCAGGTTTAAATTAAATAGGACTTCCTGTTTGATTATAACAACCTTGAGGCCAATAAAAATATTTAAAATTTCAAAGTTCGGTTTAGGCCGAAAATTGATTGGGTAATAATTATTAAAAAGCGATGGCTCCATGGGCCATCGTTTTTTTTATTCATTTTCCTGCTAAAACTAATCCATAACCCTCCTGCTCAAATATATCAGAAGGATTTATCAGGAATCCTTCATTTTCGAGCAGCTGTTTTATTTCGGGGAGTGCATATTTTCTGGAATTCTCCGTATGAATTACCTCTCCTGCCTCAAATTCTATGAATTGGCCGGCAATTTGGACCTTTTGTCTTTTTTTGCTGACCAAAAAGCTTTGGGCCAAACCACTGAGTGGATTATAGGTAGCGTAATGTTCAAATTGATCCAATCTAAAATCTCCCTCAAGCTCCCTGTTCATTCTTGCCAGAAGATTTAGGTTGAATTTTGCAGTAATGCCATGGGGATCATCATAAGCTTTCGCTATTTTTTTGGGATCTTTTTTCAGATCCACTGCCAACAAAAAATAATCTCCACCATCCAAGTGGTCATAAATCATCTTCAAGAAGTCTCTGGTCCTATTTTCGTCGAAATTACCCAGATTACTTCCCATGAAAAGCAAGAGTTTTTTACCCTCCATGCCAGCGGCTTTCGATAAGGTTTCGAAATAATTCCCGGCAATAATCTTTACCTGAACACCTGGGATGGCTTTTACCGTTGCCTGCTTATTTTCTTCCAAAACATCCTTATCAATATCAAGTGGAACATACGTGACATTTCTAGAGGACACTGACAAAGACTCCAGGAGAATCCGTGTTTTACTTCCATCCCCTGCTCCCAGTTCAATGACCGTAACAGGCTCCTCTTTGAAATGCGCGGCAATGGATTCAGCTTCTTTGATCAATAAAGCTTTTTCCAGTTCCGGTAAATAGTATTCCGGCATATTCATGATTTCCTGGAAAATTCTGGACCCCTTTGTGTCATAAAAATAAAGAGAGGATATTTTCTTGGGTTTTTGACGCAGTCCTTCGATGACATGGTCTAAAAAGGCTTTTTGTTGACTCATAATGATTTGGCTAATCGGATACCTGCAAAATGCCATCTGCAGGCCGCATGAAAGAAATTTCTATATGTGATTCTGCTATGCTTGGGCGCCGTAGCCACGGATGCACCACGCAAGACATTTTGGTTGATCATGAATTTCCCATTGTACTCTCCCAGAGCTCCCGGGGCTTTTTCAAAGTCGGGGTAAGGTTGATAGGCACTGTAGGTCCATTCCCACAATTGCCCCCAGTTCAATTGTGATGCTGCAGCCTCCCATTCAAACTCCGTAGGCAAGCGCATTCCTTTCCATTCAGCAAATGCAAGTGCCTCATAAAAACTGATATGTTGTACCGGTTGATTTGGATCTATTTTCTGAAAGCCTTGTAGCGTATATTGCCACCATTCCCCTTCCAGTTGATGCCAATATAAAGGCGCCTTTATTTTTTCCCTTTGGATAAAATCCCAACCCTCCGAAAGCCATAAATTGAAATCTTTATATCCCCCATCAGCAATAAACTCAAAATACGCTCCATTGCTGACTAAGGTATTACTGATGGCATATTTCCCCAAGTAAACCTGATGCTGTCCTCTTTCATTGTCGTAACAAAATGAGTGGCCATCAGCCCCTATGTTATAAAGCCCTTCTTTCAGTTCTACAAATCCTTTCCCGGTTTCAGGTTTTAATTCGAAACCTTCTCCATATATAGGAAAGGTTGGTTGGTTACCCAATATATATTTGATATCATAGACCAACAATTCCTGATGTTGTTCTTCATGATTGATTCCCAATTCCACAATGTCCATAATCATTGGATCATCAACCTGTGATAAGAATTGCAGCATGGCTTCAGTTACATAATCTCTGTAAGCCATCACTTCCCTGACCGGTGGGCGGCTCATCAGTCCTCTATTGGGGCGCAGTACCCTTTTGCCAGCATTGTTGTAATAGCTGTTAAACAGATACGCAAAATCATTGTCATAAAGCCGGTAATCCTTAAAGTAGGGCTGCAAAACAAAAGCTTCAAAAAACCAGGTAGTGTGTCCTAAATGCCATTTAGGAGGGGAAACATCTATGGTCGGTTGGGGAATGTAATCTTCTACTTCCAAAGGCTTGCAAATCGTAGAGGTACGCTGTCTACAGGTTTTAAAAAGTGTTTGCAATAATTTATTTCTGTTCATACTTTTTTTCTAAATACAATTGAAAGATAAAATACAAAACCATTCCTAAAAACAAAAAGCCAAATGGAAGGGCGGCCAATATCAATAACTGACTGACGGATTCCAGCAAACTCTCTTTTCCCACCCATATTACAGCAATAGTAAAAAGTGCAATGAGAATACCCCAAAACAACCTGATTCTTTTATTGGGTTGGGTTTTACCATTTTCGGAAAACATACTCAATACAAAAATGGCTGAGTCGACTGAAGTCAGCAGAAAAGTAAAAACCAATAAAGTACTGACCGCATTACTGATCAATGAGCCTGGAAAGAAATTCAGGAAATTAAATAATGCACTATAAATAGATTCAAAATAGTCCTCTGGAATTTTTCCCAATTCGATCAATTCAAAGGCGTTGATGCCAAAAACAGTAAACCATAAAAAAGTACCCAAACTGGGCACTAGCAAAACACCAATAATGAATTGCCGAATGGATCTACCTTGTGATATTCGGGCAATAAAAACACCGGTAAAGGGGGCCCAAGCCAACCAAAAAGCCCAATAAAAAAAGGTCCAATCCAAAAGAAAATCTTTAGATACTTTTTGTGTCCCAAAATTCAGGCTCATGGGAACAAACTCCAAGATATAAATACCCAAAGATTCCACCAGGGAAATAAGGACTGAGCCCTCAGTACCAATGATCCAAATAAATAACAACAGGGCAGTAGCCATGGCTAAATTTAGATTCGACAAGACTCTGATTCCTCTACTAACACCACGGAAAGCTGACCATGTGGCTAAAATACAAACCAAAAACACTATCAGGATAGTGTTTTCTATCACCAAATTTTGACTTTCAGTCCAATAAACAAAGGATTCCAAAAGCTGTCTGCCGCCCAGTCCTACAGCTGCCACCACTCCTAAAAGGGTACAAATGATGATTAGAAAATCTATTGCCACCGCCCAAATGGAGGACTGTAGATTTTCAGTCAGTATTGATGAGCCCAAAATACGTTTACCCCGTACAGAGACTTGATAACCAATAACGAGTCCAAATAACCCATAAAAAGCCCAAGGCGTAAATCCCCAGTGGAAAAAGGTATATTGTAGTGCAAATTCAGTTGGAACATGGAGTGTCTCCCTTGGTGGATTGAGGTAATAAAAAACAGGTTCCTGTACTGCCCTCAGGAGCAGGCCCGCTCCCATTCCTGTGCTGTACAGCATGGCGATCCATGAAAACCAGCCATAGCTTGGTTTTTCAGAGCCAAGTCTTTTTCTTCCTAATGGTGAAATAGCAAGCACTATCAGTAAAACCACTGCAAAAAAGCCAAGCCACAGGTAAAACCCTCCAAATACATCCATACTTGCAGAAGACCATGACTGCAGCTTGCTTTTAAAGCTTTCCGGAAAAATCAAAGTAATCCCCAAAAACAACAAGCAAAAGAGTAAAGAAAAAATGAAGGTTAAATATTGCTTTTTTGGCTTCCTCATAGTCAAAACGAATATGGCGTAAGATACATAGTTGTGCTTGGCACTAAAAATTGCATCTTGGTAAATAACTATGTTTATGCATTCCTCATGATGATGATCAAGGCTCCACTTTTACACCCTTCCAAAAGGCGACATAACCTTTGATTTCCCTGGCTGCAGGTTTGGTTTCAGGATAGTACCAAGCTGCATCTTTATTGGTCTCACCATTGACTTCAATATGGTAATAAGAGGCCACTCCTTTCCAGGGACAGGTGGTATGTGTTTCAGATGGGGTAAAGAATTCTTTTTTTATTGCTTCGGCAGGGAAATAATGGTTGCCTTCTACTTGAAGGGTTTGATTACTTTCGGCGATCACTTGATTGTTCCAGATTGCTTTCATGATTATTGAATGGTTAATTATTTATTCCTTTATAAATAAAAGAACAATGCCTTGAAAATGTTTGACTTTAGGGTTTAAGGTAATATAATAAGGCCAATTATTCCTTCAGTTATATATAAAAAATAAGAGCCGTTACCAGAGGTAACAGCTCTTAATAATCAAGGTGATTTACAACTTTACTCAGCTTTTTCTTTTTTATTGACCGAAATGGTCAATTCTTCTCCTTCTCCACCGTAGTCTGCTAAGATGACGTCTCCGTCTGACAATTCACCTTTCAGTATTTCTTCCGCCAGCGCATCTTCCAAGTATTTTTGGATGGCCCTATTTAAAGGTCTTGCACCATATTGCTGGTCGTACCCTTTTTCTGCCAAGAAATCTTTCGCTTTGTCTGTCAATTGTATTTCGTAACCCAAATCGGTAATTCTACTGAACAACTTTTTAAGACTGATATCGATAATTTGATGGATATGTTCTTTATTCAAAGAATTGAACACTACTACATCATCCAATCTATTAAGGAACTCAGGACTGAAGGCTTTTTTAAGGGCACTCTGAATGGTTGACTTCATCACTTCGTCCATACTCTGCTGCTTGGATTTAGATGCGAAACCAATACCAGCACCGAAATCTTTTAAATCTCTTACACCGATGTTTGATGTCATGATGATGATGGTATTTCTAAAATCAACCCTTCTTCCCAATCCATCTGTCAAAATACCGTCATCCAGTACCTGAAGTAGGATATTAAACACATCTGGGTGTGCTTTTTCTATCTCATCCAAGAGAACTACTGAATAGGGCTTCCTTCTGACTTTCTCGGTCAACTGTCCACCTTCTTCATAACCTACATATCCAGGAGGCGCACCTACCAGTCTTGATACGGAGAATTTTTCCATATATTCAGACATGTCGATTCGCACAAGGGAATCTTCTTTATCGAAGAGATAGGAGGCCAACATTTTGGCCAATTCTGTTTTACCTACACCGGTTGGTCCAAGGAAAATGAAAGAACCGATCGGTTTTTTGGGATCTTTTAAACCTACTCTTGTTCTTTGGATCGCTTTCACCAATTTTTTTATGGCCTCATCCTGACCAATCACCTTGGCCTGAAGATCATGCGCCATACTAAGCAATTTAGACCCTTCATTTTGGGCAATACGCTTGGCTGGAATACCTGTCATCATCGCAATCACTTCAGCTACATTATCTTCTTCGACCATGTAACGTTTTGTCTTGCTTTCCTCCTCCCACTTCACTTTGGCATTCTCCAATTGCTCAAGAAGTTTCTTCTCCTTATCCCGCAATTGTGCTGCTTCTTCGTATTTCTGGCTTTTTACAACCCTGTTTTTCTCTACTTTTATCTGTTCAACTTCTTCCTCCAGTTTCAGTATCTCTTCTGGGACATGGATATTGTTGATGTGAACCCTGGCTCCTGCCTCATCCAATATATCAATGGCTTTGTCTGGAAGGAACCTGTCTGAAATATACCTGTCAGACAACTTCACACAAGCTTCAATGGCTTCAGGCGTGTAGATCACATTGTGGTGATCTTCGTACTTATCTTTAATGTTATTGAGAATTTGAACGGTCTCTTCAGGAGTAGTGGCGTCCACCATAACCATTTGGAACCTTCTTGCCAATGCCCCGTCCTTTTCTATGTACTGCCTGTATTCATCCAAGGTGGTTGCGCCTATACACTGTATTTCACCTCTGGCTAAAGCAGGTTTAAACATGTTGGAAGCGTCCAAGGAACCACTTGCACCACCTGCACCAACAATCGTATGTAACTCATCGATGAAAAGAATGACATTTGGCGATTTTTCCAACTCATTCATTACCGCCTTCATACGCTCCTCAAACTGTCCTCGATATTTGGTGCCTGCCACCAAGGAAGCCAAGTCCAAGGTAACTACACGCTTATTGAACAGCACTCGGGAAACTTTCTTCTGCACAATACGAAGTGCCAAGCCTTCTGCAATGGCTGTCTTACCGACTCCCGGTTCACCAATAAGAATGGGGTTGTTTTTCTTTCTCCTGGAAAGAATCTGCGCAACGCGTTCGATTTCCTTTTCTCTTCCAATGATCGGGTCAAGTTTATCATCTTCCGCCATCTTGGTCAGATCTCTTCCAAAATTATCTAAAACCGGAGTCCTTGATTTTTCAGCGGATCCTTTAGCGCTGCTTCCTGAACTTCCACTACCGGAAGAGGAACCAAATAATTTGGATCCATCCTCATCTGGATCATCAGCCTGAGCTTTGGACCTTGGCCCGCCATCAGTCTGAAATTCCAGCATTTCCTTTACCGCGTCATAATTGGCATCAAATTTTTGTAAAATCTGCGTCGCAATATTGTCCTCATCCCTCAGGATGGACAGCAATAAATGCTCAGTACCAATTAACTGACTTTTAAATATTTTTGCCTCCAGATAAGTAATCTTCAATACTTTTTCAGATTGCCTGGTCAGAGGAATATTTGCCAGATTCTTCACGTTGTGATTGGCAGTACCTTTTACTGCCCTTTCGATGGAATTTCTGAGCTCGTCCAAGGGGACACCCAACTTTTTCAATATGGAAACAGCCACTCCTTCACCCTCACGGATCATTCCCAACAAGAGGTGTTCCGTACCGATGTAATCATGGCCCAACCGTAATGCTTCTTCACGGCTGAGTGAGATCACCTCTTTGACTCTGTTTGAAAATTTTGCTTCCATTTATTTCCTTTCTGAATTGATTTTAAATCTGTATTAATGTTACCGAATTTGTTTTAAAAACACAATCCTTTTAACGTTTGTTCAATCATTTTTTTTGAGAAGCCCTGAGGATGGACTCAGCGGAACTTCCTTCACAAAAAAGCAGATCGATGATGCTTAGATTAGGTGCAAAGTCTACGCCAAATAACTGCAAATATTCCTTTTCTTGGTAGAAACTGTACATTCCAGGTCCTGATTTTACATGTAAAAGACCTCGAATATCCATTGAATCAGGTATTTGCCCCTCTTCTTCCCATACGGAAACTTTGACATTGAGTTGGAGTAACTTAAGACAAACTGTCAGTAAATCCATGTTCATGTCAAATAAAAACTTGTGGTTTTTTAAATAAACATTTTCAATATAAGGATAAAAATATTCAAAAAAAGGAGCTTTTCCATATGCTGACTGAATCCCCCTTAAGTGAACATTTTTCCATTTTTGGTTATAATCAATTTGAATGTCTCTGTATTTTCTCTTTTTGTTACCACCTGCTACAGGGACCGAAAGCGTTTCAACCTTATTGGCGAGGAGGATTTTTGACCTGTTCCTAAAGGTCTGTTTTTGATAATATTCAGTACCGTCCAAAAACAATTCATCCTTATCCAAAATTGCTGTAAAATACTCTAGATTGGGCAAATAAAATAATTCCGTATAAATACGCATCCTTGGTTTTTTCAGGAATTATAAAATATCATCCACAGGCCCTAAACCTTCCCTGACCAATTCAATCTCACTTCCTGTACAATCAAGTACTGTGGATGCGACATTATTGCCATAGCCTCCATCAATTACCACATCTACCAAATCTCTGTATTTTTCATAAATCAATTCAGGGTCGGTACTGTACTCCACCACCTCATCCTCATCATGAATGGAAGTAGTCAAAATTGGCGAACCCAATTCTTTTACCAAAAGCCTTGGAATGGAATGATCCGGCACGCGAATACCTACCGTTTTTTTATTACTATTTAATATCTTGGGCACAGCGTTATTTGCCTCTAAAATAAAAGTATATGGGCCTGGTAATGCTTTTTTCATTACTTTAAATACAGGTGTGCTCAATGCCCTCGTATATTCCGATATATTGCTCAAATCATAGCAAATGAATGAGAAATTGTGCTTTTTGGGTTTGATGCCTTTGATCTGGGCAATCCGTTCAACTGCCCGTTGATTATGGATATCGCACCCCATACCATAGACGGTATCCGTAGGATAAATAATAACCCCACCATCACGAAGCACCTCTACAATGCGTTGGATCTTCCGCATTTCAGGATTTTCAGGGTATAATTTGATCAATTCCGCTGCCATTGGATTTCGTGTTTGGTCTTGTATTAGGTATTGTACTGCTTCAATGTGACTTCTCAAAGAAATACATACCGAAATTAGGGGCACAATGCATTAAGTCAAAATATTTAACGGTTTAAAATAAATTTAAAAAATAGACACTGTTCAATACCATCATTATCAATCGCTTAAGATTTGCATGCATTAGCAGGATTCATTACATTTCAACATGTTTTTTTATTCAATTTGGGAGTGGTTTTTGACAAAAACACGCATTATTGGAATATCTGCTTCAGCCCAATCCAGATTTTTTAAATCATGAAAACCTTTCCAGATAACCTGCTTATGTTCTCTTACCTGTAAATCCCCCCCTTTGATACGGGCTAAAAAAGGAATCAGTTCAATCTGCCTTCCTTCACCGTAAGTATGCACATTACTTTTTAACCTTTTGCCCACCTCAATAAAAAGATTCAATTCCTCTTTTATTTCTCTTTTTAAGCAATTCTCAGGACTTTCTCCCGGTTCTATTTTACCTCCGGGGAATTCCCATTTTAAGGGCAAAGACATATTTTCTGCCCTTTGGGCACATAATACCCTGTTATTTTGTACAATGATGGCACATACAACCTGTAAGGTATTACACATAGTTTTAGCAGAAGGTTAGCCCCGTGAACAAAATTCTCTATTTTTGCCGTTATTCTTTTGAAGAAGTACAAATCATGTTTGAAGATAAGAAAACAAAAATTTATTTGATCCTCATCATCACATTCTCTGTGCTGTTGACCTCCATGTCCTTTTATTTTTATCAGGCTTTTTTTAGTCCAAATGCCCTAGTAGACAAAGAGGAACCCTATTTACTGAAAATCCCATCCAATGCAACTTTCCAACAGGTGGCCGATAGTTTGTATCAAAATGCTGTGATCCATGACCTCATTACATTTGGGTTTGTATCAAAAGTAATGAAATACCAGGAAGCAGTAAAACCAGGTTTATATACCATACCCCCCAAAATCAACAACCTCAACTTGGTCCGCTTGCTTCGTTCTGGTAATCAAACACCTGTAAACATTACTTTTAACAATGTAAGAACGAAGGAAGATCTTTCAGAAAAAATAACCAGAAACCTGGAAATCGATGAAAGTAGCTTTTTAAACTTACTTTCTGATTCTATTTATATCATGAAATTTGGCTTTGAGCAAGAAACAATCATGTCTATGTTCATACCGAATACTTATGAGGTGTGGTGGAATACCAGCCCGGAGAACCTTTTTGACCGCATGTATAGGGAATATGAAAAATTCTGGACGGAAAGCCGAAAGGAAAAAGCCGAAAACATCGGTTTAACGCCTTTGGAAGTTTCGACATTGGCCTCCATCGTTCAGGCCGAAACCCAAAAATCAGATGAAAGACCCAGAGTGGCTGGTGTTTATATGAACCGTTTAAGAATCAACATGCCTCTTCAGGCTGATCCAACATTGGTTTTTGCGGCTGGAGATTTCAGCATCAGAAGGGTATTAAATGTACATAAGGAAATAGATAGCCCATACAATACGTACAAATACACAGGACTGCCCCCGGGACCGATCAACTTACCCGAAATTTCAGCTTTGGATGCGGTCTTAAATTATGAAGGCCACTCTTATCTGTATTTCTGTGCGAAGGATGATTTCTCTGGTTATCATGCATTTGCCACCAACCTCAATGACCACCTCAATAACGCCAGGAGGTATCAGGCAGCATTAAACAGGGCTAAAATTTATTGATATGTTCCAAGCTACAACCCAAGTTCGTGTCAGGTATGCCGAAACCGATCAGATGGCTTACGTATACTACGGAAATTATGCCATGTATTTTGAAGTGGCCCGTGTCGAAGCCTTACGTTCCGCTGGATTTTCTTACAAGCAAATGGAGGAAGATGGTATCATCATGCCTGTGCTGGAACTCCATTCTCAATTTATCAAACCCGGTAAATATGATGAGATTCTCACAATCAAAACCACGATACCTGAAATTCCCGGTATCAGAATAAAATTTGAATATGAAGTGTACAATCAAGCCGAGGAATTGATCACAAAAGGCTGGACCACACTCACTTTTCTAAAAAAAGAAAGCCACAGACCCTGCAGACCTCCCCAATATTTATTAGATTTATTGCGGCCATATTTTCAATAATCCTATTTTAAGTGAAAAAAAGGATTCGTTTATTTTCCATCAAATTTACCCGTAAGGCAAAATTGCTCAGGAAGTTTCATTTTGGTAACCCTGATCAAAACCTTTATGATGTAGGTAAGATTTTTATTGAGCAAATTCAAAAAGATGAAATCAGCGAGAGGGCGGGGGCCATGGCATTCAGTTTTACAGTGGCCATGTTTCCACTGTTACTTTTTTTATTGAATATGATACCTTACATAGGTATGTTTTTTCCAAATGTGACAACGCAAAATATTTTATTGTTCATTGGGGAATTGATACCGACGAGTATATATAAAGAAGCAGAAACAACAATCATGGATATTGTCAGTAAACCTAGGCAGAGCTTATTGTCACTTGGTTTTTTTCTCGCACTTTTTCTTTCCACCAATGGCGTAGTTTCTATGATGAACGCATTCAATGCGGTATATAAAACCAAAGAAAACCGTTCTTTTTGGAAAACAAGACTGATCGCAGTAAGCATTGTAATGATATTGGTTCTCGCCATCTGTGGTGCCGTAGTCATCATGATCTTAGGAAGTTCAATTTTGTACAATATTTCTGAGTGGGAAATAGTATCAAGCGCCCTGTATTATTACATGCTCACAGCTTTTCGGTTTTTGGTTTTACTCGCCCTTTTTACCTTGGCAACGGCTTACATATTTAGATTTGCTCCAGCTGTGCATGATAAATGGCGCTTTTTTTCTACAGGATCGGTCACTGCGGGAGTGCTGATCAACTTCAGCTTTTACCTGTTCAGCTATTACTTAAATAATTTTGCGACATACAATAAACTATACGGTTCTATTGGAGCCATGATAGCCGTAATGTTATGGCTATTCATTACCTCTTTGATCATTTTAATCTGCTTTGAAATCAATGTGAGCCTGGATAAGGCCGCAGAGCGAAGAGCAGTGTCTGCCAAACTTGCAAATTAAACCACATGATTTAAGTCATGTTTGGGGCATGATTTCATCAAGACATTGTATCAACGGAAGCATTAATTTTGCATAAATGAAAAAATACTAATGATGGAAATCAATAAGAGTGTTTTTATAGCAACCGCAGAACCTTACAGCGGAAAATCCACTGTAGCTTTAGGCATTGTGGACATGCTTTTATCCAAAACACAAAAAATAGGTTATTTCAAACCCATTATCAATCACAGCCCTGAGGCGAAGAGTGATGTTCAAATTGATACGCTAATCCAGCATTTCAAGCTGCCCATAGCCTACAACAGGTCCTATGCCTATACCAGAGATGAGGCTAATTTGCTTGCTGAGTCCGGCATGCAGGGTGAAATCATCGATACAATCATCAGTAAATATAAAAAACTGGAAGAGGAATACGATTTTACCATCATTGAAGGCAGTGATTTTTTGGGTGAAGGAACTGCATTTGAATTTGATGCCAATGCTACTATAGCCAAAAACTTGGGTACCCCTGTTATCATCGTGACCTCAGGTGCGGATAAAACTGCCCAACAGATAAGCAATGCCAGCATTGTGACCATCAAAAACTTCCTTCAAAGGAAAGTCAAAGTGCTTGGGGTAGTTGTCAACAAAGTAGAGCCGGCAAATCTTGAGGAAGTCAAAAACCATTTGCAGGCACAGCTGAAAAAAGACATCCTTGTGACCGTCATCCCTAATGTCACAGAACTTAAAAGCCCCAGCATGAAGGAAGTCAAGGATCATTTGCAGGCGGAAGTAATGTTTGGAGAGCAATATTTATCCAATAGGGCTGATCATTTCATTTTTGGTGCTATGCAGATAGCCAACTTTTTGAACCATATCAAACAAAATGTACTTATCGTCACCCCAGGTGACAGGGCAGATATCATTATGGCCTCTTTACAGGCTAACCTTTCAAAGAACTATCCAAAAATCGCCGGTATTGTATTGACCGGTGGATTTGAAATTGCAGGTTCAGTCATTAAACTCATGGAAGGGTCAAATATCAGTGTCCCTATTCTAAGGCTAGAGGAACCCTCTTTCTATGCTGCGACTAAGGTGGCTGGAATTCATTCCAAAATCAGCCCAGACAATCCGGACAAAATCCACCTTGCCATCAGCACCTTCAGGAAGTACATGGACATAGAGGCCTTGGAAAAAGAAATAGCAGCATTCAAGCCTGTTGGAATGACCCCGCGGATGTTCCAATACCAATTGGTCAGCTGGGCAAAAGCCAAGAAAAAACATATTGTTCTGCCAGAAGGAAAGGATGAACGGGTATTAAAAGCTGCTGACCGCTTGGTCAGACAGGACATTGTAAAAATCACCTTGCTAGGGGATGTTAATGAAATTAGCAGTAATATCAGCAGGTTGGGTTTATGCCTCAACCAAGAAAATTGCCAGATCATCAATCCGCAGGATGCTTTCCACTACGATGAATATGTCAACACCCTTTTTGAACTTCGGAAAGGAAAAAATATGCCACTTCAAGTTGCCAAGGATTTAATGACTGATGTGGCTTATTTCGGCACCATGATGGTATATAAGGGACATGCAGATGGTATGGTTTCAGGTGCCATCCACACAACAGCACATACCATTAGACCTGCCCTTCAGTTTGTCAAGACAAAACCGGGCATCTCATTGGTCTCTTCAATCTTCTTCATGTGTCTACCGGATAGGGTGACCATTTTTGGAGATTGCGCCATAAATATTAACCCAACTGCTGAAGAATTGGCAGAAATAGCCATCTCTTCAGCAGACACCAGCATCAAATTTGGCATAGATGCCAGAGTAGCCATGCTTTCTTATTCCTCAGGAGCATCAGGGACAGGAGAGGATGTGGAAAAAGTCAGAAAGGCCACTGAAATTGTTAAATCCAAGAGACCTGATATACAGGTGGAAGGTCCCATTCAATACGATGCTGCAGTTGACCCAATAACAGGTAAACAAAAAATGCCTGATTCAAAGGTGGCTGGAAATGCTTCTGTACTTATTTTTCCTGACCTGAATACCGGAAACAACACCTATAAGGCCGTTCAAAGAGAAACTGGGGCCATCGCGATTGGACCTATGCTCCAAGGCTTGAACAAACCTGTCAATGACCTAAGCAGAGGCTGTACCGTAGACGATATTTTCAATACAGTTGTCATTACCGCTATTCAGGCGCAAGAGGACTGAGCGTTAAGAAAATGTCCTGTGGACATTTTTAGCTCAAGCTTGTCCCGAGAGCAAAGCGATTCGGGAGGCCGGGATGTAGGGTAGACAACTAATAAAATCAAGATCAAGCATAAAGAACCAAAAGCTATGAAAATATTAGTATTAAACTCCGGTAGCAGTTCCCTAAAGTACCAGCTTTTTGAGATGCCTAACGAGCAAGCGCTTTGTACTGGATTGGTAGATAGGATTGGACTGGAGCATTCTAGCATCACACATAAGACTTTTTTCAAAGGGAAGGAAAGTAAACATCAGGTTGAACTAGCCATCCCGGATCACGAGGGTGCTTTATTGAGAGTAACTGAATTATTAAAAGACCCCAAGGTTGGCGTGTTGAAGGACAACACAGAAATTGAAGCCATTGGGCACCGTGTGGTACACGGAGGAGAACAGTTTGCCGCCACCACCTTGATTACTGAAGAAGTCAAAGCCAAAATAAAAGGGCTTTTTGCCCTTGCGCCACTTCATAACCCGCCTAACTACCTGGGCATTACCGTAGCAGAAAGGGTATTCCCTCAGGCGAAGCAAGTGGCTGTTTTTGATACTGCTTTCCATCAAAGTATGCCAGCTTTAGCTTATCGCTATGCTCTTCCCAAGTCCATGTATACGGATCTAGGAATCCGTGCCTATGGATTCCATGGCACCAGCCATCAGTATGTTTCCAAAAAAGCCAGTGAATACCTGAATAATTCAAAAGCGAAAATCATCACCATACACCTAGGCAATGGCTGTAGCATGACGGCAGTGGACTCTGGGAAATCTGTTGACACAAGCATGGGTTTGGGGCCCATGGGCGGTTTGGTCATGGGCACCCGGGCCGGTGACATTGATCCCTCCATTATTTTCCATTTGATCAATGAAAGGGGTTTTAGTGCGCAAGAAGTCAATGATATCCTGAATAAAAAGAGTGGTTTATTGGGCCTTTCGGGTTTGAGCGATATGCGGGATGTCAAAAATGCCATTACTGAAGGGAGTCCAGATGCCAAATTGGCTTATGAGTTATATGCCTATCGCATACAAAAATATATCGGCGCATTTGCAGCCGTACTCAAAGGCCTTGACGCCATTGTATTTACAGCCGGTGTAGGCGAAAATGATGCAGACATGCGGGAAGCTGTTTGCAAAAACATGGATTTCTTTGGAATTATGTTGGACACCAAACTCAACCGAGCAGGAAATAAAAACATTAGAGAGGTAAACAAAAGCAGTTCTGCCGTAAAAATATTGGTAATTCCTACCAATGAGGAACTTGAAATTGGCCAACAGACCTTTGAGCTGATCAGGAAATGATCTGCTCAAAGCTTTCTTCATCTGTATTCCCTTCTGTATTGAAGAGCAAAATCCGGGTTTGCGGACCTATTTGTAATTGCTCTTTGATTCCTGCATAAGCAGGATCTTGCAAAATTGTCAAAAGGCCTGCCAACCCCGCTGCTCCAGATTCCCCTGAAATGACCCTTTGGTCATTCCCTAAAGGAACATACAATTGCCTCATGGCCCGCTTAGCCTCTTCATCTGGAATTCTGATGGCTGCAGTCACCGCATTTTTAAGCATCTCCCATCCAGAAAGTGAAGGAATGCCACAACTTAAACCTCCCATAATGGTATGAGAACTGGATTCAGGGGATACCCTTTCTCCATTTTTCAGGGAATCAAAGAATCCCGCTGACCCATCAGGCTCCACCGTAATCAGTAAAGGACTCTCTTTACCATAACGCTGCAAATAATAGAATGCGGCTGAGGCTGCCCAACTGCCCACTCCCACTTGAAGGAAAACAAGGTCAACATCTGGCCTAGCAACCCCATGGAGACTGTCTTCCAACTCCTTGAAATGGGTAAGATAACCGGCCATTATATCAGCTGGTATTTCTTCATAACCTTTCCAGGCCGTATCCTGGACCAACTCCCATTGATTAATTTTGCTGATGCGCTCGGCATGGGCACAGGTATCATCATAGTTTTTATTCAACTGTACCACGGTAGCCCCTTCTTTTTCAATGGCTTTAATCCTATTCAGAGAAGTATCAGCTGGCACAAATACCACGGATTTTTTGCCAGCTGCTTTGGCGGCCCAGGCCACAGCCCGTCCATGATTGCCATCAGTAGCCGTACAGAAAATTTCTATTTCGGGCTTTTTTTCTAAGAGTTGGCCGATGGCAAAAGAAGCACCAAGACCCTTGAAGGCGTTCAAATCAAACCTGTAAGATTCATCCTTGATGTAAATAGCTCCTAAGCCTATTGCTTTGGCCAAAGCACCTAAGGATATCAAGGGTGTGGGACAGTAAGCCGCTAAACCTTGGTGAAAAGGGAGTGCATTTTTATTTTTCAAAATGGAAACCGTGAGATTATTGGGCAATTGAAAAGAGGGTTCCTGTATGTGAAAAGGGAGTTGATCCATATGGCTAAAGAAAATCAAACCCTAAGTTAAATCAAGAAACTATAAAAAATTAAAATTTTTTATGAACTGCATGCAACCTAATTTTAACAATTGGTATCTACCTAATTGAAAGCCATCAATAATGCTATTCAGGAAAACTTTTACAACGGAACAGGAAATCATCAAGGGCTGCCTTAAAAATGAGCGAAAGGCTCAGGAGCAGCTTTATAAAACCTATTCCAAAAAGTTTCTTGCCATTTGCATCCGATATGTCAAAGACAAAAATTTGGCTGAAGATGTCATGATAGAGGGCTTTATGAAAATCTTTGATAAGCTTTCCCAGTTTGAAGGCAAGGGAAGCTTTGAAGGGTGGATGAAGCGTATTATAGTCACTCAGGCCTTGCTCACATTGAGAAAGCAAAAAAACCTGAATATGGAGGTACTACAGGCTGAAAGCCATTTGGAACCGAGCCAAACGACTTATGAGTTTGATCATCTGGAAGCAGATGACCTTATGCTCCTCATAAAAGAACTTCCGGTAGGCTACCGTACTGTTTTCAACCTGTATGCCATAGAAGGTTACAGTCATGCTGAAATAGGGGATTTATTGGGCATCACAGAATCTACCTCGAAATCGCAGTTGAACAGGGCAAGAAATGTATTGAAACAGCAAATAGCCGATATACAAACCAAAGAAAGGAGAATCAATGGCTAAAACAGAAAATAATTTAGACCGCTATTTCAGGGAAAAACTGGAAAAGCACGAGGAAAAGCCCTCTGCCCTGGCTTGGGAAAGGTTAGACCAGGAACTCGGTAGAAAAAAATCAACCTATGTTCCTTTTCTGAGAATAGCGGCCACCTTGCTTCTGGTTATGGGTCTTGCATTTGTCTTTTGGCAGCTTGACGACACTTCAGAACAAGCCGGTGAGCAATTGGCAGAGGTAGAAGAAGTCTCCAAGCCTGAGGAAACAGTCGAAATGAATGGAAACCTGGCATTAGAAGAAGAAAATCTAGAACCTCAAGAAAAAGCCAATACCATTCAAATGGCAAAAACAGCGCCTTCAGTTGAAAAACTGCCAGCAAGAAAAGTACAGGAAGAACCTGCATCTAGCATTTTACTTGCCGAAGAGCGACCCCAAAGAGTGGAAGTAAAACCTATTGAGTTACCTGAAATCCCCCTTGCTGAATTACGGCTAGACCATGCCATTACCTCTGCACAAAACCTTTCTATGGAAGCAGAAGAGGAAGTCAGCTATCGGGTAATTATCAAGTCAAGTGGAATCAAAGACGAACCTAAAAAACCAAATCTTATTGAAGGAATAGAAAACAATGTGAACAAATTGGGGACATTTCTTAGCAAAGTAGAACAGGGATTTGCAGACCTGCAGGATGCAAAAAACAACCTTTTTGCAAGCAATAGCCCAGCAAGAGAACCTAACGAATAACATTTTAGAAGATCAATTATTATGAAAAAATACCTGCTATTATTTTGCTTATTAGCCTCAGTGCAGTTTGCCTTCGGAAAAACTGATGCACTTTACCAAGCAGAAAAGGACACCATCCTGATTGAATTTGGCAACTCCGGTAAAATGGTCCTTATCGTGGACAATAAGGAGGATTTTGAAAGGCTTAAAAAAATGAATATTAACCAGATTATTCAAGAACTCGACCTTCAAATGGATGAGGAAACAGGAGAATTGGTAATTGTAGAAGTTACCGGAAAATCCGGTAGCAAGGAAATCGTCAGGGTAACTGAAGACTGGAATAAAACCGAAGTAACTGTCGGTGGACTTCGTGTCATCGTTGATGAAACAGATCCTGTCAATACCAAAGTAAAAATTGAAACTGGCGGCAAGAAAAAAAGTGACCCTCCGTTTAGGACCTATTTCAATCTGGACTTAGGCATCAACAATTACCTGGATGGAAATGGGAATTTTCCGGGCAGCAGTTCCCCTTATGCAGTAAGAGGTTGGGGAAGCTGGAATGTAGGGCTTAATTGGATGGCCAGCCAAAGAATCAGCAAAGGGTTTCATTGGGATCTGGGACTTGGTGTTCAATGGTATAATTTCAAATTTGAAAATCGGGATTTTCAAGCAGTACGTGGCGATGGAGAGATTGATTTTATCCAAAGAACAGACGTCAATGGCTTCAAGAGTAAAATTTCGGCCTCTTACCTCACTGCTATGTCTCTATTCAAGTTAGATTTCGGCAAGATGAATGATCAGGGCAGGAAAGGCTTTAGGGTAGCCGCAGGCCCCTATGCAGGCTACAGATTAGGCGGTAGAAGCAAGTATGTGTATAGGCCTTTAGATGGAGGCGGCAGAAGAAAGGAACACCTCCCTACCGGAATTTATCTTAACAATTTCCGATACGGTGTGCGTGGTGAAATCGGGGTTGGAAGATTCAACTTCTTCGGTACTTATGACTTGAACAAACTTTTCCAAAATGGCGCAGGGCCTGAATTGAACCCAATTGCTTTTGGAGTAATATTTTAATTAAAATTGACATGAAAAAATATTTAAAGCTATCACTTCCCATTTTCATTTATTTCATCCTTGTCGCGCCGTTGCAGGCTCAGATGAAAACCATTGTGGACACCAACAAAACTTTCTCAGGAATCACCAAGGTGGAAGTTAGTGGTGGAGCAATTGAGATTGCCTATCAAGGTGATGATGTGACAGCAGTAACTGTGGACGCATTTTTGGAATCGAACAACCATGAACAAGACATTATCTTTGTCAAGGTAGGAAATGTCTTAAAGGTATCCCACGAGGTGAAATATCACTCATCAGGTTGGACCAACACAAGAACCAAAGGCCATATCAAAATCACCGGACCTAAAGAAATGGAATTGGAAATGACTGCTGGATCTGGACGCATTCATGCAGCCAAGATCAATGCTGAGCAAATCAGGCTGTCCGTTGGATCCGGAAAAATAACCGCCAATGACCTGATAGGAAATATCCAAGTAAAGGCAGGGTCTGGCAATATCCAACTGCACCAAATAGAAGGTGAAGTAGACGGTAAAGTGGGTTCTGGAAGCGCAGAAATCAGGGACATCAAAGGAAACGTAACATACAACTCTAGCTCTGGCAGATTGGTTGCCAGCAATATTGATGGTATGGTGGAAGTTGGTTTGACCTCCGGGAATGCAAAACTGAATAATATAACAGCCCTAGGATCAATTAAATTGACCTCAGGAAACATCAATGCACAAAATGTGGGTCTTGGTGCCTACTCAGGATTCTATGGTACCTCAGGCAATTTCAATATACAAACCCATTCCAACCTAAACGACTTTAACTTCCAATTGAACAGCACTTCCGGAAACTTAACCGTAGGCAATTCCCGATCAAGAAGAACCTTGTCCATTGATAATGGTTCGGCTCATCAAATTAAAGGTAACATCACTTCCGGTAACATTACCATACAAAACTAGCCTCTATTGATGTTGAAATTTTAGGAATAAAAAATCCCCATAGAAACATCCTGGGGGATTTTTCTATATATAGTTTAGTTGATATTGGTTTTTAAATTTTTCTTTTGGGTGATTGGAACTAATCCGATGGAAATTTATTCAAAATTCAGATCAATCCAAATCTAGATTAATTAATCATTAATAGCCGGATTAATCACTCACAAGTCCCGTTAATAGAAATTCCAGTAAAACTCAATGGCTTTTTGACTACTTTACCTATTGAACAAGAAAATATTTTAAGTTTTAGACCATATCACACCTAGGATGAAGCCAATAGATAAGAAAAATATCAAACAGGAAGTTTTTGATTTATATGATGATTATTGTCATAACAGGATTGAAAGAAGAGATTTTGTAAAAAAACTTTCTGCATTTGCTGTCGGCGGGCTGACCGTTTCTACCTTACTGAACTACCTGATGCCCAATTATGTCTCTGCTAAGCGCTTTGATCAGGATGACCCGAGGTTGATCTCAGAATTCCTGGAATATGATTCTCCAAAAGGAGCTGGAAAAATGAGGGGCTTACTTTCCCGTCCCGCGGGAATGACTGAAAAACTTCCAGGAATCATTGTTGTACACGAAAACAGAGGACTGAACCCCTATGTGGAAGACACTGCCCATCAAGCTGCATTGGATGGATTTATTGCTTTCGCTCCAGATGCTTTGACTCCATTTGGTGGTTATCCGGGCACAGATGATGAAGGCCGTACCATGCAGGCTCAAAGAAACAGAGATGAAATTTTGGAAGACTTTATAGCAGCTTACGAAATGTTGAAAAACCACCCCGAATGTAATGGTTATGTGGGTGTAGTAGGTTTTTGTTTCGGCGCCTGGGTCTCCAACATGATGGCAGTCAGGCTACCTGATTTAAAAGCCTCCGTGCCATTCTACGGTGGCCAAGCTCCGGCAGAAATGGTACCGCAGATACAGGCCCCTTTGCAGCTCCACTTTGCAGAATTGGATACCAGGGTAAATGAAGGCTGGCCGGCCTATGAAGCAGCACTTAAAGAACACGGTAAATCCTATGAAGTGCATTTCTACCCTGCAGCTAACCATGGTTTCCATAACCATTCCACTCCTCGGTACGATAAAGAAGCTGCTGAATTGGCTTGGTCAAGAACCATTGAATTCTTTAAAAAGCATTTGAAGGCTTAGTCCATTGAAGTAAAATCTCCATATCCCAATTGAACCAAAGCAGCGTTCAATTGGGCTTTGCTGTTTTTTACCCCGGAAAGGTCCACCAATTCAACTTTTCTGAAGTCTATGGGATGACTTTCACTCTGTAAGGAAATAAAACCAGAGGTAAGAGGCGTTCCATCTATTTTCACTTCCGGATCTACGGGATGAACATTTCCTCCACCAATTTGCGGTTTTTCGTAAGAAATAACCGACTTTCCCTCAAGGATGTGGTACACTATGGAATCACCCAATACCAAAAATTCAGCAGTGACCCACTGATCACCATGATAGGTCTTTGAAGAAGAGTTGATACAGTGGGGAGTAAACAATTCACCATTCATAACGACATGGGTACCCGGAGTGCAAAGGTTACTGGTAGTCCTTTCATTTTCACCATCTCCTCCTAACAATTGACCTTCTATACTAATAGGGAAATCCTGGTCCTTCAACATGGTCTGAGGATTTTGGCAGTGCAACATGGCCCCTGAGTTTCGAAAAGCCCAACCTTCTCCTCCAGGTGCCTGCTCTCCTACAAAGCGGTATTCTACCTTCAACAAATAATGTGAAAATGGCTCTTTATAAAAAATGTGCCCGTACTGCTGATCAAAATCATCATAGCCATCATATCTGACTTTCATCAAACCATCCTCCACCCTGAAGGTATTGGCGAAATTTTCCCCAAGTTCATGTTTAGAAACCTTAATGATCCAATCCTCTATGTCATCTCCGTTAAAAAGCGCTATCCAGGATAAATCATTCTCTTTTTCTCTATTGGATGTGCAACCAACTGCAATTAAAATTGCCAGGAAAGCCAATGTTCGAAATACGTGTATACTATTCATCATTTTTGATGTGTTTAACCTATACCCAATTATTTTAACTCAATTACAGCAAATACCGGTAAATGGTCTGAGAACCTGATTTCATACATTACTTTGTAAGATTCCACAGACCATTCAGAATTTTTTGAAAGCCAAATGTAATCTATTCGAATTTCGGGATTTTCTGTTGAAAAGGTGAAATCGCTATTGCCAAACAATGCTCCTGTATCCCAAAAATGCTCCTGCATGAGCGCATATCCCTCTTCCGAAGGCTCAAGATTAAAATCCCCAGCGACTATTACAGGATTGTCTAAAGTCTCAAAATGCGCAATGATGGCCTTTACCTGTGCGGTCCTGTTTTCTTCAAATTCATGACAGAGATGTGTACCTGCAAATGAAAGACTTCTTCCATCACCTAAAATAGAATGAGCAATGGCCATGCTTCTCCCCTCTCCTCCTTTGGGAATAGGGAGTTGGACAGCTTCAAACCCGGCTTTTTTTTTACCCAAAACTGCTTCCCCATAACCCCCTCCACTAAAATCAATCGCCTTGGCAAAGAAGCCATGCATCCCGGTTTGCTTGGCCCAAATCGCCGTAAGATCAAGCGACTCCCCAGCAAAATTGGCTGTCCGTCGGGTCATACTGTCCACTTCCTGCAATGCTACAAAGTCAGGGTTCAAGGAACTGATGAATTTTGCCACCTCGTCGACAATGGACTCACCGGGTGAATAAGGATTCTCTCCATGATAGATGTTATAGGAAAGTATATTCAATTTTTGTTGCGCCTTAAGTCCCATATTACCCAAAAAGAAAAGGATCAAAACCAATATTACCTTGTTACTCATTATTTCATCAATTAAATAATCATTGTTCATTAGCCAAAATTGCCTTCCATTCCATTTTCAATCGCTCAAGAATTTCAGGTCTTTGTTTGGCAAGGTTATCTTGTTCTCCCTTATCCTCTGGAAGGTAGTACAACTGATCTTCCGGCAAAAAACCGGTTTCTATTTCCGTTCCCCAAGGAACAATTGCAGGCCCTTGATGTGCAGGAATATATTTATAACCATCACTATTGATGTAAGTTAGGACACCCTGAATAGCCTCTTGTACCAAACCTTTTCGACCTTCTGAAGTATCTCCAATCAATGCTATCCAATGGTTTTCCGTGTCTACTGCTTGTTCCTTATCAAACTCAACTTGTAAAAAAAAAGCGAAAGAAGCCAAAAAGTCCACCTGACTGATCATGGCCTCTGAGTTTCCACTTTTTATTTTCTTTGGCCAGTGCATAATCAAAGGAACCCTTGTCCCTGCTTCAAAAGCACTGTATTTACCACCCCTCAAAGGGCCTGCAGGCTGGTGAAGACCAATTTTTTCCTTGGCCTGATCTACATAGCCATCATCTAAAACAGGTCCATTATCAGAGGTAAAAATGATGATGGTGTTTTCAAAGACTCCCAGTTTCTTTAGTTTTTTGACCAATTCTCCAACAGTCCAATCCAATTGGACCAATACATCACCTCTAGGCCCAAAATCAGTTAGGCCCTGAAACCTCTCATGGGCAATCCTGGGTACATGTATATCGTGTGTAGCAAAGTACAGAAAAAAAGGGTCCTCCTTATTTTTATCCATAAAAGAATGTGCCCGGGTAACCAAATCATCAGCCATGTCTTTATCCCGCCATAAAGCTTCTTTACCTCCTGCCATAAATCCAATCCTGCTAACACCATTAACGATCGTATTATCATGGCCATGTGAAAACATAGTAGTCAGTAATTCAGGGTTTTCTTTTCCAGTAGGCCAATCCCCTACTTTTTCCTTATAATTGACCTGGATGGGATCTTGAGGATTCAAATTAAGGACATGATGGTTTTCGACATAAACTGTTGGAACCCTATCTCCCGTAGAGGGCAAAATAAATGCATAATCAAACCCTATTTCCAATGGTCCGGGACTGATTTTACTATTCCAGTCAGGACCATCTCCTTCCCCCAATCCCAAATGCCATTTTCCTATTACCCCTGTCTGATAGCCTGCGCGTTGGAAAACAGAAGATAAGGTTTCAACCCCTGGGCGGATCAGAGCTACCGCATCTCCTGGAGCCACCCCTCTCCCTTTGCCCCTCCAAGCGTATTCTCCCGTCAATAAAGAGTAGCGGGAAGGTGTACAGGTGGCAGCAGTGGCATACGCATTGGAAAAGATCAGGCCATTTGCTGCCAAAGCATCAATATTTGGTGTAGGAATCAAGCCTCCATAGGCCTGAATATCTCCAAATCCAACATCGTCAGTATAAATCAGAACTACATTGGGCAGCACTTCCTCATTTCCTTTTTGGGGAGAACTACAGGAAAAGCCCCATAATATAAATAGCATTAAAAACAGATTTTTCATAGGCTCCATTTTTTGAAAATAAGGCAATTTTTGAAGAATTAAAAGCGATTATCAGCCAATTGTAATGATCATTGGTAGGTAATCAGCCCTAAATCCGTGAATCGACTCCAACCTTTTTAAAATATTTCAGTATGTTTTAGGGATCAAAACTTTCATTATGCCATTTTACTTAAGAAAAGGATTGAATTTTGGACCGATTAGGGTTAATCTCTCGAAAAGTGGGTTAGGTTTTTCAGCTGGGGTAAAAGGAGCCCGAATTGGCATCAATTCCCAAGGCAGAAGCTATGTTCATGGGGGTAGGCACGGACTCTATTACAGAAAGCAACTTGGCAGCATCCGTGGAAATGATTCATTTAAAGGTGATTTTTCACGAAACCAATTGGAAACAGAGGATATTTTCACGGATACAGGTCTCTCATTCCCGCAGTTAGCAGTAAAAAAAGAAAGTGTTCAATTACCCACAATTCCTGCAAACAGTCATATTAAAATATTGTATGCCGGGATTGGTTTGATATTTATAGCCCTGTTCATCAAATTGATCTGGGTGAAGGCAATACTGGGGCTATTGGGTGTAGCTTTTACTTTTTACCATTTAAGAGCCAAGAAAACGGAAAAGAAATTTCACAAGGCTTTACTTACTTTGACACAATGGGAAACAAGTGAAATGAATGCAGAAAGATGGAATAAAACCATAGAAAATATGAACCCAGATCAGGCAATGGTTTTGGGAACCCATGCACTCCCTGCTTGGCTGGAAAAACAAGTACAGGAAGAGAAAATTTTAGATATCAAACAGATCAAAAGTTTTGTTTCTTTAGACCCTGAAGCGGCCACAGCCATCGCGGTGGATACTTACAGGGATGTGGTAGAACAACTTTTGTCCGATCACCAACTTTCAGAAGCAGAAGAAGCATTCATCAAGTTGTTGGAAGATAAATGGCATATCCCCCAAGATGACATCCAAAAGGAACAAAAGTTGATCAAACGCTTCCAAAGACTCCGGGAAATACAATTGCAAGAACTTCCTGAAATTACTTTTTCAAGAGACCTGGTAAGGGGAGAAAAGGCCTATTTTGAAGGAGATGGTAGGTTGTTAAATTTAAGGGTATTGAACAGCTGGCAGCAGAACAGGGTGAGGTACAGGGAAATGGGTTATGTCCTCGACATGGAGGGTAAGGTCAGGATTAGCAGTCGGGTACTGGAAATCCAGGAAGGAAGAAACAGCAGAAGCTATCCCATTCGACAGGTCCAGGACATACACCTTTCCGTAGAAGAAGGCGTTATTGAAGTATACCTAAGCAACCGCAAAAACCCCTTGATCATCAGCAGTCCTGAGCTATTTGAAATGGCAGGTATTTTAAACAGGGTGAGTGAAGAAGAAATTTAATAGTGGTTCAATTTTAAGAAGGAGCATGGATTTCTGGATCAATATTTCAACAGCCATGCTCCTTCATTGATATTTTGCTGGTGTCTTTTTAGTTGTCTAAGCGCGTCTCTTTCTCTAGTGAACCTTTGAATTGAAACCCTATAATTACTTCTTCCTTGGCCTGTAGGATGGATCAGGTAAAAATCCGTATGATTTCTGGACAGGAAGAATATGAACCTCTTAGCTTCGTCTATTGTCCTGAAACTACCCACCACAGGATAATACCAAGGCTCAGTATCTTTTGCGGTTATTTCTTGGTAAACAATACCTGCGAGAATATCCACTGCTGGCTTTTCATCCTCAGCCTTATCTTCTTTCAATTCTGAAGTTTCAATATCGAAAGTTGGTAATACAATCATATCATCATCAAAAATGATTTCTTCCTTATCGATTTCTTTTGATATTTCTTCTTGATCTAATGTTTTTTCATTTGGCGCGTGTTCCTCACTTCCTTCAGTTCCAGTATCCTTATCCCTGGCTTCTACCGCTTTCAGATCAGTCATCTCAAAGGTTAAATTCTCAATAAAATCTCCTTCTGCCAAAGCACGGACTTCAAAATCTATAAAAGCAGGATTTGCTTTAACCCCCATAAATTCCAACTGATGTGGATCAATGGAAAGATTGTATTTCCCTGGCAAAAGGCCAAAAGCGTAAAAACTGCCATCAGAGAAAGTTCGGATAATTTCCTTATCCTGCCCATCATTTCCCTCTTTTTCAAGCAACAACCTCAATCCTCCCACGGCTACTTGCTGACCTTCTTTTTGTAAAAGAACCAATCCATCAATTAGGCCGGTTTGATAAAGTGGTATATCGATCAGCCTAAACCTGTTAGGTTCAGCTACAAAAACAAAGCTTTTCATCTTAGGTGCCAAATTAGGATTTGGAAGTGCATTGACATCTACATCCAATTTGTATTTCCAGTAGCTCTGCAGCTGCGTGATCCTTAAAATACCATCTGAACCAAGTAGCATATTACCCGACCTGTCCAACCTAATAGCTTTGGCGGGAACTATCTCCTCTCCTTCATCATATATTCCGTTATCATTACTATCCACAAACATTCTGACTGAAACACCGGATCGGGTCACCTGATCTCTATTTGAAGGCAAGAAATTTCCAATTGGATCCAATCCAATTGATCCACTTACGGATTGCTGTGCGGTATAACCTGAATTTTTCGCGGAAAACAGGGAAGATAACCTTAAGGCGTTAAAGTCATACAGCAGTCCAACTTGTAGCTGCCCCCTTTTTTGGATTAAATCCCTGTCGTATCCAAAGGTAAAACGTCCATTTTTAAATACCGTTTGAGAAAGTAATACACTGTAGGATTGAGGGCTACCAAGATCCGTATCATATCTCATTTGCCCACGTATAAACATCCCCCTTACAAAAACCGGTATACTGGGTAATCTTTTTACCGTATAAGTCAAAGAAGAGGTCAATAAGCCCTGACTGAATGGATTTGAACCTGGTAAATCCCTGTTATCGAAGATAATTTCCCTATTGATTCTACCCCTGTAATTAACCCTTGCTACCACTCTACCTATTTGCGTATTGAAATCTGTTTGGAAGCTGTTTCGTCCACCTTCTGACATCCAAAATCTTTCTCCTGTGAATCTTATCCCTGAAAATTTGCCCAGCATTTTAAAAGGATAGAAAAAGTTAATATTAGCATCGCGGGTCTGTCCTTGAAAATTAAATTGAGATCCAGGCGTATATTCGGTAAACTGAACGTTCAAGGAAGCATTGTTAGCATAAAAAACTGAACCTGTAGCCTGATAATAGCGATTGGGATAAAGATCCACATTGACCAAATATTGCTGTAACACCCTGGCCGATAGCCCCATAAAACCATAGGTAGTCTGCGGGCCAAAAAATGACCCATGGTCAACTCCTGCCCTAATGGTCATGGCATTTGATAGACCATAAGCTACATCCACATGACCGACAACTTCTCTTCCTAGACTATCCAAGCCAAACTCCGGGAGTCCAGCCTGAATATTGTATGTCGTAAATCCTTTTGGAACAAATGAAAATGGAATCTGAAGCTGCCTATCTTCAACAATCACTTCGCCCTTTGGCGTATAAATCCTGATGCCAAGTCTTATGGTCCCAAAAGTTATGGGAGCATTGAACCTGTAATAGCCAACCTCATCCGCCCTCATGAAATCTACCAATTGCCCCCCAATCAACAATTCCACCTCAGAATCTGGTTCTGTATAGCCATCAATTACAAAAACATCGAGCTTAAAACGTGGAATGACAGGATTATTGGTTAGCCCCACCCCTAGCAACCTGGTAGCGCCTAGAGAACCGGAGGTATTGATTTGTCCAACACTTATACTGGTTAAAGCCGTATTGTCATCAGGCCTTAAACCTCCCGGAAGCACATATCGCCAACGTAAATTGGAAAATGCACCTGAAAGATTATTCTGCTGTAAATTCCCATTAAAAATGCCCTGAAAATCCCCCCCTAACAATTCCATCCCTGCACTAAACAGCATCCCCAGGTTTTGCCCACTTTGATTTTTATTCATGTTTACATTGTAATCCAACATCCCAGGTGCAGCCAATTTCCTTTCCCTGTCATATAGCAATGGGGCATCTGCTGGGTCAGTAGACTGCTGCTTTAATTTCTTTCTTAAACTTTCTCTTTTTTGCCTTTCGTCCACCGGAAGTGGATATTCAGAAGACAAACTCATAGAAAGTGAATATATATTTATAGAAAAATCCAGACCAAATATTCTAAAAAGGTATTCCGGATGCACATAAAGGTCGAGTTCACCAAAATAATATTTATCCGCAGGTAAAATCTCTGTTTTTCCCTGAATGGTAATTTTTCCCTCGATGGGATCAATCTCCCAGTTGTTGTTTTTTAATGGATAGGATCCCTTAAGACCTTTACCATTGTCATTTCGGTCTCTTGGAATGTAGAGGATACTCAACACTTCGTTGATTGGAAGGTAAGCTATGTTATCAAAAAAAACCGCATTCACATACACCTGCCCTACGGAAGGGTAAGAAAAAAGCAACAAAGCCTCTCCATCTGGCTCCTGCTGTGCATAGGATTGCAGTGGAGCTAAGGTAAGGACCAGGGAAAGTATAAGCAATATGATCCCTGCCAGGCTTTTGCCGGTATGTTTGAATAGAAATTTCAAAGCTATTTTATTGAATAAAAATCTTTTGACTAAGGTGGATTCAATCTATTGCTGCTAAAATCTATTTCAGCTCAATTTGCACTGTTTTTCGGATAGGTGATGCCTGAACCAGGTCAGAAGAAGGAATATCTGATCGCTTGGTTTCCATTTCCAATTCTAAAGTATAGGTTCCTTCATGAAAAGATTCAGGCAATTCCAACTCTACCGCTTTCAGTCCGTCAAAATATAAGGCCATCGTTTGTTGCTGTTGCGCGATAATTTGTGCGTTTCCGTCCTTTAATACCGCATATACACTGCCTAAGTAGGGGGCATTCCCCAAGGTTTGAAAAGGTATAACTGCCCTTAACTTATTGTCGGTTAAAGAAGTCTGTAAATCTCCAATATGAAGACCTGTCTCCACATTACCGTTTTTATGAAAGGCTGCAATCACCTGCTCGAAGCGGAAGTTAACCTTGGTAGTGACTTCATCATTGCTTGTTTGGCCAATGTCGGGAGTCTGTGCACTGGAAGAAACCTTTACCCTTGTGAAATACATGCCACTCGGTAAAGTCCTGTCAGGTCTTACCTGAAGCCTTACTGTCTGCTGTTGATTGGGACCCAGGATAAATGTTCTTGGAAATGCCCTTAGCCTTTCACCAAGACCAAATTTGCTTTCCATCTCACTATCCTCATATATCATAACTAAGTTACCAGCCGCATCATTCCCTGGATAACCGAAGATAAAACCTATATTTACTTCCTGAGGAATATCTGAAGGATTGGTTACGTAAAGGGTGGCTATACCATTGGCATCAGTAAATACTGTCGTTGGTGCAATGGAAACCTGTGCAGAAACCGCAAAAGACAGAAATGTAAATAGGAAAATGATAAAAAGCTTTTTCATAAGAGAAAGGGTTAAAGCCAGTAGAAGTCGTCTACTGGCTTTTAGATTGGATGTTAGTTGTATTCAGCAGTCAATGTAACTGTTCCTGTATATTGACCTATAGCTTGATCAGCTGCAGCTTTAACAGTACCTCCTACAAATACATAAATACCATTTTTATTATTTATTGCATTAGTAGGGAAAGCAGCGATATCAACACCATTAATAGCAGAAAATCTTGTAACGCCATTTGCGTCGTCAGAATTTCCATAGCCTACAAGATCTAAAGCAGTTCCTGTAGGATCTTCAGTAAATGATATGGGAAGTGTTTCACTATTTGGCCCATCAAGAGCTGCTGGCAAAGTGAAACTGAGCTTAACATTGGAACCGGCACCGGCTGCCAACATAAAACGGCCCACTCCTGTACCCACTGTAGAAATACCATTCGAACTGGAAGTTACATTTCCATCAAGATCAATTGTCTTGTTACTCCCAACCTGTACTTGACCAAAAGTCAGATCCTGTTCCTGTTCAACTGTAATCTCATCCAAAATTGTCGCAGAAGCAGACAGGTTAGCATTTGCGCTTTGTGCCATTGCATTCATTCCAAATACCATTAAGAATGCAAAAAAGGCTAGAGGTTTTAAAATTGTTGATTTCATGATTTTTGTTGATTAATAATTAGATGTTAATTTTTGTTTTTAAAGAATTGATTAGGTAATAATTAGTTTTAAATATTAAGCGACTTATAAATTATAGGCTGTTAAAAGCCTGTTAATTATTTATAAAACATTTTAATTATTTTGTAATGCAATTTTATGTATTTGAAAAGTAACAGCCAAATATTCAATACCTGTTTGTAACCAAGTGAGCTTTTTTATAAATAAAATGTAAATAAAGATTTTAAATACCGTCCAAAACTCTATTCTGATCTATAAAATATCATTTTCCCCACTCATCCAATTCATTGGTTTATATCCATTTTTCTAACCAAGTTCTTCTTTTTTAAGGTATTTCGCTTAGCATTTCACCAAGAAATCCGGGACTCAGCTGAGAACTTAAAAAGGTTAAACCCGTATTATGTATTGGGCTAAATAGTAGACTGTCCTGTTGAATTGAAGTGTCTTCGAATTAGTGGGCCATATTTTTTTATGTGGGGAACTTCTAAGAAATTATACACAATTGACACCCTAAAGATGATTTATCCGGGCAATATTTGGCCATCAAATCCTTTCAGCGTCCCACACCTTATTGATACATCTGAAATGATTAATCAAGGGTAATCTATGATCACCAAATATCGCTTCCGCTTTGAGTGCTTCACATCCTTTTGATTACCTGCTATTGCATCTGCTTGTATCCTTTCTTCCATTGCCGAAAATATAGGAATGCCTACCCAGGCACGGATGATTTTTGATTTAGGCTTATTAATCCCTTTAATTTTACCTTTTGTACTTAATAGAACCGGGGTATTGGATTTGACTTTTTGAGCTTTAGAGAAATCAGTCGACCCATTGTTAAGGATAAAAAAATCCCTTTTTTCATTTGTATCTTCTTCATTTATACTGATCAAGAGGCTTAGGTTATCATTGCCGGCCAATTCCATCCAAATTGTTGGCTCCATCCCGTAAACAATGGGATCATTGACCATCTTGGTTTTGAACTGAATACCTCCAGGAATCTGTAACCTCACGTTAACAAATTGCGCATGAGCAACAGAATGAAGGATACAACCCAAACAGAAGAATAATATGGTTAAATTAACTTTAATCATAAGTAGAAAAGAAAACATTGATATTTACTTCTGCACTATAGTCTCCTGAAGGAATCGAACCTATTGGCCCCAGTGAGCCAAAAAGATAAAGGTACGCTGTTGCTTTAGGCCTAACATACCCCCCACTTTCAGGCGTAGGAGGCGGCAAAGGAGCTCCGGAAAGCCTTCGATTAACAGGAAATGTTATGGCGTTAAAACCCAGTGGCAACTCAACAGCTGAAGCTTTACCTAGCCATTCATTGGCTGGCTGCTGATTATTATAAGCCAGTTTGAGCTGGAAAGGTATGGTATTAGAAGGATCATCTTCTAAACTTAAAGCGTTTGGCGCTGATACTTCCACAGTAAGGTCAAACCCTTCAGGGGCTTCGATGGCATACACGACAGTCTGGGTATCGTTAAGCTGAATGTCCACCACAGGCCCGCCAACTATAATTAGGTTTTGCTTTTGATTAAAGGCCAAAGAAGGCATAACGCCTTGTGGAGATGTCACAGTTATTTCATCACTACCAGTCCATACACTGAAATTGATCCTTTGGGAAAATCCTTTTTCAGCAATGCAAAAAAAGAACACCAAAAAAAACAATTTCAAGTAGGAAGATTCTATATATTTTCGGAAATCGTTCATCATATATATTCAATTTCAAGAATGAATTCAGAAAGGTATAGGCCAGGGAGTGCATCACTAAAGTCCAGTATCGCACCCAACCAAATGAATAACTCCCCATTGTCACCAATAGGAACTACAGCTTCACCCACATCCAAAAGTTGGCTCTGTTGCTGTATATCTTTCTCAGCAGCACTCATGATGTATCGTGCTTCCACTACACCAATACCATCATTTTGCTCCCGGAGTGTCTCACTCTGTAAATAAGTAATTCTGATCTTTGCATTGGGATTACCTATGATTTTAAACATTCCGGCATAACTACTGTAGATTGGAGATATTTCTATATAGCCATCTTCAACTTCCGGGCTGATAAGGTCCAAATGCCTGATGGTAATCATTTGCAAATTATCTGTAACAGTAGCTGACGCACTGATTGTTAGCGTTTTAAGGCTCTGGGCATGAAGTTCCTGTAGCCCAAGCATAGTAAATAGAACTATCAAGCATACATTAAGCTGTTTTTTCATTAGTCTTTGATAATCTTTTGGGTTAAAAACCTTCCTTCTGCCAACATCTGAACGATATACACTCCCTTGGGTAAGTTGACAGGCTCCCAATACAGTTCGTGAATTCCCGGACGAAATATTTTTTCCTCAAACTGATGTACTTGCTGCCCTTGAACGTTGAGTATTCTCATAGATACTACTTCTTCAACAGGCACATAGAAAGGTATCCTCAGCTCTCTTTCAAAAGGATTAGGCATGGGAGTAAACAACTTGGCAAAATCCGGCCTGTACTCGGGCTGATCTCTTATAAACTCTCCACCTACTAAAATTGTAAATGGACGCATAGGAGCTTTTGGATTTGTTCTTGCATTTACTTCTCCGGCTTCATAAGGACTTTGAAAAATCAATGCCTGGGGAGCCTTGAAGCCCATATCTTTTCTGGCTTGGGCATTTCCAGTAGTCTTTGGTGCCTGAAATACAAAATCATAACTATCCTGGGCCAGCATATCCACTGCCTTTTTCTGTAAATGATCCATAAGGACCAAAGTTACTTCAGAAGGCCAATTGTCAGGAACTTCCCAATTAAGCGTATACCTTCCATTAATATTTCTTCCGCCTTTCGAAGCTGCAATATGCAGCGGTATACTTTGTTGTTCCTCCCCTGGCAAAGGTAGATGATTGATTACCAAAGGGCTCTTGCTCCTAAGTCCTCCATAAGTATATAATAGCAGCCAATCCTCCGTCAAAGATTCCAGCTGATACGCATCCTTAGTGTCTGGCCCCTCTTCTCCAGATTCACTAAAGTGAAGGAAGCTATTTGCTTTCATTCCTTCGCCGGATAAGGCAAATTTCAAATTCAGGGCTTCATCTGCTTCAGTAGGGATTACCCTGCCTACAAAAGACTTGGAATTGCCTGATTTTACTGCATTCGAAAAGCTCAAAACTGGGTTATCGGCATTGGCCCTTATCCAGAATCCCTGAAAAGGAGGAATAAGTCCGGAACCTAAATCCCCTACTTCTCCATTAAAAGTCAAAAACTTTCCTTGACCATTATTAAAATTGGGATCCCAAACATATACAGTTTGGTCAATTCCCTGCTTGGTCCATCCATTTGGGGCATGAAAATCAATAAAGCTAGCGGCAGGATTGGCCAATAAATTAAAGCCCTGATCTGCCTGATTGACTTCAGTTAACTCGTCACCAGTTGCAACCAAAGAAGTGTCCCTTCTGGTAAAAGTCAATGGAAATGAAAAAGGACTACTAAGATTAACTTCCGTGCCAGTAGCGCTGATTGTCAGCGGTAACTGATCAGCATAATTTCCAGTACCCGCAGAGGAAGGTAATGATGCCCCATCAAAAACATAGAAATAATGACCTCTCCCTGATATTACAAATTCATTTATACCTTCAGGTGTTCTCCAGGCCTGTAAAGAGGTTCCTTTATCCGTTTCATCCCACCAAAGTAAATTGGGCTGAAGAGAAGGAAAAGTAGCCCCTGCAAAACCCTGCGTAACAGCATTTCCTAATAAATCTGCATAAGTAGT
The DNA here is from genome assembly GCF_000298295.1 of Cecembia lonarensis LW9. Lineage (GTDB taxonomy): Bacteria > Bacteroidota > Bacteroidia > Cytophagales > Cyclobacteriaceae > Cecembia > Cecembia lonarensis. The sequence goes on from NZ_AMGM01000017.1 coordinate 41,705, forward strand.
AAATACAGGACTTCCCAGCAACCGCCAACCTTTGGCTCCCTGAAGAAGTTGCCTGACCTCCAAAAGAGGCGTACTGTTACTGAGGTTACGGTAATTGGCAGATGGTTCCAAGACTATGATGGAATTTCCTTGGGAGCTTACCGTTGAAGTATTTTCCAAAGTCAAACTTGCATCTGAATTGACTGATAGGTTGCCAGATTGTAAATTAAGTGCATTTGATATCCGTACATCAGAGGATAAAAAAACGCCTGATAGATTATTGACTGCTAAGCGATGAAAGGTTGATTGACTAGCGCCGGATATGGTTTGGGTAAAATTGCCATTAAAGTCAAAAGTACTCGTAGCACTGTTAAAGGTCCCTCCATTATGGATAAAGTCTCCTCCGAGGGTATGGTTAAAATTACCAGCGTTTAAAACTCCCGAACTGACCTCCAATTTCCCTCCAAAGGTCATCGATCGATTCAAAGTTGTGCCCGCCGTACCTGAAAGGATAAAATCTCCATTAATGGAATTCGTACCGCTCTGAAATGTTTTTACGCCACTCCCGGATAAAATCAGGTTATGATAATTGGCGCTGTAAATGGACTGATTTCCTGAACCATTATATTCTACGGTTGAGCCAGGTCTAAAATCAATGGGATTATCCCAACCTGAAGTAGCTATAGCATGGCCATTTCCTGAAAGCCTTAATACCCCTTCAACTCTGACATTTTTTGGCCTATTTCCTGTATTTGTTAAGCTTTGTACTTCTACGGTGGCATCCGGTCCAATAACAAAAGTAAGGGATCTTCTGCCACCTGATACTGCAATGTCAATTTCTGAAAAAGAAGCTGTTCCAGGCCCTGAAATAATCACTTCTGCATCACCATTCTGAGAAATAAATTGCACAGTAGCTATCCCGAAGTTTTTAGACACATCCATTACCAAGGTAGCACCGTGGTTAATTACAATATTGGATCCATCAGGTATTCCTGATGCATTTATGGTTTCATCCCTTCCTAATTCAAAACTCTGTGCATGTGCCTCTAAACTCCCTAACCCTGTACATAGGAATAATAGGAGTAGTGCAATTCTTGTATAACTCACTTTGGAAACCAGATACCTAAATTTCTCTTCTCCTGTAGTCTTATTTATGATTTGTTTATGCATGGTCTATTAAAAAATCTTCTAATCAAACAGCAGATTTAATTTGTAAATCATTTTAATTTATTTGAGTTACAATTTTATGTATATAAAAAATATTAAACAAAAATCATCAACCACTTTGAAACCAAAAGGATTTTTAAATAAATTAAGTGCAGTATCTAGCTATTGTCTGATTATTTAAGGCAGGTTAAAAATTACCATACTTTAAAAAGATTTGCCACGGATACATCCGTGCACATGCGGGCATAAGTGACATGAAGAAATAGGTTTACCAATCTTCACTAGCCAATAAAAATACGTGCTTGGCTGCTAGAATCATGTTGGGAATAGAAGCCCATTCGTCCGGATATCCTCTTTGTCCTCCCCTATCTCCACCTAATCCAATCGCAGAGACTCCTCCGGCAATGGCAATATTCATATTACTGCTGCCTGCATTTGATAAGGTAGGTTCAAAGCCTAAATATTGGCTAATGGCCTTGGCCCTTTTGACCAAAGGAGACTCCAAAGCACCTTCCAACTGTCCACCAGGAGTGACTTGAAAAGGTTCTAGGCTCAATTCAATATTGGTCTCCTGCCCTACTTCTTCCAAAACACCTAACACTTTTTGCTCCATCTCTGCCAAAGTTAGGTTATTCAGGCTCCTCATATCCAATGAAAACCAAGCCGATTCCGGTTTATGGTTAAATACCTTTCCGCTTTCTATCATGGCGATGTTGATCACTGTCCTGTCTTCCCTGTAGTCTAACTGGAATATCCTATCAATTGCCTTGGCCATGGCCTGATTGACATTGGGAAGTCCGCCTCCCAAGGAATGGCCTCCCGGACCCTTAGCATGTACTTTGTACCAGTGGATGCCCATAGCACCATAACTTATTCTCCTGCCATCTCCTAAAATATCCACGAATCCTACCGCCTGATCTTTGTAAGTTTCAAAAACTGCATGCATCCCCTTCAACCCTGTTTCTTCCTGTGCAACAGCAGCAAAAACTAAGGTGTATTTGGGTACAATGCCTGATTGGACCATTGCTTCAGCTGCCAAAAGCATCGCTACAGTAATGGAACTGGTGTTGGTTCCTGGACCTATGACCCTATTACCTTCCACATAAGGGAATTTACCACTTGCTTTCTGGTGTAATGCTACTGTTTCGAGGTCATCCAGTGTACTGATAAATACAAGTACGCTGTCACTTTTCCCGGGGATAACCCCTATCGCATTGGGCATATCATCTACCCTGACCTGTGATAAGCCAATCTTCTTCATGATTTCAGCCACTTTCTTGGCTCTTTCCCATTCATTACCCGAAGGGCTGATAATTCCTCCGATTGATATCAGCATATCTGCTGCTTTTTCGGATTGTTCCTCGATTGATTTGATGAAATTGGCCTGCTGTTGGGACAATGGTATTCCCTGGCCTAAGCTGCTTATTATTAAACTTTGCCAATGGAAAAGACATAGAAAGAGTAAAAAGGACTTTAATTTCATTAGATAATTATCGATTATAGATGGGTTCAGGTCGAATAAGAAAATTAAAAAAGCTGCCGGAAATACCGACAGCTTTTTATTATTTCTATCATTCAAAGATTAATTACCTACATAATTATCCCAATTCACCTCTGATTGAGGATGTGGGAATTGGGTAAATACCGTTCCTCCATCAAAAGACACATCAATCTCAGAAAGTTTTTCATATCTCCTGGCATCTATCCATCTATGACCCCATGGCTCCAACCACAAGGAGTACCTCCTTTGATACAAAATTTCATCAATTAAGGCAGCTTGGCTGGTTCCACCGGTATAATCACCAATTCCTGCGGCATTCCTGATAATATTGATAGCCTCCACCGCTTGGGCTGTTTGGCCCAAATTGGCATGCGCTTCTGCCTTCAAAAGAATCAATTCTTCGTTTTTAATAAAAGGTATAAAGGCTGTATTGACCGGCCATCTACTGTCTTGGTGTGTGCCTACCAATGGTCCAACGTCCGTAGTGACAGTAACAGGAGCTACAGTTCTTTCAAAGAACTTGTTTGCTACCCTAAGATCCCCTGGGGTGGCATCCCTTAACACGGAAGGATGTACCACAATCATGGTAGTCACCAATGCATTTGGCACATAAAACAAAGGGTTAAACGCATCTGGCGGCGCACCATAGGGATGGGCAGGACCAGCATTTAGGTCGCCTGAAAGATTCATGAAAGAACCTTCCAAAGCGGAGAGCACTCCTGTCCAATCTTTTCTGTATGCATTCAACCTGGCAGCAACGGCCCGATTTACCTGTCTTAAAGCCGCATTGGTATTGAAACCATTAAACCCTGGAGTAAGTCTTAATGGGAAATTACCTCCACCTGCCGCAACCAAATCTTGGTCTCCTTCATCAAGGACCGTTTTAATAAAGTCAAGTGCTTGTTCATAAGGAACAAACGGACCAGGGTTTAAGGGATCAGATACGTCAATTCTAATTCCGTTTTGATAGACAAAATTGGCTGGAATCATGAATTGGTATCCTTTGATGGTTTTAGCAAAACCTGAAATGGCACTTCTATCTGTCTGAGATAAAGTAGCAGCATTTTCGGCTGCAGAAATCAAGACATCTGCTTGATTAATGGCCTGGTAAGGAGAAGCATAGGAGCCACCACCTGTCACACCAAAACCAAAATAAGCCCGATCTGGAGTCCTTCCACCCTGACCCAACCAATCCGTTTGGAATCGGGGATCAGAAGCGTTCAAGTACCATGCCTCTCTTCCAAAAGCACCCCAAGCAGCAGTTACATTAAATACATATGCCCTGTGACGTGCTTCCAACCCTGTGATAAGAAATTGAATTTGTTCCCTAGAAGCATTGTTACTGATGCTCTCAACCGAGGGGTTATTAGGATCAATTATTTCATCTAATTGTAGTGGATTACAAGCGAACAAACTTATTGCTGCCAAAGCCACTGTTCCTAAATATTTTTGTATTGTTTTCATAATGATCAGCTTTGGATTTTAGAAATCAATGGTTATGTGGAAAAATACCCTTCTTGGAGTAGGATAAGGCGTAATGTCCACGTTATTGGCTACAGACTGAGCTCCGAATGTTGAAGTCTCAGGGTCATAACCTTGATAATTGGTAAACAAGAAGGCATTGTTCATAGAAGCCCCTAAGCGGATATTTTCCACACTGTTACCGAAAGTTTGGATGACCGTATTTTTGGGAATGCTATAGTACAATCCAATTTCACGGATTTTTAGGAAGGTAGCATCCTGAACCCATCTGCCTGCATTGTTAAATGGAGCCGGTGGTCTTTGTCTGCCGTTTGGAATGCCATCACCATCATCATCATCAAACCAACCGTTTGTAGTTCCACCAGCATCAGTCAAGAAGGAAGTAAGGTTGATATTATCCCCACCTTTTCTATATTCCATTAAGAAGGAAAATTCCAAGTTCTTAGCAATGGTAAAATTATTGATCATCGACATATTGAACTTGGGCTGTGAATTTCCCCAAATGGTGAATCCACCAGGGTTATTAGGATCAGCTGGAGTACCAACAATGGTGGTTGGCGCTATTCCTTCTGCAAAAAGGAATGTTCCCAAGGCAGCTCCAAACCCTCCTGACACATAGGTGGGAATACCAAGTCTTCTCATATTCAATCGGTTTTGCCAATACATAACTCTGGTATTCCATCTTAAATTTGGCTTATCTACTACAGTTCCGAATAAAGCAAGTTCAATTCCCTTGTTCTCTAACTCCGCCTCATTACTTGGTGTAATATTCACCCCGGTAGAAGGCGCTAAATTAAGGTTCTGAATGTTGTTTTGCGTATTCTTGATATAATAAGTAGCTTCTAAACCTAGTCTGTTGTTAAAGAAACCTGCATCTATACCAAACTCCAGTTCTGTGGCTGTCTCAGGCAAAATTTGGGTGTTCCCAATTTGGGTAGAAACTACTGATCCTAAAAGACCTCCAATATTGGTACCTCCAAGGGGCGTAAAAGTTGCCCCGAAAGCTACCGGCCCTGCAGTTTCACCATAAGCTATTCTTGGTTTTAAGGCAGAGAAAGTAGTTTTGGAGCCCCAAAAATCAAAATTAGCCAAATTGAAGGCAACAGAAGCCCTCGGGAAAGCATAAAATTGGTTTGGATCACCGTTCAAGGTAGATTTATCCCAACGCACTCCTACAGTACCTATAATTTTATCTTCAAAATTTGCTTCCTGCTGTAAGAAAATTCCTGCTTCTTGAACCTCAGAGAAGAATTGTTGATTGATCTCCTGAACTGTAGCCTGTTGTAAATTAAGTTGCCCAGGAGCCAATCCACTACCTCTTGTAAATAAGCCATCATTATTAAAATCCAATCTTACCAAACCCACCTGGGAGTTCATGTTGACACGACCTAAGTTCCAATTGTAAACCATTACAGCTTGTAAATTGGTATTGAAGCTTTCCTGTTTGCCCCAAAGCACATCACCTGGGTTGGCCTGCCCTCTTTGAAATTGCAAGAACTCAGGAAGATATACCAAAGAAGTATTCTGCAAGAAGTCCATGCCACCTGCTAATTGGAACCTTAAGAAGCTATTGGCAGATTTGTAGATATCTGCATCCAAGGTAAAGGCCTGGATAAATCTATTGACCACAGAATTGTTAATGCCATGATCTGTAACCGCTACCGGATTTTCTGAAAAATAAGGGTTTATGGGGTATGTACCATCCGCATTTCTCCTCAAATCATAGTAATTGGGAACATAAGCGATGTTATAACCAATACTGGCTCCAGTTCTATTTTGATTACCTGTGAACCCCCTGTCCGTATTGCTTCGGATGTAATTGGAAGAAACGCCTAACCTTATAAAATCAGAAATTTTATGGTCTACGTTGGCCCTAACTGAGTATCTTTCAAAGCCAGTGTTTCTTACAGTACCATCTTCTGAAACTATATTACCACTGATAAAGAACTTGGTTCTGTCATTACCACCATTAACTGTTACCCTGGTATTGGAAAGTGTAGCTGTATTGTTGTAGAAATAATCTTCATAATCCACAAAAGTATTGGTCGCAACAGCTTGGCGGTACCTTTCCAACTCAATTGGCCTTCTGGCTTCAGGGAAGAAGAAATTGATTTTTTCTTCACTCCAGTCATCCACGCCCAACAACCTCAAAGGGGTAGCAAACCCAATGTCTTGAGAAATTGAAACCTGTGTTTTACCAGCAGAACCCCTTTTAGTTGTGATGATGATTACACCGGCATTGGCGCGAGTACCATAAATCGCTGCGGCCGAAGGGCCTTTCAAAACTTCAATGGATTCAATATCATTTGGATTCAAGTCTGCCAAACGGTTGGCTCCATCATCCTGATTGGATCCACCAGCTCCGGTTACAGAAGCCCTTCCTGTTCTCTGAAAGCTATTGTTGATGTAGACGCCATCCACGATAATCAGAGGCTGAGAAGCTCCTGTCAAACTTGAAATCCCCCTCAACTGAATAGACACACCACCTCCCGGTGCACCCGAGTTCATTCTGATGTTGGCACCTGCAATCTTTCCGTACAAGGCACCATCTGTTGTCTGAATATTGGTAGTTCCCACCAGTTCCTGTGCCGATACGGAAGAAACTGCATTGGCAAGGTTACTCCGCTTTACGGTAGAAGCAAGACCTGTAATCACAACTTCTTCCAAGTTGGTGGCGTCTTCTCTCAATCTCACCTGCACGGAGGTAAGACTCGGAGAAACATTGACGTTTTGACTGATATACCCTAAAGAGGACACCACCAAAACGGCATCTTGATTTCCTGGAACTGTGATACTGAACCTACCATCAAGGTCTGCCACGACTCCCGTGGTGGTGTTTCGTACAAGAATGGTAGCCCCAATCAAAGGTTCACCAGTCCGTTCATCTGTCACAGTACCCGACACGGTGTACTGCGCCCAGCTCCATCCCACACTTAAGAGAAGGAGCAAAAGGGTAGTGCTAAATCTGTAAAATTTTTTCATAGAAATTATTTAAATATGAGGTAAAAACCATGTATCTAATTTACTCAATTAACTTTCATATTTAATCGTTAAAATCCATGAATGGCAAAATATATTTTAACCTATGTTTACCTAAAAAGAAAATAACAAACTAAAAATTCATTTGACAGGTATAAAGTTTCAAGAAGAAACACAAAATAGACAAAACTGGAATAAATCGAAATGAAATGAAAATAGGACGTTTGAAACGTCCTATTTTGATAAACGGAAACTATTAAACCTTATAAGGGTTCCGTTAAAATGGAAAGCGCTGTCTTGATACCTTCTTTATAATTTCCCAACCTGATATTTTCATTTGGTCCGTGTTGGTTGTTATCAGAATTGACCGTAACTACCGTCACGGCCGGGACTTGAAGCGCATCAACAAAAGGAGCGATAGGCAAGGAACCTCCACTGATTCTCTTTCGAATAGGCTCTTTACCAAATGCCCTCACCATGGCCTTGTTTAACCAAATACCAGGCTCTGAATCAAAAGGAGTCCTAAATGCCTGGTACGAAATACTACCCTCCCATTTCAATAGTTTAGGATATCGCTCCCTTTCTTCATCAGTAGGTCCCCTACCATCAATGATATGATAACCCTGATCTTCTATATGTTTTCTAATTAAGGAAAAAAGACGCTCCGGATCACTTTCAGGTACCAGCCTAATATCAATTTCTGCGGTAGCATCTGCAGGAACGATGGTTCTTACCTCATCACCTACCCACCCTGAGGACATTCCCCTTATATTTAAGGAGGGATATTGTAAGGACTCCTGATATGAATTTCCTACTTTATCCATATTACCAATACCTATTTTCTTCCGGATTTCAACTTCGTCGTCAGGAACTTGGGCTAAAATTTCCTTCTCCTTATCTGTCAGAACTATACCGTCATAGTAACCAGGTATTATTACCCTACCGGCATCATCCTTCATGGAAGCCAAAAGCTGTGAAAGTCTAAAAGCTGGATTAGGCGCATAATTCCCATAATGGCCTGAATGTTGAGCAGCCCTAGGTCCAAATACGGTTAGCGTAATCTGTGAAATACCCCTTGCCCCAAAACTCAATGTAGGCTCATTACTCAAATGCCTTGGACCATCCATGATCAACATCATATCTGCCGCCAAGGTCTCTTTGTGACGGACAACGGCTTCAGGAAGGTGTGGCGAACCTATCTCCTCTTCAAAATCCAAAATGATTTTCACATTATAATTCGGCATCAACTTCTGTTCTACCATGGCATCCCAAGCGGTGAGAAACATGGCAAAAGGACCTTTGTCATCAGAAGAGGACCGGGCAAATATCCTCCATTCAGGGTCATAAGCTGTCTTCAAAGTTTCCATGGGAATAACCTCCCATTTTCCTGAACTGTCTTGACGTTTCAATACAGGCTGATATGGATCGGGTTGATCCCAGCGCTTCCTATCCACAGGCTGACCATCAATATGGAAATAAAACAACACGGTTTTTTTGGCTTTAGGTACTGTCATCTCTGCGAATAAAAGCGGAAAACCTGCAGTCTCTAATCTACTAACCTGCCAATTTCTGGCAGAAAGATTAGCTTCACACCACTCGATATTGGGAATAAGCTGTTCAGGGTCATTTGAATCATTTGGAATGGACACCAAATCATTGATTATTTCAATGCCTCTTAAAAAGTGGCTTTCTGTTACCGCGTCTAAATCTATCCCATCTTTCTTCTGTCCTAACACCTGCACAAAAGAAAACAAAAGGCAAAGCCCCGTAAGAATGATATATTGTTTCATGATAATTTATTTTTGAAGTAGAAATTTAAAGCAAACAAGCTTGGAATAAAAACCAATATGATAGACGGTAAAAAATCAGGGTTTTCCTAAGCTTAAATTCAGGCTTATAATATACTAGGTAATCGAGCTTATCATGTAATAAATGCTTCAGGGGAAAACTGTCCACTAAAATTATATGATGATGAAAATGAGAGGCATTTAACAAGTAAAGCACAGGGATAAAAAATAAAAACTAAAAACCCTGTACAATGATTTAATTATTCAGAAAAAATTGTTTGAAAAGTCGCTTAATCACCCATATCAAAGGTAAGATGCTTTTCATTTACAAAAAATACCCTGTACAGGGTATTTTTTACTATTAAAAAATTATTTTTTCGAAATAAATTTAACAATACCTTTATTTATTGTACTTTTTAAAGATTTTTAAAAAGAAAAATCCCATGATTTACACCATGGGATCCTCAAGGTCTTCCTCCTTCTATCGATCAAAGGTAAAAGTGACCACTACCTTATCATTAAGTTTTCTTTCCTCAGGCCTGAATATAGGCTCTTCCCTAGGTGCCATATCACTTGCCATACTTACCCTTGCCTCTCTCATGATTGGATAAAAGGTATTACTAGGGGAAGTATAGACCACTTTTTGCACCTGAATATCCTGTACGCCTATACTTTTGGCTATGATGTGTGCCTTTTTAATGGCATCCTCAATAGCAAGTTCGAGTAACTGTTGTTGTGTTTGCTTAGTCAAAAGGTCAGATACCTGCAAACTGAGGTTAAAGCTTGGGTTCCCGGTTTGATGAATGGTCTCAGTTACTTTGATAAGATCCATTCCAACATCAGAAACCTTCACCCTGACACTTTGAGTAGCTACATAACCGCTGTCCCTAGAGGCACCCCTGGAATATATCCTGTTGACATTTACATAATAGTTGTCTACAAAAAACTGATAAGTTTTAACACCTGATTTCTTAAGTGCATCTTCAATCGCCTTTGTTTTTTTATTCAAACGATCTGTTGCTTCAGCCACTGTCATTGCTTTTTCCGATAGGGAAACTTGAATCAACGCCTCATCCGGCATTACGCTTACCTCACTTATCCCCTCCACTTCTATTAATGGTATTTGCTGTGCGCTTACGGCCATAAATACTAGCGAGAACAATAGCACTAAGATGGTATTTTTCATATTTTTTCCATTTCGATTAAAGAACACCTTTATCAAATAACAAGCCATTTTTTCAATGAAATGGGATCAGGAAAGGTCCAGGATATCTCTTATTTTATTGATTTTCTCCATTTCATGAAATAGACCTTCAAAATCATCTGCAATAATCTTATCTCTAAATTTAGATAAATTGGCAATGTACATACTTAAACCTTCCAATATATTTTTTTTGTTTTCCAACATGATTGGAGCCCACATGGCTGGAGAACTTTTGGCAAGACGTACAGTAGAAGCAAACCCACTACCTGCCATATCAAAAACATTTTTGTCATCTTCCATTTTATCAAGAACGGTCTTGCCTAGCATAAAAGAGGAAATATGCGACAAATGGGAAACAAATGCCAATTGCGCGTCATGCTCTTCCGGATCCATAAAACGCAGCTTCATATTTAAAGCTTCCAAAACCTCATAGGCTTTTCCTTTGAGATGAATATCTGTCTTTTCCATTTCACAGATGATGAAAACTTTTCGATCCAAAAGATCAGCCTTGGCTGCTTTTGGACCTGAATACTCTGTACCGGCAATGGGGTGGCCCGCAAGATACTGTGCCCGCTTAGGATGTGCTGCAACTGCCTCACAGAGCTTGGATTTAGTTGATCCAAAATCTACTACCAAGGTATTATCATTGATTTCATTTAAGGTGTTTTCCAATAAACCCGGTAATGTATCTGCTGGTGTGGCCAAAACAATGACATCCGTGTCCAGATCGGCTTTTTCCCTGGCTTCATCCACCAACCCTAAGGTGATCGCATCACTCAGGTTTTTTGGATTGGCATCATAGCCTGTAAAAATCAATTCTGGTTTTGCCTTTTTCAATGCCAGTGCAAAAGAGCCGCCTAAAAGGCCTAAACCCACAATGTGTATCTTTTTCATATTGATCGGTATGGTATATATTTAAATTTTCATGTAATTCTTTGGATAGCCTCCTTAATTTGTTCCAGATTGACGCACAGTGAAAACCGTACCCAGCCTTCCCCCCTTTTTCCAAAGATATCTCCTGGAGCTATAAAAATATGCTTTTCACTTAGAAGTCTATCCACAAATGAGCTTGAACTATTTCCTTCTGGTAGTTTTGCCCAGACAAACATCCCTGCGGTATGCGCACTACAGGTCAATCCCAATCGCCTCACCAGCTGCCACATGAGTTTTCTTCTTTCTGCATAAGTTTCATTCAGCTGATTATACCAGTCCTCTCCTAAGTTCAAGGCGGCTATTGCACCGTCCTGAAGACCCAAAAACATTCCCGAATCTACATTGCTTTTGATCTTGATAATGCCATCAATGAATTGCCGGCTTCCTAAAACTGCGCCAATTCGCCAACCTGCCATATTGGTCATTTTACTCAGGGAGTTCAGCTCCAGGGCTACCTCTTTGGCCCCTTCCACTTGAAAAATACTCCTTGGCTCATCCGTAAGAATCATGCTGTACGGGTTGTCATTAATCAGAAGTATTTGATGCCGTTTTGCAAAATCAACCAGTTTTTCAAAGACTGATAAATCCGCTTTGGCTCCCGTGGGCATATGAGGATAATTGACCCACATCAACTTTACTTTTGAAAGGTCGGATTTCTCTAAGGCTTCAACGTCAGGATACCAGCCCTGGGCCTCAGAAAGCGGGTAATAAATACATGTATTGCCCAGCATCCTGAGTACAGAAGTATAGGTAGGATATCCGGGATCAGGTACAAGCACAGCATCCCCCTCATCCAAAAAGGCCATGCAGATATGAAGAATACCTTCTTTTGATCCCATCAAAGGCAGTACTTCATCTTCCGTTAAACCTTTCACCTGATACTTATCTATATAAAAGTCCAGAAATGCCTTTCGCAAAGCAGGAATGCCCTGATAATTTTGGTAAGCATGAGCTTGGGGAGAAGTTGCTGTTTTGTTGAGGGCTGAAATAACAGAAGGATGTGGCGGTAAATCAGGGCTCCCTATCCCCATATTGATTACAGGAACACCTTCCAACTGAAGCTTTTTTACTTCCTTGAGCTTTTGGGAAAAATAATATTCCTCTACACTTTTAACCCTATTTGAAAAACTGATCATTGTTTAACAGCTTAACCTACTTATTTTCTACTTATATATTCTCCAAGAACCTTTACTTCTGCTCCTTCTAATTTGATTTTCGCTAAAGCACTTCGGAAATCTACATGTCCTTCAAATTGTGCGTCAATAAAAAAAGCATAATCCCAAGGTTTTTCTATCACAGGCACTGATTGAATTTTAGAAAGGTTAAGCCCATAATCACTCAACAAAGTGAGCAATTTAGCCAAACTTCCCTTTTCATTGCTGATCGTGATTTTTAGGGAAATTTTATTGACCGCATCCGTACTTTCCGGTTTTTCCCTTTGCAAGATGATAAACCTGGTGAAATTGTCTTTTACTGTTTGAATATCTGAAGCCAAAATTTCCAATTGATAAATAGCCGCAGCAGTCTTACTGGCAATAGCCCCTATTCCCTTCAATCCATCTGTAGCAATGCGCTTTGCCACCGTTGCAGTATCAATATCATCAATTAAAAGCACCTCAGGATAAGCTTCAAAAAACTTTTTGCACTGCAACAGGGCCATAGGATGGGAGCGGACTTCTTTGATAGCTTCAATTTTTTGCCCTGGCAGAGCCATTAAATTGTGAGAGATGGGCAGGTAATATTCTCCTGAAATACTAAGGCCATACCTATCAATCAATTCATAATTGGGCAGAATGGCTCCCGCAATGGAGTTTTCAATAGCAAGTACCGCATATTGGTCTCTACCTTCAAAAACCGCTTTCGCTACTTGTTCAAAGGTTTTATAATAACTTATCTCGGATGCATTTCCAAAATAATCCAAAACCACTTGATGGTGAAAAGAACCTGGAATCCCTTGAATACCTACCCTCATAGGCTATTTTTTAAAGATGAAATAAACTGCCAAAACCAAAAAGAAAAAGCCGATGACATGATTGGCCCTGATACTTTCATTTTTAAAGAAAATCAAAGTAAATGCCATAAAAACCATCAGCGTGATTACTTCCTGAAGGACTTTTAACTCCACTAAAGAAAAAGGACCTCCATTACCCTTAAAACCAATCCTATTGGCAGGTACTTGGAACATGTATTCAAAAAAAGCAATGCCCCAACTGATCAGCACGATGGAGATCAATCCCAAATTTTCAAACCATCGCAATTCCTTAAATTTTAAATGCCCATACCAGGCAAATGTCATGAAGGTATTGGATAGGACCAGCAATAAGATTGTAGATATTCCTTTCATAGCCCTTTAGGTTATTCCCAATCAGATTTTAAGCAGCTCTAAGTGCTTCCAAAAACTGGGATAAGACTTATTAACCACTTCAGGATCTTCTATGATCACCCTGGTCTTGGTCATCAGAGGCATAAATGCCATGGCCATTCTGTGGTCGTCATAGGTGTGAATCCTAACCTCATTTGGCATACTCACACTGGGAATCAGGGTAAATACTTCATCTGAACCTTCCTCTAATTTGGCTCCAAACTTGGCCAACTCCTGTTGAAGGGCAAAAATCCGGTCTGTTTCTTTTATCCTTAAACTTTCCAGTCCCGTAAACGCCACTTTCTGTCCAATGATCGCACAGGTAACAGCCACCGTCTGGGCCAAATCCGGACAATCACTGAAATCGAAAGTTTCCAGACCTTTGACCTCTTGTTTGGTCAGTTGCAAACCTCCAACCTTAAATTCACTCTTCACCCCCAAGCGGTCCATGATCTCTACAATCTTTGAGTCTCCCTGCAAACTATCTTTTTTTCAGCCCTTCCAAAAACAAATCCCCTTCATCCGCACAAGCTAAAAGACTAAACCAATAACTGGCTCCTGACCAATCGCTTTCTACTGAAAAAACGGTAAACTTATACGCCTGGGGTTTTACTTGGATGCGATTTTCAACCCATTCACAACTCACACCAAAAGCTCCCATCAATTGAATGGTCATTTCGATATATGTTCTGGAACCAACTTTACCGGTCAATTCAAGCGTTAGGCCTTGGGGAAGAACAGGCGCAATCATTAAAAGGGCCGAAATGTATTGGCTGCTGACGTCTCCCCGAATCTGAATATGATCAGTTTTTTGAATCTTAAGTCCGTGGACTGCCAAAGGTGGAAATCCTTCCTTATTCATGTAATGAATTTCTGCCCCTAAAGCCCTCAAGGCATCCACCAAAATACCAATGGGTCTTTCACACATTCTTGGGGTACCGGTCATTACTTTATGTTGGTCGGTCACGGCAGCATAAGCAGTAAGAAACCGCATGGTGGTTCCAGCATCTAAGACATCATAAATGGGTGGATTTTCCCTCAAAAGACGGATCATAGTCTGAGTATCTCTGGCCTCAGCCAAATTAAGCAAACGGTTTTCCCCCTCCGTCAAAGCATCAATGATCAATGCCCTATTGCTTTCACTTTTAGAGGATGGAAGTGGAATTCTAGTGGGCAAAAAGGTGCTGTTCTGTTCTAAAATCAGGGTTTTCAATGCTGGGAAACTTTATTTTAAAGATGTAAATTTCTGTAATGTTTAATGGCCTCATAAATATCCTGCTCAGTAACAGGGACATTAAAGTCACATTTCCCTATGCTACTCAGTAAACTGAAATATATTTGACTGCCTTCATTTTTTTTGTCCTGGGTACATAACTTGATTATTCCCGGTATTTCTTCCTCTTCAAAATCAAACTTAGGGAAAACCTTTAACAGGGCCTCTTCGATGGATTCCAGCTCACTTACTGAAAGTCCTGATTTAAGATGGGAAAGATAAGCCTCCGCAATCATTCCAATGGCAATAGCCTCACCATGAAGCAGCTGCCTATCTGTATCGAGATATTTTGATTCAAAGGCATGACCAATGCTATGTCCAAAATTCAGAATCTTACGTAAGCCAGCTTCTCTTGGATCTTTTTCCACCACCACCCGCTTGATGCTGATGGATTTTTCGATAATATCCCTCCAATTTTGCTCTTTCCAATGCTCAAATTTGAGCAGTCCAAAATAAGCTTCATCCTGAATTAAACCATGCTTTATCACTTCCGCATATCCTGAACGCAATTCGGATTCGGGTAATGTATGCAAGAATACATCTCCAATCAGAACCGCTTCCGGTTTGGTAAAAACTCCAATATGATTTTTGAAGCCCATAAAATCAATGCCCAACTTCCCCCCTACACTGGCATCCACTTGAGACAAAAGTGTTGTGGGTAAATTAATAAACCGTATCCCCCGCTTAAAAGTCGCTGCACAAAACCCACCCATGTCACCGGTTACTCCTCCTCCTAAATTGATGATGAACGCCTTCCTATCAAACCCCTCTTCTGTCATCCATTTCCATATTTGCGTGCAGGTTTCTAGATTTTTATGGCTTTCACCTGCAGTAAAAACAAAACGGCTAAATACTTCAGGTAGGCCATCCAGAACCAAGGGCAAACAATGCTTTTGGGTATTGGAATCCATGATAAGGCCCAACTGAGAATACTTGATGTTTTCTAAAAACAAGCGTAAATCCCTGGCGATTTGATTTGAAAATAAAACTTTTTCCACAGTGTAATTTTTGACAAAACTAGCAATAAAAGAAAACCTAGCCGAATAAAATGCTCTATGGCCTTTTTACTGGATCGGCCTCTCTCAATTGCTTTTCCTGTCTTTTTACAGACTCTTCATGAATACAATAAAGCAACTCCTTCATGAATTTTTCACTAAGATTTTTTTGTACACCTTTTTGCGTTCTGGACTCCATGACATATTTCCAGCGATCAGATTGGAACACAGTCAAATGATTTTCCCTCTTGTAAGCCCCAACTTGATCAATCAAGGAAAACCGCTCTTGAAGTAGATCAAGCAACTGATCATCAAGGTGGTCAATAGCATTTCTCAGATCATTCAATCTTTCGCTTGGGCTTTGTTCTCCTAAAGTATCCCTGAAGTCAATTTGGGCCAAGATCTCTTTTAACCTGGCAGGTGTTACCTGTTGTTTTGCATCAGACCAAGCGTTATCAGGATCATGGTGTGTTTCAATCATCAAACCATCCAAACCAAAGTTGATGGCCCTCTGCGCAGTCTCCAAGATTCCTTCTCTGTTACCTACAATGTGGCTAGGATCATTGATTACTTCCATTCCTTTCCACTCCCTTTTCAAATGGATAGGCATAGACCAATTGGGCTTGTTTCGGAATCTTTTGTCGTAAGAGTCAGAAAAACCCCTATGAATTGCGGCTAATTTATTGATGCCCACGGCCCGGAAACGCTCCAAAGCCCCTAACCAAAGCTGTAAATCCGGATTCATGGGATTTTTGACCATCACAGGAATGTCTACTCCCCTTAAGGCTTCAGCAATTTCTTGGACGGCAAACGGATTGACTGTAGTCCTTGCGCCCACCCAAAGCACATCCACTTTGTGTTTTAAGGCACTTTCTACGTGTGCCGCATTTCCTACTTCCGTAGTAATTGGAATATTCAGATGATGACGGACAATCTCCATCCACTTTAACCCATCCTCTCCTATGCCTTCGAATGAACCCGGTCTGGTTCTAGGCTTCCAAATGCCGGCCCGGAACATCCCTGGAACCATGTTTTCTTTTTTCATGTCCAGACAGACTTTTTCAATTTGTTCGGGAGTTTCTGCACTACATGGTCCCGCAATAATGGTATGGCCGCTTAGCCCTAATCCCCAGTCCTTGATTTGTAAATGATCTTGCATGTTGTTAATGGTTTAAATGAAAAAAGCCCGAGTCTTTCGAATCGGGCTTTTTCTAGGTTTATGATTTTTTAATTTTTTACCAGACAATAAGCAGCTCCGATTCGACCTTCTGGACGAAAGTAAAAGTAAAAGAAGGTAAAATATATAACTGCCGCGATTAACATGTTTCAAATGTAAAGGGTACTTTTTTAAAAACAAATCAAAAATTGAATATTTTTTTCAATTTTTTTCAAAGCTATTGTCCGAACGTTACCTTCACGGAAAAATCATAAATATTTGACGCATTAAACAAAATAATATTTGGGATTACTTCCGTGAAATAGACTCCTGTAATTTTCCCTCCATAATTTCCTCCTGTTTTTTGATGGACTCTGTGTGGATCAACTTATATAATTCTTTAACAAATTCCTGGTTTATCTGAAGACTACTGGCCCAAATAGGACGGGTCTCGAAAACCTTTTTCCATCTTTCCATCTGAAAAATGGCCACGTTGTTCAGCTTCTTGTACTCTCCTGCCTTTTCTACCAATTTCATCCTTCTGCCCAACACTTCCAACAGCTCCCTGTCCACCTCATCTATATGCTCCCTAATAACTTCTAATTGTGATTCCAATAAAGGATTATTTACCGTAGCGATTCTGGTTTGTAATTGGGCAATAAGTTTACCTAGGTCAGCGGGGATCAATTGTTGGGCGCTGTCAGACCAAGCCTGATCCGGGTTGATATGTGATTCAATGATCAAACCGTCAAAATTCAGATCCAACGCCATCTGGGAAACAGGCAAAATTAAGTCCCTTTTGCCTGAAATATGGCTGGGATCATTAAGCAGAGGAATCTCGGGAAACTGGGTTTTAAATTCTAAAGGTATCTGCCAAGTGGGGCTGTTCCTGTAAATACTATCATTGAAATTGGAAAATCCCCTATGGATCGCCCCAAGTTTTTTTACCCCGGCCCTATTCAACCTTTCCAATGCTCCTATCCAAAGCGCAATATCAGGATTGACGGGGTTTTTTACCCATACTGGAATATCTACCCCTCTTAATGCATCTGCAAGGTCTTGGACTGTAAATGGATTTACTGTTGACCTGGCCCCTATCCAAAGCATATCTATACCATACTCCAAGGCCTTCTCCACATGATAGGGACTTGCTACTTCTATAGCAAATTGAACCCCATATTTACTTTTGGCCTCTCTGATCCAAGGAAGGGCTATTTCTCCTACTCCCTCAAAGCTGTTTGGCCTTGTTCTGGGTTTCCATACTCCACCCCTGATAATTCTTATTCCTTCCTTAACCAGATAATTGACGGTTTGGTCAAGTTGCTCCGGTGTCTCTACACTGCATGGACCTGCAATGATTATGGGTTTTGAAGCTGTCCCAATCCATTCATTCATTTGAAGTGTATTCACAAGATTTTTTTTAAATCAACGTCCTGGGCTTTTTTTTGTTAGAAATCAATCGAATCATCAGAAGATGGAATAATCTCTGGTCCATTCAATGAATTCGAGCCTTCCTTTATATGCTTTGATACTCAAGCCCGCAAAGATATTAATATTGAACCTATATCGCAGACCTATCCATAGATTTAACCAAAGTTACAATCTATGGTTTCTTTTGCCAAACAGATACTATCCAAGAACAGTTTTATTGATATATTTGCAGCCTGATTGAACCCATATGCCAGTAAAACCCAAAATTTCTTTTGAGAACTTAGAAGTTGCATTTGCCTCTAAATCTAATGGAGAGCTGAAAAAGATGTATTATATCTTTGCCACGATGAACAGTAATCTTGCTGTTAGCTTGGGCATAAAATTAGCTGATTTGGCCTTTTCTTTAAAATTACCCATCAATGGCATCATGAAAAGCACCATGTTTGGCCATTTCTGTGGGGGAGAAAGTATTGAAGATTGTCAGGATACTGTCAATAAGTTGGCAGAATTTGGCGTAAAAACCATACTTGATTACTCGGTTGAAGGTAAAGGAGATGAGGCAAGCTTTGAAGCGACCAAAAAAGAGATTCTAAGAACCATTGAACGCTCTGCGGGAGATGACAATATTCCTTTTGCGGTATTTAAGGTAACCGGATTAGGGGATTATGGTATTATGACAAAGCTTCAGGAAGGCAAAACCCTGACAGATCAAGAAAGAGCCGATTTTGAAAGATTGGAAAAAAGGGTAGATGAACTTTGCGCGGCAGCCTATGAAGTAGGCACCAAGATCCTTATTGACGCAGAAGACTCTTGGTATCAGGATATTTTGGATGACCTGGTTTATAAGGCCATGGAAAAATACAATACCAAGACATGTGTGGTGTACAATACATATCAGATGTACAGACACGATATGCTCCAAAGATTGAAAGATGCACATCAAACTGCTCAAGAAAAAAGCTACTTCTTAGGAGCAAAATTAGTCAGAGGGGCTTACATGGAAAAAGAAAGAGAGCGTGCAGCAAAGAAAGGATATCAAAGCCCCATTCAACCTGATAAAGCCTCCACGGACAGAGATTATAATGCAGCGTTAAACTATTGCATGGAAAATATCGACTCCATTGCTTTAGTATCTGGATCCCATAATGAAGACAGTAACCTCATGCTTACTGAACTTATAGCAGCAAAAGGACTGGATGAAAAAGATGATAGGGTATATTTTGCTCAGCTTTATGGGATGAGTGACAATATCTCTTTTAATCTGGCAGATGCCGGCTATAATGTAGTAAAATACGTCCCCTATGGTCCAGTTGAAAAGGTTATGCCTTATCTTTCCAGAAGGGCTGAGGAAAATACTTCCGTAGCAGGTCAGAGCAGCAGAGAGTTTGAACTGATCAAAAAGGAAATGAACAGAAGAAAGGGCTTGTAAACTTTCCTTTGAATATAATAATTCGAACAAACGAAATAATTACTTTATAAATACATAGACTTGATTCTTGAATGGATCAAATATCTATAAATAGGTCTGAAATCAATTTACACAATGCAATTACTTAGCGAACAGGAGTTAGAGAGGAGAAAAGACAGGGAAGAGTTGATGAAAATGGGAATAGACCCCTATCCCGCGGCATCCTTCCCCATTAATGTTACAGCAGAGGATATTCATAGAAACTACGAAAACAGAAAAAACGATTACAAAAACATTTCCATAGCTGGTAGGTTGATGAGCCGTAGAATCATGGGTTCAGCCTCCTTTGCTGAAATCCAAGATGCTACCGGAAGGCTTCAGATTTATGTGCGCAGGGATGATATCTGTCCAGGAGAAGACAAAAGTTTCTACAATACTGTTTTCAAGAAGCTCCTTGGCATAGGTGATTTCATAGGAGTCAAAGGATATATTTTCACCACCCAAACTGGTGAGATTTCACTGCATGTCACTGAACTGACAGTTTTATCTAAATCTGTAAAGCCATTGCCTGTTGTAAAAAGAGACGATCAAGGTAATGTGTATGACGGATTTACAGATCCAGAATTGCGCTATAGACAGCGTTATGTAGACCTTACAGTCAATCCAGAAGTCAAGGAAGTCTTCCTGACAAGATCTCGCATTATCACCAATATGCGCAAGTATTTTGATGACCACGGCTGGCTGGAAGTAGAAACCCCAATATTACAACAGGTACATGGAGGGGCGGCGGCAAGGCCGTTTCACACCCATCATAATACCTTGGACATGCCACTCTACCTAAGAATTGCCAATGAGCTTTATTTAAAGAGACTCATTGTAGGTGGGTTTGATGGTGTATACGAATTCGGCAAAATGTTCAGAAATGAAGGAATGGACAGGACCCATAACCCAGAGTTTACCTCTCTGGAAATCTATGTCGCCTATAAGGATTATATCTGGATGATGGAAATGGTGGAAGATCTTTTGGAGAAAGTAACTGATTCCATTCATGGTACGACAGAGGTAACATTTGGTCAAAACAAGATTAACTTTGCGGGTCCATACAGAAGGTTGACCATGTTTGATGCCATCAAAGAGTACGCTGGTGTAGATGTCAGTGAAATGGATGAATCCGAGCTTAGAAATGTGTGCCGTGATCTTGCTATTGAAGTTGACGATAGCATGGGAAAAGGGAAATTGATCGACGAAATATTTGGGGCTAAAGTTGAAGATCATCTCATTCAGCCTACATATATCATTGACTACCCTGTGGAAATGACACCTTTGGCTAAAAAGCACCGCACTAAGCCAGGTCTGGTAGAGCGTTTCGAGCTTTTTGTAAATGGTAAAGAAATCGCCAATGCCTATTCCGAGCTCAACGACCCAATTGATCAAAGGGAAAGATTTGAAGAACAATTGAAACTCGCAGCAAGAGGTGATGATGAGGCCATGGCCATGGACGAGGATTTCCTTAGGGCTTTGGAATATGGCATGCCTCCTACTTCTGGACTAGGGATTGGTATAGATCGACTTACCATGTTGCTGACCAATAAATCCACCATTCAAGAAGTATTATTCTTTCCTCAAATGCGTCCTGAGAAAAAAGTACAACTGGCTACGGATGAGGATTTCATGGCACTTGGTATTCCTACTGGACTGATACCTGCCATCAGAGATTTGAATATCCATACCCTTGAACAACTCAAAGAACAGGATGTCAACAAACTGTTTAATGATGTCTGCGGCAGGCGAAAGAAGTTAAAGCTGGACACTCCTAACCCAACAAAAGAAGAGGTTGAAGCATGGTTGGCTTCTTAAAAGTAAAAACCGGGTCTAAACAGCCCGGTTTTTTTGTTTCATAATCAGCAGCATCAATCCGAGAAGCATCCATAATACAGCCCAAGGCATACTGTAGCTCATGACGTAAGAAGTTTCATTTAAACTGATGGAAAGTGTAAAAGGCCGTATCAAAAAAAATACAGCAATTCCAATAGCCAGATAGATCAGAAATTGATAAGTCTTCATGGATGAAAAATAAAAAAAATTACCCAATAAATTAACCGATAATTTAATATTTTACATAAAATATTTTAAGAAAGGTAATTTTTCAACCTATGAATCTAAGACTAAATTCAGAATTTGGCACATTAAAGGCTGTATTGATGCACAGACCTGGAAAAGAGATTGATAGGCTCACACCCTATAACAAAGACTATCTGCTCTTTGAAGATGTACCCTATTTGGAAGCTATGCAGAAAGAGCATGACTTTTTTACAGATTTGATTAAACAAAGTACAGGAGCAAGGGTCTATAGATTACATGATTTATTGATCCAAACCCTTTCCAATAGGGATATTTTGGAAAGGCTTTTTAACGATGCATTGAAAAGAAATCGGTTAACACATCTTAAAGATCAGATTTTAGAAAGATTTTCAACAGCAGAATGCGCTACAGCATTGACAGCTGGTTTAAAGGTCCATGAACTGAAAAGAAAAATCCCTAATTTACCTAATTCGGAGCTAATGGATTATGCCTTCGTGATCCCACCCAGCCCGAACCTTTATTTTCAAAGAGACCCTATGGCTATCACACCAGGGGGTATTATATTTTCGAGTATGAAAATGGAAGGCCGGCAAAGAGAGGCTGACATACTAAGGGTAATTTTTGAAAATCATCCCGATTTTAGGGAGCACGTAAAAGCACTTTATCCCATCATGAGCAGCGATAATGCCCCAAGCATAGAAGGGGGAGATGTCATCGTTTTATCCAGCAAAGCTGTAGCCATTGGCAATTCGGAGCGGACCGATGAAAAAGCCATCTATCAAGTGGCCAAGGCTTTATTGGGGGAAGGTCCTGTAGAAAGGGTTTATGAGGTCCACTTGCCCAAGAAAAGGCAATACATGCACTTGGACACCGTCTTCACAATTTTGGATGAAAACCTGGTATTGACCTATCCTGATGCATTGAACGCTGTATTACAGACCTCGCTTTATACCTTGAAAGAAAAAACAGAAGAAAAAGTCCATATAAAAAGACAGGTTCTGAATGAATCCTTACTGACTGTCTTGGAAAGAGAAATTCCCCATTTAGAAGTTCTTTCCACAGCGGACGGAAATCCTGATTATTCCATGAGGGAACAGTGGTTTGACGGAGCTAATGTTTTTGCAATTGGACCAAGAAGGGTAATATCATATAACGGTAACCTACATACCAACCGTGCCTTGAGAAATATGGGCGTTGAAGTGTTGGAAATCCCCTCTTCTGAACTTTCCAGGGGCTTAGGTGGCCCAAGGTGCATGACCATGCCCCTAAGTAGGTCTAGGGTTTAAACATTACCCTGCTCTATTTCTTGCTGTAATTCCTCATACCATTCCAAACCATACTTTCTGACCAAGGCATCTTTTAAAAATTTATAAATGGGCACACCTAATTGGCTGCCCAAGGAACAGGCAGGGGAGCATATATGCCAACGGTCGTAATTCAGGGCATCAAACTGGTCGTATTTGGTTATTCTGATGGGATATAAATGGCAGCTGATGGGCTTTTTGAAATCCGTTTTGCCATCCAAATAAGCTTGTTCAATCCCGCATTTTAAAATCCCTTTTTCATCATACAGGGCATAGGCACACTCCCTATTTTCTCCGATGGTTGGAGTACATTTGTCTCCATCCTTGTCAATGACCCAAGTACCCTGTTGTTCAATCACTTTTCTGCCTTCCTCCGTGATATAATCTTTGACAACCGGGTAGATCTTCTCTAAAATACCAGTTTCCTCATCCTCAAGAGGTGCTCCGGAATCCCCTTCTACGCAACAGGCCCCTTTGCATTTCTCGAGGTCACAAACAAAAAACTGTTCTTTGATATCATCACTGATAACGGCATTTCCTATGAGTATCATTTTTTCAGGTTTTGATCTGTAAAGTTAGATAGAATTAAACAAATCATTTTCTTCTGACATAAACCTTAAAAAATAAAGAACCGTTCTGATTGCTCAGAACGGCTCAACCCAGCACTATGAAGAAAAGCTTTTTAAAGCCTTCAAATACATAAACATAGCGGGGAATTATTTGTTTGATTTTTTTTTATTTTTTTTAAAATCTGAATTCATATCCAGCAGTAATAAAGCGTGGCAAGCCTAGACGAATTCCTTCTGGTCTTCTGGAAGCGATAAAGCGTTCATCAGTCAGATTTTTAATGGTAAGATTAAAGCGGGAATTCCATTTTTTAACATCGTAGATCAGGGTAGCATCAATGGTGGTAAATGCAGGCATCAACCCTATGCGGCCATCAAAACGTGGTTCTACCGTATTCAATTGATCGGTAAACTGCTCTCCTACATGGTTCAAGGTAAGACGTCCTCCTATACCCATTTCAGTTTCAAGTGTAATTGCCGTATTGATCAGCCATTCCGGTGCATACGGTGTACGGAGTCCGTTGACATTTACCTCATTGATGATTCGGTCAGCTCCAAAAACTGAATTCACATAGGTGATGTTTGCATCATAGAACAAATTGGTCTTCTCCCAATTAAACAGCTTTGAAAGCTCCAAATTCACCATCGCCTCCACACCTTCATGTAGCGTACGGCCTGCATTGACCACTCCAAAACCAGCACCACCTAGGGATTGCGCCACAGGTATAATCTGATTGCTAAAATCCATTCTGAAACCTGCTAACTCTACAAACAACCAAGGCGTAAATTGGGAACGGATACCCAACTCTAAATTCACTGAGGATTCTGCATCCAAATTAAGCGCTTGTCCTTCCCCTGTTACCGCATCCTGTAATCGTGGAGGGCCAAAACCACGGTGTACGCCACCGAATATATTTACTTTGGTCGTAGGACGATAATTAAATCCGGCACCGGGAATAAATTCACTTACCACATTAGTACCAACTAAAACCGTGTCTCTAACTACACCTCCAAAAGGTCTTCTCAAAATATCTCTTTCAGCAACATAATTTTCATATCTTAAGCCAACATTCACATCAAACTTCGAAGTAATATTGGTGGTATTTTGAAAATATCCACTGAATGCATGTCCTGTTCGGATTTCATCCTCCCTTAGGTCACCACTACGTACTCCTGCTTTGGTGCCGTTAATACGGCGTACAAAAGCTCTCTCATGATGCAGGCGTACTCCGGTTATCAATTCGTTATTCAAATTAAACAATTTATGATTGGCCTCAATTCTGGGTTCTATTCCAGCAACCTCATAAGAACGATCACGATTTCCAGTACCATCTCTCATAAAAATCGCTCCTCCCGGAACATCTAAGTCACCCCAATATTTTCCAGTCCAGTTTGACGGTGGTGTATTGGTGGCATTTACTGCAAAATCCTGTCTGCTCCAATTTCTGGTTGTTGTATAACCATAAGCAATAGTCCTCAAGCGTACATTCTCACTGATTCTGTATTTATGCGACAAGCTCAAAGATAACCTCCTCACATCCAATCTATCGTCAGGGGATAAATGTGTAAAATCGTTTTCTCCACGTTCAAACATCAATTGGTTCATACCGATGTAAGTAGTATTGGAGGTTTCATCATATATACCAATCTTCATTCCGAGCTCAGAGCGCTCGTTCAAATCAAATAAAAACTTAGCATTCAAATCTGTCAAACCGAAAGTAGTTGGCCCTAGGTTCTCTGCACTTCTTCTTAGTAAGCTTACATGATAACCTGTATTTCCTACAGTATTTCCGTAGTTGACCAAACCAGAAAAATAACCACCTTGACCTCCTTGAATGTTGATCCTTCCTTCAGATGACTCTGGAGGATTAGCCGTAATAAAGTTCACCACACCACCTACTGTACGAGGTCCATACAGAATTTGTCCTGAGCCTTTAAGTATTTCCATACCTTCCATACGATCAACTGGCGGCGTGTAGTACATTTCGGGCTCACCATAAGGGTTCAAAGCTACAGGAACACCATCCTCCATAATCAATATGGACCGGCTCATATTGGGATCCAAACCACGGATACCCATACTCAAACGCATACCGGTTAGGTCATCCTCCACCACATTTACACCTGGAGTTCGACGTAATGCTTCTGCAATACTGATTGGATTGACAAAGTCAAGCTCACGTCTGTCTATGTAGTTTACTGAACCAGGGGTTTTAGAAAACAAGCGGTCTTTGCTTGAAATAATTGTTATTTGAGGCATATCTACACCCATCTCGGAAAAAATCACTTCCAATTCCTGAATTTGACCATTGATGATTTCAACCGTTCGTGTGACAGAGCGATAACCTACAGCTGAAACTTTTATTTCATAAGTGCCATTAGGTATATTGACCAGTGAAAACTCACCGTTAATATCCGCAACAGCTCCTTTAATGGTACCCAATACCTGAATATTTGCAAAAGGAACAGGATCACCGCTTTGTGCGCGGATGACACCTTTAACTACCTCTTCTTCCTCATCCGCCGAATAATATACTGAATTGGGTTCGGGATTACCCGCTTCCACTACCTGGAAAAGTCCTAGTGTGAAAATTAATACTAAAACATTTTGTATAGCTGCCTTCATCTTATTAAGATTAAATTTAATTAGTGCTGCAAAAGTATTTGCTATTTAAACTTAATCCAAATAAGGTTAGTAATTATTCCATTCAAAGATTTTATCAATATGAAATTCAAATAGAATTTTTCGATTAGGGCAGAAATTAGCAGACAAACAATTTTTTTATCTGTTTTTATGCACCATTAATAAAATATTCCGTTAGTTAGGTAGAAAATATTTGCCTTATTTTGCAAAGTGCAAGCTGACTTGTCGTCCTGATTAAGTTCAGGGAGGAAAGTCCGGGCAACATAGAGCGCCATACTTCCTAACGGGAAGGGGCCTTACTGGTGACGGCAAGGTCACAGACAGTGCCACAGAAAATATACCGCCCCGATCCAGATCGTTATCTGGTCGAGGTAAGGGTGAAATGGTGGAGTAAGAGCCCACCGGGTCCTTGGTGACAAGGATTGCATGGTAAACCTTATGGGTTGAAAGATCAAATAGGTTCCGCCTTGGAAGCAATTCCAAAAAAGGCTGCTCGTCTTTATGCGGAATGGGTAGATCGATGGAGCGCAAGTGTGAACCTGCGCCTAGATAAATGACAAGTTAGTCACCTAACGGTGATGAACAGAACCCGGCTTATAGGCTTGCACATTTTTAAATTATAAAAAAAAGCTATGCCCAAAATTTTGATTATCGATGATGAAAAAGTCATCCGCTCTACCTTGAAAGAGATCTTGGAATATGAAAAATACCAGATCGATGAGGCCCAAGATGGAGAACAGGGGTTAAAAATGTTACAGGAAAAGGAATATGACCTGGTCCTCTGCGATATCAAAATGCCCAAAATGGATGGACTTGAAGTTTTGGAAAAAAGTGCCGAGTTGGAAAAGCAGCCACAATTCATTATGATATCTGCCCATGGCAGTATTGAAACAGCTGTAGAAGCAACCAAAAAAGGCGCTTTCGATTTTGTACCAAAGCCACCAGATCTTAACAGGTTACTCTTAACAGTCAGGAATGCATTGGATAAAAAAAACTTGGTGACCGAAACCAAGGTACTCAAAAAGAAGCTTTCTCAAAAACTTGACATGGTGGGTGAATCCCCTGCCATCAAGCATGTAAAAGAAACAATAGAAAAAGTTGCGCCAACTGATGCGCGTGTACTGATAACGGGGCCTAATGGAACGGGCAAAGAACTGGTGGCCCATTGGCTACACCAAAAAAGCAATAGGTCCCAATCGCCATTCATTGCAGTCAACTGTGCTGCTATACCTGCTGAGTTGATTGAAAGTGAACTGTTTGGTCATGAGAAAGGGTCCTTTACTTCTGCAGTCAAACAAAGAATTGGGAAATTTGAACAGGCAGATGGCGGTACTTTGTTTTTGGATGAAATCGGTGACATGAGTCTTTCCGCCCAATCCAAAGTACTTAGGGCACTACAGGAACATAAAATTACCCGGGTTGGAGGCGACAAAGACATCAAAGTGGATGTACGGGTACTTGCTGCTACCAATAAGGACCTCAAAAAAGAAATTGAAGAAGGGAATTTCCGAGAAGACCTCTACCACAGACTTAGTGTGATCCTGATTCAGGTTCCTGCTCTAAAAGACAGAAAAGAAGACATACCCTTGCTGGTCAATAAATTCCTGGATGATATAGCGAAGGAATACGGTACAGCCAAAAAAGATATAACCAAAGATGCATTAGCAGCTTTGCAAGGGTTTCCTTGGACAGGAAATATAAGAGAACTTAGAAATGTAGTGGAAAGACTGGTGATTCTGGGTGATAAAACAGTCAGTCTGGAAGACGTAAAAAAATATGCTGAT
>NZ_AMGM01000018.1 GCF_000298295.1 Cecembia lonarensis LW9
GGTGAAGCTAGTTACACTACCATTGAAAGGGTAGGTATCCGACCAACTTTGGATGTCAACGGTATCTGGGGAGGTTACACCGGTGAAGGAGCCAAGACGGTTTTGCCTTCCAAAGCCTATGCTAAAATTTCCATGAGATTGGTGCCTAATCAGGACCATAAAGAAATCGCCAAGCTATTCGAGGAGCATTTCAAGGCAATTGCACCAGAATCCGTGAAGGTGAAAGTGACCTCACACCACGGTGGTGCAGCGGCGGTTGTTTCCACGGATACGCCAGGTTATAGGGCTGCTGACCTTGCCATTCAGGAAGCTTTTGGCAAAAAAGCCATCCCCACCAGAGAGGGTGGTTCCATTCCAATCTGTGCCCTATTCCAACAAGTGTTAGGACTTGATCCCATCTTGTTAGGCTTTGGACTGGATACAGATGCGCTCCATTCCCCAAATGAACACTATGGCGTGAAAAACTACCTGATGGGCATTGAAACCATCGCTTTGTTTTTCAAGCATTTCAAAAATGAAGGAAGCAAATAGTAGCCCAAAAAAGGTCCATAAAGCAAAAGAGTGATTTTATGGACCTGCTTTGGCTTATGTAAGACATATTACTGAACTATTTTACCCAAACTCCCATTATTACAGATTAGTCAAGCTTAACACCGAGATGTCAAAATACTTCAAAATCAGCATCCTTCTTTCACTGTTCCTGCTTTTTGCAAATCTGGGTTATTCTCAGATCATTGCACCACCAAAATGGACCATTCAATTGTCTGAAAAAGAATTGAAAGTAGGTGATGAGGTTAAAATCATATTCAAGGCCCAAGTCCCCAGAGATTGGTACATTTATTCCAATGATTTTGACCCCGATTTAGGACCAATGTTGACAGAATTGGAGTTGAGCCAATCCCAAGGCTTTTCATTGGTAGGGGGATTGAAAGCCATTAATCCCAAAAAGAAATACGACGAGATCTGGGAAGGAGAAGTCACCTATTTTGAAGGGACAGGAACCTTTGAGCAGACCATCAAAATTACAGGTACCAACATCAAGGCAGAAGGATTCATTGGTTACCAAATGTGCACGGACGTTACAGGACAGTGCATCCCTTTTGAAGAGGATTTTACATTAACGGCCAGTGCCAAGCAAGCACAGAGCAGTAGCCCTGTGCCACCTGTTGAAGTGGAAGAGCAAATTGAGGAAATTGCAAGTACGCCAGAAGTAGACGAAGAACCCGCTGAAAATGTAGCTGAGTCCGCCAATCAAGAGAGGAGTTTCATCAGCTTGGATGATGAGGAAGAGCAGGGAGGATTGATCGGGTTCATGATCATAGCATTCCTGGCAGGGCTGGCAGCCCTTTTGACGCCTTGTGTATTCCCTATGATCCCCATGACGGTTACCTTTTTTACAGGAAGGGCCAAGTCCAGGATCGGAGGCATCCGAAATGCCTCCATTTATGGATTTTCCATCATCGCCATTTATACGGTAGCGGGCACTGCGGTGGCTTCCATTCAGGGACCTGAGTTTGCCAACTGGCTTTCCACCCATTGGGTTCCCAATGTATTCTTCTTCTTGGTCTTTATCTTTTTTGCTTTTGCCTTTCTAGGTATGTTTGAATTGACTTTGCCCAGCAGCTTTGTCAATAAAATGGATGCCAAAGCCGATAAAGGGGGTCTGACAGGCATCTTCTTTATGGCTTTTACTTTGGTTTTGGTTTCTTTTTCCTGTACTGGTCCCATTGTAGGATCCATTTTGATCAGTTCAGCTGGGGGAGCCCTACTTAAACCCATTTTGGGAATGTTTGCCTTTTCTTTGGCCTTTGCCATACCTTTTACCTTATTTGCGATTTTCCCTGAATGGCTGAATTCCTTGCCCAAGTCCGGTGGCTGGTTGAATTCCGTCAAGGTGGTTTTAGGTTTCCTGGAATTGGCTTTGGCCTTTAAGTTCCTGTCTATCGCTGATCAAGTTTATCATTGGGGTATCCTGGACAGAGATATTTACCTTGCCATTTGGATTGTGATTTTTGCACTATTGGGATTCTACCTACTTGGAAAAATCAAGCTACCTCATGATTCTCCGATGGACTATATCGGTGTCCCTAGGTTAATGCTGGCCATTACCACTTTCGTATTTGTGGTCTATCTGATCCCAGGATTATGGGGTGCTCCGCTTAAAGCCTTGAGCGGCTACCTTCCACCCATGGCTACCCATGATTTCAACCTTTTTGAAAATAGGTATGCGGCCATCGCTCCGGAAAACCAGTTGGATGATGTGCCCAAGTACGCCGATTTACTTCACTTGCCGCATGGCATCCAAGGTTATTTTGATTACGAACAAGCTTTAGCGGCAGCCAGAAGAACAGGTAAGCCACTTTTCATTGATTTTACGGGACATGGCTGTGTGAATTGTAGGGAGATGGAAGCCAGGGTATGGTCTGATGCTCAAGTGCTCAAAAGGTTGAAAGAAGATTTTGTCCTGGTGGCTTTATACATCGATGAGCGCTTTGAATTACCGGAGTCAGAATGGTACATATCTGAATATGACGGCAAGGAGAAAAAAACCATCGGCAAACAAAATGCCGATTTCCAAATCACCCGGTTCAACAATAATGCCCAGCCTTATTATGTGATTTTAGATCACAATGAAGAGTTATTGGTCAGGCCCAAAGCCTATGATACCAATATTCAGAACTTTGTGAACTTCCTGGAGGAAGCCAAGGAAGAGTTTGGGAGGAGGTAAGTTTAGGTAAGGCATTCAGGTTCAAGAGCTTATTTGCAATAGGCAATGACAGAAATGTACGTCACTCTGAGAATTCAACATTTAGGAAAATGTTCAGAAAAAGAAATGACAGTCATTGAAGCTTCATCCCTCTCTACCGCAGAAGGACATTTTTGGCAGATTTTTTTTAACCACATAGGAGAAGATAGCACACATAGCTTCCCTGTATCAACCGGTTGATTTTAAAAACAAAGGTTTGCTGCTGCCCTGCTATGTATACTATGTTTCTATCCCGCATGCAGGACAAGTTGTGGCAAATAAAAAAGGATTTTTGTGGAGGTTCAGGTTGTTTTTGGACAACATAGTAACATAGTTAGGCTGTCGCTGCCGTGGTTTTTGGTATTGGAACGGCCTGGATCTGATGACCGTATTATTTGCCGGATTTTTGCTATGTATTCTATGTCGCTCCTATCTGTCAATTACATATCCTGTAAGGCCTTCAATAGTACCATCTGATTCTTTGCCCGGTGAAAGTTTTGTTCCTCATAATGGATGCTGTAATAGACGTTTCCATCAAGGTAATCTGCCAAGAATCGAAAGCCCATGATACAGGTCATCATTTGGCCGCCAAAAGGCAAAGACTGCATTTCTTCTTCTGTAAAAATACCCTCACCTACCTCAAGAAACCCCTGTAGCAAAGCATCATATTTTGCCTTATCCGCTTTGATATTTCCCCAATTTTGGGAAGATTCGCCTTCTGTACAGACTACCGTTCTGACCAGGTCTCCAAAATCATAATACACATAACCGGCCATGATGGTATCCAAATCGATCACTGCATTAACTTTTGAAAAATCATTGGCGTAAATCAGGTTATTGATTTTCGTATCGCTATGGGTCATCCTCAATGGAAGCCGATGCTTCCAAGAAACATATTCCTCTACTAATTTTTTTTGCTGCAGGTAGAAATCCACCAATATCTTTAATTCACCTACAACTTCCCTTTTGGTATCATGAAGTGCTTGCTTCAATTGCTGATAGCGCAGTTCAAGATCATGAAAACCAGGAATAGATTCCTGAAAGGAAGTTGACTGAATATGGATACCTGACAAGATAAACTCAGCAAAAGCCTTAGCAGCCAAATAGGCTTGATGGGGAGATGTCACCTCATTGACGCATTTACCTGCTACGAAAGGAGAAAGTCTGAAATATTGCCCATCGACCAATGAAAACAATTCCCCCTGCTGATTGGGTATTGGAAGGGGCAATATAAAGGGCAAAGCTTCCTGATTGATTTGATCAAGGAGAATTTTATGGTTATTTGAAATCCGTTCTGGGTATTTAAAAACCTGTTGATTGAATTGTTGCAGGATCAATTTTTCATATCCCATATCAACCAAATAAGTTTTATGTATATGGCCATCTCCGAAAAGACTGACCTGATCCTGCTTGATTTGAAGCAGATAAAGCCTATTGATCTCATCTATCCAAAAAAGTTTTTGCATGGCGTAAAGTGATTTTTGTTCTAAAGCTAATATATTCCTGCTTTATGAAAATATATTTTGCCTAAGTTGCCAAGGGGCAATCCCGTCAATTTGAATTTTTTAGGTTTTGCAATTCCTGATTTTCTATTTACATTAGAAAAATTTATTGAACAAGTGTTTCTCTATAAATAAAAAAATTTAAGAACTCCGCCTAAAATTTAACCCAAAGCACCTATGAACATCTCCTTAATCGACTGGGCCATTATCTTGGCATTCTTTGTGATTTCCATGCTGATCGGGGTGTTGACCTCCAGAAAAGCAGGTTCTTCGGCCAAAGAATTCTTCCTTTCCGGTAGAAATATGCCCTGGTGGTTATTGGGTGTTTCCATGGTGGCGACCACCTTTTCAGCGGATACACCTAATTTAGTTACAGACATCGTTAGGAAGGATGGAGTCTCCGGCAACTGGGTTTGGTGGGCCTTTCTTTTGACAGGCATGTTGACCGTCTTTGTTTATGCCAAATTGTGGAGACGCTCAGAGGTGACCACTGACTTGGAGTTTTATGAGCTGCGCTATGGCGGTAAACCAGCAGCTTTTCTAAGGGCTTTTCGCGCCATCTACCTTGGGGTATTCTTTAATGTGGTCATCATGGCTACTGTCTCCTTGGCTGCCATTAAAATAGGTGGGGTCTTGCTTGGTTTATCACCCTTAGAAACCCTGCTTTTGGCATCTGTAGTGACGGTAATTTACAGTTCCCTTGGTGGTTTGAAGGGGGTTTTATTGACAGATTTTTTCCAGTTTTTCATTGCCATGGCAGGAGCGATAGGAGCCGCTTATTATGTATTGGATTTGCCTGAAATCGGTTCACTGGATAACCTATTGAGTCATCCCAATGTATCTGATAAGCTCAATATCTTACCTGATTTTAATGATTGGAATCTCGTGATCCCTTTGTTGATCATGCCCTTGGCCATACAATGGTGGGCTACTTGGTATCCTGGTGCTGAACCAGGAGGAGGGGGCTACATTGCCCAAAGGATGCTTTCAGCAAAGGATGAAAGAAATGCCATGGGAGCAACCTTATTCTTCAACATTGCCCATTATGCCTTGAGACCATGGCCATGGATCATCATTGCCCTTTCTTCTTTGATCATATTCCCGCAAGTTTCCGACATGCAGGAGGCATTTCCGCATATCCCGGTAGATAAGTTGGGAAATGATTTGGCTTACTCTGCCATGCTAACATTCTTGCCTACAGGTCTTATCGGAGTGGTGCTTGCTTCCTTGATTGCGGCAGTTATGTCCACCCTATCTACCCACTTGAACTGGGGTTCATCTTATGTGGTCAATGACTTTTATTTGAGGTTTGTCCGCCCGGAGGCTACAGACAAAGAACTTGTCGCAGTGGGAAGAATTTCCACAGTATTGCTCATGGTTTTGGCAGCCATTTTGGCATTGGCACTTTCTTCTGCTTTGGAAGCTTTCAATATCCTTTTACAAATCGGAGCGGGTACGGGCCTGATATTTATCTTGAGATGGTTTTGGTGGAGGATCAATGCTTACACTGAAATTGCGGCCATGATCATTTCCTTTTTGGTAGCTATTTTCTTTGAAAGTATCAACCCAAGAATGGGCATTATCGATATTCCGGCAGACCAACAATACCTGAAACTATTGTATGGTGTAGGGCTTACCACAGCAGTATGGGTATTGGTTACTTTATTCACCAGACCCGAAAAAGATGAGGTACTGTTAAGTTTTTACAGAAAAGTAAAGCCAGCAGCTTTTGGGTGGAAAAATTTGTTGAATAAATACCCGCAAGAACAGCAGGAACAGGGTCAATTACCTATGGAAATTGGGTTGATGTTGACCGGATCCATCATGGTCTATGCAGCCTTATTCTCCGTAGGTTTTTGGATTTACGGCAATGTCCTCGCCGCTTCTGTAGCCACCGTAGTAGCCCTAGTAGGTGGGGGGATTATCATTACAAAGTGGAAAAAGATTAAGTTTTCTTGATTGATTATTGCTTAAATTCCAAAGTATTCATCAGGTG
The DNA here is from genome assembly GCF_000298295.1 of Cecembia lonarensis LW9. Classification (GTDB taxonomy): domain Bacteria; phylum Bacteroidota; class Bacteroidia; order Cytophagales; family Cyclobacteriaceae; genus Cecembia; species Cecembia lonarensis. The sequence continues at coordinate 6,245 of NZ_AMGM01000018.1, forward strand.
GGCCATATCCACCTTGATATACTCAATGACTGGAGCTAAGGAATCATTTTTCATGGCTGTTTCAAAGTACAAAGCTCCACGTAAAAAATTTCTGGTAGAATCTGTCACGAAAAACTGAAACTGTGTGGGCACCTCTCCAGTAAGTTCAGCAACAACCCCAGTATAGCCTTGGGGTGTTAACAGTACGGACTCTTCTATACCATAGGCTTTGATCTGATGTTTGGCCGTAAGGTTGATCGCATCATTGACCACTGTCTTTATATCTTTGCCCTGGGTATCTAACTCCAAATAAGTGAAATGTACTTTTCCCCCCATTCCCTTGTAATTCAAGTTGATCCAAGCAGTCTCCTGCAAATTGAAAGAATCCACTTCTACCAAAGCATGTACAGAATGTTCAAAAGTATAGGGGCGTCCATTTTCCAAAGAGATAAAGGCTCTTTCAGGAAGATCAATCCTGTTATAGCCCATGGGTTTGGGTAGGTAATCTTCACTGCATCCAGCAAAAATGAACATAATGGAAATAAGCAGGTTCAAATTCTTTGACATGGTTCAAATTTATCAAAATCGTTTGATATGAAACCAGTTCATCGGATATTTATATAATCAACAAAAACCAAAACAGAATGAAAAATCTAAAAAATTCATTAGCCATTGGCTTAAGCTTAACGCTTTTGCTATTTGTTCAAGGTTTTGCGCATGCGCAAACTACCATTGAGGAGTTTGCTGCAAAATGGGAAAACAGCAAACAGTTTACGCTGGAAGTAGTAGATAAAATGCCGGATGATTTAATGAATTACAAGCCTCATGAGTCAGCCATGAGTTTTGCTGAACAGATCATTCACCTTTCCTCTGCAGCGGCAGGAATCAGCCAAAGGTTTCTTAATGGAGCGGCCCCAAGTTTTGATATTGGCGCTAAACCATCCAATAAAGCTGAGATGAAAGCATTCGTCACGGCTTGTTTTGATTATGCCAAAGCTACAGTCGGAGCTCTATCAGCCGAACAATTAGCAGAAAGCGTTGAAATCTTTGGAAGCACAGGTACCCGTCGACAAGTGGTGGGCTTAATTGACGATCACACCACACACCATAGGGGAGCTGCTATTGCCTATATCAGGGCCAATGGTATAGAACCTCCTAGGTTTAGAGGAATGTAAAAACAAAAAGGGTTTGTTATTAATGAAATATCAAACCCTTTTTTCATTCTGCACCTGTATTGGGGATTGAATTAATTTTCAGATGGTTTAGTGGTTAGCAATGCTTAAGATAAAAAAGTTCTTTTAAGTTTTTACCTGCCTGGCTTACAATGGCATAATTTTTTTAGTAAATAACATACAACAAAAATTTACATTAGCTTGAGAATACCTTACTTTCAGGGCCAGAAAGATAACTTCTCTTTCTTCGAATAAGTCGCCTTAGATCATGAACAATTCAGACATCAAAAAACTATCCGTTTTTAGAAAAACCCTACATCGGTATCCCGAGCTTTCAGGAGAGGAAAAGGAAACCGCCAAACGGGTACTGGAATTTTTTGAACCTTTAAAACCAGATATGGTTTTCAAAGGACTGGGGGGTAATGGACTGGCCTTCATTTTTGAAGGCAAAGAAGAAGGACCGGTATCTTTGTTCAGGTGTGAGCTCGATGCACTTCCCATAAAAGAGGAGAACGATATCAAACACCTGAGCAAAATTCCGAGCAAATCCCATGTTTGCGGTCACGATGGGCATATGGCTATCATTTCGGGCTTAGGCATGGAGCTGTCGCAAAACCGCCCCCAGAAAGGAAAAATAATCTTGCTTTTCCAGCCTGCTGAGGAAACAGGCGAAGGGGCCGAAGCCATCATCAGGGATCCTAAATTCAAGGAAATCCAACCGGATTATGCTTTTGCTTTGCACAACCTTCCGGGTTTTGAGTCCCATCAAATTGTGATTAAGAAAGGTGCTTTTGCTGCCGCCTCTATCGGGATGATTATCCTGTTTAAAGGGAGAAACAGTCATTCGGCGCATCCAGAAGCAGGCAATTCTCCGGCAGAAGCCATGGCCAAAACCATAGTGGCCTTGGAGAAGCTCCCGGATGCCATGAAAAAATTTACACTTGTCACCGTAATCCACGCAAAATTAGGTGAAGTTGCTTTCGGTACCACGCCCGGGGAAGCTACTGTCATGGCCACATTAAGGGCCCACGAAAACGAAACCCGAGATCTATTGGTGCTTTATGCAGAGAAACTTTGTACGCAAATTTCCAAAGAATATGGTTTAGAGGTTGCTTTTGAATACACGGAAGTATTTGCAGCGACCCACAATGACCCAGAAGCTTGGGAATTAGGGAATCAGGCAGCTAAAAATCTTGACCTCAAAACCAAACATATCCGAATCCCTTTTCGATGGTCTGAAGATTTTGGTTTGTTTTCCAGTTACACTAAAACTTTACTATTTGGACTTGGCTCAGGCAAAAACCAGCCCCAACTACACGAGCCCAATTTCGATTTTCCAGATGAACTGATACCAACTGGTGTCAAAATGTTTAAAGAAATCATGCAGCAACTGCATTATTAAGATTTAGAAATTTTCCATAGGGCCTCCACCAACCTGTCCAAATCAGAAATTTTAGTATAGACATGCGGAGATACCCTTACGCAGTGGATATTTTCCAAAGAGATAGAAGTTGTATGAATTTTATAATCCCGCATAAGCCTTGAGCCAAGCTCTCCCGATGTCATACCATCAACAGAAACGCCTGCCAAAGCACAACTGTATTCTGGTTTTAAAGAAGTATGAATTTTGACGCCTGGGATCTCCAAAGCTTTTTGGGCCCAGTAGTTTTTCAAATAGCGTATCCTTTCTTCTTTTCTTTTTGTGCCAATGGCATTATGAAAATTTAGCGCCTCCCCTACTCCCTGTTCAATTGGAAAGCTTCTCGTACCAAGGTTTTCAAATTTACGAATATTGTCACTTTTTGGATCTCCTGCGCAAACCAAAGGCCATAATTGGCTGATTTTATCTTTTTTGACCCACAGCATCCCGCTTCCGATAGGTGCAGAGAGGTATTTATGAAGGCTTGTACCAAAATAATCTCCCCCAAGGTCCGGAATATTGAAATCCAAAAGTCCATAGGAATGGGCCCCGTCGATAATAACTTCTAAACCATATTCATGCGCCATACTTGCAATTTTTTTGACCGGCATGATCTGCCCGTTCCAATTGATTACGTGGGTAAGGTGAATAAGCTTGGTTTTGGGTGTGATGGCAGCCTTATATTTTTCTACGATTTCTTCATCATTTTCTATGGGGAATTCAAATGTAAGCTGTTTGTAAACAATCCCGTCCCTAAGTGCTCTTTGCTTCCAAGCCTGCATCATATTTGGATAATCCTGGGTGCTTCCAATCACTTCATCTTCCCGTTTCAGGTCCAAACCATAAATGATGGTCACTAATGCTTCAGTAGCATTCCTGTTGATCGCAATTTCTTCAGCCGAGCATCCACCTAAATTAGCCAACGCTTCCCTAAGGTTCTCCCTTCCTTGATCCAGGATTTGCCACATATAATAGGAAGGCCCTTGATTACTCAATTCGTTATATCGTTCAACCGCTTTTTGGACAACTATGGGGCTTGGAGAAACACCCCCATTATTGAGTATGATAACTGGAGAAGAACTTGCAGAATAGCCTTGCTGTATCACTGACCAATAGTCCTCATTGGTGGCCAAATCGCTTGCTCCCCAATTTTTGAAAGAAGCTCCTGCCTCATGCCAATCAGTGGCATGTATTTTATTGAAATAGCTGTTTATAGAAAAAGCACCGGCTAAGGCGCTGGCTTTTTTGATAAAAGACCTTCTGCTGTGGGAATTGTCCATTTGCTTGCTGGATGATTGGCTATAATTTGCAAAAAAATCGGAAATAAAAAAAGGAACCCTTGAGAGGTTCCTTATTTATTCAAATGGATAAAGTTTTATTTTCCTTGCTGACCGATGGCAATCATAGCACATCTAAAACCAATATGGTTGGTAGCGGAATCCTGATGCATGAATCTTCGGGTACCTGGCGCTAACCAATAGGTAACGTCTCTCCAAGAGCCACCTTTGTATACCCTATAATCGTCAGTGATAAGCGTGGTAGCATAAGTATCTGCTTCGTCAAAGATACCATCCTTCCTCAGTGGGTTTAGGTCATCGAAATCCTGGAATGAAAGTGGTCTGTAGACATCATTCACCCATTCGTTAACGTTACCAGACATGTTATACAAACCAAAGTCATTGGGTGGGTAATCATACACATTGGCAGGGATGATATCTCCATCATTGGAGACTGAACCCGCAATACCGGCATAATCACCACGACCACGCTTAAAGTTAGCGAGGAAATCCCCTTGCCTACCCTTTCTTTTGATATTATATGGATTTCTTACACCACGACCATCCCAAGGATAAATTCTTCCCTGCTCCTGATTTTCATCCATATATTGGGTTCCAATCATAGCCTTGGCCGCATATTCCCACTCTGCTTCTGAAGGTAGCCTATATTCTGGTAAACTCACACCTCTTTCAATCAGCTGGTTTTTGTTGAGCGCTGAATCAATTTTATTTTTTTCACGCATCAATTCACTGACATATTCTGTCCTCCACTTGGAGTAAGCGGTCGCTTGTGACCAAGTTACACCCACTACAGGATAGAAATTGAATCCAGGGAATCGGTAGTAATAGGTATCATACACATCATTGTATGAAAGGGAACCCGCCCATACTTTTTCTGAAGGTTCAAGATTTTTAACGGAATCTGCACTGACCTTCTTTCGCATGTTGAAAATAAATTCCCGATAATCATTATTGGAAATTTCTGTCTCATCCATGTAAAATGAAGCTATGGTTACTGTTCTTTCCACATTATCCCGGAAGGCCATGACGTCCTGCTCTTGGGAACCTAAAACGGCTCTACCACCTTGAATGTACTTTAGATTTGGACCTACAATCTGCTTGGCTAATCTAGTTACCCTAAAACTGGTGGTATCCTTGTCGTTAAAACTAAAAGCTGCCCCGGTTGTAGGACTTGCTTTGCCGGGCTTAGCCGCGGTTCTCCTACCGTAACCGGTCTGTTTGTTACAGGATGAAAGGATGGCTCCGCCAACAATCAGCAAACACGCTGCGATCAATCCTAATTTTCCTTTTCCAAAAACCATTGAACAATACTGTTTTTTGTGCACGTTTAGAACGCTAATATATAAGCAATAATATCTTTTTTCCAATAAAATTTTCAAAGCCCACTTTTTATCTTTTGGGCAGTTGTATGGAAATCAACAAAATACTACAATTATCCTTGAAGGAAAAGCAAATATCGCGCCATTAATTTTTTTCAAAATTTTATGATTTTTTTATATCCTGAAGCCATTTTTTGGCAGTTTCGACAGTTTTTACCCCAGATACAATTAATATTAACCGTCCCTTAACCTCCTTGATCTTGCAGTATTTTGGCTGGGTTTGTATATAACGCAGAATCTTGCCAAAAGTATCTGACTTGTAATAACTCTCTTTGGAAGAAGGCACAAAATAACATTTCATCAGCTCATTTTTTAAGGTAAGCTTTTCAAAACCCAATTGCTCCGCAAGCCACCTCAGCCTCACCGTTTCAAAAAGATCATTAACCACATCAGGTACGGGACCAAACCTATCTTCCACAGAAGCTGCATATTGCTGAAGCTCCTCTTCCTTTTTGATATTGTCCAACTTGGAATACAGGTTTAATCTTTCGGAAATATTAGAAACATAACTTTCCGGAATCAATAATTCAAAATCTGTTTCAATCACACAATCCTGAACCAATACCTCAACTTTTTCTTTCAGGTCAACTTCAAAAAGGGCGGCAAATTCATTTTCTTTCAATTCCTGAACAGCCTCATCCAGTATTTTATGGTACATATCAAATCCAAGATCCGTGATAAAACCACTTTGCTCTGCTCCAAGCAAATTACCTGCTCCACGAATATCCAAATCTCTCATGGCCACTTTAAAACCATCACCAAGGTCTGAAAACTCCTCCAAAGTTTGGAGCCTTTTCCTGGCCTCAGGGGTAAGCCCAGAGGTAGGCGTTGTCAAAAGATAACAAAAAGCCTTTTTATTGCTTCTTCCAACCCTGCCGCGCATCTGATGCAGATCACTGAGTCCAAACATATGGGCCCTGTTGATGATGATCGTATTGGCATTGGGAATATCCAATCCTGATTCAATAATGTTGGTAGAAATCAAAACATCATATTCCCCTTCAATGAACTTGACCATGATTTTCTCCAGCTTTTTCCCATCCATCTGTCCATGGGCTCCTGCCACACGGGCATCAGGGACCAAACGCATGATGAGATTCGCAATGGAATCTATTTCCCCTACCCTATTGTGCACAAAGAAAACCTGTCCACCCCTTCTTAATTCGAAAGCTACTGCATCTCGGATGATTTCTTCGTTGAAAGTGTGTATTTCGGTCGTAACCGGCTGTCTGTTTGGTGGGGGTGTAGCAATGACCGATAGGTCCCTTGCTCCCATAAGTGAGAAATGCAGTGTTCTTGGGATTGGGGTTGCCGTAAGTGTCAATACATCCACATTGACCTTCAGTTCCTTGAGTTGATCCTTTACCTTAACACCAAACTTTTGCTCCTCATCTATCACCAATAATCCCAGGTCTTTGAACTTGATGTCTTTATTGACGATGCGGTGGGTGCCCACCAAAATATCTATTTCCCCAGAACTTACTTGTTTGGTGATTTCCTTAATTTCTTTAGCAGTACGGAAGCGGTTGATGTATTCAACCTTTACCGGAAAGTCATTTAACCTCTCTTTGAAAGTTCTGTAATGCTGCATTGCCAAAATGGTGGTTGGAACTAAAACTGCTACCTGCTTACGGTCATTTAGGGCCTTGAAAGCAGCACGAATTGCAACTTCTGTTTTACCGAAACCCACATCTCCACAAACCAGCCTGTCCATAGGATAAGCCTTCTCCATATCTGTTTTGACATCTGCCGTTGCCGTAGCTTGATCAGGGGTATCCTCAAAAACAAAAGAGCTTTCCAGTTCCACTTGTAACACCGAGTCCCTTGAAAAAGCAAAACCAGGTGCATTCCTTCTTTTAGCATACAAAGCAATCAGTTCTTTGGCTATGTCCTTGACCTTGCTTTTGACTTTTTTCTTTTTGTTTTCCCATTCCGGTGAGCCCAATTTGGACATGGAAGGAGCAGAGCCCTCCTGACCGGAGTACTTGGAGATTTTATGCAAAGAATGAATGTTGAGATACAACAAGTCATCGTCCCGAAACACCAGTCTGACTGCCTCCTGCATTTTGCCATTTACATCCACTTTTTCCAATCCCGCAAATCTACCCACACCATAGTCCACGTGTACCACATAATCTCCAGGGTTTAGGGTCTTCAGTTCCCTTAAGGTCAGCGCTTTACTCTTACTTGTCCTTTGCTTGGTTTTGTACCGGTGAAAACGTTCAAAGATCTGGTGATCGGTGTAGCAGGCCAACTGCAAGTTTCTATCCACAAACCCTTCCCTCAACCCAATGAGCATAGACTGCACTTTCAGAGTAGGGTCCAATTCCAGAAAAATGTTTTCCAGGCGGTTGATCTGCTTATCACTTTCTGAACAAATGATGTTCAACCATCCATTTCTTTCATTCTGAACCAGATTATCCACCAGTAACTCAAAATTTTTATTAAAAGAGGGCTGGGGCTGTGCATCAAAAGTAAAAATCTGACAGTTGTCGAAATAAAATTTATGCCCAAACTCTAGTAATCGATAACTTTTGATTTTTTCAATAAACTTTTCTCCATTGTCGAATAAGTCTGCCGGTTTTATGAGCAACTTATCATTTTCAGTGGTTTTGACGATCTGATGGAATTGTTTTTCTGCTTTATCAAAACTATCATCAAGGGTATCTAAAGTAAACTGATAATCTTTAAACCATAGGCATGTATTTTCGGGAAGAAATTCAAGAAAGGACTGCCTTACTTCCTGAAGCAGTTTGGTCTGCACATTTGGGATAATGCTGATCTGATCAATTGGGTCAATTGACAACTGGCTCTCCGGATCAAAAGTCCGGATACTTTCAATTTCTTTACCAAAAAGTTCCAAACGGAAAGGAAGATCGTTGGCGTAGGAAAAAATATCAACAATTCCCCCTCTAATGGAAAATTGTCCAGGCTCGTATACAAAGTCTGTTTTTTCAAAATCATAGGTTAAAAGCAACTCTGCAATAAACTCAAGATCTACTTTCTCACCCACTTTAGCTTTAAATGTATTGTCTCTTAGGGCCCTTTTATTGATTACTTTTTCATACAGTGCTTCCGCATAGGTCACGATAATCCCATTTGGCCTTTCTTTGGTCAGAATTTTATTGAGTATTTCTGCCCGCATCAGTACATTGGCATTTTCTACCTCATCATACTGGTAAGGCCTTTTGTATGATGAAGGAAAAAGAAAAACGTCATGGTTGGGCGAGAGTAATTCCTGTAAATCATTGTTCAGATAGGCTGCTTCCTCCTTATCCTGTGCAAGGATAAGATGATGACCTCCTATCTGATTAAATATGGAAGAGAAAAGTACTGTATCCAAACTCCCGGAGAGTCCTTTGACCTGGAACCGGTCTTTATCATGATGCTGAAGATTTTCAGCTATGTTTTTAACAAAAGGATCGTTTGCGTAAAGGCTTAAGAAACTGGATTTGTCCAAGGCTCAGAAATTGATTTGTGATTCAGGTGCAAAGGTAGGAAAATGATTTTGTTTCCTTGTTTTTAGAGTTGAATGTGAAAATGTATCCAATAATCCTGAACCTACCGGGCTTTAAAATGTTTTATGTACAGAGCAATTAAGGAATATGGAAAAACCCAAGGAAACCTGGTTTCAAAAAATTGAAAATATGCATCCCTATCAAACACTCATGTATTTGGGTATGTTTGGTAGTGGCTTGATCTTTATTTTTATGACGGTGGCTTTCTTAGCATCAGCTACTGGAAATACGGAAGGCCTTGGATTTAAAATGCCAAAATCCTTTATCATCAGCACCTTTGTCATATTAATCAGTGGCTATACGGTTTCCAAAATGCTCTTACATTATAAAGAAGAATCTCTTTTCAAACTCAAAAACAGCCTATTATCGACTTTTTTTCTAGGCCTAATCTTTACATTGCTGCAGTTTTTGGGTTGGAAAGAGCTGACTTTAATAGGTGTAGATTTCAGAGGACTTCCCAGTGGGAGCTTTTTATATGTATTGAGTGGCATCCACATTTTCCACCTTCTGGGAGCCATGGTTTTTGCCATCATCATGGTGGTTAAATATAAACGCACCGAAAAGGATGATATCAAACACCTGGTATTATTGACCAATCCTTATGAAAAAATGAAGATTCAACTTTTTACTACTTACTGGCATTTCATGGATGCCATTTGGTTGCTGCTTTTTATGACTTTTGTTCTAACCTTCTAAGAATTCATTCGTAAATTAATTTCTTGAAAGATTAAATAGCCTAAATACTTAAACATGTCAGATAACAAATATGAAATAAACATTGACCCGGATTGGTTCAAGAAATATGCCTTACGCATCGTTGCGGGCTTCTTGCTCTTGGCAGCTTTGGTCACCGGAGTCAAGACCGTTGGTCCTGAAGAAGAAGGAGTAGTCATACAACTTGGAAAATACAACAGGACCGTACAGCCCGGATTGAATTTCATCATTCCCTTTGGCTTTGAGTCTATGTATAAAATTCCTGTACAAAGACAGCTCAAGCAAGAATTTGGATTCAGAACCAGAAGTGCAGGTACTCAATCCGAATATGCAAAGAGCTCATTTGGAGACGAGAGCATGATGCTGACTGGAGACCTGAACCTGACCGATGTGGAATGGGTAGTTCAATACCGAATCGTGGATTCTTACCGCTATTTATTTAGGGTTAGAAATGCTGAAAAAACCCTACGGGATATGTCAGAAGCCGCCATGAGAAAAATTGTGGGAGACAGGACTGTCAACGAAGTCCTGACAGTAGGAAGGCAAGAGGTAGCCAGTGCAGTGGAAGTATTACTCCAAAGAATGTGTGATGAATATGAAAACGGTATACGCATAGACCAGGTGGTATTACAGGATGTCAACCCGCCTGAGCCAGTCAAACCTTCTTTCAATGCTGTAAATGAGGCACAACAGGAAAGAGAAACTTTGATCAACCAAGCAGAAGCAGAATACAACAGGGTAATCCCAAGAGCAAGGGGTGAAGCAGAAGAGACCATTCAATTGGCTGAAGCTTATGCTTTGAACCGGGTTAACAGGTCCAAGGGTGAAGCAGACAGGTTCAATGCTTTATTTGAATCCTATGTAAAGGCACCAGAAGTGACCAAGCAAAGGATTTATCTGGAAACCATGGAAAGGGTGCTTCCTAAAATCGGGAACAAAATCATTGTAGACGAAAAAGGAAATAACGTACTACCATTGTTGAACATTGACAAAGTAAAAAGCAACACACCATGAAAACGAAAAGTACTATATTGATCATCATTGGAGCAGTAGCCGCCATTTTGTTGCTGAACGGTGTCTATATTTTGGATGAAACCAAGCAAGCCATAGTCACCCAATTTGGAAGGCCCGTAGGTGAACCGCGCACTGAACCAGGATTGAATTTCAAAGTCCCATTTCTCCATAAAGTTCAATTCTTTGATAAGAGATACCTGGAGTGGGATGGGGACAAAAACCAAGTTCCTACCAAGGACAAGAAGTTTATATTTGTGGATTCTTATGCACGATGGGAGATTACCAACCCTTTACAGTTCTTTATCCGTCTCAGGGATGAGCGTTCTGCCCAATCCAGGTTGGATGATATCCTTGATGGAGAGACCCGGAATGCAGTAGCCAGCCACGATCTTTTGGATTTGGTCAGGTCATCCAATAGGGATCCCGAGGTTACTGAGGATTTCATGGAGGAAATAGAAATCTTGGAGGATATTTCTGTTGGAAGAGCTATCATAGAAAAGATCGTCCTTGAAAAAGCCAACGAAAGAACAGCCGACCTTGGAGTAAGAATTTTGGATTTCCGTTTCAAGCGAATGAATTATGTGGATGAAGTGAGGGATAGGGTTTACGATAGAATGATTTCCGAAAGGTTAAGGATTGCCGATCAGTTCAGATCAGAAGGTCAGGGTGAGGCTCGCATCATTGAGGGTAACAAGGAAAGGGACCTGGCTCAAATTCAGTCTGAAGCTTTCAAATTGGCTGAAGAAATCAAAGGTAGGGCAGATGCTGAGGCAACGGATATTTATGCTTCTGCCTACAACCGCAACAGACAGGCTGTTGACTTGTACAAGTTTTTACGTACTATGGAAAGTTTTGAAAAATCTATGGATGAAAATACCAGCTTAATACTTTCCTCAGATAGTGAGTTTTTCAAATATCTAAGAAGATTGAATTAATCTGGGAATAAAAACCTGAAATTGCCTCTGATTTGTAGGACAAAAAAAGCGGTGGATTTCTCCACCGCTTTTTTTTACATTTTAGCTGAATAATTAGGTGCCTCCCTAGTAATACTTACATCGTGTGGGTGAGACTCTTTTACACCGGCAGCGGTTATTTTCACAAATTTACCATCCCGCTGAAGGTCTTCTATGGTCTTGGTACCACAATATCCCATACCTGCTTGCAAGCCTCCAACCAATTGGTAAAGCACTTCAGCAACCAATCCTTTATAAGCGACCCTACCGACAATACCCTCTGGCACTAATTTCTTGATATTGTCTTCCGCATCCTGAAAATAACGGTCTTTTGAACCAGATTCCATAGCTTCTAAAGAACCCATCCCCCTGTAGGTTTTGAATTTTCTTCCTTCATAAATGATCATTTCTCCCGGAGCTTCTTCAGTGCCCGCCAGTAAAGACCCGATCATGATGGAACTCCCTCCTGCAGCAATGGCCTTTACCAAATCGCCTGAATAACGAATCCCCCCATCAGCAATTACCGGAACATGCTTTCCCTTCAGGGCTTCAGCACATTCAAATACGGCTGAGAGTTGGGGAACTCCCACGCCGGCAATGACGCGGGTCGTACAAATACTACCTGGACCAACACCCACCTTTACCGCATCCGCTCCAGCTTCTGCCAAGGCTATGGCCGCCTCAGGCGTAGCGATATTACCAACAATCACATCCAAATCAGGGAATGCTTTTTTAATTTTTCTACAGGTCTCAATGACACCCTTGGAATGTCCATGTGCAGTATCAATGGAAACTACATCAACTCCAGCATTTTTCAAGGCTTCTACACGCTCTACGATGTCAGCGGTAACACCAACTGCAGCACCCACACGCAACCTGCCGTATTCATCTTTACAAGCATGAGGCTTGTCTTTCCTTTTTAGTATGTCCTTATAGGTGATGAGCCCGGTAAGCTTATTTTCCTCATCTACGATTGGTAGCTTCTCAATTTTATATTCCTGAAGGATTTCTTCCGCCTGTTCCAGAGAAACCCCTGCCTTAGCAGTAATCAGGCCATCGACCGTCATGATGTCTTTGATCATGACGTTTTGGTCTTTGATAAAACGTAAGTCTCTATTGGTGATGATGCCTTTGAGAATCCTGCTCTCATCCACTACAGGAATACCACCAATGTGGAATTCCCTCATGATGGCTTCAGCATCTTTTACCCTTGCATTGATGTCCAATGTAATGGGGTCCAATATCATCCCTGCCTGAGATCGTTTTACCTTACGGACCTGGGCAGCCTGCTTTTCAATGGACATATTCTTGTGGATGAAACCCAATCCTCCCTCAAGGGCCATGGCAATAGCCAGTTCGGCTTCTGTAACCGTATCCATAGCAGCTGAAACCAAAGGAATATTCAGCCTGATGTTTTTCGTAAGTTGGGTGGAGGTATCTGTATCCCTTGGAAGGACTTCTGAGTATCCAGGGACTAGAAGCACATCGTCATAGGTGAGTGCTTCGTAAAGGAATTTATCTGTATTTCTGTTCATGGCAAATAATGGTTATAGGTAACCCTATTTGCCCGTCAAAGATACAAAGATTTTAACTTGCCAATCAAACCTGCTTCAAAATAAATTTCAGTTTTACCGAATATTTTTTCGACTTAACAAATTTTATTCGGCATGTTTGTCAATGATAAGGACTTTGATTCAGGGTCTTGGTCTTAATGCCTCTTACAACAAAATAGACCAACACACCCACTGGGCCCATCATAAATGTAAATAGCAAACAGGGAAAAACTGCCCATCTGCTGATATCCTTTTCCCAGGCATCTTTGGCTATCCACATCCCTACAAATAAGTCAAAAGCCAGGTAATGAATCCAGCCTGCCAAAAGGGCCTCGTCAGATTGGAAAACAGCCCTCACTTTGGATAGGCTGTCAAAATTCAAATCAGCAGGACTTCCAAATGCATAAAAAATATAATACACATACGTGATTCCAAGTATGATCAAAGTTCCAGAAAATAATGTCTGATAGATCCATTTTCTGGGATAAAAAATAAAAAGGGCAATCCATGAAAAAATAGCCAGTAAGCTGACCATGCTGAATACGGCTTCTAATGTGCTCATAGTGTTATGCGGTTGAGTTGATAGAAATTTACACAAAAAATTTACTTTGCGCTTAAAAACCAAGAGAAAATACCGGAATCCACTTTATTTGGCTTTTCTTTTCAGCTTGGCGATATAAAATCCATCAAAACCACTTTCATGCGCCAATACCTTTTGATCCTCCATCAATTCAAAATCTTTTCCTTTTTCAGAAGATAGAAATTTTTCTACTTGAAGCTGGTTTTCGGAAGGAAGGATACTACAGGTAGCATAGACCAAAAGACCTTCTGGCTTGACCATGGAGGCATAATTCTGGAGAATCTCTTGCTGCATTTTCTGTACTTTCTCTATGGATTCCGGGCTAAGTTTCCATTTGGTATCAGGATTCCTCTTTAGAACTCCAAGCCCTGAACATGGCACATCCAACAATACCCGATCAGCTGATTCATTTAACCTTTTGATGGTTTTACTGCCTTCTATGACGCGGGGTTCAATAATGCTTACCCCGTTTCTTCTGGCTCTCAGTTTGGTGTTCTGAAGCTTCCAACCTTCCACATCCATGGACAGGATACGACCTTTATTTTCCATAAGGGCAGCCAAATGCAGGGATTTCCCACCGGCACCTGCACAGGCATCAATCACCCGCATACCAGGTTCAACCTCCAAAGCTGCGGCCACCAATTGGGAAGAAGCATCCTGAACTTCAAAAAGCCCATCTTTAAAAGCCTGGTTCTTGAAAATATTTTGCCTTTTAGCCAAAACCAAAGCGTCTTTATACCCTTTTGGGGAATAAGTTTCTATTCCATCCTGGGCCAATCTGTTCATCAATTCCTCCCTGGAAATCTTAAGGGTGTTTACCCTGATCACTACTGAGGCCTGCTGGTTCAGTGTGTCAATTTCCTCATCCCACTTATCACCGAGAAGCGCAGCACCCATTTGATCCAACCAGTCCGGAATAGACTGTTTGAGAGCCCGTATATCCTTCACCTTTTCATACTTGGTCTTGATTTTATAAGCATCCAGTCCATTGAATTCCCGCCAATCAGGCAACTTATTGCCTTGTAGCAGCCAATAAGTACCAAATAGATGATAAAGGTCTTTACTTGGACTCACTTCATTGATCAGCCTCCACCAGCGTACCATCTCATATATTGTTTCTGCAACAAAAGCCCTGTCCCTTGCTCCCCATTTCGGATTGGATTTTAGGGTTTTTTCGATCACCTTGTCCGCGTATCGGTTCTGATTGAAAATTTCGTCAATGGCCTGAACGACTCCTCTGACAGTGTTGGGAAATAATTTCATGGTACAAAGATAGGTATTCCTTTCCTCATTGAGGTTCAAAATGGGCAAATTGAGAATCCTTTCTTATTTTTGAACATGGGACAGAAGAAATGCCCCCATTGTGGGGAATGGTCCAGCTGGACTACCAATATGAATGATATCTGCGACCACTGCGGCAAACCACTGGGGGGCAGGGATTTAGAATACCATGAAATCCGGCAAAGGGATGAACAGGCCAACAAAGAACAGTGGATTTTTAATATCCGAGAAGACGATTCTGAATTGATGAAAGTGTTAAAAAAAGTGGGTAACTTCTTCTACACCGTGTATATGGCTATCTTGACCTTTTTGGCCTGGTTAATCGCCGCTTTACCAGGATAAGATGCATGTACTTAAAAATCCCTTTTTCTTAACTGCTTGTCTATTGTTTTGGATCAATCAATATCTGGAAAAAGTAAAGGGTGTTTTTATTCCTTATGTCCATGCCTATTTGGATGACTTACTGGCCATGCCTGTTGTTTTGGGCATTAGCCTTCAGGTATTTCAATGGATCCATCCCTTAAAAGCGGGGTTTAGGTTTACTAAAGTGCAGGTAATGGTAGGTTGGCTCTACTTTTGTCTGCTCTTTGAAGTACTGCTGCCCAAATGGTCAGATCAATATGTAGCAGACCCTTGGGATGCACTGGCCTATGGCATTGGGGCAGTTATTTTTTACCTGTTTATCAATAAATAAGTCAATGATGATCACACTAAGGCAATTATTTTCCAAGTATACAACCCAATTGGACTCCCTCTACTCCGCCCAGGAAGCAGAAAGTCTTTGCTTTTGGCTTTTTGAAGAATATTTGGGTAAAAAAAGACTTGACATTGTCAAAGATGGAGAGCTACAAGAAATCCCTGATTCACTTCAACAAGCTTTTGAACAATTGCTTGAAGGCAAACCCATTCAATACATCACCGGAAAGGCTCCTTTTTATGGACGGGAGTTTGAAGTTGGACCGGAAGTATTGATCCCAAGGAATGAAACCGAGGAACTGGTACACCTGATCATAAAAGAAAATCCACAAGAGGGTTTGAAAATCCTGGATATAGGCACTGGTTCAGGCTGTATTCCGATAACTTTGGCTTTGGAGTTAAAACAGCCAAAAATATTTGCTGTGGACATCAGTCCGGAGGCACTGAACATAGCCGAAAGAAATTCGGCCAAGCATGGAACCTCCGTAATTTTTAGAAAACTGGATATTTTGGAAGAAGCAATTCCCATTGAAGCAATCGATATTCTCGTCAGTAACCCCCCTTATGTGCGGTATTCTGAAAAAGAAAAAATGCACAAAAATGTACTGGAATATGAACCGCATTTGGCGCTCTTCGTTTTTGATGAAGATCCTTTGCTTTTTTATAGGGTCATCGCAGAAAAAGGCAAAAAGGCATTGAAGCCGGGTGGTAAACTATATTTTGAAATCAATGAGACCTTGGGAGATCATGTAAAAGGACTGTTGGAAGAATTGGGTTACGTACAGGTAAGAATTATAAAAGACCTGAATGGAAAAGACAGGATAGGAACAGGTCAGCATGTTTAGACCGTTTATTTATCTCTGCAAACAAAAGGGAAATCCAAGCATTTAGAATTGAAGAAAAAATTTTTGTAAATTTTTACAAATGATGGAATTTTCATTTTCCCTTCATCTTGACACCTTTCCTTTGTAGAAGAAACTTAAAGAACCAAGATATGAAAAAGTTAATCTTAATCCCTGCTTTTGTGATGGCTGTTGGTTTAGCCTATGCACAGACAGAAGAGAAGAAAGACCCTGTTCGTCCTGTCAATACAGAAATCAACGAAAATGCTGCCAAGGGGCAAGAAATCAGTAATATGGGAACCACCTTGGAAGGTGGAAAAGAAAAAGGCTTGGGTATTTCCAGTGCTGCCAGAAGAAGTACATTGATAAGAGAAAGGGCTGCGAAAGGAGCTGAAAATTCAGAGGCTGGCAGAGAAAGGGCGGCCATGGGAGCTGAAAATGCTGCTGCTGGCAGAGAAAGAGCTACTATGGGGGCTGAAAATGCAGAAAGGGGCAGAGGAATATCCAATCAGATGCGACCTGCTTCTCAAGTAAGACCTGAAGTTCCTGCACAAGCTAGGCCAAATGTGACTGTACCACAATCCAGACCTAATGCACCTGTGGTAAGGCCCAATGTACCTGCACCCAACAGGCCCACACCACCTGCCGGAAGACCTGGTGGCCTACCTGGCGGAGGTATTTAAATTTGAAATATTCGGTCTATCTTGCTGTCCTTACTGCCTATTTGCAGTAAGGCAGCTTCTTTTTAAGCAATAAATCACCCCAAATACCTTTTGATCATGAAATGGAAAAGCCTAGTTTTTACGATGCTTTGGCTGGGTACATTCACGCACAGTATGGCGCAGGAAGCCGATACATTGGCAGTCAGTGATGAAAAAACCGTTTATGATTTTATCATTCTTAACTCCAGGTATCAAAATGCCTTTACTTTTCTCGGTAGAGATTTTGGACTGAACATCCCTCTGGTTTCTTCCGATGTGATGTATTTCTTCAACTCGGGTCTGTACTTCAATGCCAGTGGAATCAAGTTTTTTCAAACTGGTGTACCTTGGCAGTATGCACTTACCGGCGGCTACGCGAAGGATATTTCAGATAAAACAGACATTAATTTGAGTTACTCTCAATTCATTGTAGTCGATGAAAGTGCCGTTACAGGCATACAAAACCTTGCTTTTCTTCAAGGTACCTTTGGTTGGGAATGGGGTCCCCTTTATAGCAGTATTCAGGGTCAATTTTTATTCAATGAGGATTTAGACTATTTCGTAAGTACCCACCATTCCAGGTATTTCGAGTTTGATAGAAAGTTGTTTAAAGCATTTACAGTATCCTTCGAGCCAAGACTTTCCATAATGGCAGGAACAAGTAGGTTTTACCTGATGGGGCAATATGAATTTACCCCCAATGAGTTGGATGACCTGGATAAATTCAGACTGCAAAGTTGGGAATTCATGCTTCCATTGACATTCAATGTGGGTTATTTTGATTTTGAATTCCAAGCCAGGTATGTGAGGCCACTGAATGTACCTGATTTTGATTTATCAAATGGGAGATTTGTCTTTGGTGGACAGCTGTCTTATGCCATTCCAGTAAAAAGAAAAAGAAACCATGAGGATATTGTTGGTAGAAGATGAAAAAAACCTTGCCATGGAGATCAAAAGCTTTATGGAAGTTGAGGGGGACATTTGTGATCTCTCAGGGAGTCTCAGGGAGGCCTCAGAAAACCTAGCGGTCAACCCTTATGATTTTGTTTTGCTGGATCTTGGACTACCAGATGGAGATGGGTTGGATTTATTGGAAGAAATTTCCGATTACCAAGAGCGCACTTCTGTGATTATCCTTACTGCCCGATCAGAGGTAGATGATAGGGTAAAAGGACTTCAATTGGGGGCAGATGATTACTTGGCAAAACCGTTTTCTTTAGTAGAATTAAAAGCACGCATGCAGGCTATTCTGAGAAGAAAAAGTGGTTGGAACCGGGACTTAATAAGCATTGGAGACTTTGAAATGGATCTGAATAACAAGAGTATTTCCTACCAAAAAGAAGAGATTGCTTTGACTAAAAAAGAATTCACGCTACTACATTTTATGGTGATCAACAAAAACAGGGTCCTAAATAGGTTTCAGCTTGCGGAACATCTTTGGGGAGATCATTTGGAAGATGACTATCAATCCAACTATATTGATGTACACATCAAAAATATCCGTAAAAAACTAGGACAATATGCACCTACGGATTGGCTGGAAACAGTCCGCGGATTAGGATATAAAATTAAAGCTTAAACCCTATGCGGCTTTCAACCAAGTTTTTATTATTCAATTTTTTAGCTAAGGGAATCATTCTCCTTGTTTTTTTAGCTGCCAGTCCTTTTGTATTGAGGTACTTTGCGATCAAGAGTACTGACAGGCAACTCGTTGAAAAGAAAAACGAAGTCTTGGCGATTGTAGCGGCTGAAGGCATGGAAAGTTTTATTTCCCAGGAAAATCCAGAGTTGGGATTTGGTTCCTATAATATTTTGAAGGAAGAATACATCCTCTTAGAACAGGTCCCACAGCTTTATGATACAGACCTGATTTTTGTAGAAGAGCGTATTCTGGATAATGAATCTGTCACTTATAGGGTGTATTCTTATGCATTTGAAATGGATGGTGCATACTTTCTATTGGAAATAGGCAGGAGCTTACAGACCATCAAAGAAATAGAGGCTCTCATTTTTAAAATACTTATCAGCACAGTGATTTTGTTTTTTTTCCTATCATTCTTCCTGGACAATACCTTTAATAAAAGCATTCTTCGCCCTTTTTCACAGATTATTGACAAAAAGCTTTCTCATATTAAGGAGCCACAACAATTTTCTTACAAGGCGATTGAGACGAATACCGACGAATTTGTTTTACTGGACGAATCTCTTTCCGAAATGATGCGCAGGATACAAAGGGCTTTCAATCAGGAAAGAATTTTCATTTCCCATGCTTCCCATGAGCTTAAAACCCCGATTTCTGTCTTACAGACCAAGGTTGAAACCCTATTTGCCCAGGAAGGCCTCAGCGGTGAGCAAATGGATAAGCTGATGGACATGCAGCAAACCATTCAAAAGATGAAGAAAACGGTCAATGCCCTCTTGCTGATTTCCAAGGTCAATAATGCGCAGTTTATAAAAACTGAAGAAGTCCCCGTGCACGAGGTCCTGGAAGAATTAATAGAAGACTGGGAAGCTATGGCTACTGAAAAAAACATACAGCTTTACTTCGAAGAAGCCGATGCTTTTGTAATTAAGGAAAGCAACCGGTCCCTTTGTCTGATGATGTTGAGAAATGCCTTGGTCAATGCCATCAAATACACACCGGAGTCCGGTAAGATTTACATCACTGGAAAAAAGCAAGAGAATCAGTACAGGGTTTCAATTAAAGACAGCGGCCCCGGAATTTCTACAAAACTTTTGGAACAGGTGGAAAGGGGTACGGTTTTTCTTAAAGATGTGGAAAAAGATAAATCAGGTTTTGGCTTACAGATTTTATATAAAGTAGCTTTATACCTGGGGGTAAAAGTTGAAATTAAGAGTGGGAATTCAGGTACAGAGGTCATTTTTGATTTTACGAATTAGATAAAAACTCCCCTATCCAAAAAATCCCTTTGGAAGAGAACTCAGAAGTACCTTCGGGTAATTCCATCATGGTGCTATGGTGCACTTCAATAATTTGAGCTGCCTCCTCGTTTTTTACTTCAATCAATGTGCCTTCGGGAGCATGCAACTGAACGTTACATGGGACAAACCACTTCCTGAAATGGCCAGATTTGATGGGAAAATACCGAATCGGTCCATCCCATACCACCAAATCTAACCTTTCCAGTTTGGGTTCCAGGTCAAATACCTTTTGATGATTAAAACCAATGATATTGGCTGCCCCATGCTTGGTCGCCACAAGGTATTGCAAAGCTTCTTCCAGGTAGTTCCCATTTTGCACCCCTAAAAATCTGACCGGATATTGCTCTTCCAGTAAATTGAAATGACTTTTTTGAAATGCAAGATCCGCCAATATTATGTCAATTTTGATCCCCCAGGAAATCACTGTGTAAACCTCTTCCTGAGTTACCAGTACTGTGGGCACCCATTCTAAAAGTGGAGCTATTTGCTCAAATTGGATATTATTGGTATCCAAGATGATAAGGGCCGGTTCCTGCTGCTCTTTGACAAAGTGATGGGAGGACATACCTTTAAGTTATTACTGTTATTACTGTCTCCAGATCTTGGAGAAAAACCTTTGCCCATTTTTGTAGGCCAACTTTTCCAATTGGATTACACTGAGGTTTTCAGATAGTTGTTCCAATATGTTGGGATATTTTGAAGCATTTTCTACCAAGGGGAAGTAAAAGGGATGCCTGGACTTATCGGGAAAATCCTTGGTATAGAAGAAGTCTGCCCCAAAACACATTTGGTCTTCCGCTCCAATATCAAAGCCATGAAGGATATGTTCGAAAATCCTTTCAGGCTCCTTATCGTCCAAAAATGCCCGCAGAAAATTAATACCAATAAGTCCTTTTCTTCGGATTACTTCCTGAGCAAATTCATGATTGAGGTTGCGTTTGTGGTCCCAAACCGTTCTAAAATTAGAGTGACTGGCCATCACGGGGATAGCTAACTTTTGGGCATCAATATGGCTTAAAATGCCTTTGGCCAAATGATCAGAGGTATGTGAAAGATCTATGGCAATTTTTTTCCCCGAAATATAATCCAGCAATAACTTTCCGTCCTTTTTAAGACCTATTCCAGTAGTATAATTACCCCCCCCAAACCTGTTTTCGGTATGGTGGGTCAAGCTGATATAAGCAATTCGCCCCGTCAATTTGATCAATTGGTCGAGTTGGGCAAATGCATCCTCGATGGGGACTTCATCCTCTGCCAGTCCCGCAGCATTTTCTATGGCTGCCACCATACCAATCTTGGAATTCTGATCAAGTGAATCTAAAAAATCTGCATCTGCCTGCATTACCTGATCGGCATAGGTCATAAGCATTTCCCGGTATTTAAAGGCCTGCTTGATTGCCAAGCTCATGCTACCCGGCTTGACATCGGTGTAGATGGCGCAGACCTGCATTTTGACATTTCCCTGCTGCAGCAAAGGAAGGGCACAGGCGATCTCTTCTGCTTGGTCCGGTCTGGCTCCAGGGATTTTGGCCAAATAGGATAGAATGTCACAATGCGTGTCGATAATAGGTATTTGCATGGGCTTTAGATTGATTCACCAAAGAAACCAAAAATTGCTGTTTTTTTGGCTATTTTAGCAGTCATAAAAATCTAAATGTAGAATAATTATGTCTATCGCCCAACCCATCAACTTTCAAAAGTGGATTGAAGAAAACCGTCATTTGCTGAAGCCACCCATTGGCAATCAGGTAATGTACAAGGGAAATGATGACTTCATCGTCATGGTAGTCGGTGGGCCAAATTCCCGTAAGGATTTTCATTACAATGAAGGGGAAGAATTTTTCTATCAAGTGGAGGGTGAGATCGTTTTGAAGGTTGTGGACGAAGGTGAGGTCAAAGATATTCACATCAAGGAAGGAGAGATGTTTTTACTGCCTGCCCGTACGCCCCATTCACCCAGAAGACCGGCCAAAACCATAGGGTTGGTCATGGAGCGTTACCGAAAACCGGGGGAAAAGGATGGCTTTATCTGGCATTGCGAAAACTGTGGAAACAAGTTGTATGAAGAGTATCATGAAATTACTGATATCGTGAACCAGTTACCACCGATAATGGAGCGGTTTTGGAAAAATCCCGACAACACCAAATGCAAAAAATGCGGAAGGGTGATGAAACCGTGAAAAGAGAAGCGAGATGTAAGAAATTAGAATTTTATGGGTAGAGAGATTGTGGGGGTAAACTAAAACATGCTTTGTGATATATTTTAGAAATACTCCTTTTATCAAAGCTGAGCCGGACCAAAACAAAAACCACATCAAATATGGGAAAGCTATGTTTTCTATGATTCTATGCGGCTCAAAAACCTTATTGAAAGTCTATTATCATTTTTTATTTACCACATAGGATCGACATAGCACACATAGTTAAAACCCCTACCCATGTTATCCTGGTTTTGCAATTTGAAAGCATGGTTTTAATCATCCACAGGACTTGTTCCGCAAAGCGGGATGAATTTGGGAAACTTTTGTTCTCTTTTGTTACTGTTGTGGTTTAAAAAAATTTAGATTCATTGGTCTAATTTTCGGAATAGCTATTTTCTTAATGAAATCTTTAAATCCCTTAACTAAATGGTTTCATCCGAAATCCAACTTGAAAGTCCCTTTCAAAACCTCAATTCCCCTCTTTCCTTGCCTTTATATAAGATCAGGCTTTTAGGTTTACGGTCCATATAAAAATTCACAATGTTCTGTTGTCCGTCAAAATGCTGGATCAAGACGGAACTATAAACCTCCACTGTCTTTGGGGTGGGCACTTTTTCCGCTTCTAGATAAAACCATGCTGCTTCTTCCTCAATTTCAAAACCCAGGTAATTCAAGGTCACTTTTTGCCCATTGATGCGTATTTCATTTTTTTCCAATAGATAACCTTTGGCCATTTCCTCCAAAGCTTTGCGGTCCATTGGATTCAAAAAATCTACCTTGGTCTTATGGATATCTCCTAAGGCTACTTCCAGGTCGTCCCAAAATATCTTTTGGGCAATTTCAAGACTTTTATTGGCAGGGTTGTACCTGATCTCTGTGAGACTGATGTAGAAAGGATGAAAAAACGCCTTCCATCCTAAAAAGAGCAGGAAAATGTAATTGAATTGCATTCGGAACGCTTATTTTATTTTCTTTGCAAATTAGAGATTTAATATACATACCTGAAAACTATTCGGGAAATAAAAATTATAGCGCATTAATGGGACAGTTTCAACTGTATTTTCAATTGGGGGTCCAACATATTTTGGATCTGGACGGTTTTGATCATATTCTCTTTGTTGTGGCCCTATGTGCCATCTACGTCCTGAGAGATTGGAAAAAGATCATCATTTTGGTTACTGCATTTACTGTGGGTCATTCCTTAACCCTGGCTTTGGCCACCTTAAATTTGGTCAGGGTCAATACCGATTTGGTAGAATTCCTGATTCCTGTGACCATTGCCATTACGGCATTGAGTAATGTCGTCAAACCCAAACCCAGTACAGGCAGGGGAATACAGGTCAATTATATCTTCGCCCTTTTCTTTGGTTTGATCCATGGATTGGGTTTTTCCAACTACCTCCGCTCACTTTTGGGGAAGGAAGCTTCCATTTTTGAACCTTTATTGGCATTCAATATCGGATTGGAAGTGGGACAGTTGGTAATTGTCGCTATATTTATGGTGGCAGGCGGTATCCTTCATGGAATCATTGGCATCAATCGTAGAGATTGGTCTATGATCATTTCTGCCATTGTATTGGGTATGTCCCTGATGATGATGTTGGATACAAAATACTGGTAATAAAATTTATCACTAAACTAAAAGGCACAGCAACCTATAACGTATGAAACAATTATTTACTCTTTTCGCCATGCTCTGCGTTATGCTCTTTTCCATCCCTGCAAATGCACAGTGGTCGGAGCAGAACCATGCCGAGCGATTCGAACAATTGGGCCCTATGCTCCGCTCCCCTAATGTGTACAGAACGGCTTCCGGAGCCCCGGGTCACATGTACTGGCAGCAAAAAGCTGATCATGAGATAGAAGTAGAACTCAACGATGACAACCAGTCTATCAAAGGTTGGCAAAAAATTACCTACTTCAACAATTCACCCGACCCCTTGAAATACCTATGGATCCAACTGGATCAAAATGAAAGGGCAGCTGACTCTAATACGCCAAAAATAGCGCAGAACAGCATCAACCCAAGAATGAGCCTGCGTCAAATCGAAGGCATCCTTTGGCATGACTTGGATCTTGGTTATAAAATCCTTAATGTCAAAGATATGGAAGGGAATGACATCCCGGTTACCATCGTCCAAACCATGATGCGTGTGGATTTACCAGAGCCTTTGATGCCAGGACAGCAGACTGAGTTTACCATGGATTGGACATTTAATATCCACGACAGAATGAGTTTCATCGGTGGTCGCCCAGGCTATGAGTATTTTCCAAAAGACGGCAATTACCTCTACACCATGGCGGAGTGGTTCCCAAGAATGGCCGTTTACTCTGACTTTGAGGGCTGGCAGCACAAACAATTCGTTGGACGTGGTGAATTTGCCTTGACATTTGGAGACTATAAAGTAAAAATTACCGTTCCCGCAGACCATATGGTGGGATCTACCGGTGTTTTGCAAAACGCCGAAGAAGTACTGAGCTCCACGGAATTACAGCGCTGGGAACAAGCTCAAAAATCCTATGACAAACCTGTTATCATTCGTACCCAAGCCGAAGCAGAGAGATTAGAAAAGCAAAAAGCCAGAGACAAAAAAACCTGGGAGTTTCACGCAGAAAATGTAAGAGATTTTGCCTGGACCTCTTCCAGAAAATTCATCTGGGATGCCATGGCGGTCAAGCAGGGAGGCAATGATGTCATGGCCATGTCTTACTATGCGAAAGAAGGTAACCCACTTTGGGAACAATATTCCACCCGCGTGGTAGCACATACAGTAAAATCTTATGCAGCGAGAACTTTTGACTACCCCTATCCCGTAGCCATCTCTGTAGAGGCAAGCAATGGGATGGAATATCCGATGATTTGCTTCAATTATGGGCGACCTGATGAGGACGGGACTTATTCGGATGCGATTAAGTATGGTATGATTTCCGTGATCATCCATGAGGTAGGACACAACTTTTTCCCTATGATTGTCAACTCTGATGAACGTCAGTGGTCTTGGATGGATGAAGGCTTAAACACCTTCCTTCAATATCTGGCGGAGCAGGAGTGGGACAGGAATTATCCTTCCAGAAGAGGTCCTGCCCATAAGATAGCCCCTTATATGGCCAGTGAAAGGCATTTGCTGGAACCCATTATGACGAATTCGGAAAACATCATACAGTTTGGACCCAATGCCTATGCCAAGCCGGCCACGGCCTTGAATATCCTTCGCGAAACCATCATGGGTCGTGAACTTTTTGATTATGCCTTCAAGGAGTATTCTCTAAGATGGATGTTTAAGCACCCTACCCCTGAGGATTTCTTCAGGACCATGGAAGATGCTTCGGGTATTGATTTGGACTGGTTCTGGAGAGGCTGGTTCTTTGGCACCGATCCAGTGGATATTTCATTGGAAGAAGTAAAATGGTACAAGCTGGATAACCGTACACCTGCAGAGAAGAAGGCAGACCAGAAAAAGGCAGCTGATAGAGAAGCTTACCATATCTCTATGGATTATAACAAAAAAGATATTCCACAGACGGTGGTTGAAGCCGATCCGGCCACTAGGGATTTCTACAACTCCTACAATCCCTTCACAGTAACCCCTGAAGATGAGCAGGCCTACAAAAACTTTATGGCTTCGCTTACTCCAAAGGAAAAGGAGCTAATGAACAGCGGATTGAATTTTTACGAGATGCGTTTCAGAAATGTGGGCGGATTGGTAATGCCATTGATCATTCAGTTTAACTATACGGATGGAACCTCAGAAGTGGAAAGGATCCCTGCTGAGATTTGGAGACTTAACGAATGGGAGGTGACCAAGGTGTTTGCCAAGAAAAAAGAAGTGGCCAGCATTATTTTGGATCCTTACAGAGAGACTGCAGATATTGATGAAGGTAACAACTACTGGCCAAGACAATTTGTGCCAAGCAGGTTTGAATTGTTTAAGGGAGCGACAGGTGCCAGAGGCGTATCCACCGGAGATAATCCAATGAGACGCGCTCGGAGTAGGAGATAAGATTGATTGAAGGAATTTTAAAAGCCCTGAAAAATTAATTTTCAGGGCTTTTAATTTGTAAAGTAGTTTCCCCTTGTGGAACATATCCAAAGGGCATCAAATCACCTACGCGCTCCCAACCCATATATCCTTCCGTATAAATCCCTGATGCTGGAAAATATCTTCCATCCTGTTCCAATCTAATTCGATGCACCCTCAAGATAAATTTACTGGTTTGATAGAGGCTTTTTCTTTTGTTGAAACGCATACTGAATGCGGTCTCTTCTGATTCATTATTGTATTTAACGAAGATGGGTTTTCTGTAATGAAAGTATGCATTGCCTTCTTCATTACGAAGCACCATTTCTCTAGCACTTACAGCTACCTCTGAAGGCACTTCCTCATAAAGTTGATCTTCGCGTTTCAACCGATTAACCAAATACACCTCAAAACCCTCATCCTCCAATTTATCTTGATAAACTGCTTGCAAAAAATGCGTCAAGCTGCCGAAGTATGCCCTATCTCTATTTTTGGCTACCCGATTCATCCGACGGGCTGGGACTTCCAGCTCCTCAAAATAGGGGTAACCATAGTAGCTCCATCGCCTTTCTTTTGGGTTGCACTCAAAGGATTGTAATACAAATCGAATCTGATAACCCAGATTAGGATTTTCAATCAATATAGGTTCTCTAGCAGAAACTATTAGGTGTCCTGGCTTTTGTTGATCATCCATAATGAGTATTTTAGGGTTGAGGATCTTGCTCCTCTTGGCATTCATGCTTGTACCTAAAAAATACTCTTCGAATATTTTCAAGTTTGCATACCAGGATTTATCTCTTATATCTTCGACTAAACTTTCCTTCAAATCTATTACTTGGGGGGTCATCACAAGTTCTACCCGTAAAATTTTTCCTTCTTCTACCACCACTTGCTGTTGCAGGGGATAATAACCCATAAAACTCACGATGATCTCATATTCACCTATAGGAATATTCGTGATGTTAAATGTCCCCTCTGTATCAGTTACAGCACCAAGGGTGGTATTGGCAAGGAAGACTGTGGCAAAAGGAAGTGGGGCCCTCGTCTCACCATCTATGAGGGTCCCTCTAATTTGTCCTTGCGCCTGAGCCAGGGAGGAGCAAAAACTGAAAATGACTATCCAAAATAATAGTCGAATCATTCTTCAACAAGGATGGTATGAATTCCAAATATGGGTTGACCCGTTTTGCTCATCCCTTCCACAATGATTTTCATTTCAGATTGTAAATCATTTAAGACAAATTCAAAGTTTCCTTGGCCTTCGAAATCTGTCCCCAAATAGGGATTCCAATAAACGGTCGAGTTCCAATTGGTCCTGAAAACGTCCTTTTCCAAGTCCCCCGACTCAAGTTTTGGAAAGGGAATAGATTGATTATAGCCCTGTGCATAGGCGACATTGTTCCGTTCAAACCTGGCTTGGTTGGGGTCTATTTGCCTGGAAACAATGTTCACAGCGCCCATACCTCCCCTCATTCCTGCAACCGCGCTAGCTCCTGCTACATTGTTGAAAACTTCTATTCGTTTCACTTGCGTCATTTGAATAGTGGCTACCAATTTCGGATCAACTAAGATTCCATCCAATAAAAAGACTGCTCCTCCCCCCATATTTTCTGTCTGTCCTGCACCAGAAGATGCTATCTCTTCCTGACCCTGATTCCGACTGATTAACTTTAAATGGCTAGCTCTAAAGAAAACGGCCGGAGGATTAGCAAAGTCATTTATATTTCCTTGGATAATCATACCTGGAACTCTGCCTTGTATGTATTGAAATACATTGAAGTGATCAAACATTCCTTCTTCTACATCCAGCACCACATTTGCCCATGAGGTAAGTTCATTGGTATCTCTAGCTCTACCAAAGGTCCAAGGTTGCCGTTGTACCGTAAAAGTATCCAGCTCCACAACCCTCTGATCCAATCGGTTATTGCGTATTACTGCATATCGCCTGATATCATCAAGACTATCTTCCTCATTCGAAGCCTCAAAACGGGCGTTCAGCGAAGGTTTAGGTAAATCCAGGGGCTCAAACGTGAGCTGATGGCTTTCTAAGATTTCTGAGAAGGTACGTTTTCTTTTGTTTTCAATTTTCCTTGCCACTACAGATGCAATACCTTGGAAAAAAAGGTCCTCCAGTTCAAAAGTCCCATTTTCTCCGACTGTAGCAGAAGCCATGATTGGCAACCCTTGCTCAGGATACATTAGAAACTCCAATTCCACGCCGGCACTCATAGGCTTGCCCTCTTTGTCCATGGCTTTTCCTTTGAGCTTGAAGCCTGTACCGCTCCACAAAAACTTTTCTGTCTGCTGATTAAAATTTGACAAGGCAGAGCGACTTTTCTCATTAGCCAAAATATCGTTGATTTCCTTTGCCGAATTTTCCTGCCCAAATAGTAACTTGGTAAAATCGAAATCCCTCCCCAAGGCAGCACCTAACTCCATTTCGGTCACAATGTTGCTCATATCGGCTGGCCAACTCACTTGTTTGGAATCGACTACTGATACTGAAAAATCAGCTTCCAGCCCTTCTCCAAATTCATCCAATACATTCAAAAGGACTTGTACACGCTCGCGTGGCCGGTAGGTTTGCTGATTAGTAGAAATCTTTAGGGAGGGAATGGCTTGGGGGTGGAAATAGACAGGCCTTTCAGCGACTATCTCTCCAAGCTCATCGACCAAGGCAAAATCTGCTAATCCAGGCAAAAAGTTTTCCGGATCAAGCGAGTAAATATTTTTACCTTCTTGTAAAGACAGAATTTGTTCGTACAAAGGATTTCCATGCTGTAGGCCCAGGAGCTGGAATACGCTATCTGCTTGCTCTGTGGATCGATCGATGAT
The DNA here is from genome assembly GCF_000298295.1 of Cecembia lonarensis LW9. Classification (GTDB taxonomy): domain Bacteria; phylum Bacteroidota; class Bacteroidia; order Cytophagales; family Cyclobacteriaceae; genus Cecembia; species Cecembia lonarensis. The sequence continues at coordinate 35,343 of NZ_AMGM01000018.1, forward strand.
CAACTGATACTTTCCCTCGGTAAGGTTGAATCCTATGCGTAATCCATTTTGATATGGGAGGGGTTTTTGCATGGAATCGGAAGACCTAACAAGAGCCACTGCACCAACCTCAGAAACCCTGATGGGTCGTTGAAAAACATAGGCTGAATCCCAATCGGCCATGGCCTTACTTTGGGCCAGCAATACATAATCACCGGCAGGAATATCACTTAAGGCAAGTTGGGCAGTACCCATTCCTTCATCCAACAATACAGGAGTTTGAAATAGACTTTCGCCAGTTTTCTGATTTTTCAGCGCCATGTACAAGGTTCTGCTGTTGGAAGGTTTTAATCCTTCCCCGGCTACAGCTGACCAGGCATAGGCCTTCACCCATATGGTATCCTTCAAAAAATAATGGGGTCTGTCTGTATGCAGATAGACTTTTTCAAAGGCCACTTCCATTGGAGGAGCAAATTCCTCTTCTTGCTGCGCTTGTAAATGAAATTGGGGAAGAAAACCTAGGAATAAAAGCAAACAGATTTGTCTCATAATAGCCTGAAGTTTAGTGTGGTATTTGCTATCACGAAAGAATTCTTAGGAAGGTTTAAAAATAACCAAATCATTAAGTGAACTCAATGTTGATCATTTTATCGATTATCTGAGATAAAGCTTCAAGCTCTTGTGAAATAATTTCCCAAACAGCACTTAGCTTGAGATTAAAATATTCGTGGGCAATGAAGTTTCGGAAGGATTTAACTTTGTACCAAGGGTAGGCATAGCGGTTAAGGATTTCATCATCTACATGATTGATAGCCTCTCCAATAACAATAAACTGCATTAAAACTGCTTGATGCACCAACTCCTGCTTTTCAAAGGATGCTTTATCCAGATCTTTGGTAAATCTTTGAATGGATTTGATGGCTTGTTGGATGTGGATAAGCCTAGCCTTACTTTTCAGCCTTTTATCTTTCATAAATCAACCGCAAATCTTTTTTAATCTTTTGGGAAGCGACTGAATCTATCGCATCATAGAAGCCAATATCAACAGGTATTTGCAAAAGTCCCTCTAATACGAATTTGATTTCGGCCAAATCAAAATAGGAAATATTCTCCTCTGCTTCAATGGCTAGGTCTAAATCGTTTGGAGGGAGTTTATCCTCGCGAGCAAAAGAACCAAAAATCCAGGCTTTTTTTACTTTATGAAAATTAAGAAGCTCTTTGCAAATCGTTTCTTCCACTTCTTTCTTATCGTAATAGGCAGGCGAAATATAAGCTGCCTTTTCCTCCGCAACAGCGAGTGCTTCTCGCCCCAACTCTTCTCTATTGACCTGATACAGCAACTTATCAGACATCCATTTTACCAATAAGTCAGATTCGGACACATTAAAAAATGAAGCCAGCTTACTGACCTGGGACTTGGTGGCGTTTCTTTTTCCTCGTTCTATTTTACTCAACAGCCCTTGGTCGATTTCCAAAAATTCGGAAACTTGCTTCAATGAAAGTTTCCTGCCTTTTCTTAATTCCCGTATTTGTTCTCCAAAGTTCTCCATAAGAAACCTTATTTTAATAAATTTAGACAAAATTTGTCTAACTATGAAATGGGAAAATAAAAACTGGTTAACATACGATTTAATTGCACATCCAATAAAGACCAAAGCACAGTCCTCGTGCTATTCCGGGCAATTGAAAAACAGTTTCAAACAGAGGCAAAAAAAGCAAATGGGTCCAAAATATCCCCACTGAGCGCTATACCAATGGAAGATTTAATTGGAGCAAACAAAATTTGGTATAGCAGTAAGTAATTATAGTTTCTGTTGCTTAAATTGATCCATTAAAAAACCATCAAGAAAATGAAAAAAGCGCTCAGCATATTCCTGATCCTAATCGGATTTCAGGTAATGGCACAGGATCTTTATGAAGCCTCCAATCCGATGAAATACCGCAATATTGGCCCATTTCGGGGTGGAAGATCAGTAGCCGTGAGTGGCGTACTGGGCGATCCACTGACTTATTATATGGGAAAAACCGGTGGAGGAGTATGGAAGACCTCAGATGCGGGTCAGTGTTGGGAAAATATTTCGGATGGATTTTTTACTACGGGTTCGGTAGGTGCAATAGCAGTATCTGAAAGCCATCCCAGGATTGTTTTTGTCGGCATGGGAGAACATGCCCCGCGTGGGGTGATGACTTCTTATGGAGATGGTGTATATAAATCTACGGATGCCGGGAAAACCTGGAGAAAAATGGGATTGGAAAAAACCCAGCATATCTCCCGTATTATCATTCATCCGGATAATCCGGACATTGTTTATGTGGCCGCCCAAGGGGCATTGCATGGTCCCAATGAAGAAAGAGGGATTTACAAATCTACTGATGGAGGGGAAACCTGGGAGCGAGTACTTTTTGTGAACACTTTGACAGGTGCTTCAGAATTATCCATGGACATGAATTTCCCCGATGTCCTATATGCAGCCATGTGGGAACACCAACGCTTGCCTTGGAAAGTAATCAGTGGCGGTGATGGAAGCGGGTTGTATAAGTCCACGGATGGGGGTGAAACTTGGCAAAAACTGGAAAATGGGCTACCTAAGGAAATGGGAAAAATGGCCATTGCCGTGTCCCGTGCCAATTCGGAAAAAGTGTATGCTTTAATTGAAAGTGACTCAGACAAAGGCATGGGTGGGCTTTTTGTCTCCGAGAATGGGGGTAATTCATGGAGTAAGGTCAGTGGAGACAATCGTTTGGTGCAGCGCGCATGGTATTACATTGAAGTTTTCCCAGATCCAAATGCTGAAAATACAGTTTATGTTCTCAGTGCTCCTGCCCTGCGTTCTATTGATGGGGGGAAAACCTGGGAAGTGTTGCCTTATGCCCACGGGGATTACCATGACATGTGGATCAATCCAAAGAACTCCAAAAACCTGGTCATTGCAGATGATGGTGGAGCAGCCATCAGTTTTGATTTTGCCCAAAATTGGTCCAGACAGGACAATATGCCTACCGCACAGATGTACCGTATCAATACTGATAACCAGTTTCCTTACCGTATCTATGGAGGCCAACAGGACAACACCTCTTTAGTGATCAATAGTTTGGCCTTAGGCAGGGGGGGCATTACGCAAGAGCATTGGAATTATTCAGCGGGTGGAGAATCTGCGTTTTTGGCTTTTGATCCTGATAATCCAAGGTATGTCTTAGGGGGAAGCTATTTGGGAACCATTGAAGTATTGGACAGTAAATCTCAAGCTTCTACCAATATCATGATTGCTCCTATCCAATATTTGGGCAGGGATGCCAGTGATATGCGGTACCGCTTTAATTGGAATGCCCCAATCATTTGGTCGCAGCATGAACCGGGTACTTTTTACCATGCCGCGCAATATGTATTGAGGACAAGGGATATGGGCAATTCCTGGGAAGTAGTATCTCCTGATCTTTCCCGGGATGAAAAAGAAAAGCAGGGCAAAGGAGGCGGCCCTTATACCAATGAAGCAGTGGGGGCCGAAAATTATGGCACCATCGCCTACCTGATTGAATCACCCCATGAAAAGGGGGTTTTATGGGCAGGAAGCGATGATGGCCTGGTCCATCTGACAAGGGATGGAGGGGCCACTTGGGCCAATGTGACGCCAAAAGGGATGCCGGAAACCTTGGTCAATGCCATTGAAGTTTCCCCTCATGACCCTGCCACTGCATATATTGCTACGACAAGGTACAAGTTCAATGATTACACCCCTGCCATTTACAAAACCAAGGATTATGGAAGGACTTGGACCAACATCAGCAAAGGCATTCCCTATGGTGCCTTTACCAGGGTAGTCAGGGAAGATAACGAAGTGAAGGGGTTACTTTATGCAGGAACAGAAACAGGCCTTTACCTTTCAAGGAATGAAGGTGAAAGTTGGGAATCTTTCCAATTGAATATGCCCATCACCCCCATTACGGACCTGAAAATTGCCCACAATGACCTGGTAGTAGCTACTGCCGGAAGGTCCTATTGGATTTTGGATGACCTCAATGTGGTCAGAGAAATGAAGACTAAGGTAGACAAACCTCATGTCTATAATCCTGATGACGCCATTATCGGACATTGGTATTCGGCCATGAACGGCAGCAACCCTACTGGCACTGACCTTTTTGAAGGGGTTAATCCTGCCAATGGGGTTGTCATTTATTACCACTTGCCTGACAATATGGAGGAAGGCTTGGAATTAAGCTTAGAGATCAAAGATGCTCAGGGAAATGTAGTCCGATCATTTAGCAGCAAAGCTAATCAGGAATTCATTTCCTATGATGGGGGCCCATCTCCTGAACCGGTTTTGAGTCTTAGAAAAGGATTGAACCGCTTTGTATGGGACATGAGGTACCCCACCATGCCTGGTATTCCTACTGCTTTTATAGAAGGAAGCTACAGGGGGCATAAGGTGGTTCCAGGGACGTATACCCTGCACTTAAAAAGCAGCTTAGGAGAAAGTGAGGCTAAGGCCAAAGTTTTAGAGAATCCGTTATTTGAAATTTCTATCGAGCAATACCAAGTGTATCATGAGTTTATGCAGGTCATGGAAACTGAACTCATTCAAATGCATAACATGGTTAATGCTTTGATGGATTATCAAAATCAATTGAAGGCATTTCTAGACCGTATCCAATCAGATAACAGTAGGAAGCCTCTTTATGAGGAAGGTCAGAAGCTGCTGCTTGCTATGCAATCTTGGGATGAAGACATGGTGCAACGCAAGTCAAAAGCTTATGATGATGTGGAAAACTTTCCCAATAAATTTACGGCCAATTACCTCTTCCTGATCAACCAAACAGAAAGTCAGATACCTCGGGTCAATCAGGGTTCAAGGAAACGCTTTGCCGAACTTAGCCAACAGTGGGCAGTGTTGAAGACAGAAGGAAATCGCTTAATGAATACAGCCATTCCTGCCTATAATCGTGTGTTGCAGGAGGCTGGAATCGGATTATTATTTGTGAAGTAAAAATTTGTGCTTTGGAAGAATAGGGTCTGCTGAAAAGGTCAGATTTGCGTAAGATACGAGTTGGGGAAGTGAAGCTGTATCATTATACTGCGAACTGAAGCCAACGAAGTAGATTGCGTAAATCTGGCTAATAAAACTACTCCAATACACTCCAAGGGCATTTTTTTACTTTAAATTATGGATCATTATTATAATTCCTTTGTCGTAAATACACACCAAAAAACTGTTTTATGTTTTTCAGCAGGCCCTATCTAAAATCTACCCTTACAGTAGCCCCCGAGGTTCCAATGTGGATAGGAATGCCTCCACCATTGATGGTTCCCTTTATCTGGGTCTTTTTACTTTCTCCTTGAAAATTGGGCGGTTGACTGGTCACAATGCTACCACTGAAGTTGACTGTCATGGGCAGTTCTCTAGGCAACACAGCATCAATACTCCCTCCAGTGGATTTGAGCAATAGGTTATCTTCCAATTCAATAAAATTCGCTCTTATACTCCCACCGGCGCTTTCTGCTGTAACTTTCCCACTGATATCAAACAAGGACATACTTCCTCCCAATGATTTAGCAAGTAACTCTCCATTAAAGTTTTCAATTCTTACCGAACCTTCTGCTGCGTTAATGGACAATTTTCCTTGAAAGGTATCTACAAAAAAACTTCCCCCGGCACTATTGGCTACTAACTCACCTGTACAGTTGATCGCCCTGATACTTCCGCCTTCACTTCGAAGTTCCTGTCTTCCCTGCATGCCAGATAAGGTAATGGAACCTGACTCAGATTTGATCATTGAATTCAATTGGGAAGGACCCTGAACCCTGATAAATAAGATGATATTGTCTCGGTTTCGGCGTAATCTCGATGGTTTTTCGGCTTCTACCTCCAATAAAACACCCTGCCCCTCTTCCCTCAAGTCAAATTGATACAAATCCATTTTTCTTTGTAATTGAGGGTCTTCCTGGCTTAGGTACTCATTTCCTCTCTGAGCCAGTACTTCGATTGAAAAGTGCTCCTTGTCCCAGGCCGAATAACTCAAACTTAACCCGGCAGTTTTAAACTCTACGGTTTCTATTTCAGACGCAGACAATTCCCATGTCATGATAGCATTTTCCTGACCCGATTGCATGGAAAAGGCTAATACAGGAGAAAGAACTGTCAATAAAATAACAAATAGTTTCATAAAAACACTATCTAGGAATGAAGACCGGGTTAGAGCCTGAGAAATAAGATTATTTTAGCCTCGGTAAATTACGTGATGTTTTTTTAGTAATCCATGAAATCTTTAAATGAATGGAATAAGTTTGAATATCAATGCAAACTTGCCCTTTCCCAAACTGGCTTCAAATTCATTTTTTTACGCTTTAAATGCAGGGAAAAGTTTCTCTTCACAACGACCTGCTTTTATCTCAATTAAATTTGCTTTCTATTATCCAATGCGTTTTCTTCACCCGAATTTTATTCTTTATCAGTCTGTATCTCAGATATAAGAAACCCTAGTGATTTGAAGAAGTTTACCTTATCCTTCTATTTCGTTGCACTCATTATTGCCAACTTTAGCTATATACAAATAGGCAGGGCTGCAGATGACTTTTTCCTTTCCCAGTCAAGCTTGGATTCGGGAATGATAAATCCTGTTATCCGATTTTGGAACAACACCAATGGCCTCCCGCACAATACCATTTATGCCATGGAAAAGGATGAATTTGGGTTTGTTTGGATAGCAACAGAGGAAGGCCTGATACGCTTCGATGGATCGGAAACTAAGGTTTTCACGAGAGAAAACGATCCAAAACTAAAGGAAAATGCCTACTACCATTTATTTCCCTCACCAAAAGAAGGTATTTGGGCTGCGGGAGATTACAGCTTGGTTTTCCTTCAAAAGAATATTTACCAAGTCATTGATTGTTTTGACATTTTCGAAAATACCTGGATGGCTGCACTTTTGGAGGACGAGGATGGTAGTTTGTGGATAGGTACCAGACATGGCACCCTGTATCATTATAAAGAAGGACTATTTGAAAAGGTTCTGAGTTTAGGAGGAGAAAGCACGGTTTTAATCAATGATTTCCTGATCGATCGTAACCATTTGTTGATTGCTACCAATAAAGGGCTATATAAACTTGGACTTCAAAAAAAGTCCCCACCAGAAAAAGTCGGCTCGGAAGACCTAGACATTGTTAAACTTATAAAACACAAGAGTGAAATCATACTAGGCGTACATGGTGGTGGACTTTTTCAATTGGATGAGTTTTTTCAACTTCACTTGCTAATTCCCGATTCAGAACTTCCGGATTTCAATTATGGAAGCTTGAGCCTTGGACATGCTGAAAGCATCTGGGGGGGCACCACTGACGGAACAGTGATTCAATTTACAGGAAATAAGGTAATTAAAACCACATTGGACGAGATTGCAGATTTTAATGTTCGAAGTGTCCTGGCCAATGAACACCACCTATTTATAGGAACGGGAGGATTAGGGTTGGCAGTGGTTCACCAAGCAGAAGTAGCGCAGTTCAAACACCCATTTCTTTCTACCCAAAATATTCGTCCTATATTGATGGCCAATGATAGCAGCAAATGGATAGGCACCGCTTCTAAAGGGCTTTATAGGATTGATGATAAAGGAAGTACGGCATTTGGAATGCAACAAGGACTTAAAAACGAAAACATCGTAAGTCTGGCAGAATGGAAAGGGAATATTTACGTGGGAACAAGGGGTGGATTATTTGTTATAGACCCAAATTCCAACCAAGTGATAAAATCGTATTTGCCAAAAGATGATTTTTCCATAGGGTTGGTACATACCCTGTTTACATCAAAAGATGGCAAATTATGGTTTACTCTGGGAGGAAAAGGTATATATTACTTCGATCAGGACGAAAATATTCAGCAGCCATCCCTCCCAGAAAATCTGAGTTCCAGCAGCTATTTAAGCGTATACGAAGATGATCAAGGTTTACTTTACTTTGGCGCTATAGATCAGGGTTTGGTCATTTTAAAAGATGGTCTCCAACAAGAAACACTTAAATTGCCCCTTTTGCCGGGAGAACAGATAATTTATGCAATTACCAAAGACAAGGATGGGGATCTTTGGCTGGGAACCCAGGGTGGCTTACTGGTATTCCATAATGGGCTATGGCATGGCCTGACACGAAGCCAAGGATTAATTGCCAATGGGATTTACTCCATTGTTAAGGACAATCAGGATCATATATGGATAAGCAGTAATTTTGGCCTTCAAAGAATTCCTGCGTCTGAATTACTTCGGTTTAAAGCAAACCCTTCCCCTGATTTTTACCTGAATTCAACCCTTTTTGACGAGACCCAAGGAATGGGAAATGAGGAGACCAATAGCTATATTTATCCAAATGTCGCCGTAGATTCCAAAGGGCAGCTATGGTATCCCACCATTCGAGGAGTAACTATCGTAGATCCTTCAAAAAGTTTTGCCAATAGAAGTTATCAAGATTTTCAATGGGACATTGTCCAATATGGAGACAGCATTTTAGATATTTCTGGTGACTTGGAAATTCCAGCAGGAAACAATTGGTTTATCATTAAATTCTCACATATCGATTACCTTAACCCGGATCAAACCGTATTTTACTACAGGCTAAAAGGGCTGAAAGAAGATTGGGTTTCCTTGGGCCAAAAAAGGGAATTGCTATTTAGCAATTTAAGCCCAGGAAATTACACCTTGGAGGTAAGGTCCCTTTCCTTTGGCAACCAGGAAAAAATTCATCAACTCAATATTAGGGTTACCCCTCTTTTTTATCAAACCTTGGGATTCAAAATCATATTGGCATCCATCTTGCTCTTTTTCATTGCCTTCATTTATAGATTTACTCTCGAAAGAAGATTAGGGAAAAAACTGGAAGAAATGGTTGCCATCCGCTCTAAGGAGCTCCATGATTCAAACAAAAGCCTTAAAAACTCGCTTTTGGAAATAGAACAAAAAAATCAAGCCTTAAAAGAGATCAATTGGCAACAATCTCATATGATCAGAGGACCATTGACAGAGGCAATGGGTTTGGCTAACTTACTGATGAAATTTGATAATTACACATATGTAAAAAAGTCAAAGCATGAGATTTACGAAAGGATCAGCAGTGCCCTAGAGGAGCTTGATGTCGTAGTAAGGGAAATGAATGAAAAATCCGAAAACCTAGAAAAATAAGGATGTTTGACGAGGTATTGATCATAGATGATAATCCCAGTATACTTTTTCTCCACGAGCTGATGCTGGTTGAAGAAAATATCTCAGAAAACCCTGTGCTTTTTTCCAATCCGAAAAAAGCCTTGGAACACATTGCTGCCCACAAAAATTTAAACTTTCTGATTTTTTTGGATATCAATATGCCACATATGAGTGGTTGGGAATTCCTGGAAGCTATTCAACAGCAGGATCTAACCGAAAACACAAAAGTGATCATGGTCAGCTCTTCTATCAGCAAAGGGGATAAACAAAAGGCAAAAGAATTCTCCAATATATTGGAGTATTGGGAAAAACCGATTACTGAATCACACTGCCACCTATTAAAAGAGCTTTACTTTAAGTAAATACCTAGTTAGGTTGTTAATAATTTACTATTTATATCACCACACCCAAACATGCCTTTATTCATGTATTTTAAGTCATGTGAATTATTGATTACTCAACACCCTTAAAAAATAATGCAACCCGCGATTCAAAAGAAGTATAATATTAAATACCAAGATTCAGGTAAACCAGTCCTAGTTTTTGCCCATGGATATGGCTGTGACCAAAGTATGTGGAGGTTTGTAGCCCCTGCATTTGAAGAAAAATACGATGTCCTTTTATTTGATTATGTAGGTTCTGGAAATTCAGATATCAAAGAATATAATCCATCTAAGTATAATACATTATACGCCTATGCAGAAGATGTGTTAGAAATAATAACTTATTTGAATAAGTCAGAGGTTATTTTTGTAGGTCATTCTGTATCAGCTATTATTGGTATTTTGGCTGCCAAAATGCAGCCCCAATTTTTTCAGAATTTGGTTTTAGTCTCCCCATCTCCCTATTTTATAAATGATGGTGCCTACAAAGGAGGTTTTTCTAAAGAGGATATTGAGGAAATCATCACTACTGTTGAAGATAACTTTATTGGTTGGACCTCATTTGTTACCCCAGTTATTGTTGGGAATAAGGAAAGAATGGAGTTTGCCTCTGAATTAGAGAAAAGTTTTTGCAGTATGGACCCTGTCGCTGCCCGACAATTTGCAAAAATTACATTCTCTTCTGACCATCGAGAAGACTTAGCAGGAATAGATGTCCCTTGTTTGATTATCCAATGCCAATTTGACCAATTAGCACCTATAGAAGTTGGCGACTTTATGCATGAAAAACTTACCTCTAGTCAATTGGTAGTAATAGAAGAATGGGGGCACTGTCCCCACTTAACCAGTCCTGGGAAAGTCATCGCCAGTATTGATCAATTCTTGCAAGCACATCAATGAATCAGCTGAATCACAATCACCCAACTATCGATCTTTTCAATCAAGCGCCTTGTGGTTTTTTATCCATGGATCACGAAGGAAAAATCGTTGCTGTCAATAATAGCTTATTAAACTGGTTGGATTATAATCGGGAAGAAATGCTTGCCCTTCCCTCATTTGTCCATATTTTGACTCTAGGCAGTAGAATTCTTTTTGAGTCTACGCTAATACCAAAATTAAGACTTCAGGAAGAAGTGGCTGAAGTCAGTATGGAAATGTGGAAGAAAAATGGAGAGAAAATGCCCATATTGGTAAATGCCTCCATGATCAAAGACGAAACCACAGGTAAGTCGGTTTACTGGTTTTCCATTTTGGATATAACCAAAAGAAAAACTTTCGAAAGGGAACTGAATGCAGCAAAAAAAGAAGCGGAGGAAAAGGCCAGACAACTGGAGTTAAAAAATAAGGAATTGGAGCGTTTTGCCCATGTAATTTCCCATGATCTAAAAGGACCGCTCAATACCATTTCTGGGTTATTAAACATTCTTGATATAAGAGATCCAAGTAAATCGCAGAGAAATGACCAGATTCTGGAACTCGTATTTGGAAGTACACAAAAAATGAAGCAGATGGTGGATGGGCTGTTGTCCTATTACTTATTGGATCAAAAGGACTTGGCAATACAACCAGTTGACCTTCAGCTGCTATGTAATCAAGCAGTTTGCTTATTGAATTCAGACATCCAAAAATCAAATGGAAAAATTGGAGTTGATAAACTGCCTGTCGTCCAAGGTATAGAAGGCCAGTTACTCAGCCTATTCCTAAACCTTTTTTCCAATGCACTGAAATACCGCTCGAAGGCTGATCCAGAAATCCAAGTGAAGGCGAAATTAGAGAGAGATTGGGTAAGAATTGAGGTGCAAGATAATGGTTTGGGCTTTGAGCCGGATCAATCGAATAAGGTCTTTGGTTTCATGGAAAGGTTGCCCCAACATTCAAAACTTGAGGGAACCGGGCTAGGCTTGGCCAATTGCCAAAGAATCGTAGAAAGGCATGGGGGAAAGATTTGGGCAACTTCTGAAAAAGGCAAAGGGTCTTGTTTTTATTTTACACTCCCTTTGCCTGTTTCGGCAATATAAATGATAGCCAGCCTTAATCTACTGTTTACCCAAACCCATCAACTGCTTCATTCCCGAAAAAACAAAGGGAAACTGGGGAACACTATTCCGGATGTTAAACTCTTCCCAAAACCCGCTTTCATTGGCCAAAAAGGCCAAAATCCGCTCAGGGTCCACCCGCTTGAAAAGACTGGAAAATATCTGCTCACCGCTCAGACTTTTGGTCAAAAGTACATCCAATAATGTCCTGTCGTACCATTCAAACATTTTTTCCCTGAAAGAAAGGGTCACGATAGGGGATTGGTTTTCCTTGAGTTGAGCCAGTATTAAGCCGATATGCTTCTGTACAAACTGGAAGGTATATCCTGTACTGGGCTTGGTGTAGCCACCAGCTGTTCCAATGTTGACGATGCGTTTGTTTTTCCCAAGGTAGGAAGGAAACCTAGCCAAAGACATGGGAATCACCCCAAATTCGGTATGTGTAATTTGATAGTTCTCTATACCCAATTTATCTTTGATATATCCCTTAAGGGCAACTTCATATTCTTCCTCTTTGAGGATGCGCTCTGTAAACAAGGTGTATTCCACCAAAGCTACATTTTCAGCCGTTGGCAATACATACATAAAAGTCGTTCCATGCGTCTGAGGTAAAGTAAAGTCCATCAAGGTCCCCACTTTTGGATCAAAAATAGGTGCCTCTGTTTGGATGTACCAACCCAGAAAATGCTGCAATAAGGTATTTTCCTCTGTCATTTTGGGATAAAACAGGGAGGTGGAGTTGAATACATACTCCGCTGAGTAGTTGCCCTTTTCGGTTTTGACCAGGCCTTTACCTCCTGCTTCCACAATCTCCAGGATTTGCTCCTGAACAAAACTGACATTGGAAAAACCTTGGATAAATTCCAGCACATGATTATAAAAGTCCCCGGATTGGATCATTTTGTAACGGTATGCCTTCATTTTAAATTCCTTGGAAACCTGAGGGGAGAAAAACTGCAAGGTTTCCCATTGGTGGCATACAAGGGATTCAAAGGGCCCTGCTTCCTTTTCCCAAAAGCACCAGGTACGGTCATTTTGGGTTTTTTGGGCAGCATCGATGACCAGGATATTTTTATGCTGTAAACGTTCTTCCTTTAAAAGTCTGTACAGGAAACTCAATCCGGCCAATCCGGAACCTGCCACTATATAGTCGTATGTGTTGGACATGCTGGTTGGCAAATATTTTTATTGGAAAAGGTATTATTACTTGGACCATATTATTCGGATACATTCAACCTCTTCGGGGTTGCCGAAAATCGACATCTCTCTCTTCCCCGGGTGGCAACCCGGGGCTACTCATGGTTAAACCCCCTTGGGGTTTTGAATTGTTTCTTATTCCCCATTTGAACAGTACTCCAATTGTCGAAAACACTACTGAAGCCAAATCCATTTCTCGATAGTAACAAATCCCATCCAATAATACCATAAAAGTGGGAGAGTGTTTAAGGCATTGGTGGAATATCTTATTTGATTGGGTTCCAATATCTGATTTTATGCAATAATAGTCCCCTGATTGTTTCTTACGCTATAAAATTTTACCTCGATCGGCTATTCTCTTACTCGCTTGATTTCCAACCCATAAAAAGTCAGGACATCTTCTTCTACACCAAAAAACTCCTGATTTTTTTGGGCAATAATGGCGCCATTATTATTTACTACAGATGACAGTCTTATCCCTTTTGGCACAAGTAAATCCTTCTGAATCAATTCATGATGGGTATCAAAAATGGCAGCATATAGTGGAATACTTTCCAGAAAAGCCATCCACTCCTCCCAGTTATCACGACTGTATTGATTGGCAATTTCCTCACTTACACCTTTGGTATAGATAACCACCACATCACCTTCTCTTCTATAAATTTGTTCGATCCTTCCAAAAATAACGTTGCCGTATTGCTCATACCAATCATTGTACTGGTTCATGGAAATACCGGGCATTGGAATCGCATCTTTCAAGTTGAGGTCTACTACTTTTGATAGCAGAATTTCACCCTGTTCCTCTTTGTAGACAAAATATTTTTGTTCGGCCAACATCCATAAAATCCACTCATTATCATGTTTGAGAATGTTAGGAAAAGTCCAATTGTAAAAATTACCGGAGCTATACACCGTATTGGAGGGAAAAGGCATCGTCGTTCGGGTTTCTCCAGTTGTTGGATTCAAAACTTCCAAAATATCTGATGCATACACATTTTGCATCATTGATGGATAATTCAAAATACTTTCTCCACGTTCCGGCCGAATATATGCTAACTCTTCAGAGACTGGATAAGCAGCGAAGTTCAGCCCATTGATAAAAAAATAACCCGCTGGGATTTCCTGTTTTTTTTGAAAAACCCCACTTGGGGAAAAATAATGCAAGCCCTTACTTTGATCCATCACAGCAATGCTTTCTTCTAAAAAATTCAACCCTTGGACCCATCCAATTGTATTCGGTCCATCTTCGCTTAATTTGAAGGTATGTTTAATTTGTCCCGACTCATCAAAAAGCACATATTCCTCCTGAGCATTCCACCTTCCTAGGTACAGTTCTTCTTTAGGGTCATAATCCAATAAAAATAACTCCCCCATGTAGGCTACTTGAATGGAATCCTCGAACACCCAAGAGAAAGTCTTCGGAAAATCTCTGGATGTCTTTTCTGAAGTACAGCCAATCAAAAAAAATATTAATCCAACTTCAAACTTTAAATATTTCATGGGCTAAATGTAATAAAAAGTTTAATTGGAGCTTTTCAACCATTCAAGGGCCTCTTCAATGACTCTGTCTTTACCCTCGACTATGCTCATGGGATTATCCAAAACCTGATCTACGGACACGCCAAACTCTAGCTGTGTGCCCTCCATATCTATGGTCTGACTCCCTGAAAAACGGTAAGTCCAGCCATTAGGCAATTCTGCAAAAACCGGAATTCCTCCTCCTCCACCTGTCTGATCGCCAAACAAACGGGCCTGTGGCAAGGTCCGCATCATTTGTGCAAAAAAAGTGGTGGTGCTGAATGAACGCCGGTTGGTCAGGACTGCTACCTTACCGAGATACTTTTCTCCCGAATGGGGAAAGATCCGCATGTCTGCCCATGGGGTAAAATCCGCCCGTCCAGGCCCCGTTTTAAAACGCTGACGGGCATAGGTCACTTCCTCCTGAATAAGCCGGGAAGCAATATTGAGTGCATTTTGCAAATTACCTCCCCCATTACTTCGCACATCTATGATCAAGCCCTCATGAAACTGCATCAAGCGGACGATCTCATCCATGTGCTGTGCGGTTATGGTCCGTTCAAAGGTCCTGTAATTGACATACAACATGTTATCCACGGTCTGTGCATGCAAGGGACCTATGATCCTGAAAGTCGTGCCAAGGTAAACATCATCGATCAGCTGCTGGTCGTAAAACAAAGGAAAGCCTTCAAACCAGCTCCAATTGCGGGAACGGTTAAAGGTGCTCAATAAATTGACATGGCCGTCCTCCAGTTCCCCAAGCATATCCCCCAATACATCAAAAAGCGCATCCGGAGCCATGTTTTCATGGATCAAGGGACTGTATTGCTGTCTGACCGCTTCCCAATCAATCTGCTTCTCATCAAAAAAGCTGTACCGCTTATTGACATCATTCCATAAATGCTCAAATACAGCCCTTGGACTAGCCTCCGGCGCCCTGGGAGCAATGATTTCTTCACAGGACATGGTCCATAGGGCCAATAACACCCCTACTAATCTGCTTAAAACTGCCTGCTGTCTCATAGCTGAAAATTTAATTGGAAGAAATAATGACCTATGGAACGCTGGGAACGCTGTGCGTTTTCCAAATTGGTGTAATTGAAACGGTAACCCACACCGATTTCATTGCCATTGGGCAATTGGTAGAACAGCTGGTTCAGGATGCCCAAATCCTGCTGCTGAAAAGGTTGAAACAAACGTATGGATTGCCAAAAAGCATTGAATGTAGACTGTTCGTGCAAAAATGGATCCGGAGGACTGGTCACATATGAGGCTGAGAACAGGAAACCGATCACCTGCCAATGGGCCTGGGAGGAAAACCTCCACTGTTCCGCTTTTCCAAAGAAAGTTTGATAGCGTGCTGCCGGACCAAAAGAAGTATGAAAGTCAAACCTGGGATTGAAATTCTGGGCATCTTGGAAATTACGTAAGCTCAGGGCATTGTTATTGGACCAACCCAGGGTAAATTTTTCAGGCAACCAGGCCGCTTTGTAGAAGGTATAGGTCATCACTTGGGCATGGGTACCAATCATGCTTGCCTCAAAGGCATTTTGCATGGGAATTCTGCTAAAATGTAGGTAAACCTCATCGGTTTTCTTTTCCCCTACACTGGCATAGCCCAAGGTAAAACCGAAGGAGGCTCCCTGATACAACAAGGGCGAATAGGCAAAATCCCTTTCCCAAGTATTATGGGTGCCTGCATTCCAAAAAAGGGTACGTTGCTTGTCCTGGGCAAATACAGCTACCTGCACCAGTACGAAGGACAACAAAAAAAGCCATCTTTTCATTGCTATGGGTTTAGACTTCAAAGTTAGGTATAATACATTCAGAAAAACATGACATCTGTCAGGTCAGCTCAGAAACCTTTTTTATTGATGTGCAAGCCACTGGAGACTTCCTTCTTTTCTTTTTGCACAGACTTTCCTTTTTGGAAGGAGTAGCTCAAGGTGAACCAGAGAGGAATCCTTGACATGTGGATCTGACCTGTGCTGAGTTGTTGAAAATCTTTTCCTCGGGTTTCCAATCCATAATAGGTAAACCTTCGGGAAAAGGGAAGGGCCGAAGTCATCCCCAGCTTCCATTGGTCCCCGAGTTTTTTCTCAGCGGCCAGAAAATAAAGGGGGCCGCTGAAAAAATCTGATTGTATATCATTGACCGGAGAAAGGTATCGGAAGCGGAGAGTGAGGAAGATATCCTTTTCCAAGGCAAGCACTCCTGAAAAACCGGTTTCAATGGCCACTCGGTCCCTTACAGGAAACTGCTCCCGATCATTCCCTATACCCCTGCTATGGAATACCCTCAGCATGTGGTTGATCGAAAATTGTTTACTCAAGCGCATCGCTCCGCTGGATTGAATCCCGGTCTGGAACAAATCACCCAAGTTGCCAAAGGTTACCTCCATCAGTCCTTCGGAATTGAGTGCATACAGCTCATTGATCATTTGGCTTCTTTTTTCAAAGAATACCGCATTCATCAACAAGAGATTACCGGTATTCCAGGTATGTTCCACATTGGCCTGATGGAAAGTATAGGGCTGAAGGTCCTGATTCCCAAAAGATAGGGTAAATGGATCCAAGAAGGCCTCAAAGTTGTTCAACTGGTGAAACAAGGGATAAACCATGGCTGACCGAAAGAAAAACCTGGTGGAATGTTTTTCATTCCAAACATGTCCCAATCGGGCATTGGGAAGAAAGAAAAAATGGTTTTTTCTGCCCTCCTGGCTGAGGGTTCGAAGCTGTATTTCTTCCACCCTCATTCCAAATTCCGCATCCCAGTCTTCCCCTTTCCAATTGAAGGAGCCATATAGCGCGCGGACCTGGCTTCTGAAGTCGAAATCATTTTCATGACCATTAGCAAAATGCTGGCGTTGCAACTGAAAACCTGTTATCAAACGCCAATTGGGATTCAATTGGGTGCTGTAATCGGTGCGCAGGTTGGAAACCTGTTGGCTGGGACGGATATAGTTGATGAAGCGCTCCTCTTCCTGCAAAAAGCGCAATTGATTTTCTCCACGTAAGCGGCTTTGGGTCCAATCGACCGTTATACTGCTTTCTTTTTCACCATAAAACCGATGCTGGAAATACAGTGCTGTTGTCAAAGATCTGTTACGGTCTTCCTCTTCCCGCTTGGCAGTCCAAGTGTCCCCTTGGTTGCTTTGAAGTTCAATGCTCCCATTATGGGTTTCTGAAAACCAACTTCCTGCAATGTATCCATGCAACAAGGTATTGGAAGAAAGGGCATACTCGAGTCCTTGATGGATTGTATTGGAAATGCTTCTTTGACGGGTTTTTTGTTCCATTTGGATTTGGGTTCCTTTTGTGGTATTCCGCTCATATGCCTGCACCACATCAAATATGCTGAATGCGCCATTGTAGCTGGTGTAGGCGTGAAATTTTGGGGTGTAAAAGGACATACTGGCGCTTGGAAAGCTGTACACTTCATTCCTGGAAATGGGCATTTCTCCATAGACCATTCCTGAAAAACCACTTTCTCTTTCTGCCAGGAGGATATGAATAACTGCATCTGCTTCTGCTGCAAATCTGGCAGAAGGATTCAAAATCACCTCTACCTGATCAATTTGCTCTGCCCTCAGCTGTTGTACAAATCGGTGGTCCCTTTCCGCACCGTTGACAAAGATCAATACCTTATTTTTTCCACTGATACGGATGTTTTGATTGAAATCTACAAAAACTCCAGGAATCAGGTTGAGGATGTCCATTCCGGTATTGGACGCTCCCACATGCTGCTTATTAATCATAAAAACAGCCTTTTCGCCCTCCGTTATTCCTTTTACTTTTTCTCCTTCAATGAGTACTGCTTCCAACAAGCTTTCAGATTCCTGGAAATACAAAGTACCCAAGGCGTTCCCTTGCAACTCTTCAGAAGACAAGGTAAAACTCTCAAAACCCATATAACTGAAGCGTAGAAAGAATGACTTTCCCACTAAATAAGACAGTTCAAAAACACCATCCATATTGGTATTGGCCCCGGCAATAAATAGGGAGTCAGGAAGCTGGTACATAACCACATTGGCATAAGCCACTGGGGCTTCAGTCTGTGAATGGAGCAAAGTACCTGTGAGTTTTTCGGTAGATTGGGCATTTGACAGAAAGGAAACTGTCAGCGCGAAAGCCATCAGGGCGAACGCAAACCTTTTGTGGAAGTTGGGAAATGATTTCATGGCCTTTTGGTCCTTTGGTTGTACAGAACAAAGGAAAAGAAGGCTTTTGACATCGCCGAATTACTGGTACAGACACCAAGTTTTTGGGTTGAAGGACAAAAAAATTGAAGGGCTTGTTACCAAAAGCAAAATTTTGGGATGAATGGATTAGTGAAATTCAGCCAATTTTTCCTCAAAATCCTTGACTTTATTACGTGAAACGGGAACTTCCATATCCAGTCCATGCAATCTCAGCATGTAACCCAACGCATTTCCCTTTTTATGGGTGATTTTTTTGAGATTGACTAAAAAAGCCCGGTGTACCCTTAACAGACAAGCGTGACCTTGAAGTTGTGCTTCAACTTCATTCATGCTGTTTCGGATGATTTTTTTCTGCAGTTTATCCGCTTTTTGCAAATAGAAAACCACATAGTTCCCTTCAGAGCTGATACAAAGGAGTTCGGAAAGGTAAAAATCCAGGGATTCTTTTTTGAGTTTGGAGCTGATATTGATCAGGGGTTCATGTTCGGCCCTTTCCATGGGGAGGCGTTTGAAAAATTCTTCCTGCACAGGCAGATTACTGAACCAAAAAGGGAAATGGATCAGGCTGAAAAAGACATAAGGAAGAAAACAAATGAAAACAGCATATTTGAAGGAGTCAAGGAATGTGGGCAAGTTCCAGCGATCGGCTGAGGGCTCCAGCAAAAAGGCAGCAAAATAGATGGTCAGGCCCATGGCCAACAAAACCACTGCAAAAGCCAAGAGTTCTTTGCCAATATTCCAAAAGCTTCCTTTTTTGGAGAGCAATGGGTGCACAATTGCCCAGGTTGCCAAAAAAGCGGAAGCACCAACCAATAAGCCATATACCATCAATTTTCCAACCATTCTTCCTTCCGCTTCCTGTCCACTGGCAAATGGACTGTAAATGATCATGAACAACAAACCAAAAACAGTAACCGCCGCAAAAGCGGCCCAGGGCTTTTGTAGTAAAAAGTTTTGGGGGATTTCTTTTTTTAACCAGTTGGACTGCATGATGGAAAAGAAGCAAATCTTTCACAATTAAAATAATAACCAGGCAGAAAGCAAACCGAATAGCAGGCTGAATTTAAGGTAAACAAGCATATTTTCATTGTTTTTTTAGTGATGCCAAAGCAACTATACCAATAAGCAAATACAAAATCTCCAAGATCCAAAAATGGAGCTGGAAAACTCCTGAAGCCAGGATCAAACTGGGAAAAACGGGTAACATGGCATTGGAGGTGCCATGGGCTATCAAGGCAGATAAGGGCTTGTTATTTGAGGCTTTTACTACCCAGGAAAAGAAAAAGGACAATCCGATACATCCGATCAGAAAGGCAGAAAAAGGCATAAAGACCTGAAAGGAATCCGGTATAAACCACAAGGGGGCATGCCACAAGGTCCAAATGATTCCCAAGATGATATTCCCCAACCAAATGCCATACCTGGATTCCAAATAGGGCATGATGTATCCACGCCATCCGATTTCTTCCTGGCCTCCACCAAAAAAGACCATGACCAGCCAGTAAATCGGGAAAACCAAAATGGTGGGCAGCAGCATGGGCAAGCGCTCATAGCCGAAAAATCCCGGTAAGTACCAAGCCAAAAAATTGGCCATTCCCATAGCCCCGAAAATGATCAGCCATACTTTCCAACCAAATTTGAAAGAGAGAAATGACCGGAGAAAGGGTTTAACTGATGATTTCCCTTGGAGGGTCCTGATAGAATAAACCGCTGCGATGCCAGGACCAAATGCCCCCAAAATGATTGTAGGCATACTCAAAATACTTCTAAGGTTTTCGTCCCAGTCCCAGATACCCAATCCGCCCAAAACAAAAGGCAACCAAAGTAGCCATGACCATAAAAAGGTGATTACAAAGAACCGGATGGGAATGGATTTATTATTTGATATCTCTGGCTTCATAAGTAAATTTTTTCAAGAACAACCATGCCCACATGCGCGAAAATATGTGCCAAAAAAGCACTTTCCAGCCCTTTTTTCCAGTACAGCCACCCGAATACAAGACCCCCTAGCGAATTGCCGATAAGAACATAAGTAAGCATGATACTGCTAGGATGATCTACTGACTGAAAAACTATAGGGAAATGGCCTAGGGCGAAGAGGAGTGCTGCCAAGGTGATTCCTATCCAATAAGCCATAGGTTTAGTCCCCTTAAAAATCTTTGCCGCTATCCAGACCAGCAAAGTCATCAATCCAAAACGTATTAGGATTTCTTCCGTGATGCCACCATATAGGAACCTGGCGGCTAAAGTAAGTTGAATATTTGCGGTGAGTTGTTCAAATTCGGAAGGTACCAAGCCTCTACCAATTAGCCCAAGTAATCCCAATACAATTCCTGTAAGTAATCCTCCGAGAATCCCATAGATTAGTATTTCGCGGGTTTGTGGGGAATCTTCTTTTAGGCCGACCATCTTTTCGAGGATGGGAACACTCAGGTTAACCTTTTCGTAGAGGAGGGTTCCCACAATCACCGCTATCAACATAATGATAGTGGGGTTGATCAAGATCAGCCATTGGATTTGGGATGGAGTAAACTGTTCCTCCAAAATAGATTGCATTTCCTCAGGCAATGGAAAATCCACAGTCAACATGGACAACATGCCCAATAGGCCAAGGAAGAATAAACTTAGCCCGAGATAAAACTTTTTTGATTTCATGGATGCTGGGGAATTGAAGATATTGATAGAAATTAATTGATATTGATTGATATTGGATACTGATAGATATTATTTGTGGATAGTAAGGGAAACCTGTCAGGTCTTTCTAATGGTTTACAAACCTTCCAAAAAAGCTTTCAATGTTTTGTTAAAATGTTTAGGATTATCCTGATTGGCAATATGGTTGGCATTGGGGATTTCAACACATTGGCTGGCGGGTTCCTTTTTATGCCAAGCTTTGGAAGCGTTTTTGATAAAGCCCAAGTCTTTTTCCCCATAAAGCATCAAGAGGGGAACTTTGGTGGGTTGGGGCGAAAGGTCGATCAAATCATAGCACATGTCAGCGGTGATTTTCAATGCTAACTTCTTACCGATTTTCCCGATACTTCTGGCTAAATAGTCCTGAACTTCCTTTTTTACTGCCCTATGTTTCCCAAAAGAGTTGCAGAACATTCTCTCCGGTATCAAGCCCATCAAAAAGATAAAAACGGGAACAAGCGGTTTAGCCCAATTCCCCACATGGGATTTCAGCTCAATTCCTGGGGCATGTACCACAGCCATCACTTTTTCGGGATATTTGAGTTGGAAATGCTGGGCAACCATACTGCCCAGGGACTGACCTACCAAAACTGCCTCGGAAATTTGTAAGGACTCCATCAGCTCATTCAAACATTCTGCAGACAATTCAGTGAAGCGCTTGTGGTAATTTTCCAAGGAGGAAGTGCCATGGCCCGGTAAATCCCAAACTAAAACCTTGTAATGCTGCTCTAAGGGTGCAAGCTGTTCTTGAAAAGTCAAATGATCCATCCCTACCCCATGAATAAACACCAAAGCAGGACCAGAGTCTTTACCTGACAGTTCATAATGGATGTCTCCGTTAGCGCTTGAAATGATTCCTTTCTTCATGGTAGCTTTTTCAAGATGTCCTTTAAGCAACTATTGAAAGCCGCAGGATCGTCGAGGTTGCCCACATGTCCCACTCCTTTCAAGTCAATCACCCTTGCTGATGGATTGGCCCCGATAGCCTTAAGTGTTGATTTTAACATGCCGTTGATCCCTTTGTCAAATTCACACCTGATCAGGGTGTAGGGGACAGGACATTGGGCAATAAATTCTGTATAGTCATAATTTACCAAATTATATCTGAAATGGGGAATGGCAGCCACGGCCTTTACAAACATTTGTAAGCATACTTCTTTTGCGGATGCATTCATAGCGGTTTGGTCAGCCATCAGATTCAGGTACCAATTTTTAAAGTAACGGAGCATCAAGGCATCGAAACCTCTGAATACCGGAGCCAAAAATTTGGGAAATTTCATTTGTCCGGTAGTACCAAAAGTGGTTAAGCTTAGGAATTTTTCCGGAACTTGACCGACTACTTCATAGCCAAGGACTCCTCCGGCAGAATTACCGAAAAAATGGATGCGCTCCAAATCCAGGTCTTTGATCAATTGGATGATATCCGTAGCCAAAAGGGTTAAGGCATATTGATCAGTGGTATTTGGTAAGGGTTTTGGAGAATTCCCATGTCCCCTAAGGGAAATCAACACTACCTTGTATTGTTCCGAGAAAAATTCCTGTTGTTGCTGAAATTGGATAATGCTTCCCCCTGCCCCATGTACAAAAAGAATGGTGTCTAGGTTTTCTCTTCCCGTAATACTGTATTCTAGTTGAATGCTGTCCATCATAATAACGGTAGAGTTAAAATTAATCTTTCCTATCAAAATGATAGCCAGAAGGGAGTTTTTGGGCGGTTAGATTATTCACAGCTCCAAAAACTCCCATCAATACAATCAAATAGGGCAAGCTTGATTTAACCAAAGTGAGGTTCATAAATGGAAATTTCCTGTTAAAGGCTTGCCGATTCTTTATTATTCATTCTTAGTTTAACACGATCTTCCAATTTCACCTTGCTTGGTTTCTCAACTTCCTTTTCTTCATTTTTATGGAAAACTTCATCCAACCAATCAAAAACCGTATGGCGTATCAGGGTAACATTGGGTAGCATGTTTTTGCCTGAAGCGCCTTGATCACCTTTGCCGATCACCAAATCCACTTTGGCGTTTTTGATCTTTTGCATGGCATCTGCTATAAATCCATGGGTAGCCGAGTAGGCCAACTCATCCTCACCTACCAATAAAAGACTGGGGCAGCAAATATCCGAAGGGTCTACCGTAAATTCCTTACAGGCATCCAACCATTCCTGAATCGTATTTACCTGCCATCTCCATTTGTAAATGTCCATGAAATTAAACAGACCGGCCAACCAGGAACCAAATAGCCTGGTAATCATTTTAAATAGGGGGAAGTTTTCATATTTGGCCAAAACCTTCAGCTCCTTGGCCTGAACCAAATACTCATATTGGTTCAAAATGATGCTGTTGGCAATCATGGCTTTGATACGCTTATCATGGGCTGCTGCCCTAGCCACAGTATATCCTCCCAAACTTGGGCCAAAGACTGCCAATTTATCCATATCCACATCAGGTCGGCTTTCTAAGTAATCAATGACTTTACTGACGGGCTTTTCCATGGTAGGCTCCATTTTCATTCCTTGAATGGCTGTATTGCCCATCCCGGGAAGGTCTACCGTGATGACATTGTAACCACGCTCCTGATCTCCAATCCCAAAAAGGAAACACATGTCCTCACTAAAGGACTCTCCTCCTCCTACATTGTAAATGGTAGGCCTTTTGACATTGCTGTTGTCAGGTTTCATAAAATAACCCTTCAACTTCTTTCCTTCGAAATCAATTTCAATGGGTTCTATAGGAGGGTTGAATAAGGCAGCAGCCTTTCTGAAATTTGCGACTGCATGGTCCAGAATCTCACTATAACGCTTGGTTTCTTTGACAGGACTAAGGTTAAACAGGGCGGCCCTGTTGAGGTAATACACCCTTAGGAAAGTTTCTCTGGCCGTGATAAAATGTCCACGGGAGAAGCTTCTTTCTGCGTCCTTTTCTGCGAGGTCTGCCACTTTGGTCAGTTCCCGTACCCAAGCTTCCGTGTCGTATTGATTGACATTGCTGACGGCAGCAAATGCTTCACCTACATCCGCCCCTCCTCTTGCACCAAAAGCAAGTAGGTAAGAAAAGTAGGCATCTACAATCGGATTTTTGTAGTAAAACTTCATCCTTCCGACCAAAGGCTTATTGTGTTTGGGCACCGCTTGAGGGGTACTTTTTACTGCCGGGTTGTTTATCGTTTGCGCTTTCATCGTAGTGGGGTTTAAGTGTTCAACTCATTGATTTACTGTAAATTTCAATAAATACAGCTACATTTAATGGGAAAAACAGGGTGGGATTTTGGTAAAAAATCAGGTAGGGTTAAAGTTATGCTGTGGTAAAAAAATACAGGAAGATCGCTAGCCCTCTTTTTTCAAGGTTTTCCGAAAAGCTGCAGGGGTTAGCCCGCTCATTTTTTTGAAAAATTTGACAAAATGGCTGTAATCATCAAAGCTCAATTTCCAGGCAAGCTCTTTAATGCCCAAATCTGTGGAAGACAACAGGGTTTTGGCATGTAAATAGGTGATTTCATTGATGATGTTTTTGGGTGTGGTCTGAAAAACCTTTTTAACAGCGTCTGACAAGTAGGCTGGACTGATTTCCAAAAGTGTGGCATAGAATGCTACTGATCGATCCTGTAGGAAGTGGTCCAAGACTAATCCTTTAAACTTAGTGGCTATCCTTTGGTACTGAAGCGCTACAAATCTTCCATCACTTTTTACCTTTGTAACAATGCGATTGATATATACAATCATGACCTGTAGCAGGTTTCGGATCACGAGGATGTTTTCTTCTTCCAATTCCTCTTGTTCCAGCAACATCACTTCGAAAAACTGACTGAGCAGCTTATATTCCTTTTTGCTAAGCGGGACCACCAAAGGTTGTACACTATGGAGAAAACTAAAGCTGTTCATTTGCTGTGGCATACTTTCCAAGTTTAGGAAAGATTCCTTGAAATTGGCCACATAGCCGTCCCAATTGCCCGTTTTCTCCCAGGACAAAATCTGACCAGGAAGGTAAATGACCATGGTATATTCTTCAATTTCTTCACGGATATCAAAAACCCCCACCGCTGCTTTCAGGTCACTGCCAATGGCAACCTGGAAATAGGTTATACTGAATGGTCCCATGCTAGGTACCAGCGCTTCGCCAAGATCACAAAACCTCAAGACATTAAATTCATGATGTTTTGACCTCAGAGGAGTGTTTGCTGCCGCATAGTAGTCGTTAAACTCCTTATAGGTACGTATTTGAAATTCCTCTCCCATATTGGTTAAAAGTTCGACAATTCCTCACCCATAAATTTTTCCAGCCACCAACTTCCACTTCCAGGTCCACCATGCAAATACAAACATGGTATCCCATTGCCTTTAACCGTAATGTGGAGCAATTCGCCATCTGAAGTTAATACCTGATGGGACTGAGCGAACGATTGGCTCCAGAAAAGAGGAAGCAGAAATAATGGAACAAGCTTTTTCATAATTCAATTGATTTTTGTCCAAAATTCAGTTTCAAAGCATACTTTTTATGGTGTCTATCATCAGCCCTGTGGCTTTTCGGTGTCCCTTACCATTGACCTGATTGGTAGCGCCACAGAAATACAAGTCTGTTTTAGGGTTGTAAAAAGCAAAAGTGCCTGTCTGTCCCCAGAATCCAAGTATTTCCCCAGGGTATTTGAAGGGGAACAGAATTCTTGGAATCCACAATTTTTCGAGGCCAATCCCAAAATGAAAAAATCCGGGAGGAGGAAAAATCATTTTCCATTCCTTCAGGGTTGTTATTTTTTCTTTGGGGAAAAATATCCCTCCGAAAAAAGCTTTCAGAAAAACCATCACCTCATCTACAGTAGATACAATTCCCCCCTCCGGTCCAACAGAGGCTATATAATTAGGCAGCCATAACTTTTTGGCACCATAATAAAAAGGAACAGGATTGTTATCCAAGGTATCTTGGTACACATAGGTGTTTTTGAGCCCCAAGGGATCGAAAATATACGTCTTCATGATCTCCGGAATGGATAGCCCTGAAACTTCCTCAATAATTCTTCCTAAAAGCTGATAATTCGAATCGGAGTAAGCTGCTTTTGACCCCGGTTTGAATTTGGGTTTTAATCCTTTGATCAGTTCAATCGTCCTTTCCAATGGCCAGGAACCATCCTTCCCTTCCAGCAAATCATCTGCTGCCGCCCGCCCATTTTCCTGTTTGTGAAAAAAATAATCCGGAATCCCGGAGGTGTTGGTAATCAAATGCTTGATGGTCAATTGATTCGAGTAATCCACACCTTTGAAAACATGAAGTGCAGAGCAGAAATCACTCGGCAAATATTTACTGATTTTATCTTCTAGACTTAGCTTCCCCTCATCTATCAGCTTCATTACAAGTACTGTGATATACATTTTGGTCACAGATGCTATGAAATACTTGTCGGCCACTTGCATGCTACCAGCAGCACCTGACCAGGATAAGGAAGCATCTCCACTTTCCACTTTCATGGCCACACTAAAAATGGACTTACTGTCCACCATTTTTTCCAGGGAGGTTTGGAGTAAGCTTGGGTTAAATGTCCGGTTCATACTATAAATATAAAAAAACTCAGGAGACTGGAAGGGGAATTTCAATTTTCAAATGGTTCGGAATAGGAGGACCGCAAATCCACATTTTCCGGGGTTCGGGATGGCAATTACCAAATAGGAGGGATGTACCAAGGCAGCAGGATTGAAGCCACTAAAATTTTTCGAGTATATTCGGAGATTTATGTAATCGAATAAAAATTTTCGAGTATGGACGAAAAATTTGTTGTGTCACTGGATGATATGACATTACCATCAAATCAAGGCATCAAGCATATACAAGCTTGGAGATTGCAGGACTTTTTGCGGTAGCGCAGGGTTATAAGGTTTCCCCCAGGTTAATTGGTATATTTTTAAAAGAGGATTGTAATTCCTATTTATCCGGAGTTCGGGATTGGAAATCCCGAACAACCCATAAAAATATTTAAATCTCTTATACCAAATTAATCTTGTTTCGGAATCCAAACAGAAACTGAGTTAGCTTTGCACTGGAATTTTCCCCATCCATCATCATTGGTAGTAATAAGCTCAGCGATATGACCGGTGATATCGAAATAAGTAGTATTAGGTGCACCCGTCTCCATATATTTGGTGCCATCCATCCCATTACTCAAAAGAACAGCCATGCCTTGGGGTTTTTCTTTTTTACCTGATCTTGACCAACCAATACAATTGGGATGGTCAAAATAATCATACTGCTCACCATAGGCATATTTTTGACGGGTTTGCAAAAACAAATCGATCATGGCTTGATGTGAACTCATCCAAATTTCATGCTCTTGACCATCTTTTCCTATGCCTTTATAATGTGCGCCATAGTAATCAGCGGCAAAAACACAGGGATAACCATCTCTTCTAAGTAAAATTATGGCATAAGCCAATGGCTTGAACCAGGCTTCAACGACAGATTCGAGGGCCTGCAGGGGCTGGGTATCGTGATTGCTGACCAGTGTAACAGCCAGGGTCGGGTAAGTCTTTACAAGGGCATTGTCAAAAATTGTCTGCAAATCAAAATCACTTCCTTCTCTACTTGCTTTTGCAAAATTATAGTGGAGGTTCACATCAAAGAGCATTATGGCACCATTATATCCTGACATCTTCAAATTTTATATCCAATACTGTTTTAATTGAAATCATTAAACTATTGCTCCCCAAACTCTTCCTTTGTCTTTTCCAGACAAGCTTGGATCATCTCCATGGCCTGATCAATTGTTTCTTTTTTGGTTCTAAAGGAAAGAATGGCCATTCGGATGACAAACTTATCCTCCAAAAGGGTGGAACTGAAAAAGACCCGACCATCCTCATGGATATGGTGCAATAAACGGCGATTAAATGCATTTTGGTCCCCTTGGTAAGGATACCAAAAATAGCTCACAGATAAATCTGGTTCAGGTCCAACACCAAATCCCGCCACTAAAAGTAGCTCCCTGAAATAAGTAGTAAGTAGTAATTTCTCCTCTAGGTTGGCAAAGAAGGGGGCAATGCCGTGCAATTGCAGGGGCAGCCAAATCCTTAATGCCCGGAAGTGCTTGGTCAATTCAGGAGACACATTGGCCGGATCATTTGCCAGATGATCAGTTAATGCATCCTGCATGTAATTGGCCATATACAGGTTGGCCTGCAGGACAGCTTTAGCATCCTTGACCAATACAGCCCCTATGCCATAAGGAAGAAATAAGCTTTTGTGGGGATCGATGACCAGAGAATCTGCTTTTTCTATGCCTTTGAAAAGGTCCTTTTTGGAAGTCAGGATGAAAAAGCCCCCATAAGCCCCATCCACATGGAACCAAAGGCCATATCGATGGCTGATCTGGGCAATCTCTTCCAATGGGTCTATGGCCCCGACATCTGTGGTACCCGCCGAACCTATTACTAAATACGGGCTGAGGCCCTCTGATTGATCAGATCGGATTTGCTTTTCCAATGCTTGGGTATCCATTCTGTACCGTTCATCGACTGGAACATAACGGATAAGTACATCCTCCAAACCAATGATGCGCAAAGATTTTTGGATACAGTGGTGGGTCTGCGGCGTCAGGTAAATGACACTATTTCTAATTTTTTCATTCTTGACCCCATATTTATCCCTCGCTGCTGTAAGGGCAATGAGATTGGCAATGGAGCCCCCAGAGGTAAGATTGCCCACTGCAGTTTGAGGAAAAGAAAACAGTTTTTTCAACCAATCGAGTACTTCATTTTCCATGGCCACTGCCCCCGGAGATGCATAGCCGATGCCCGCATATTCATTGGTAATGGCAGCCAGATAGTCTCCCAAGGAGGAAGCATAAATGCCTCCTCCAGGTATATACCCAAAATGCTTACCAGAAGAAGCACGGATTCCCGGTTCCGTAACCTGTTCTTTGAAAATGGTCAGGATCTGGTCCATGGACTTGGGTTTTCCATCTATCCTGAAGCTTTCCTTATCAGCTCCCGTTTTATCATATGCTTTGGCTTGAGGCAAGTCATCCAAGTAGGCATTGGCAAAATCAGCCACTTTACTTAAATATGCTTGCCTTTGGTAGAGGTCAAGATCGAGTTGATTGGCGATTTCTTCCTGTTCTTTTATTTTAAAGAAAATATTGGACATCTTCAATTCATCGCTTTATTCTTAGAATCCAAATATTCAAAATGACTGTTGTCCGGAGGAGTCCTGGCTACCTTACTTTCAGGTAAAGGTCCCAATTGCTTCACCGAAAGATCCATTGCCCGCATCATCTGTGCAGTTTTCTCTGGGTATTCTCCAGCTAGGTTAATGGTTTCTCCCGGATCATTCTTTAAATTAAATAAGAGTGTATCATGTGCTTCAACCCGCTTCATACCTCTGGATCCAGCGAAGCCCGCATAGGGACGCTTGATTTTCCAATCTCCTTCCCGATATCCCTCCTGACTGGAAAGCATGTAATAAAGGAAGGTATCTCCTTCTCTGTTGCCATTTTCAAAAAGAACAGGCCCTAGGTCTTTGCCGTCGATTATCCGGTCTTGGGGTATTTCTGCTCCGACCAACTGGCTGAATGTTGGAAACCAATCCATTTGCGTAGCTAAATCTTCATAAACCTGACCAGGCTCAATTTTGCCTTTCCACATGGCAACTGTCGGTACACGCACCCCTCCTTCAAAAGTAAACTGCTTGCCTTCTCTTAGATGTCCAGCGGAACCTCCATGATCTTCCATCACCAGCCAAGGGCCATTGTCAGAGGAAAATACGATGAGTGTATTTTCAAGGATTCCCTTTTCTTCCAACTTTCTCAAGACCTCTCCCACGCTCCAGTCCAGCTCTTGGATGACATCTCCGTAAAGTCCACGGTTTGATGTTCCTTCAAACTCAGGAGAAGCATAAATCGGTACGTGAGGCATGTTATGGGCCAGGTAAAGAAAAAAGGGCTGATCTCCGGATGCATCAATGAATTTTAGGGATTCTTCTGTATAGGTTCTGGTCATGTAGCGCTGATCGACATGATATGCCTCCACCTCATTGCCCCGCATATATACGACCGATGCCATGTCATTGGAGTAAGGGATTCCAAAGTATTCGTAAAAACCCTGATTCAAAGGAAGAAATCTCTCCAGATGGCCAAGGTGCCACTTTCCCACTATTCCGGTACGGTAGCCTTTTGTCTTGAGTATTTCTGCAATGGTGATTTCCTCTGGATCCATTCCTGTTAGACTTTCCGGGAAAAAAACGGTATTGATCCCCATGCGCTGGGGCATCCTGCCTGTTAGCAAACCGGCCCTAGAGGGACTGCATACAGGGGAAGCAGATAGAAAAGAGGTGAATTTTATCCCTTCAGCAGCTATTCGGTCAATGTTTGGGGTGGCTATATCCGATGCACCAAAACAGCCAAGGTCTCCATAACCTAAGTCATCTGCGAAGATGAAAACAAAATTTGGCAAATCAGATTTGATTGCTTGGTCTTCCTTTGACTCACAGGCCAAAAAAAGCCAAAAAGATAAAAGCATTATAGGTAAATTCTTCATTAATTCATTGTTTTCAAACAATTTAAGATTTTTTTTCCCAAAGTTGGCCATTCGAAACTCCCAAATAGTGCGCTTATAATATTAATCACTTTTCCTATTTGTCCTAAACCTACTGCTCAAGGCCCCAAATACTCCTCCTGCTATTCCACCTACTATAGCTGATGGAATTTCAAGCCCCAAGCTTTTTAAAATGACCACCACTACAACTGCGATAATTACCGAGACCATGATGGTTTTCAATAATTGATTTCTGCTCATTGCTTTTTGAATTAAATCAGTTTTCAAAACTACATCCCTTCTCCCCGTTGGGGAGTAGGGATTCTCACATTTACCTTTTGGGCATATTGCTGCCAATCATACAGCAATTCCTGAAACTTCTCGGGAAATCTCTCTTTAAGATCATCCTGTTCAATTGGATCTTCGGCTAAGTTAAATAGCCGAAAATTTTCCAGTTCCAAAGGACGTTGAATGTTCAAAAGTTTCCAGTTCCCTTTTTGGAGCATCGCATAGCCCCTATGTTCCAAAGCAAAGACATAGGTAGAATCATGAACAGGCTTTTCTGCTCCATTTAATATGGGCAAAAGAGAACTTCCGGCCAAGGGAGCCAATTCTACTCCATTCCAAGTTTTGGGATAGCTTACCCCAGCCAATTCATAAAAACTTGGAGCCAAATCCATGATGGATGAAAATTGATGGTCGATTTGGTTCCTGCTATGGACCAAAGGTCCGGAAATAATCATTGGAGCTGTCATGCCACCTTCTGTGGTGTATCCTTTATAGTATAAAAAGGGGGAGGATCCGGCCTCTGCCCATTGAGGACCATAAGAAATAAAGGAATTTTCCTTCCCCATGTCCTCATAGGCATCGGAATAGTTTTCCTGAAGAAATGGGCCAAAGTGATCATGGTAATAAAAGTCTTCAGCCGCAGCACCATTATCGGAAAGAAAGACAATCAAGGTATTATCATATTGACCGATTTCTTTCAGGTAATTGATCAGCCTACCGATATTGTCATCCAAATTATCCACCATCCCTGCATAAAGCTCCATTTTAAGTGCTTCCTTTTGCTGCTCTTGAGGAGTTAAAGCATCCCATGGCCTGACCTGAGGGTGCATGGGTGGAAGTTGGGCAGAAGAAGGTATCATTCCTGCATTTTTTAATGATTCCAAGCGCTGCGCTCTCAGGACCTCATACCCTTCATCATATCGGCCTTCATACTTTTTCCAATATTTCTCATCTACCTGCAAAGGCCAGTGAGGAGAAGTATAAGCGGCATAAGCGAAGAAAGGCTTTCCGTCAGATTGGTTGGACTGTATATATTCAATCAGCTTGTCTGTGTAAAAATCCGTGGAATAAGCCCCTTCAGGCCAAGCAACCTGTTCTCCATCTTCTGTGTAAAGAGAAATGGGTGTATCGGGAAAAATCCCCCGTTCACTGTAATGATTGGCCCCACCCTCTATGGTCACAAAGGATCTTTCAAAACCCTTTTGCTCTGGATTGGCTTCGGTAGTTTTCCCCAAGTGCCATTTGCCTGCCATATAGGTATGGTATCCAGCAGATTTAAGGAGCTCTGGGACAGGAACTATCCGATCGCTCAAATGTCCCTCATAACCGGGAACACCAGTGACCAAATCCTGTGAACCCATACCGGCTACATGGTTAAAATTTCCCGACAAAAGCATGGCCCGACTGACCGCACAAAAGGGACCGGTATGAAACCGGCTAAAACGAATGCCCTCTTGAGCCAATTGGTCAAGATTGGGGGTTTCGATATCTCCACCAAAAGAGCCCAAGTCCGCATAGGCCAGATCGTCTGCCAATATTACCAGTATATTGGGAGGCTTTGGTTTTTCTAATTCTTTCTCACAAGAAAGAAGAAATAACCCTATAATAGACAAGAGTACAAGTTTTTTGGTATTTGGCATTTAATATTCCTTCCAGATGATTGCTTAAATTGCTTTTCAGCAAGTACCAAACGAATACGGACCTCTAATGGCTGATTTTGTTCGAGTGAATGCAGGTAAGATTTATCTCAAATTACCAAAAATTTTCCATCTCCCATCATAATCTGCTTGAAATCAGGTCAAACAGATCCGATAATCCAAAGAGGACAACCAAAATCATTATTCCGGATCTACATACTTCCTCCAATTGTGCTGCTCTTTGAATCCCAGGACTTCCCGGATTTTTTGGTTGGAATACAGGCCCTCATGTCCTTCTAAGTCACGGGTCAGTGGCACACCTGGGAAAAATCTATCGGCCAATTCTTTTGCGGAAAGGGTAGCTACATTGTGGTCATTTACAGCATTGAAAACTTGGTAACCCATTCCATCTTTTTTCAAACATAAATCCACTATCTGCCCCAGATCCCTGGCATCAATGTAGTTAAAAAACATTCTTCTTCGGACTTCAGGGTGTTTGAGAAAGTGTGGGAAAGACTCTGCATATTCATGGGGCTCAATCACATTTCCAATTCTCAAAGCATAAATATCCACTCCCGAAC
Organism: Cecembia lonarensis LW9; assembly: GCF_000298295.1. GTDB lineage: Bacteria > Bacteroidota > Bacteroidia > Cytophagales > Cyclobacteriaceae > Cecembia > Cecembia lonarensis. The sequence goes on from NZ_AMGM01000018.1 coordinate 68,542, forward strand.
GGCGTTGAAAGCTACGGGCAGTTTTTTCATTCAAAACCTTGGACAAGGCATAAGTGTCCATCGGATTGACATCATAATCTTCCACTAGCGGGAGAAAATCAGGATTGGTTTTTCCATCTGAAAAACATACCCCATAGGTGGTTTCAGAAGAGGCAATGATTATTTTTTTAATTCCCAACTTGACCGCGGCTTCAATGACATGGTAGGTACCCAAGGTATTGACCCGGAAGGTTTCATTATCAGGCTCAATCAATATCCTTGGAATAGCCGCAAAATGGACTACTGCATCAAATTTGGGTACACCTGTACCCGGCTCCAGCTCGTCAAATCCGGCATAGGAGGTCATGGCATTGAACATTTGGCCGGAATCTGTGATGTCTGCGATCAGGTTATCCACGCCCGGATAATCCAATGGCTTCAGGTCCACATTCATTACCCGGTGTCCTTGTTCTAAGAGATAGGGAACGACATGCTTTCCTGCTTTTCCTGATCCCCCTGTAAAGAATATTCTCATAATAGTTATGTTTATTTTAATCCATATCAAATTCAGCCCCAATTTTATGGGTATGTAACACTTCACGTATTTCCTCCAAAATCATTGGATCATCAATCGTAGAAGGCATCTCAAAATGTACCCCATCTGCAATGTTTCGGATGATTTTACGCAGTATTTTACCCGAACGGGTTTTGGGTAGACGATTGACAATTACCGCTGATTTAAAATAAGCAATGGCTCCTATGGTCTCTCTAATGCTTTTAACCAGCTGCACTTCCAATTCCTCTCTGCTTATTGTCCTTCCATCTTTCAACACCACCAAGGCCACGGGACGTTGACCTCTTAATTTATCTGCAATCCCTACCACGGCACATTCGGCCACTACCGGGTTGGCTGCCACAATCTCTTCCATCTCACCCGTGGACAAACGGTGTCCGCTGACATTGATCACATCATCCACCCTGCCCATGATGTAAAAATA